>JAZUAO010000015.1:0-47189 GCA_045638025.1 Candidatus Gastranaerophilaceae bacterium
ATTTGCTAGTGGAGTAACTGCTTTGATTGCGTATAATACAAATGCTAGTCAAGATCCTTATTCTAACCAAATAATAAAATTTTCAGGTTCTTCAAATGGAAGAAGAGGTACAGTTAACCTTGGTACTGATTCATTAGCAATTTTATATGATACAAATGGACTTAAATCTCCAAATCAAAGTGCTAAAGATTTACGCACTATTAATGTAACTAAACTTGGTAGTGCATGTTTTGCTGAAATAAATGGTGTGTGTTTAACTATGGAACCGCAAGTTTCACCACCTATGACATATGAAGAATGCGCTGGTGAAAATGCATACGCTGGTGGTGGAGGTTATTATGCTACAGAAGCAGGCACATATGGGAAGAGTTTAGGGATAGATGAGTGTTATTACAAAAATGATTACTGGGCAGGCGCTATAAAATTCTGTGGTGGTATAGATAAATTGATTAGCTTCGAAGAATCGCAAAAGATTGCTAATTATATTTATAACTACGAATATATAAATGATGAAGGATATACTTCCAACTTAACTTTTGATGAGGAGAAAGCGGCTGAATTGGGATTGCCATCATCCCCAGGGTTCACTATCTGGGTAGGGAAGAATAGGAATTATGTAAATGGACAAAAGCGTTCTTTTCAGGGAAATGAAACGAATAGTGGACAAGGTGGACGTGGAAACCAATGGCTTGCGATTTGTGTAGAGTAATGATTATTTAATTATTTGACCAGTAATGTAGGGTGCGTTTACACGCACCACATAAAAAAACAGGAGGGTGAATGCCCTCCTTGTTTTATTTCATTAATAATTAAAGAGAATTTGAGATTAACCTACTCAGTTATAACACTACTCTGTCCCCTGTCAGGCAAACAAACACCAAACTGACAGTTTGAATTATAATCAGCTTGAGTTGCAGGTTCTGTATTTATCAACATTTCCTGATATGGAACAACATATCTTGGCTGAAATGCATCTGTTTTTTTCATATCTTCCAATGGTGTTGGAATATATTTATTTTGTACAGAAGAATAAACTCTATCAGAAACACTCGCTGTACAAGGTTTATCTATATCGAGACTACAAGATGCAAACACGGGTGTGGTAAAAATAATTGAAAAAATGACTATTAAAAACTTTTTCATAAAAGCTTCCTCCTTACCCAACAGAATAAACGATGAGGATAACGTTTTCATTACCCGAAATATTAATTATTTTGAATTTAATTGCTATTGAATAGAAAAAATGGTAGAATGATGAAGAAAATAGTAAGGCACTAAGTGTTTAATAATGACAGAAATAGTGAAAATTTACCAAAATTAAATATGAAAGAACTTAGATACTAAAGCCTTAGCGACTTATAAATAAGGAAAGAAGTATGATTAATAAAATAGAAAAACTCCTAGCGCCTCAGTACCTCAGGAACTTAGTGCCTTTTAAAAGAGCATTTACTCTCGCTGAGGTCTTGATAACCTTAGGCATCATCGGTGTAGTTGCTGCTATGACTATTCCAGCATTAATTCAAAACTATAACTCTAAAACATGGAAAACAGCAGCTTCTGTTTTTGATAAAAAACTTGACGATGCTATCAAAACTATGAACTCTCAATCAACTTTGGCTGGTCATGCTACTACTGAATCTTTTATTCAAGAATTATCTAAACATTTTAAAATTAATAAAATCTGCCAAAATAATGAATTATTAAATTGTTTCCCTAAACTTATTTGGTGGGGTGGCGGAAAAGCAGAACCACAAGAAGTTGATATAAGCAAAATTCGGAAAGCAAAACATTTCGGACAAGATGATTGGAAATCTAACATTATAGGTGTACAATTTGCCAACGGAACAAGTGCTTTAATCGCTTATAATCCTACGGAAACCTGCGAACAAGACCCTTATTCCAATCAAATAAAAAGTCAAAGTTGTTTAGCAATTCTTTATGACACTTCAGGCTACAAAAATCCAAATACCCTTGGAAAAGATTTACAAAGTAATGAAAATGTTGTTCAGTTAAGCGGTTGCGCCTTTGAAATAAACGGAACTTGTTATACAACAACTCCATTTATACCTACACCGATGAAAAAAGATGAGTGCGAATTTACAAAAAATGATTTAGGAATAAAAAATTGTCAACACAATAGTGATTATTGGGCTGGTGCTGTAAAAACCTGTGGTGGTGTGAGCAAAATGCCAACAATGGCACAATTAGCTGAAATTGCAAATTTTATTTATAATACTGACAAAATACAAGCTCAGAATAGTGTCTCCAACATTTCTAGAGACGACACAAAAGCCCTTTCGTTAGGCTTTAAATTTAACACAGGCTCACCTTTCTATATTTGGTCAGGTGAAGAATATGATAGCAATAGTGCTTATGACAGATATTTTTTCCCGACTTATTCAAATTTCAGCAATCGCATACGCTACGGCAGTGACAGATATGCAATATGCATAGAATAATTTCAACCAAAATTTCTCCAGAAAAAATAAAAACAGCCGTCATATAACGGCCGAACTCATATTTGGTAAAAGGTTAGTGTGTAGGAGAAAATAAAGAAAATGGTTATACTTCATGTATGCCACAGGATTTCGGATATATAACGTATATACTCCGTATTGTTACATTTGTTAATGTTTTTTTAAATATATCAAACATTAAATTGTGCAAAAAAATTGCATTAAAAACTTTTTTCAAGTAAAATATCAGTAATAAGGGGATATGAAATGAAAATTGAAGCTAAAAATCTTATTAAAATATATGGCGACAGAAGCGTTGTAAACGATGTATCTTTTGAAATTAACAAAGGAGAAGTTGTTTGTCTTTTAGGTCCGAACGGTGCAGGCAAAACTACAACTTTTTATATGGTGGTAGGACTTGTAAAACCAAATAGCGGAAGCATTATGCTAAATGGTCAAAATATTTCCGAATGGCCTATGAATATTCGCGCAAAAGCAGGTATCGGATATTTGCCACAAGAAGCTTCTATTTTCAGAAAATTAACAGTTGAAGAAAATATCAAACTTGTATTACAAATGAATGACAAACTGACAGAGTGCGAGAAAAAACACAAATTAGAAGAGCTTTTATCTGAATTTGGTATTTTAAGACTACGTGGTTACGCAGCAGTTTCATTATCAGGTGGTGAAAGACGTCGTGTAGAAATCGCAAGAGCCTTAGCCGCAAGCCCTGATTTTATGTTATTAGACGAACCTTTTGCTGGAATTGACCCTATCGCAATCGGTGAAATTAAAGACAATATTAAAAAGATTTCCGAAGATAAAGGTTTGGGTGTACTAATCACTGACCACAACCCTAAAGCAACTCTTTCTATTACTGATAGAGCATATGTTGTTTTCGATGGAAAAATTAAAATCCAAGGTCGCAGTCAAGATGTAGCTGTTGATCCTGTCGCAAAAGAGTTTTATTTAGGAAAGGATTTTGAACTATAATGAAACTCCCTAAATTGACAATTTATGACAAATACATATTTAACCAAGTATTAATGGCAACTTGTGTTGCAATTCTTCTATTTATAATCGTTTGGATTGCGCCAGAAATGTTATTAAACACTATCAAAAAGACTTTAGCTGGCGAATATGGAATTAAAACCGCAGCTTGGGTTATCATATGCGAATTACCTAAAATATTGGGTAAAGCTTTTCCTGCTGGGCTATTATTAGGCACTTTATTCACTTTTGATAAATTAAGCAAAGATTCAGAATTAACAATTTTTAGAGCTGTTGGCTTGTCATTTAAAAGAATTGTTATGCCAGTCGTTATACTAAGTTTATTTGGTACATATTTATGTTTTTTAACTGCAGACAAATTAATTCCATTTGCTGCAGATAAAATGGAAAAAATAAAAGGATATGCACAATCAACACAATTTATCTACACTCAAAAAGATAAAGATGGGCATCCAACACAAACCGTTGTTGTTTCTAAATCAAAAGTTAAACAGTTATATAACGTCATCGTTTTGGATTTTTCAAACGAAGTTTATTCTGACGTTCACCAATTATCTAATATTTACTACGCTAAAAAAGGCGAAGTCTTAGATGACAAATGGATGTTATACGATATTTCAAGATATAAAATTACCAAAGACGGTATTTTTGAAAATATCCAAAAATACGACAAAATGTCAGTTCTAGATGAACAAGCTGCAAAAAATGCTTATACATTAATGGCATACTCAACAAAAAAAGAACGTGAAATCAATAACAAAAATTTAAAAAATTACGTTAAACTTTTGAAATCTGAAGGCATGGATGAAGAATATAGATTTATGCTAAACAAATACTTACAAAGATTTTTCCATCCATTTGTTTGTATTTTGTTAGCCGTTATGGGATGCTTATTAGGTTTTAGCAAACCACGCGAACAACGCGTTGTTGGATTTGCAATCGCAATAGGATGTATTGTAGTTTATTACATTACACTCCCATTTTTTGATTTATTAGCTGAAAAAGGCGTTTTGCACCCATTAATTACCGCAACATTCCCACTAATTGCATTTATTGGAGCTATTGTCGCGTTTTATAAATCTAAGGAGTTATAATGAGAAAACTTTTTATCGCATTATTTTTAATGCTTTACATAAACCCCGTTTTGGCAAATCCAATTGATATAGATTTTGATAAAGGAATTTATCATATTATTTTAAAAGGTGAAAAAATAAAGAAAAAAATCAAATTTGTAGCAAGCGAAAACTTGATTACAAATAGAGAAGCACACAAAAGTTCTCGTTCAATTTTAACAATTAATACAGGATTTTTTGACCCAGAAACAGGCAAAACAATGTCTTATATTGTAACAGATAGAAATACCGCTGTAGATCCAATGTTTACAGATAGCCTTTTGTACAATCCGGTTTTGAACAGAAATAAAGAAAAAATTCTTAACCGCACAGAGTTCAGAATTGTTGAATGCAACAACAAATACAAATATGAAATTGCACCACACAAAAGCGATGTCGATTTTGGGTGCACAATTATCACATCAGCTCAAGGTGGTCCTATGATATTGCCACAATTACGACTCGAAGAGGAATTTTTTATTGTTAAAGATGAAGAAGGAAATGTTGTAAGAGAATCGGCTTCTGTCTTACACAAAACTTCTCGTACAATTATTGGGATAAAAGATGAGGAAGCTCATATTCTTATAATTACTGATGAAAATCCAATGGATATTTACGAAGTCCAAAAACTTTGTAAAGAATTAGGTTTTGATAGAGCAATGGCTTTTGATGGAGGAAGTTCCACCTCATTAAACTACAAAAATTCAATCGAAGTCGTTTCAACTGTTGGAGATGGCGGCGGCAGAATGCTCAAATCATTTATGATTGTTCCTAAGAAATAAAAAGAGGGTTAATAACCCTCTTTTTTAATTTTACTTAATTTCTAAACCACTTACTAATAATACTTGAATTTCTCCAGGAACAAGCTTTGCATCAAATTTATTCTTACTACCAACAGGTGGCACAATTATTTTCATTGGGACAATGAACATATCCTCTTTAAAGCCTGGGGCTTTGATTATAGCTTCATTATTCTTTTTAAAATTCATATTCCCAAACACAATAACAGTTGAATTGTTGTAACTAACCGCATATGCAAAAACTTCTGAATTATTAGTTTTCAATGCAGTAAATTTACCGTTCGCAAGAATTGGAGCAATTGATGCTTTAAAACGATTTGCTACAGCAAAACTAGTTTTAAAATCATAATTTTTCCCACCTGGTTGACGAGAGAAATTAAAAATATCTAATTTGCCACGATGAACAAAATAATATTCATCATCAGTTAAGCTTTTACGCGCTTTTTTATTACCCCATAAATAAACATAATTATCACCAGTTGTAAAACCATCAACATAATATGAATTTAATGGCAATGTAGCGTTCAACCATAAAATCATATCACTATATTGGATTCCATTAATTAATACAGGACTTAACTCATCGTGAGTTGAAAAACTACCAATGACTGATTTTGGTTGAGCAAATTTTGTTTTAACAGAATTGGTAAATTTTACGTGATTCATCAATTCATTAGCTTTACGCCAATCTTTCATATTGAAATAACTACCATAAAATCCATCAAAACCAGCTTCTAATAACTTATCATACGGTGTAAACACTGCTTGTGGCGCAACAGGTGTTGACCATGAATCAGAAGATTCTGCCAACCACATAAACTGAGGGTCTTTTTTTCTTGAATAATCAATCAATTCTTTCCAAAAACTCGCAGGTTTTGAATGCGCAACATCAGCTCTTATACCATCCGCACCAAGTTTGATTACATAATCAACAAAGTCTTTGTATAATGAATATACAGCTGGATTAATTGCAGTTTCAGAACCTGCATCAAATAATCTTACATCCGCCCAATCAGCAGGTGTTACTGCCTCACCAGAAGCATCTTTAACAAAAAGCTCTGGACGTTTCATATATAAATCATAAGCGCCACATGCCGGAACATCAATCATAATTCTAATTCCACGCTTGTGAGCTTCATTAATAAATTTTGTTGCTTGTTCTTCAATTGTCAAAGCAGAACGTTCACTTTTAAGTTGAGGATTTAATTCATTAAAACTTGCTGCCGCATATAACGATCCAGCTGAGCCAAATGCCTTAGTTTTTCCCACAGACATAATTGGCATAACATGAAGTGTATTAATTCCAATTGCTTGTAATTCATCTAGTTTAGAAATTGCATTTAAGAAATTACCACTTTCTTCACCCTCATCAATAATCCCATCTTCATTGATATCTTGAGCGCCAAAAGTTCTCATATTTACTACATAAATTACTGCATTATTTGACAAAAATAACTTGCGCAAATCATTAACCCACACATTATCAGCAAAAGCTTTTGGAACCAATAATGCAAGTGCAAATAAAGCAATTAAAATTCTTTTCATATTATATCCCTCTTTTGAAAATATTTTATCAAACACGTTTTGTTTTTGCAATTATCTTGTATATTTTTTATTAACAAGTTCATCTGGCAAAAATTGTTGATATACATCAGGCGCATCATGAGAATATACATACCCAATCCCAAAACCATAATTTTTTGCATCTTTGTAATGAGCATCCCTCAAATGCATAGGTGGCGGGAAATCTCTACCGTTATCAATATCTGCCAAAGCCTCATCAATTGCACAAATAGCCTCGTTAGATTTTTTTGCGCGAGCTACATAAATTACAGCCTCAGCCAACGGAATTCTTCCCTCAGGAAGTCCCAACAATTCAACCGCTTTATATGCATTTACTGCAATATTTAAAGCCATAGGGTCCGCAAGTCCAACATCTTCAGCTGCGCAAACAATCAATCTTCTTGCAATAAATCTTGGATCTTCACCAGCTGCAATCATTTTTGCAAGATAATAAATCGCTGCATCAGGATCACTCCCCCTCAAACTTTTTTGAAAAGCAGAGGCACAATCGTAATGTTCTTGTTGCGAATATCTTGTATTCCTTTTTTGACAAATACTTTCGATAATTTCAACAGTTAAATTTCTTCTACCGTCTTTCAAATCACTCGCAAAATATGCATTCTCAACAACATTAAGTGCATACCTTGCATCACCTCTAGCAAGGTTTACGATAAAATCAATCGCGCCAGCTTCACAATCCATTGGTAAATAATTTTTAGCTAAGTACGCAAATCCTTTTCTAATGATACTTTCCATATTTTTATCATCAATAGAATTTAACCTTACAACTTGAACTCTTGATAAAAGTGCAGGTACAACCTGAAATGATGGGTTTTCAGTAGTTGAACCAATTAAAAACAATGTACCGTTTTCAAGATGAGGTAATAACGCATCTTGTTGAGTTTTTGAATAACGATGAATTTCATCTATAAACAAAATTGTCTTTGTTCCAACTCTCAACGCTTCCTTTGCATTCTCAACGGCATCTTTGATATCTTTAACACCTGAAGTTACAGCCGAAATTTCAATAAAATTGGCATTCGTCTTTGTGGCAATAAGTCTTGCTAATGTCGTTTTACCACACCCTGGAGTTCCCCAAAAAATTAAAGAAAACAATCTGTTAGTTTTCAATAAATTTAAGATCGGACTATTTGGTGCTACAACATTACTTTGCCCTAAAAAATCTTCCAATGTATTTGGACGAAGAAGTTCTGCCAAAGGAATTTGTTTATTCTGATTTTCGAGTTCTGTAAACAAATTATTCATAGCAAAAGTTTATCATAAATTATTATTTCATGCTAATATGATGCTATGAAGAAAGTTTGTTTTATCGTTTTTTCTTTAATATTGGTTTTAATCCTAAGTAATTTTATTTTTAAAAAAGACAAAACTAACAATGAGATTGTCTTTTGGACTCTTCAGATGAGTGATTTTTCAACCTACATTAATAAAGTTATTCAAGACTTTGAGGCACAAAATCCCGAAATCAAAATCAAATGGATTGATGTCCCATTTTCTGAAGGAGAAAAAAGAACTCTTGCATCTGTTTTAAGTGATAATCCACCAGATTTGGTAAACCTTAATCCTGATTTTTCTGCAATATTAGCTCAAAAAGGAGCACTAGAAGAAATTCCAGAAACTACAACATCTCAATACGTACCAGAAATTATTAATTCACTTAAATACAATAACAAAATATATTCACTACCTTGGTATGCAACTTCAGCCGTAACGATTTATAATAAAAAACTAATAGAAAAAGTGAATGTAAGTTGCCCTAAATCATATACTGAACTTGCTAAAATAGCATCACAAGTAAAATCAAAAACAAATGCATACATTTTTTTACCAAACATATCTGAAAATGACACAATGCTTAAAATATTGAACAAATATGGTGTGAATTCTGCTGAAACTATTAATTCTCAAAAAGCAATTGAAATCTTTGATTTGTTCAAAAACTTATATACACATGATTTAATCCCCAAAGAATCAATAACTCAAACCCATCGAGAAGCTTTGGAAAAATATATGTCTGAAAACATTGTCTTGTTCCAAGCTGGTGCAAACTTTTTAAACATGATTAAAGAAAATGCCCCTTTAACATACGAAAACACAGACGTTGCTCCTCAATTAATCGGAGATTTGGGACAAAATGACTTTTCTTTGATGAATTTTGTAATTCCTTTACGAGCAAAACATAAAGATGAAGCATTGAAATTTGCGCTATTTTTAACAAATGAAGAAAATCAACTTGAATTGGCAAAATTAACAAATGTATTAGCTGTCAATCAAAATGCTCTAAAAAATGATTTTTATACTAAATATGACTCTAATGACTTGATGGCAAAAGCACGCGTTATCAGTGCAAAACAACTAAACAAAGTACAACCAACATTAAAATCTCAAAGAAATCAAAAAGAAATAAATACTTTAATAAACTCAGCAGTTCAAGAAATTCTTCTCAATAAAGATGAAACCCCTTCCATATTGGACAGGGTTTCAAAAAACTGGAAACTGCTTAACAGTGACAACAAAAACCACCAAATCTAGGCATTCCATACATCATTGGACTGCCAAACATATATGGAGAGCAACCCATCATAGGTGAATACATTGATGATGCAAACATTGTCATTCCCAATAAAGAATTCCCTCCCATAAAAGATGGCATTAACATATTTGAATAAGTACCCAAATAACTGTGAGTACCCTTGTCAATTGCATTACCTAATAATGCACCACCGACATCAAATGCTGTATTGCTGAGTCCATATGAAATTGCACCCAAAACCGAAGCACCATTATTCCTTGCTTCCAGACCGCTAACAGCTCCATTAAGACCCGCCAGTCCCATCTGAATTGTCGTCATTGTGTCCGAAACACTCGGATTATATCCACAATATCTTATAGGCATACATCCAAACATAGTTAGTCCTCGTTTTTCTATATATATATAAAAAATTTCTACAAACGATAATTGCCATGATTTTTCACCATGTAACGAAATGTAACAACATATCATAAAACCTTAAAGTTATAAGAAAAAACAGCCGATTTACAAAATATAAGGAAAGAAAAAGGGATTATGATGAACGTAAATTTAAACCACAGTTTTAAAAATGGCATTGATACTTCTGTATTAAAAGAAGTTTCTGCTGAGATTTTAAAAAGAGCACACGCAAAAGCTGCGGCAAATAATGTTCAATCATCATTCCGCACAGTAGATTTGGGCGTAGATTTGTATCAAGGTAAAGTTGATAATCAAACAGCTCGCCAAGTTGCTATGAACAATTCAGGATTACAAATCCAACTTAATCAAAATGTTTTGGATTCAATTAAATTCCTAAATTCACAAGCAGCACAAAAAATTCAAAAAAATGTTGAAGGCAAAGTTGCATTTGCAGTTTATGAAGGCGCTGATGTTCAAAAAGCAGCAGAAATGCCAAAATTCAATTCAATTATTAGCTTTGGAACTGCAAAAGACAAACAAGGTTCAAATCCGTTCTATCACGGTGAATTTTTGAATGGTAAAAAAGAAGACAAAAAAGAAGAAATTAATATTTTTGCTTAGTAAAAATCTTCGTCTTCAATATCAGTGTTTATTGTTAAAGATTCCTCAAGTTTTTTCATTTTATCTTCAATATCCTCTTCATCAAAGAGGGTAATTTTTCTTTTTTTGGAATTAATAACATTGGCAACATTCATCATTGCAAGGGAATTCAAAGTAGCACGCAAAACCGCACTCTGATCCATATAGCGATTCATTGGCTGATTGTTTTCTTCCTCTTCTCTTTCAGGTTGTGCAAAATATTCTCCCCCTTGACCCATTTTGTCATCTTGGGTTCGGGCAGCAGTACCTGAGATGTCGCCACTTTTAAAATTAAACGACCCTCCAATGCCAAAAAATCCTGCTGATCTATTGTCAACCATTGTCTTTCCCTTTACCTCTGTTTACTTGATTATAAACAATTTGACAAGATACTAAATCCTCTAAACAAATTATTTTGCTACAATGTAAACAAAATTTAACATACACACTTTATGTAATTTTACCATATTTTATTGAAAATTACAACCGTATATGTTATTATAATAGAGAGGATAAGAGAAAGGCGTTTATATGAAAAAATATCTTGGGTTTACTTTGGCTGAATTGATGATTGCTATGCTAGTTTTGGGTATTTTGCTAGCCGTAACAATGCCCATTATGTCCCAGAAAAAAGTTAACAAAAATAAAATGTTTATCAAAAAAGCTTATTATGCTGCAACAGAGGCTATTTCAGAATTAATAAATGATGACTCAATATATGCAACTATTGACGGAATTTGCCCTGATACAGGGGAATCTGAATACGTAGGTTTTGATTGTTTACCTGCAAGCACAACTCCAAATCAAAACTATTACGGCAAATTAGCATATCAGTTTGCTAGTAAATTAAATACAGTTGAAAATGTATCATTAGGTTCAGATTATAGTGGATTAAATACATCCTCAGACTGTAATACCTACAACATTAGCTCCTCTTGCTACAACTTCAATACAACTGATGGCATCCATTGGATGTTTCCTGGTTCAACAACTAGCAATTTCACTAAAGGCAACACCACAAAAGCATATACTATTGGTATTGATGTAAATGGACTTGGCACTGGTCCTAATTGTTATCAAGGTAGCTCAGCTACTGGTTGCTCAGGAAAAACAGAGGGCTTTGATCAATTCAGAATAAGCATTTATGCAGACGGAAAAATGGAAATCCCTTCAACTGAAACTTGGGCAATTGATGCAATACAAATTAGTTCATCACTTACAGGAAATTAATTTATGAAAAAAAGATACGGTTTTACATTATCAGAAATTTTGCTTGCAGTTGGGATTTTAGGACTTTTAATAGCTTTTGTAACCCCTGCAATCGTAAAGGTTAGTCCAAGTGTTGATAAAACAATGGCACGACAGGCTTATTATACAATCACAACAACAGTAAGTGATATGATTAACAATCCACTATTCTACAGCTTTGTTGATAACTCAGGAACCGTACACGAAGGATTTGATAATCACGATAGCATAACTTATAAAGGTAAAACTTATTCAGGAACTACCAAATTTGCAAAGCTTTTTGTGAGTCACTTAAACGTTAAAGGGTCTGAAAGTTCTTCTTCTAGCTATTGCAGCGCCTTTTCTGGCGGTTCTGATTGCACAACAGTTTATACAACAAATGGGCAAAGATGGTCTTTGTACGCCCCTTCTGCAATAGATGAGCTTGCTGCAAAAATTTTTATTGATTTGAATGGGGATAAAGGTCCAAATTGCTATGTAGGCAAAACAGGCGATATTTGTAACGATCCAGATATTGTATACGATCAATTTAGAGTAAACGTTTACGATAATGGCAGGGTAGTAATTAATCCTACAGATACGTGGGCAGTACAAGCTATTAAATCAACAGGGTCTATAGTAGATTAATTACCAAATTTATGATAGTATCATTTTAAATAAAGTAGTCGGATAATCGCGCAGAAATGTGAGGAAAGTCCGTGCATTCAAGGACAGGTTGCCGGAGAAAGTCCGGACGGTGTGAACCGGTGGAAAGTGCCACAGAAATGTAGACTACCGATGGAAAGTTTCTTTCACAGGTGATGGTGCAACGGTGAGTTAAGAGCTTCACCAGCGATATCGAGAGGTATCGGCTAGGTAAACCCCAACCGAATGCAAGATTGAATCGAAGGTTATGAGGTCGTCCGCCCACTTCGGAAAAATCGCTAGAGTTTGCAGGCAACTGCATTCCCAGACAGATGATTATCTAGAAACAGAACACGGCTTATGAGCTACTTTATTTTTTAATATTATTCTATATTTATACTTAACCGTATGTAACAATTCCTTTAACAATGGGACTTTTAGCTATATTTGTGGTATGATTTTACTATAGAATATGGGGAAAATAAGGAGAAAATTTTGAGCCAGCAAAATATGTTCGAAGACGGAAAAATCGTTCCAGTCAATATAAGAGAAGAAATGAAACGTTCATATATCGATTATGCAATGAGCGTTATTGTAGGTCGTGCATTACCTGACGTTCGTGATGGTCTAAAGCCTGTTCACAGACGTATTTTATACGCTATGAACGAACTAGGTATGACACCTGATAAACCATTCAGAAAATGTGCTCGTATCGTTGGGGAAGTTCTTGGTAAATACCACGCACATGGTGACAGTTCAGTTTATGAAGCTTTAGTACGTTTAGCACAAGATTTCAACACTAGATACTTAGTGGTTGATGGTCACGGTAACTTTGGTTCTGTTGATGGTGACGGGGCAGCTGCAATGCGTTATACAGAGGCTCGTATGCACAAAATCACCACTTCAATGTTGGCTGATATTGATTGTGAAACTGTTGAATTTGAACCTAACTTTGACGGTTCATTACAAGAGCCAGCAGTTTTACCTGTACGACTTCCAATGTTACTATTGAATGGTGTTTCAGGTATTGCGGTTGGTATGGCAACAAACATTCCACCTCACAACCTTTGTGAAATCGTTGACGGTACAGTTGCATTAATTGATAATCCTGATATTACAATTGAAGGATTAATGGAATATGTTAAAGGCCCAGACTTCCCAACAGCGGCAACTATTATTGGCTTGAACGAAATCAAACAAGCATACGAAACTGGTCGTGGATCAATCAAAATGTCTGCCGTTGCTGGATTTGAAGAAATTGCTGGTGGCGCAGGTCGTCAATCTCGTACAGCTATTGTTATCACTGAAATCCCATATCAAGTTAACAAAGCAATGCTTATCGAAAAAATTGCAGACCTTGTTAAAGAACAAAGAATTAATGGTATTTCAGACATTCGTGATGAATCCGACCGTGATGGTATGAGAATTGTTATCGAACTTAAACGTGATGCAAAACCAGATGTTGTTAAAAACAACCTGTTCAAATATACTCAACTTGCAACAACATTTGGCGTAAATATGCTTGCATTATGCGGCAAACAACCTCGTTTGATGAACTTGAAACAAGTTCTTGAAGAATTCGTTGAACACAGAGTTGAAATCGTAACAAGAAGAACTATTTTCTTCTTGAAAAAAGCAAAAATTAGAGCTCACATTTTAGCAGGTTTGATTATTGCATTAGGTTCAATTGATGAAGTTATTGAAATTATCAAAAAATCAAAAACTACAGACGATGCAAGAACTGCATTAATGTCTAGATTTGGTCTTGATGCAGATCAATCAAACGCTATTTTAGAAATGCAATTAAGACGTTTGACAGGTTTAGAACAAGACAAAGTTAAAGCTGAATATGACGAATTAATCAAGAAAATCGCAGAATATGAAAGCATTCTTGCTAGCCGTCAAAAAGTTCTAAATATTATCAAAGGCGAATTATTAGAAGATAAAGAAAAATACGGCGACGATAGAAAAACTCAAATTTTACCTGATCAAGGCGAAGTTACTATCGAAGATTTAACACCAAATACACCTATGGCAGTATTTATTACTCACCAAGGTTATTTAAAACGTATTTCTTTAGACACATTTGAACGTCAAAACCGTGCAACTCGTGGTAAAGCAGGTATCAAAACCAAAGAAGATGATGATATTCAACACTTCTTTACAGCTATGATGCACGACAAAGTATTGTTCTTCTCATCTAAAGGTACTGTTTACAGCTTGAACGTATATGACTTCCCAGAAGGCGGACGTCAATCTAAGGGCTTGCCAATTGTAAACGTACTTCCAATTGAACAAGATGAAAAGATTACAGCAGTTGTACCTGTAAGCAACTTCTCTCACGATTTGAACTTAATTATGCTTACTAAAAAAGGTTACATCAAACGTATCGAGTTAGATAACTTCTCTAACATTAGAAGAAACGGTATTATTGCTATCGGTCTTGACGAAGGCGACAAACTAAATTGGGTAAAACTTGCAACAGCAAAAGATGAAATCATTATCGGTACATCTTGCGGTATGGCAATCAGATTCCCAATCCAAGATTTGAGACCTCTTGGCAGAAGTGCTCGTGGTGTAACTTCTATGAAATTACGTACAGGCGACGAATTAATCGGTTGTGATATCGTTCCAAAAGATTATGATGCTGACTTATTAGTAGTAACGTCAGACGGTTTTGGTAAACGTACAAAACTTTCTGAATTCAGAACTCAAAACAGAGGCGGTATCGGTCTTATCGCAACTAAATTCAAATCTAGCGCATCTAGACTTGTTGCATTAACTATCGTAAACGATAGTGACGATATTATGTTGGTAACTGCAAACGGAATCGTAACAAGAATCAATGCAGGTTCAATCTCTCAACAAGGACGTCCTGCAACAGGCGTAAGAGCTCAAAACTTGGTTGACAGCGATACAGTTGTATCAGTAAACAAAATCCTAAATCCTGATGAAGATGATACAACTATCAAATCAGAAGCACCGGCACCAACACCGGCACCGGTTGAAGAAGTCGAACAAACAAGTTTGTTAGACATTCAAGAATAATAAAAAAGAGCCTCTAAATGAGGCTCTTTTTCTTACTAATTCTTTACCCAAAATTGGTTCATACATAAAAGTTTGGTTGGATCATCTTTAGAGTAAACTTTCATTATATAAGCGCCAGCTTCAGACAAAACAACATAATCATCATAATAATACATTTGATCATCATACAATCTTGCAGAATAGCTCCATGCCAGTTTATAACCAAGTCTTTCGTATTTGTTATCTTTTTTTATAATTTGAATTTCAATTCTATTCGTCTTAATCTTTTTTGGTATCAAAATCAAATAATAAATGCGTTCGTTTGCTTGAAACACATTTGAAAAATTCATCGCATTTTCGACAGTAATTTTTTCCTTATTAAACAAAATTGCAGCTTTATCAGGCTTTTTGCAAGCACAAGTTGAAAACATCAAAACAAACAAAGTTAAAATCGCTAATAATTTTTTCATTTTTCTAAGCTTTTAATCTTCTCTTTAACCTGAGCAACATTTGCTTCATCTTTATTATGTTTCAAAAATTCTCTATAATTTTTTAAAGCTTCCTGTGTATTATTTTCAGTTTCCGCAGCAATTGCCAATGCAAAATATGCATAAGCATACTCAGGATTTAACTGAACAACTTTTGTAAATGATTTTTTCGCCTCAGGAATATTGTCTTCGTTAGCTTGAACTAAGCCTAAATTAAACCAACCATCAGCATAGTCAGGGTTTACAAAGATAGCTCGTTTGTAAAAATCTCCAGCCTTCTTATTATCTTTACGCATTTTGTAAATATTACCTATTTTCAAAAGCGTAACTTCATCACTAGGATTAACTTTTAAAGCGTGTTGATAATTCGCTAATGCAGCATCAAAATTCTTGCTTTTATAATTTTCATCCCCAACGGCAATCAAATCTTTGCTCTTAGTCAAATCGACATCAGGAGCTTTTATTTCTTTAATTTCTTGAGACGAAATTGCTTCATTTTCTTCAACAACATCAGTCACAATAATTTCTGGCAACTCTTCGTCTGTTGCAACAGAAACATCTGCCTGCTGACTATACAACGATGAAACAAACTCTCCGTATTCATTGCTATACAAAGTTTTATCTGGTTCCAAAGCTATCGCTTTTTCATACATTTCACTTGCTTTTTCATTCATATCCAAGCCACGATATGCTTTTGCTAAACCATAATAAGCGTAATCATTTATAGGGTCCTTAGCAATTGCTTTCTGAAAATATTCAACCGCACGTGAATAATCCTCATATTTTACATCCAAATGACCTTGAGAAACATATGCGTTAACCAAATTTTCAACTACAACTTTATTATCTTTAACCTGTAAAACATCCTCATAAAGCGCTATAGCTTCATCGTATTGTTGTAATGCGTGCATAGCAATTGCTTTATTTGTTTTAACTTCCAAATCATCATATTTTAATTTCAAAACCTCATCATAATATTTTATGGCCGATGGGTAATCTTTTTTAGCATGATAACAAGATGCCAAATCTCTCTTTACATCAATATCATCACTATGAACTTCTAAAACCTTTTCATAATTTGTAATTGCAGTATCCAAATCGTCCAAACGCTTACTTACAATAGCTAAATTTTTATTCGCTCTAATATCATCTGAATAGTGTTTTAAGTAAACTCTATATTGCTCAGCAGCTTCAGCATTTTTGCCCATATCTGCAAGCAAATTACCATAATCTAGTCTTATAGAATGTAATTTCGGCAATTGCTTAAATACAGCTTCATACTGTTCTAAAGCTGATTCATATTTATCTAGCTCTTGATATGCAAGAGCTAAACTTATTCTGCAAGAAGTATTTTCTGGTTCATTATCAATAGCTTTTTTCAAAATATCTATAGCTTGAGTGTAATTTTTAGTTTTTACAAGCGCCACACCATAATTTGCGTAGTCTTTAAAATTCGCTGAATTTTTGCTATACAATTTTGAATATTCTTGAACAGCTTTTTGTGGCAAATTTTGTGCCAAATAAGCTTCTGCAAGGTTTTCTCTTGCATCCCAATGATTCGGATAAATTTCTAAAAATCTAAGGTAAGTTTCTGTTGCAGCTTTGTAATCTTTTTTCTGATGAAGAACGTTTGCAATATTTAAATAATTATATTTATATTCTGGAAACAACTGCATCGCTCTGTTATATGCAGAAAGCGCCTCATCATATTTCCCTTGAATTTCATAAATACTGCCGACACTAATATAAACAAATGCGTCATTTGGCTTTAATTCAATAGCTTTTGAATACATTGCCAAAGCTTTTTCATATTCACCAATTTCAGAGTAAATACCAGCAAGTTTTGTATATAACAAGCTATCATTACCTGATAATGAAATAGCTTTTTTCAACTTTTCGATAGCATCAGGAAGATTGTTTTGATACTCAGCAGAACAAGCCTGTTGATACAAAGAATTCACCTCAGGTGTCATATAAGAATACGCAGGAACACCTGTCAATGATAACGCTAAAATTGATGATATTAAAAGACGCTTATTAATTTCTACACTCCTCAACTCTAATTATATTTTAGCAGAAAATTAGACTTGTGTAAAGCTATGGGAATAAATTTTTTCACCAGAAATTACACTAACTGCTTTCATAATTTTTTGCTGGTCTTCATTATCCACATCATAAGATATATCGGCAATGTCGCCAAAATCTCTTACCATATTTGCAATATTAACATAAAGTTCATCAGTTGGATTTTTAGGAGAATTATCTTCTAACATTTTCAAAATTCTAACTAATTCAACATCTTTTGCATCAATAATTGCAGCATCAAGACCTGCACCATATGCAAAACAGGCAAAAACTCTATTTATCAAAGGCCTTAACTCTTTTGGCGAACCGTTCGAAACATTAGAAAGACCAACAACAGTTTTTACTGGAGGGTCAAAGCTTTCTTTAACCATTCTGATTGTATTTATAGCTTCCATTGCTTGTGACTGATCAACACTTAGTGGCAACACAAGAGGATCAAAAAATAATTTTTCAGAATCCAAACCTTTTTCCAACGCTTTTTCATACAATTCAAATGCAATCTCCAAACGCCCATCCGCAGTCTTTGGAATCCCAATTTCCTTATCCAATGTCAAAAGAATTAATTTACAATTGTGTTCTAATGCCAAATCCGTCATCTTATCAAAACGCTCATAATCTTTTGACGCACTGTTTATAAAGCAATTTTCTGAACTTTCAAATAACTCAAGACCTCGTTTCATTTCTTCTGGATTTGTAGTATCAAATGAAATTTTTAAGTCTGAATTTGCTTTTACAAAAGGTACAAGCCACTCAAAAATCGAACCTTTTCTAGCTGGACCAACATTTAAATCAGCATAATCCATATTTTTTTGAGCATCTAAAAGAGATTTCACAAAAACTTCATCGTGATTTTCAATAGCTTCTCGAACAGATTTAGAAATTATATGTATATTTTCACCAATTAAAATCATACAGAAATTTTACCATAAACCTTTTATTTTTCGAATATTTTAATAGCTCTCGGCAAAATTCCCAAACAATAAGAAATTGTTATTCCATAATTTGTAATCGGAATATTTTTATCGTTTGCAATCAAAATTCTAGATAAAATTTCACGACGATTTGTCATACAAGCACCACAATGAACAATCAAATTGTATTGCGAGATATCTGGGAAATCGTGTCCAGCAAAGTGTTCAATAATAAGATTCTTACCTGTTTTTTGTTTTAACCAATTTGGAATTTTAACCCTGCCAATGTCATCTTCAATTGCATGGTGAGTACAACTTTCCAAAATTAAAACTTTATCACCATCTTTCAAGGCCTCTATTGCTTTTGCACCTTTGACAAACTCATCTAAATCACCTTTTAATCTTGCAAAAAGTATTGAAAAAGATGTTAAAGGAATACTTTCAGGAACAATTTCAGCAACTTTTTTGAAGGCTTGTGAGTCAGTTATAACAAGAGCTGGAGGCGTTTTTAAGTTATCCAAAGCATCTTGCAATTCTGATTCTTTTACAACATAAGTCAAACATTCACTATCTAATAAATCTCTAATAGTTTGAACTTGAGGTAAAATTAGTCTGCCTTTAGGCGCTTCTTTATCAATTGGCACAACTAAAATTACAGTGCTTTTGCTTGGGATTAAATCACCAACAATTTTAGGAGAATTCACAAAATCTTCAGGTAAAAGTTTTACCAAAGCTTCTTTAAATTTATGCACCAAATTCTCATCATTTTTAACTGATGTATAAATTATGTTATCAAATTCACCTATATTTTTTTCTTCAATATCACATTTGTTTACAACAACCAGATATGGAATTTTTAATTCTTGGAGTTTTTCAACAAGATTATTTTCATAACCACCCAACCCATCACAATCACACACAATTACAGCAATATCTGTTCGATTTAAAACTTTCAAAGTTTTTTCAACGCGTTTTTCTGCCAATTCAGTTTCATCATCCAAACCTGCAGTATCTAAAAAAGTTACAGGGCCAACTGGCAACAATTCCATTGATTTTTCTACGACATCAGTCGTTGTACCTGATATTTCAGAAACAATTGAAACATCTTGTCCCACAATTCTATTCAATAAAGATGATTTACCAACATTTGTCTTTCCAAAGATTCCTATATGCAAACGCATTGATTTTAATGTTTTCATATTAACTCCTTAAAATTATTTTAACATAAATAGAACATTAAAAAAGGGTTGCTTTCGCAACCCTTTTTAAGAAATTAACCTCTGATTTTTAACTTTTTAATCAAATCTCTGTACTCATCAAGATTTCTATCTTTGATGTAAGAAAGTAATCTTTTTCTTTTACCTACCATCATCAAAAGACCTCTTTTTGTAGCAAAGTCTTTTTTGTTTGATTTTAAGTGTTCAGTAAGTTCAGAAATCTTTTTGCTCATCATCGCAACTTGAACAGCAGCAGAACCTGTATCAGCTTCGTTTTTGCCGTATTTTTTTACGATTTCTTGTTTGTTTTTCAAGTTAATTGACATATTGTTTTTTCCTTTATTTTGTTGAGTGACATATTGGCGTAAGCACTCTACAAGGAAGATTCTAATATATCAAGAAAAAATTGCAATACATGCAAATAAAAAATACTTAATAAAGTTTAACCATTATAATACAAGCCGCGACGTTGGGTACTAACAGCGTTAAATCTAGCATCAAGTGCTATATCAACTTCAATTTCAGCATCAGTTACTGTTCTAATTAAATCAGTAGTATAACCAGATTTTGAAGCTAGGCTCGCTCTGTCAGTAGCAGATATTTGATAATCTTCACCTCGCTGTTGCTGCAATGCTAACATCATCGCATTATATTTAATCTGGGCTGTATCTTTTTGTTTTTTATATTGTACAAAAAGATTATTTGCCTCATTATAACGCAATGTTGCATCTGCATAGGCCGCCTTACCTTTATAATACAAATCCCAAGATGAAGTTGTTTTAAACATCTTTTCTTGTTCTGCAAGATATGTTTTATAATCACCATATTTGGTAACTAATTCAGCATTACCATTAAATTGTGCTTCTGAAATTATTGGTGACTGTCCGCCCATAATTGTCCCTTTTTTATACTCTTAAATATATAAAGTTTATATACTCAAAAAAATTGCCTTTTTTGTGAAGGAATATTAATATTTACATATATTTTTTGTGCTAAAATAAAACTATGATTGAAAGATATTCACGTGAAGAAATGAAAAATATTTGGGAATTAAATTCCAAATTCGACTACTATTTAAAAGTAGAAATAGCAGTATGTGAAGCATACGCTGAACTTGGCGAATTCCCAAAGGAAGATGTTTTAAAAATTAAGCAACTTGCAAAATTTGACATTAAACGCATTGACGAAATTGAGCGCGAAGTACGTCACGATGTAATCGCATTTTTGACAAATGTAAATGAAAGTTTGGGCGATTTAGGCAGATATGTCCACGTTGGTTTGACAAGTTCTGACGTAATTGATACAGCCTTTGCGCTTCAAATTCAAGATAGCGGAAGAATTATCCTTGACGATTTGAATAAAACAATAAATTCATTAAAAACCCTTGCACGTGAACATAAAACAACCGTTTGCATAGGTCGTTCACATGGAATTCACGCAGAAGTTATGACATTTGGCGCAAAACTTTGCAACTGGATTGATATTTTAGAAAGACAAAAAGATAATTTCACACACGCTCTAGAACAAATTAGAGTAGGTCAGATTTCAGGCCCAGTTGGCACTTATAGCAATATTTCGCCAGAAATTGAAAAAATAACTTGTAAAAATTTAAATCTTAAACCTGCAAGAATTTCAACTCAAGTAATTGCTCGTGATTATCACGCATACTTTATGCAATCTTTAGCATTAATTGCAAGTGTTATTGAACAATTTGCAACAGAAATCAGACATTTACAAAGAACTGAAGTTCTAGAAGTTGAAGAAGGTTTTGGTAAAAATCAAAAAGGATCTTCAGCTATGCCACACAAGAAAAATCCTGTATTAAGTGAAAACTTATGTGGATTAGCAAGAGTTGTTCGATCAAATTCAATTGCTGCACTAGAAAATATAGCTTTATGGCACGAAAGAGATATTTCTCATAGCTCTGCAGAAAGAATTATTTTCCCAGATAGCTTAATTCTAGTTGATTTTATGCTTGATAGATTTAATGGTGTTGTAGAAAATCTTGTTGTTCATAAAGATAATATGATTAAAAACACTGACAAATTTGGCGGAATTGTCTTTTCTCAAAAAGTGCTTTTGACACTTGTTTCAAAAGGTCTAACAAGAGAAGACGCATATAAACTTGTTCAGAGAAATGCACTTGATGCATTCAACAATCACGGAGATTTTAAAGCAAATCTTTTGAAAGACGAAGAAATTCTCCAACATCTTACAGAAGACGAGGTCGAAAATATTTTCAATAAAGACGATTTTTTACAAAATATTGAAAAAATATACGAAAGACTTCTTTAAAACACTTGCCCTAAAACAGGGATTAAACTAGAATATACATTAAGAGGACAGTATGAGTAAATTAAATATAACAGTATGTATGGGAAGTTCATGTTTTGCCAGAGGAAATCAAGAAAATTTGGCATACATTGAAGAATATATAAAAGAACACGGAATTGATGCAAATATCGAACTTGAAGGTATGAGATGCGAGAATAAATGCGCTTGTGGCCCAAATATTTACATCAACGGAGTTGAATATAACGAAGTCACAATCGACAAACTAAAAGAAATTTTAGAAACAGCAAAAGTTTAGAATTATCTGCATCCTAAAGGAGAATAAATGGACAAACAGAATCCGGTTTACACATTAACAAACGAATGCCACGACTGTTACAAATGCGTTCGTGAATGTCATGTTAAGGCTATTAAAATCGAAAACGGCCACGCTTCCGTTATTCCAGAAAAATGTATCGCATGTGGAGCTTGTGTAAAAGCTTGCCCTACAAATGCAAAACGTGTAAGGACGGATATTGATAAAGTTAAAAAACTACTTTTTGATAAAAAGGATGTTTATGTTTCCCTTGCACCATCTTGGAGAGCATCTTTTGAAAACTCTGCAGAAAAAATGATTGCTTTGTTAAAACAATTAGGTTTTAAAGATGTATCAGAAACTGCTCTTGGAGCACAAGAAGTTTCTATAAAAACTGCCAAAATGCTTAACGAAGCTAAAAATGGGTTATTTATTTCAAGCGCTTGTCCTGTAATCGTTGATTACATAAGACTTTACATGCCTGAATTCACAAATTGCATAACCCCTATCGGCTCACCATTAATGACACACGCAAAAATGCTAAAAGAAACTTTTGGTGAAGATATAGCAATTGTATTTGTAGGCCCTTGCATTGCAAAGAAAAACGAAGTTACATACTCTAACGGCTTATTTGATGCCGCATTAACTTTTGAAGAACTAAGAATGTGGTTACACGAAGAAATTATAGACATCACAAAAGTTGCAAAAGACGATAAATACAAATTCGTTCCAGAATCAGCTTTTGAAGGAACTTTATATCCAATAGACGGTGGTATGAATCAAACAATCAGGAAATCTGGAGTAAACGATAACGTTCAATTATTGGAAATCTGCGGATTAAACTCACTACAAAGATCCTTGAAAAATCTTGATGTAAATAAGCTTGATAAAACTATTTTTATTGAAGCTTTGGCATGTGATGGTGGATGTGTTGGCGGACCATGCATTTCTTCAGAAAAAGCTGGTATTACGATGGTTTCTGACATTTTAACAAAAGAGAAGAAACGTGATGCTATCCCAACAGAACCAAAAACCGTTGTTGATTATAAAATTGAATCTAAAGAAGTTACTAATTCTAAGTATCCTTTAGAAGATATTCTTAAAACTTTGAAAAAAATTGGTAAACACTCAGTTGATGATGAATTAAACTGTGGTGGTTGCGGATACTCAACATGTCGAGAAATGGCTGTTGCTTTATTGAATGGCGATGCTGAAACATCAATGTGTGTATCATATATGAGAAAAATCGCCGTCAGAAAAGCTGCTGCTATGATTCGATGCATGCCTGCAGCTGTTGTAATGGTTGACAATAATATGAATATTTTAGAAGCTAACGATAGCTTTATGAAAATGTTCTCTGGCGATATGTATGAAATATTCAAAGCAAGACCAGACGGAATGACTGGTGCTGCAATTGATAGAATTGTCGATTTTTCAGACATTTTCAAAACCATTTTGAAGACAGGAAAAGATCTTCATAAAGAGCGCTTCCCAGTTAAAAATCGTTTATATGACATAAGTGCATTCACAATCGAAGAAAACGAAATTGTTGGAGCTGTAATTACAGACGTAACTCAAACAGAAACAAATAGGGAAAAAATCTCACAAAAAGCTCAAGAAGTAATCTCTAAAAACATTTCAATTGTTCAAGAAATCGCTTGCTTACTTGGTGAGCACATGGTTGAAACTGAAACACTATTGAGTTCAATAGCAAATGATTATGATGACAAGGATGAGGAAAACAACTAGTGTTTATTGATATTGCTTGCAAGCAAATGAAGAAATACAACCAGAACGCTTACGGTGACCATTTCGTATCAAAAAGATACCCAGATGAGGCCCGTTTAATTGCAGTATTATCAGACGGTTTAGGCAGTGGTATCAAGGCAAACATCCTTTCTTGCATGACAGCAACAATGCTTTTAAGGTTTATTGAGAACGGACAAATTTCTATCCAAAAAGCTGCTGAAATTGTTATGAACTCACTACCTGTCTGCAAGGTTAGAAGAATAAGCTACTCAACGTTTTCAGCGATTGACGTAAACGATGACGGTCATGCAAGAATTGTAGAAGAAGGCAATCCAGAATTTTTGTGGATAAGAAATAATGAAGTTATGCAACCTGAATACACTACGGTTCAATCAAAAACTTTTAAAAACAGATGTTTAAAAATATATAACATAAATTTGAAATTAGGTGATAGATTAATCTGTTGTTCTGATGGTGTAACTCAATCTGGTTTAGGTGGTGGAAGACTAAAACTTGGATTACGCAGAGAAGGATTAATTGTACTTGTTCAAGATAAACTTAAAGAAAATCCTACAATCTCAAGTTCAGAACTTTCACAATATATTGTAAATCAAGCACGAAATATCGAAACAGATAGAAATCCTAAAGATGATATTTCAGCTTGTGTTTTATATTTTAGAGACCCTAGAGAATCATTAATCTTTACAGGCCCACCTTATCATCAAACAAAAGACCCTGAATATGCAAAAATGTTTGATGATTTCAAAGGTAAAAAAGCAATTTGCGGTGGCACAACTGCAAATCTACTTTCAAGAGAACTTAACAAACCAATAACAATGGATACTACAATAAGTATCGGAAAACTTCCATCATGTTCATATATGGATGGTGTAGATTTGGTTACTGAAGGGATTTTAACCCTTACAAAAACTTTAGAATATCTAGAAGCTGGCACATTAGATATTGACAATGCTGCTGGAAAGTTGGTAAACTTTTTATTGGATAGTGATTGCATTAATTTTATGGTTGGTGCAAAATTAAATCAGGCACACTACGATCCAAGTCTTCCTGTAGAAATAGAAATCAGGAAAAATATCATCAAAAAAATATCCGACGTGCTTCAAAGAAAATACTTCAAAAAAGTCAATATACAGTATATGTAAGGAAGGTAAAAAGATGGACAAAAAAGTTAGTGTAAAAGTTTGTTTAGGTACAACATGTTTTGTTATGGGTTCTGCAAATTTACAGGAATTAATCGAATTGGTTCCTAAAAAATATGGTGAAAGAGTTGATGTATCAGGCGTTCCTTGCCTTGGTTTGTGCTCAATTGACTGGGAATTTTCAAAAGCACCATATGTTAAAGTTGATGATGAAATCATCAAAGAAGCAACTGTTGAAAAAGTTTTAGCAGCAATTGAAGAACATCTAAAATAATAAAATATAAAGGAAAAAAGAAAATGAGTATGAATGCTACCCCAAGACAAACTTCACATTTAAAACGTGAAATTTTAGTTAGATTAATAAGAGCGTATTTAAGCGATAATTTCGCAGAAAATACACGCTTAATTCCGTTTGCAATGAGACCAAAAGGCAGCGAAGTTCCATATAGATGCTGTATTCACAAAGAAAGAGCAATCCTTAGAGATAGAACTGTTGCTGGTTTAGGTATGTCAATCGAAGATGCTGACGATAGCGTATTATTGTCAACATTAGCAGAAAAAGCACTAGAAAGAGAAGTTCCAGAAACTGATCCTCTAACAGTTCTTACATCTGCTTGTAAAGGTTGTGTACCGTCAAGAATCTATGTAACAGACCTTTGCCAAGGTTGTGTTGCTAGACCTTGCGTAAATACTTGTAAATTTGGTGCAATTAGCGTTCAAAACGGAAAATCAGTTATTGATCCAGCTAAATGTAAAAACTGCGGTATGTGCGTACAAGTTTGCCCATACCAAGCAATTACAAAAATCATCGTACCGTGCGAAAACGCTTGCCCTGTAGGCGCTATTAACAAAAACGAAGAAGGTTATGCACAAATCGATTTTGAAAAATGTATTTCTTGTGGCAAATGTGTTTCAGCTTGTCCATTCGGCGCTGTTCACGAAAAAAGCCAAATAATAGACATTTTGAAAAATATCAAAGCAGGTAAAAAAGTTATCGCAATGGTTGCACCTGCAATTATGGGTCAATTACCTTGCTCACCAAAACAATTAAAAGAAGCTATCCTAAATCTTGGATTTGCCGAAGTTTATGAAGTTGCGCAAGGTGCTGACATTACAACAAGAACAGAGGCTGCAGAATTTGAAGAACGTCTTGAAAAAGGCGAAGAATTCATGACAACTTCTTGTTGCGCTGGTTATAACGAATTAGTGGATAAACATATTCCTGAAATGAAACCATTCAGATCAGATACAAAAACTCCACTTTATTATACTGCAGAAATTGTTAAACGTGAACATCCAGATGCCATTACAGTGTTCTTTAGCCCATGTAATGCTAAACGTAAAGAAGCTATGAAAAACCCTAATGTAAACTTTGTATTAAACTACGAAGAATTAGGTGCATGGTTTGTAGCGTTAGGTGTTCAAGTTTCTGAATGTGGAGAAATCGAATTCAGTTATGACGCTTCAGCGGAATCAAGAAATTACGCAGTAACAGGTGGTGTTGCTCAAGCTGTTCAAAAAATGCTTCCTGAACACTTACCAACTTATCCAGTTGTAATTAATGGTTTAGATAAACAGTCAATCAAAGATTTGAAAAAATACGCTAAAAATGGCGTTTGTGAACTTGGTAACTTAATCGAAGTTATGGCTTGCCAAGGTGGTTGCTTAGGTGGTAACGGAACCGTTAATGCATACAAACAAGCATTGAAACAGTTAACTAACTATGTAAACGATAGCAAATCAATGGCTCCTGAAGAAGACAAAGCTGTTTAGTAAGATCAAGAAATCTACACGCTTTGTTTAGAATAAATTCATAAGCATAAATTTTTATAAATAAAAAGGAGGATAAAACCTCTTTTTTTTTTATGATATAAATAAATTATGAACATTCAAGACATTGTAAAAATTTTAACAGATAGCGGAATAGAACCAAATGAAGCTAATATTGAAGTAAAAATGCTCATTGAACATTTTGCAGATTATGGTGTAAAAGATATTATAATGGGTAAAAAACTTGATTCTTCTAAATTAAAAATCGTAAAAGAAAAAGCTGAACTCAGAGCAAAAACTCGCCAACCAATCCAACACATTATTGGTTTTGCAGACTTTATGGGCGAAAAATTCATCGTCAATAAAGATGTTCTTATCCCACGTGATGAAACAGAACTTCTTGTTCAAAAAGCAGTTGAAATTATAAATCAAAACAATTTTAAAATGGCTCTAGATGTGGGAACTGGAAGTGGTTGTATCGCATGTATGATTGCAAAACATACCAATTGCCAAATTATTGGCCTTGATATTTCTCGTGATGCTCTAAACATCGCTTTAGATAATGCTTCAAGATTAAACCTTTTCAACAAAGCCATTTTTAGAAAATCTGATGTTTTTTCAAATGTAAAACCAGGAGAAAGTTTTGATATCATAATTTCAAATCCACCATACATCCCTCCATCAGAAAAAGCCAATATTCAAACAGAAGTAAAATTTGACCCTGAGATGGCTTTATATACAACTGATGAAAAAGGTCTTGAATTTTATGAAAAAATTACCCAAGGTGCTCCATGCATTTTAAACAAAGGTGGCTATTTACTATTTGAACTTGGCATCAATCAAGCAAAAGACGTTGAACAACTTATGAAAGATAATGGTTTCAAAGAAATTGAAATTCTCAACGATTTAGCTGATATTGAAAGAGTTATTGTTGGTAAAATTTAAACACAGTTTTGATAAAAAATTTGTTGCGGAGCCTTAATTGGAATTTTAAATCCAAACGTATTTCGTTGTCGAATATCGCTTTTTGCAATAATTTCGCCATTGTGTTTTTCAATAATTTTCTTAGCCAAAAACAAACCAATTCCTGTCCCAATTTTATCAAATTTTTCGGCATGAGAGGTATTTAACCTAAACATTTTTTCTAACTTGGCTGGTTCAATATAACAACTATGACTTTCAAATTCAACAATCATTTTTTTATTTTGTTCATTAAGTCGAATTTTTAAAATTGAATTTTTATAAGCAGAGTTTAAAGAATTAAACAATAATGCTTGAATAACTTTTTGAATTCTTATAATATCTCCTGCAATCATAGGGGATGTAATCTCAGGAATTATAACTATTTTGATGTTATTTGCTTTCAAATATTTATCAACACTTTCTATATTTTCTTCTATTAATTGAATAACATTAAAATGAGAATAATTTAATTTAAATTCTTCATTTTCAAACTTGTAAGTTGAAATTAAAGTAGAAACCATTTCATACATATACTGACAAGAATCTAAAGAAAGTTGCAACATTTCGGATTGTTCTTTGTTTAGTTCGCCAAATCTATTTTGTAAAATTAATTCTAAAGCACGAATTTGAGCAAGTATTGGGGTTTTTAAATCATGAGTCAATGTTTCAATAAAACTTTTTCTCAAATCTTCCAGATTATTTGTTTTTACAAGTTCTGAGCAAGCTATAACTCGCTTTAATTGCCTGTCTTTTAACATAAATCCACCTTTCTGAGATATTTATATTTTATATTTTTTTACACCAAAACTAAATTACCCAACTGGATATAATAAATTATCCAAACAAATTTTTTATGTTAGTATTAGACTATGAAAATATTTTTTGTTGATTCTGCAAAATATAACGTTGATAGTGATGTATTGAAATCTTTTTTAAAAGATAGAAAATTTTCTTCTGCTGAAAAAGAAAAACAACACTGTTACGGGCGTTTTTTACTAAACAAAGTTGCGAAAGAAATATATAACATTGAAAACACAGAACTGGAAATTATCAACAAAAAACCAAGATTCAAACACTCTGACATGAATTTCAGTATTTCTCATTCTGAAAATATTATATTGATAGCTTTTGACAGCAACCCTGTTGGAATTGATATTGAGATAATGAAAGAACGTAATTTCAAAGAACTTTTTGCTCGTTATAATTACAAAGGAGCAAACATTTCAAAGGAACTATTTTATAGATTTTGGACTGAATATGAAGCAGGAATAAAACTTCAAGGAACACCAAAAACAAAAACAAATTTCCCACTTTTAGAAACCTTTATGATTACTGTTGCGGGAAATTTTGAAGAAAATTTTGAAATTTTTGAGCTAACTGAATCTGGTTTTACACTTTTCGATTCCAGAACAATCGCTTAATTTTTTCTTTAAATGACATTTCTCTGCCACCTTTTTTCACTGAAATTATTTTGAACGGTTCTGGCTGAACAGCTCTAGCATATTTTATGTCAGCTGGTCCAAATAACATTGTGTAAGATAATTTGTATCCGTCAGGAATTTCAAATTGTTTACAAAGTTCAGGGAAAAAGCTTAATGCATTATATCCAAGTCCACACCAACAAGTTGCAACACCCAAACTTTGAGCATACAGTTCAAAATAACTTAAAGCAATCATTGGGTCAAAATCACGACAAGGAGCATCAATCGGAGACGAAACAACCACCATATGAGGTGCGCCTCTAAAAATTATATCATTGCCTTTTAAAATCGCTTTTTTATATCTTTCAAATTTTTTGGATAATGTATCAGCAATAGGTTTTGACACAAGATCTATAATCTTTTTATTTGTATAGTCTCTAATATCATTCATAACTTCAATATCATCAACAAAAGAAAAATGAAGTCTATGATTATTTACACCTGTTGGAGCCCAATTAAGCATATCTTTCAATTTTGCCATTACTTCAGGTGAAAGATTTTCTTTTTTATAGTGTCTGAAGCTTCTTCTACCTTTAATTAGGTTCAAAATATCTTCTGGATTTTGCTCTTTAACAGGCTCAGAATTTTCAGGTGATTTGCCCAAAATTGATAGTGCTCCGGTTGAACAAACTGCCAAACAATGTTGACATTTCATACACCTTTTTTCACCACCTTGAGCGATTTGTGGGATATTGTTTTCACCAAATTCAATTGCGCCAACCATACAATCTCTTATGCATTGACCACAATGAATACATTTGCTTTCATCTATTTTAAATTCTAAATTTGTCATACAATCTCCTTTTCCCAAATTATAACAAATTTATTAAGAAAAATGCAAGTAGCCGTTTTCTATGATATTATAGGGAAAAAGGAGAGTGTATATGTATAGTGTTTACACAGAAAAAAATCGTTCATCATTATCTAGAACATTAATTGGCGAATTTAAAGATTACGATGATGCAATGGATTGTGCGGAAAACGCAATTGAAGGAAAACCGGAATTAAGATATATAGTTGAAGAAACTGACGGACACTTTAACAGTTACGGCGATTTAATTACAACTGTTGTTGCCGAAAGTGACTAATTGAGGGAATTTAATGAAAAAGATTTTAATCTTATTTGCTGCGTTATTTTTATTTGCAGGAAATATTTTTGCAACGGAAGATGCTGAAATTATAAAAGAACAAACTATCCAAGAAAAAATTAACAATGTTGGGTTAAAAGTTTTGAACGCAAACAAAATAGATAAAAGAATTATTTTTGTTTATGACAAAGCTGAAAAAAAATCTATTCTAAAATCTGCAGATGAACTAACAAAACGCCAAATTATAATCACCGAAGGTGAATATAAATTTGTTGGAAATGATGACGAACTTGCGGCATTTGTGTCTCGTGGAATTTCTATGGCCTTAAAATCCTATGGTGGAATGTGGCGCGGAGGTTTAAACGCAATTCAAGTAAAAGCTGCTCCCAAAATGTATGAAATTGTTGCAGATAAAAGAGCTGTAGATTTCATGGTTACAGCTGGATACAACCCAATTGGGTTGATTACATTTTTAAATAAATCTCAACCTCAAAAAAGATATGATACTTTTTCAAGTTCCAATTTAACATCCAAAAGATTGGCTATTATTTACGAATACATTTATACAAAATATCCGTATTATTTAGCTAATAACAAATACATTGAGAACGAAAGTTATCAAAATTTCTTATTAACTTCAATTGACAACAGAAAAAAATTAGAAGATAAAATCAAAAATAATTCGAAAGAAAAAGTAAAATATGAGTAAAAAAATTTTAGGATTATTGCTTACATTTTTAATAGGAAGTTGTGCATTTGCAGAATTATTGAATGACGATTTTGTTGATTCAACAATTGGTCAACAAGAACTTCAACAACCTAAAATTCATTCAAAATATGATTATTCTTCGACAACAAAAATTCCTATAAAACTTTCAATTATAAATAACATAAAATCTGAAAACGATATTTATGAAGGACAAATTTTAAAATTTTTAATAAAAGATGAAATTAAATACAATGATAAAATTATCATTCAAGAACTTACACCTGCAACAGCAAGAGTTGAAACAATTTCCAGAAGTGGAATGAATGGAATTCCTGCTATTATAACTTTAGGAGATTTTGAGATAAAAAATATTAATAACGGCCAATTGACAGGATTTTATGATGTTAAAGGTCAAGACAGAAGTATAATAGTTTTTCCTTTAAAATGGGCACTAACTATTTTGCCCCCAAGTGGCTCTTTGACAAATTTTATAAAAGGTGGTCACGCTAAAATTAAAACTAAAAAACCTATTACTATTTATTACTATCCAGATTGGATTTAATTGTAACGAAATTTTTGACAATCTTTTAAGTGTGGTATTTTTATAATAAAATACTAACAAGGGAAGAGGACTATGAAAAAAATAATTTCAGCAAAAGAAGCTATAAATATGATTAAAGACGGTTCATCAGTAATGGTAGGAGGCTTTATTAGTTGTGGCGCACCTGACGTTTTAGTAGATGAACTTGTTAAACAAAATGTTAAAGAATTAACTTTGATTTGTAACGATACATCAGTACCTGGCAAAGACAAAGCCAGACTAATTGAAAATAAACAAGTTAAAAAGGTTTTTACATCACACATTGGGTTAAACCCAGAATCTGGCAGACAAATGCAAGCTGGTGAATTAGAAGTTGACCTTATACCAATGGGAAGTTTAATTGAAAGAATACGAGCTAAAGGTGCTGGTTTAGGTGGAATCTTAACACCAACAGGTGTTGGAACAATTATTGAAGACAATAATGAAACTATGATTATCAATGGCAAAAAATTCATTTTTGAAGAACCAATTGATGCAGATTTTGCTTTAATATATGGGACAAAGGTTGATAGATACGGCAATGTTGCATTTGAAGGAACAACAAGAAACCTAAATACAATTATGGCAACAGCAGCGGATACTGTAATTATTCAAGCTGAAGAACTTGTTGATTGTTTAGATCCAAATGAAGTAGTAATTCCTGGATTGTTTATTGATTATATTGTAGAAGGGAACAAATAATGACTATGGTTTGCGAACAACTTACAAAAGAGAAAATAAAAGAAATTATTGCAAAAAGAGCTGCAAAAGAGTTTAAAGATGGCGATGTTGTAACTCTTGGAATTGGCTTTCCAACAGCTGTTGCAAACTACATTCCTGAAAATGTTGATATTCTTTTGCAATCCGAAAATGGTTTGTTAGGTATCGGTAAAGACGCAGAAATCCCTAATGATAAAATTATCAATGCTGGTGGCGGATGCGTAGACCTTGTAAAAGGAGCTTGTTTTTATGATTCACAAATGGCATTTACAATGATGCGCGGTGGACACATTGATGCAACTGTTCTTGGGGCTTTACAAGTTGACGAGGAAGGAAGCCTTGCTAACTGGATGATTCCAGGCAAAATGGTTCCAGGTATGGGCGGAGCTATGGATTTAGTTGTCGGTGCCAAAAAAGTTATCGTTGTTATGGAACACATGGCAAAAGATCAAATAAAAATTGTTGATAAATGCAATTTACCATTAACGGCTTATAAAGAAGTTAATTTAATTATCACAGAGCGTTGTGTATTTAAAGTTAGCGAAAATGGTTTAATTCTAACCGAAATAAATCCAATGTTTACGACTGAAGATATCAAATCTTCAGTAACTGCAAAATTCACAGTTAGTGATAATCTTCAATATATGGAAATATAATTTTTTATATTATAAACTTAAAGTTTTAAAACCTCGCAAAAAATATTTTTACGAGGTTTTATTTATTATGCGCATTTTATCAATTAATCCATACATAAAAACATATACCCCTCAACAATCAAAACCAGTATTTCAAGGAAACAAGACAAACGAAATTGACATCCTTGAACTTGGTACCTCTTCCACCTACGAAAGAGCACTTTCTAAACTTGATAAAATTAACAAAGAAGAATATGATTCTTTAACTTATGAAGAAAAAGAAGCTATTAGAAAAAATATTCTAATGTTTGAGTCACGATTACTTAATAAAGATTTCATAACAAAAGATTTACCTATGCACCATTTTGCTGCAGATTCTATCAAAACTGTTTTCGACGAACAATTTGGCGAAAATAATTATGTTGTTGTCACAATTGGTAGGTCACTTTCTTCAATTTCAAAACTTCTTGAAATGAAAATTGGAGAAGAAAATGTTAAAAACATTCCTCTGTCTCATGCTGACGAATTTCATGGTGGAGATGACTTTCAAGATTATACTTATGCAATAAACTGTTTTACTAATAAGTACGGATTTCAAAATTTCAAAAAATACTTAGCATCAATAGGTCTTGATAGAGAAACTGTTGAATCTTCCGGAAAAACTTACATCTTAATGGATTATTGCCACACAGGAAAATCACTTGAAGGTGCTTATACTCTTCTTACCAGCGATGAATTACTTGGCAATAATAAGAAAAATATTAAAACCGCTTCAATAAAAGCCATAACTGATTTAACTGATTTAAAATTATCACGGAAATTAGATCATTGCCTTACAAGTATGGAATATAAACAATATTCTTTTGTAGATAAATTATATGGCAAAATGACTAATTTAGATACAGTCATTGATTATCACAAATTTGGTAACAAAATTAACCAAGAAACTTTAAAAGTTTTTGGTTTTGCACTTTTAGACAGTCAATATTCAGACCATCCTTACGAAAGTAGTGTAAAACTTATAAAAAAATATAATAATCCTGATGGTTACATCTGGAATTCAGAAGATGCTCAATATAATTCTGATACAGTCGAAGATATTCAAGAGGTTTTTCGAATTATGAAACGATTAACAAAACCAATTGATCATATTGAGTCTGAAAACGATTTTTATAGAGATCCTGAAGTTATCAAGACTCTAGATAGTTTAGCAATCATCGCAACAAAAATGAAACGACAATACTATGGCAGAAATCTAAATGACTCTTTTTGGGGACAAAGCGATTATTATACCTTGTTTCGACCTGCATTATTAAAATACCTTGAAGAATTGAATGCAAAATACCCTGCAAAAAATAATTAACTCTTGACAAAAATGAAAAATCTGCTATGATTTATAAAAAAAGAGGAATTATTATGAATAATGCAGCTGAAGATTGGTTAACTGAACTTGGTGATATTACTGACATGCAAGAGTGTCTATTAGATGTTTTTGAAAATAGTATGTGTAAAAGTAAATCTCCTTTTTATTCAATTTCATTGTTAGAACAAATTAAGAAAAAGTCTGAAAATTTATACACCAAAATAGACGAATTTTTACTTGAACATAATAATGATTGAAGTTTTATGTTTTTCTCGTATAATTGAAAATATGAAATACAGGGAAAACGTAAGAAATTTTTGTATAATCGCCCACATCGATCACGGCAAACCAACACTAGCAGACCGTTTACTTGAGCATACAGGTACAGTTGCTGAACGTGATATGCAAGACCAGTTATTAGATTCAATGGACATTGAACGCGAACGTGGGATTACTATTAAACTTAATGCCGCAAGAATGAACTACAAAGCAAAAGACGGCAAAGATTATATTTTAAACTTGATTGATACCCCAGGACACGTTGACTTTTCTTATGAAGTTTCACGTTCCCTTGCTGCTTGCGAAGGTGCTTTGTTAATCGTTGACGCAACTCAAGGTGTTGAAGCTCAAACCTTGGCGAACGTGTATCTTGCAATCGAACAAAATCTTGAAATCATCCCTGTAATTAATAAAATTGACTTACCTTCAGCTGATGTTGAAAGAGTAAAACAAGAAATTGAAGAAGTTTTAGGAATTGATGCCTCTATGGCAATTCCTGTAAGTGCGAAAGCTGGTATTGGTATTGAAGATGTATTAGAAGCTGTTGTGGATTTTGTACCACCACCTATGGATACAACAGAAAAACCATTAAGAGCACTTGTATTTGATAGTGCATATGACCAATATTTAGGAACTCTTTGTTTCTTCAAAATTATTGATGGCAGAATGAAACTTGGCGATAAAGTTAAATTTATGGCATCTAAAAAGGAGTACGAAATTGTTGAACTTGGTTATCTAACACCTACAAGAGTTCAAGTTAATGAACTTGTATGTGGTGATGTAGGGTATTTCGCAGGTTCTATTAAAGAATTAACTAGATTTGTTGGTGATACTATCACAACAGTAGAGGCCCCAGCAAAAGAACCATTACCAGGGTACAAAGAAGCCTTACCAATGGTATTTTCAGGTATGTATCCTGTTGATAACGAAGATTATCATGATTTAAAAGAGGCATTGGAGAAATTAAAACTCAACGATAGTAGTATTACTTTTGAACCTGAAACTTCAAGCGCTTTAGGTTTCGGTTTCCGTTGTGGATTTTTAGGCATGTTACATATGGAAATTGCACAAGAAAGATTGGAACGTGAGTATAATCTTTCTCTAGTAACAACCGCTCCATCTGTAGTTTATCACGTGTTCAAAACCAATGGAGAAATGGTTGAAATTGATAACCCTGCAAATCTTCCAGCACCACAATATAGAGATTACATTGAAGAACCATACGTAAAAGTTCAAATTATAGTTCCAAACGATTATGTTGGAACTTTAATGGATTTGGCTCAATCTAAACGTGGTATTTTTGTTAATATGACTTACTTAGACAAAGTTAGAGCAAGTTTAGAATATGAAATTCCATTGAGTGAAGTTATTACAGATTTTTATGATCAATTAAAATCTCGCTCAAAAGGTTATGCAAGTATGGACTACGAATTTAAAGATTATAAACGTTCAAAACTTGTAAAACTTGATGTTATGTTGGCTGGAGAAGTAGTTGACGCACTTTCAGTAATCTGCCACGAAGATAACGCTTTCTATATTGGTCAAAAATTAACAGCAAAATTAAAAGATATTATTCCACGCCAATTGTTTGAAGTACCTGTTCAAGCGGCTGTAGGTGGCCGAGTAATCGCTCGTACAAACATAAAAGCAATGCGCAAAAACGTTCTTGATAAATGCTACGGTGGCGACATTTCTCGCAAACGTAAACTGTTAGAAAAACAGAAAAAAGGTAAAAAACGTATGAAATCAATTGGACGTGTTGAAGTTCCACAAGAAGCATTTATGGCTGTTCTTAGTCTTGAGGATGAATAATTTTATTCCTGATTGCATACAAAGCAGCATCTGTTCTATTTTTACAGCTAAATTTGTGTAAAATTGAGCTTATGTGAGCTTTTATTGTGTGATGTGTAACATTTAGTTCTGTTGCAATTTCCTTGTTATTTAATCCTTTGGTAAGTGCAGTTAATACATCTAATTCTCTTGTCGTTAGCTCTATTTCCATTGTTTTCCTCCTCATTAAATCGTATTAAACTATAACCCATATTTCTATTAGCCATTAGTCTAAAGTTTATTTACAACACTTCCAAAGTCAATTATAGCTTGATTTTTTATAATGATATCCTGTACGATAATTATTAACAAATGTAACAATATGTAAATAGTATATATTCTTTATAGCAATTATTCAATCAAAAAATACTTTATTAAGGTATAAGATGTGAAAATCTTAAATAGGAAAAGAAAATTTATTAAGAGAATGTGAGTAAAAAAGGAGAATTAACTATGGTATCAGGCGTTGGCGGAAACGGAAATAACATTCCAAAGAACAATTATGGTATTGATCAAAAAGAATTACAACAATTAAAACAAGAAGCTCAAAAAGCAAACATTGACTTTAACCAAGATGGCAAAGTTGATGCAAAAGACCAACAATTATTGCAAGAAGCTATTCAATCTAATAATTTAGGTGCTTTTTTAGATCAACTAGGCAATGACATTAAAGGTGTTATGGGCTTACATTTAACTAACAAAGTTGATGGTGCTGAAAAATTAGCTCAAGCTCAAACTATTGAAGAACTTCAACACATGGTAGATTCAATGAATCTTGAACCAGGAACAGATAAAGCTAGAGTAATCGATTATATCGCAATGGCAAATGTGAAAAGAATTGAAGCTCAAGTTCAAGATTTTGAAACTGTATGCAAACAATTAGAAATTGATGATCAAAAAAAGAAAGATAAAGAAACCGAACAACGCATGGCAGAATTCTTCGCTTCTAAAGAATTTGGCCAATTGGATAAACTATTCTTCGGTTCATAATCAATTTTCAAAATCCAATTTTACTCACAAATATAAAGACCACTTCGGTGGTCTTTTTTTTGCCTATTTTGAAAGTTTGTTAAGTTATGTAACACAAATGGATGAATTTCGTCTTTATTATTAAAGAAATAAAAAAAGTTGCCGATAAATATCATGTGAGTAAATGAAAAGGAGGCCAAAAATGGCTATCGAGTTTAATGGAAAAGGACATGTAAACAATTTTAGAATTAACAAAGATGTAGAAAATTCTAAAGAAGTAGTTAGGGAAGAAAAAGTTGCAGAACAAAAACCTGTTGTTGACAACAAGTTTGTCAAAGAAGTTGGCGAAGAATTACTAACTTCAAACATGGCTAGTGTGTACGGCGTAAAAGTTAACAGAGTTGCTGGCGAAAAAATCGACAAAGATTTTTGGGGCGATGCTCTTAATGGCTTGAATTTAAAAGACACAACAGTTGCTCAAGAAACTGTAAAAGGTGTAGCTAATCTTGGTAACGCATTTGCAATCGCAGATATGGAACAAAAAATGGCTAAATCACCATTCATTCAAGCATTAAACAGAGAATTTGGGATTTAACTTATAAATACACATTTACTCATGTGAAAACAAATTTCACACACACTTTACTCACTTTTTAAAACCTGTACTTCGGTCAGGTTTTTTTATTTGCCCTCATTTCCCTGCCGTGATATAATAAGATCAATTGTAATGTTAACAAACATCAGGAGAGAAAAATGATCAGGAAAACTGCATTCACATTGGCAGAAGTCTTAATTACACTTGGCATTATTGGTGTTGTTTCTGCAATGACAATCCCTACTTTAATTCAAAACTATAATACAAAAACTTGGAACACATCTGCTATCGTTTTTGAAACCAAATTAAAAGAAGCCCTTAAAACAATGAATACTCAAATGACATTAACAGGCCACAAAACAACCGAAGATTTTGTGAATGAGTTGTCAAAACACTTTAAAACAAGCAAAATCTGTAAAAATGATGAACTTCAAGATTGTTTTGAAAATACTATATATTGGGGTGGAGGCACAGCAACCCCAGAAGAAATCGATACTGATATAATAAAAACATCCAATAATTTTGGTCGTAGAGATTGGCAAACTGAAATAATTGGTGTTCAATTTGCAAGTGGTGTAAGTGCATTAATTGCATATAACCCTCTCACAACAAGTAACAATAATGATAATAATACACTTTTATGCAAACAAGACCCTTATTCAAATCAAATTGACGGGACATCTTGTTTAGCAATTTTGTATGACACATCAGGAGATAAAAATCCAAATACTAGTGGAAAAGATTTAAGAGCATTAAATGTTGCTAGAATCGGAACTGGATGTCTTGCAGAAGTTAACGAAACTTGCTACTCAGTTGCACCATTTTATCCAGAACCAATGTCTTATGCAAAATGTGCTGGTGAAAATGCCTCAACTCCAGGAGTAGCAACTAATGCTGGTAAATATGCACAGAGTTTAGGAATTAAAAAATGTTACTATGAGGAAGATAGATGGGCAGGAGCTGTAGAAGCTTGCGGTGGCGTTAACAAAGTTCCAACATTAGACCAATTAGTAGAATTATCTAAATACTTATATGATGCTGAAACAATTGAATGGAACACAACCCAAAATCTTAAAATGAATTCTGCGCACATGTCTGCTATTGGCGCAAAATACGATGGCGAAGGTGCATTTTATCTTTGGTCAAATAATGAGCACTCTGGACCTATTGCATATGGCAGAATGTTCACATCTACAATGACTGGTAAAGGACACGATGATAGAAATAGTTCAACAATGCAAACTATTTGCGTTGAATAATTTAGTTTATACACTAAAAAAGGAGGATTAAAACCTCCTTTTTTAGTCTTCAATCAAAACTCTGTCTAAACAAAGTTTTGATGAATATTGCCATTCTCTATATGTTATACGTTTAACTTTAAAACCACAACGCTCTAATATCGCTTGCTTTTTCATATTAGAAGTTGAAGCCTTGGCATTATCTTCTAAACCATCAATTTCAACAATAAATTTTCTATCAACAAGCAAATCCGCATTCAAACCGGCAATACTTACACCAGCTTCAACCATATGACCTAATTCTCTAATTTGGCTTGCAATTTCTCTCTCCAATGAGTTTTTATATTCATTTTCATCTATTTGCAAGTTTTCAAGAGCTTCTTGCTTATTTTGATATTCTCTAATGTATGAAATATAACTTCTGAAATGTCCCTCAGGCAAATTATTCACATCACGAGAAACAAAGTTTATAACCTTATGTCTTGCACGAGTAATTGCAACGTTAAACAAGTTAGGTTTTTGCAAGAAAGTAACACTTTGAGGGTGACTATTATCCGCAAACGCCCATGACATAAGAATAATATCACGTTCATCGCCTTGGAAGGTATGAGCCGTACCAATCTCAATTTGGTGTTTTCTAATCATATGGTCAGACAAGACTCTTGAAACTGAAGTTTTCAATTGTTCAACTTGAGCTCTAAATGGTGAAATAATACCAATAGAAACAGGATTATCAGGATTTTTACGTTCATCTTCAATTACAATTTCGTGTAATTTCTTGATTACCGCCTCAACTTCAGGCAAGTTTCTTGTTGCATCATAATCAACCTTACCTTCTGGCACTTGAACAAGCTCAAGAACTTTTTGACCACCAAAATCTTTTTTCATCACACGAATTCTATTACCATAAAATTCTTGGTTAGAAAAATCAATAATTGGTGGCAAACTTCTAAAATGCTCATCTAACATAACTGAATTCATTGAATAATAATCTGCCAAATCAAACATTGAATTTGTTCTGAAACGCCACATTAATTGATATTTATCAGGAATTCCATATTGACTCAAGAATGATTGCTCTTTTGCTTTTTCTAAAAATGACAAGTGTGGAAGTTGTTTATCATCCCCAACAATTACGGCACGTTTTGCACGGAATAAAATAGGGAAACAGCTTGCAATGTCGCATTGAGAAGCTTCATCAATAATGGCAACATCAAACATACCAGGTTTCATCGGTAATGAACCTGAAACTGCATAAGTTGTTACACACCAACAAGGGAAAGCTTCCAAAAGTGGTTTAAAATCTTCTTCTTCCAAAATTCTATTTTGAAGATTTTTCTTACGTTCAATCAACGATTTTGAATGAACAATAAGTCTTTGACGCTTAATTTGATCACGTAAAAGACCTTTTAAAGACTCTCTACGACGATTTTTAAGAATATTTATCGCCAAGTTTTTTTGTTTGCGCTTCATCTGACGAATTTGTTCCATAAGAACATGAAGGTTACCGATTTTTTGGATGTCAGCTTCTGTTTTTCTTAATTTCCAATTCATATTTGACACTTCAAGTTCAGCCTGAAGTCTTGCAAGATTTTCATACGTTACATCAAAATCTTTGCGCTTAAGAATTTTTTTCAACTGTCTTTTGCTTGCAAAGTTTGCTATATTCGCCCAAAATCCAGCTTTCTCAATATTTTTTTCAAGAACCTTGATAAGGGTTGAAACCATATCTATTTCACCTTTTTTCAAAGTTGTTGTTATGAATTGCATTGCACCTAAAGCTTTTTCGTTCTCGATAACTTCTAACGAAATATCATGCCATTCGCGTTCTAATTTTATGATTTGCTCACATTTTTTTTCTGCTTCATGCAAAGCATTCAAGTGATCTTTCATATCTTTAACATCAACAAGCAAGCTATCTTCATAGTCACTATCAATATCCACCTTTCCAGACAAAAGATCTTGCAATTCGTAGCTAAGTTGTCTTTGATAATTTAAACGCCCTGCACGAAGTGCCAAATAAGGAGCACCAAGTTCATTTAATCTTTCGGCAACCACGTCAACTGCCTTATCCATACGAGATGCAACAAGAATTGTCTTACCATTAGCAATTAAGTGAGCAACTAAGTTTACAATCGTTTGAGATTTACCTGTTCCTGGAGGACCTTGTACAGCTACAAATTTATTATTATCAATATTTTTTATCACTTTTTCTTGAGAATCACTTAATGAAAGCGGTGTAACAGGATAAAAATCTGTAACATCTTTCATATCTTTTATGATTACAGATTTTTCTTTTGACTGAATATATTCATCATTAATAATACTCAACGCAGTTTCTCTGTAAATTCCACTTGGTTTTTCTGCGATTTGAGTAAGCTCGTGAAGAACACCTGCCGTAACCGAAGGTCTTTTAGTTAAAATAATTGCACTTTGATAAGTTACAACAACTTTTTCAAGCTTCATAGAAGATTTTTGAGCTGTAGCTCTCTCTTCTTCTTCGATAATTTCATCAACATTTTCCGCATCTATTTTTTCTTTATAAAAATCTTTAGGATCTTCTTTTGATACGTTATCTTCGGTTTCATTATCAGTTGTATTTTTACTAATCTCCAATTCAGGAACAAGAGATTGAAGAGTGGTCAAGAAAATATCCAATTTTTCTTGTGTAATCGGCAAATCTGGAACAACATCTAAAATACCTTCTAATAGCAAATCTACTTCATCTTCGTCATCACTTTTTTTCATCAAAGCAGCAAGAGCACCTGTATTTAAAGAAAGCATTTCATCTTGTGGAATACAATTAATATTCACACCATTTCTTTCAAGTTTACAAGGTAGATATAAAAGCGGAGTTAAAAACTCATTATGCTTGCGGGTTTTATTACTTTTCCCCACCAAAAACATATAACCATAAATTAAGTATTTATCTTTTGTACTTAATTCACTTTGAATCATCAGTTCGGTAAGTTTGCTGTCGGAACCATCAAGACGTAAAAATTCATCACCACTTGTTAATAGTTGTTCTTCGCCTTGTAGAAATATCCATTTATTGTCTTTATCAGCTTTTAAATTTCTAAAAGTTGAACTCTTAACTTCTTCACGTACACAATCATGAAGATATTGGCTTAATTTTTTAATAAAACTATTATTAAATGCCGAATTTATAGCCTTGGTTGCTTCTTGTAACATAGCTCTCCTTTACACTTTTACCTATTATATCATTTTATGCTAAAATCTACAATATGGACATCATCAAAATATATGATAATTCAGACAAATTGTACTATATCGGGGGCGTCGTTCGTGATAAATTGCTTGGCGTCAAGAGTTTTGACGTAGATATAACCTATGAAGGCAATGCCATTGAGCATTGTAGCCAGTTTGGTGAAGTAATTCAAGAAAATCCTGATTTTGGCACCGTAAGAGTTTCTGTAAATGGACAAGAAGTTGATTTTGCATCTACACGTTCAGAAATTTATCCACAAAAAGGTCATCTTCCTGTTGTGTCTAAAATTGGTTGTTCATTAAAGGAAGATGTTATGCGTAGAGATTTTACTGTCAATGCTCTTGCAATGAGAGTTTCTGACCAAAAAATCGTTGACTATGTTAATGGGCAGAAAGATTTAAAAAATAAAGTTCTTCGTGTTTTACATGATAAAAGTTTTATAGATGACCCAACAAGAATTATTCGAGGTTTGAAATTTAGAGCTCGCTTTAATTTTGAATTAGAGGAAAAAACTCGCAAACTTCAAGAAGAGTATTTGCAAAATATCAATTATGATATGTCTTTTAAACGTGTAAAAAAAGAATTAATAGAAACTTTTAACCTTAATTCTCAAAAAGCTTTTGAACTATTTATAAATGAAGAAATCTACAAACTAGTATCACCTACTGAATTTAAGTTACCTAATACAAATATTGAAGAACTTATTAATAATTATCCAGTAAATAACAAGTGGCTTATATATGTTGGATTACTACCTGATTTGTCTAACATTGAACTAACAAAATTTGAAAGAAAAATTATTGAAGATGCCAAACAAGTTGGAGAGTTGAAAACTGATTTTGAAATATACAAAGCCTTTAAAGAAATGTCTTTAGAAAGCATACTTTTATACGGTATCCAAAAAGATTTAACAGCAGTAAAACACTATTTGAATACCTTACGCAATATAAATATCTCAATCACAGGAGAAGATTTGCTAAATTTGGGCATTAAGCCTTCACAAAAATATCAAGAAATTTTTGATGAAGTTTTAAAAGCTAAACTTCAAAACCCTGATATGACTAAAGATAAAGAACTCATCTTGGCAAAAAATATTGCAATGAAATAGAAAATTTATTTTAATCGAAAGTCATAATATTGTATTTTTTCTTCAACAGTTTTTTAGAAACATTCTCAAAAACTTTTGCAAACGGGACAATTGGCTCCATTTTATAGCCACAATCATCAGATAAAGCTCCACCCATTGAAAATAATTCTTCTTGAGGATATCTTCGACAAATCCCAGGGCGAGTTTTATGAATTTTACATTTATGCGTTACTGAATCAAGGTTTTGACACTCAAAAATCAAACCGATTTCATCTTTTCCAATAACTTTTAAATTTGAATAAAAACTATGCAAATATTGCAATTTTTCAAATTCTTTTTCATCTTGAATAACATGCTTATAATGTTTGACATAAATTTGTGTACAACACTTCCCACAAGCATTACACTTACCTGTTCGATAATATTTTTTACGCAAAATGTTTGCCAAAAACCATTTTTTGAATTTGATCCACATAATATTATTATATTCAATTATTAATTTTTGTAAACTTTTTAATCCGTTTAGGCAATCCTGAACTTTCAGGGCAATTAAAAAAAGTACGAAAAGAATATCTGACATAATACTATATAACCTAAAAATAACCAACCTTGACCTCTAAATAGAGGTCTTTTTTTTATAAAGTATTGACACGATTGTTTCTAAATGTTAAAATGAGAATTATTCTCACTTTACAAATTTGAAATCATATGCTAATATAAAATTGTTAAAAGAAAGGTGGTAAACATGAAATTTGTATGTACAGTATGTGGATGGTCAACAGAAGCAGATAAAGCTCCAGAAAGATGCCCTTTGTGTGGCGCAACAACATTTACAGCAATTGGTTCTGGAGATGAAAAAACTTACGCTTGTGAACATAAAATCGGTGATGGCAAAGTAGAAGATCAAGAAATTATGGAAGGCTTAAGAGCAAACTTTATGGGTGAATGTACAGAAGTTGGTATGTACCTTGCTATGTCAAGAGTTGCTGAACGTGAAGGATATCCTGAAGTTGCAGAAGCATTCAAAAGATATGCATTTGAAGAAGCTGAACACGCTGCAAAATTCGCAGAATTATTAGGTGAAGTTGTAACTGATTCTACTAAGAAAAACTTGGAACTTCGTGCTGATGCTGAACACGGTGCTTGCGATGGCAAATTGAAAATTGCAGTTAAAGCAAAACAATTAGGCTACGATGCAATTCACGATACAGTTCACGAAATGGCAAAAGATGAAGCTCGTCACGGTAGAGGTTTTGACGGCTTGTTAAAAAGATATTTTTCGTAACCAATCTACTTTATAGTAACGCCTGAGTCATTACGACTCAGGCTTTTTGATGTTCGTATTGTCAAAAATTTAAAAAAATGATAGAATAATTAAGTTAATTGCTTAGTAAGTAAAGTTAAGATTAAAAATCTATTAATATAACAACTTCAAGAGAAAGAGAAATGAGCTCAAAAACATTATCACACGAGACTTTAAACTATGAGGAGGGGGGGGGTAAACGCTCTCCTAGAGCGGGTTTTGCCCTTGCAGAAGTTTTAATCACACTTGGTATAATTGGCATTGTTACAGCTGTGACGATTCCAACTTTAATTACAAATTATAATCAAAGAACTTGGAATACAGGTGCAACTGTTTTTGAAAAAAAATTAGAAGATTCTTTAAAAATAATGAACTCACAGTCTACTTTAGCTGGACATACCACAACAGAAAGTTTTGTTGAAGAACTTTCTAAACACTTTAAAACTAATAAAATTTGCCAAAAAGATGAATTGATAAGTTGTTTTAGTAACGTTATTTATTGGGGCTCATCTTCAGAAGAAATTGACATGAATACAATAAAAACTTCTCGCCACATTGGGCAGAAGAGTTGGAAAACTAACCTTGTAGGTGTACAATTTGCAAACGGCACAAATTCTTTAATTGCGTACAACCCAAATTGCGAGCAAGATCCTCATTCAAATCAAATTACTGGACAAGATTGCTTAGCTATTCTTTATGACACATCAGGCAAGAAAAGTCCTAATACAAGCGGCAAAGATTTACGCGCTAACCGCAACGTAACAAGACTTGGCAGTGATTGTTTTGCAGAAATTAATGATGTATGTTTAACAATGGCAGCATTTACACCAACACCTGTATCTAGAGATGAATGTAACCGGATGAAATCTACACATGGAATAAAAGCGTGCAATTATTATTCTGATACCTGGGCTGGTGCAGTAAAACAATGTGGTGGTGTTTCAAAAATGGCAAGCGCTGCCGATTTAGCAAAAATAGCTAATTATGTTTATAACACTAATAAAGTATCTCAGTCTAGTTCTATTTCAAACCTAACCTTTGATACAAATAAGGCATCAAAACTTGGATTGCCATCACCTACTTTCTATGTCTGGAGTAACAGTGAAGGTTCTGCTAGTAGTTCGGGCCGTAGAGGTTTTACAGCTTCATCTACAGCTTCAGGCAGTAATGTTCGCAATCAAAATCACTTAGCAATTTGTATTGATGATTAAATATATTTTAATTTATAACAAAATTAACAAAGGAGAATATTATATGAATAAAAAATTCGGTTTCACTTTAGCAGAAGTTTTAATTACTCTAGGTATTATTGGTGTTGTTGCGGCTATGACAATACCAACATTGATGGTAGATATTAATACTAAACAATGGACAACTGCAGCTGATGTGTTTGAGAAAAAGCTTAATGAAGCGATGAAAAACATGAACACCGCTCAAGTTATTTCTGGACATCCAGATACTTTGTCTTTTGTTAATGAATTAGGAAAACATTTTAAAATAAATAAAATTTGCAAAAACGATGATTTACAATCTTGTTTTTCTAATACAGTTTGGTGGGGTGGTGGAACAGCTACACCAAAAGAAGTTGATATGACAACAATCAAACAAGCTTCTCATTTTGGGTTAGAAGACTGGGGAACCGAATTGATTGGTGTACAATTTGCAAATGGTGTAACTGGACTTGTTGCTTATAATCCAAAATGTTCTGGTGATCCTTATT
>JAZUAO010000016.1:0-225715 GCA_045638025.1 Candidatus Gastranaerophilaceae bacterium
AAACACAAGGTGAAATTTACAAAGCAGAGTTGCTTGAAGAACACAAACATCATAATCCTACATTGTTCCTTACCAAAGACAACAATGATAATTCTTTGTTCAATGACCTTTGTGCTGGTCCACATTTGCCAAATACATCATTTATAAAAGCATTTAAACTTTTAAGCGTTGCTGGTGCTTATTGGAGAGGTAATGAAAACAACAAAATGTTGCAAAGAATTTATGCAACAGCATTTTGGACTAAAGAAGATTTGGCTGATTATTTGAATTTTATTGAAGAAGCTGAAAAACGTGATCACAGAAAATTAGGTTCAAAACTAGATTTATTTACAACTCGCGATGAAGTTGGTGGTGGTTTAGTTTTATGGCACCCAAATCTTGCTATAGTTAGAGAAGAAATCGAAAACTATTGGAGAAGTGAACACAGAAAACGTGGTTATGTAACAGTACATACTCCACAAATTGCAAAATCTAAATTATGGGAAATTTCAGGTCACATGGACCACTACAAAGAAAATATGTTCTTTGTTCAAAAAGATGAAGATTCTGATGAACAATTTGTAGTAAAACCAATGAACTGTCCGTTCCATATTATGATTTATCAAGCAAATAGATATTCTTATCGCTCATTACCATTAAGAATGGCTGAATTAGGTACAGTTTACAGAAAAGAAAAATCAGGCGCATTATCTGGTTTGACTCGTGTTCAAGGTTTCACTCAAGACGATGCTCACATTTTCTGTACGCCAGAGCAATTAGTTGATGAAATTAATGAAATTATCAACTTCGTTGCTGACACAATGGCAATCTTCAAGATGGATTTTGAAGTTGAACTTTCAACTCGTCCTGAAAGCTATGTTGGTGAACTTGCTAACTGGGAAATTGCAGAAGCTGGTTTAAAAGAAGCTATGGATAAGCGTGGTATGGTATACGAAATCAACGAAGGTGACGGCGCATTCTACGGTCCAAAAATTGACTTCAAAGTTAAAGATGCATTGGGCAGAACATGGCAATGCGCTACAATTCAGTTAGACTTCAACTTACCTGCAAGATTTGATATTAAATACCAAGACAAAGACGGTTCGATGAAAACTCCAATTATGCTTCACCGTGTAATCTTTGGTTCAATGGAACGTTTCCACGGTATACTAATCGAACACTATGCAGGCGCATTCCCAACTTGGTTGGCACCAACTCAAGTTGCAATTGTACCTATCAGCAATGAAAAACATACTGATTTTGCCGAAGAAGTATACAGAAAAATGCGTAACGCAGGAATCAGAGCTAAACTTGATGACCGCTCAGAAAGCATGAATTACAAAATCAGAGAAAGCTTACAAGATAAGAAAATCCCTTACGTTGTTGTAATCGGAGATAAAGAAATTGAAGCTAATGCTCTTGCAGTTCGTGCCCGTGGTATTGGCCAAGTCGGCACAATCAATGTTGACGAATTCATTTCTAAAATCGAAGAAGAAATTAAATCTCGTTCAACTGATTCATTCGCTAAAGCATAATTGCAAAATAGAGAACAAATCGAAAGAGTTTACATTCAATAATGTAAACTCTTTTTTTAATTGACTTTCGTTACCCATTAGTATAATATACTTTTGGGTAACTAGCTAAGAGGAAGATGATGGGCAACAATGTTAAAATTTCAATTATAGTACCAGTGTACAACTGTGCTAAATTTGTAAAAAAATGCCTCGATAGCCTGATCAATCAAACTTTTAAAGATATTGAAATTATTTTAATAAATGACGGTTCAACCGACAACTCTGAGGCTATCATTCAATCATACAACGATAGTCGTATCGTATACATTAAACAAAAAAATCAAGGCCCATCAGCTGCTAGAAATTTAGGCATTGACCTTGCCAAAGGGGAATATATCGGTTTTATTGATAGTGATGATTGGATTGATACAGATTTTTATGAAAAATTATTCAATGCTATAACCTCAAACGATTGCGACATAGCAACCGCAAGCATTCTAAGAGAGCGAAAACGACATAAAAAATATCGAATAAAATATACCGAAGAAAAAGTATTTACAACATTACAAAACAAAATTAATGCGTGTAAAATACCTAACTGTTGCTATGTATGGAATAAGCTATACAAAACTGCAAATTTAAAAAATCAAAAATTCCCAGAAGGTGTATACTTTGAAGATGTTCTTTGGTTACCAAACATTATTAAAAACTCAGATAAGATGGTAACGGTACCTGATACGAACTACCATTACTGGGTAAATAGTAATTCAATCGTCAAGAAAAATAGTAAGAAAAAGCAAGATGATTCTTTTGTAGCGCATAAATCATTGATAAAATTTTTTGATGAAAATAGCTTATATTTATCCAAAAAAGATAGAAGCATAACCAAAAACGTTATCGAAATTGGTAATTTCCCAATTTTAAAAACCAAGGAATGTGATAATATTTCTACCACATACCTATTTGGAGTTTGCCCAATCCTCAAAAATAAAAGGAATTATTAATGAAGAATTTTTTTAAAAATATACTTTGGATTAGTGACGACTATACAAAAGAAAGAATTCGTATAGCTCTATTGGGCATAAAAATAAAAATTGTTAAACCCAAATATCAAAAAGCAAGAAAACAAAATCCTTATTATGAATACAAAAAAAATAACTGTGATATAACTAAACTTCCACCCGCAAAAGGGCAACTTAGAAAATTGCAATTAGGTAATCTTGCTTTACTTAAAGAATTTGATACTATTTGTAAACAAAATAATTTACACTATTGGATAGACTTTGGAACATTGCTTGGGGCTGTAAGACATAAAGGGTTTATTCCATGGGATGATGATATTGATTGCTGCATGTTTAGAGAAGACTACGAAAAATTAATTGAAACATTCTCCAAGAATACTTACAATCCTGATGTTTATGCTGCTTATAATGAAACATTTATAAAAATAAAATACAGAAATTGTCCTCATTTATTTTTAGATATCTTTCCTGTCGATACATACGGAGAAATAATTTCTAAAGAAGAACAATTAAAAAAATCCAAAGAAATCAAACAACTTGCAAGAAATTTGCACAAGAATAATCATTCATTGACAGAAGAACAATTAAAAAATAAACGAGAAGAAATAAAAAAGATTAGAATTGAAGAAATTTTAACAAACAAAACGCCAGAAGATATATCAAAAACACAATATATTTGGGGGCTAGATTTTAGTCACGGATGGGCAAACTGGTTCACAAATTATGATGAATATTTCCCATTTAAAACAATAAGCTTCGAAGGATATGAATTTCCTTGCATGAACAAACCTGAAGACAATTTAGCAAAAATATATGGGAATTATATGGAATATCCCAACAAATTAAGACTTGGACACAATGCATACAAAACATTCACACAAGCAGACTTTCAAAACATCGAAATTTTAATAAACAAAGCTATGAAAGAGGAAAAATGAAAAGAGTTATAACATACGGAACATTTGATGTATTGCATTACGGACACATTAATTTATTAAAGAGAGCACGTGCTCTTGGGGATTATTTAATTGTCGTTTTATCAAGCGACGAATTTAATGCTATCAAAAATAAAAAATCATATTACACTTACGAACAAAGAAAAATCATTTTAGAGGCTTGTCGCTACGTGGATTTGGTTGTACCTGAATACAATTGGGAACAAAAAATTGATGATGTTCAAAAATATCAAGCTGATATCTTTGTTATGGGTGATGATTGGAAAGGTAAATTTGACTTTCTAAAAGATTATTGCGAAGTTGTATATTTACCTCGTACACCTGATGTTTGCTCAACTGAAACTAAAAAACATTTAGCGCAATCAAAATAATTTTTAATATGCATCAATAATTCTTATAAAATCAGACACCAAACCTAATTTTTCAAGAGAATAGGTTTCTATTTTGCTGAACAATTCTTGTCTTAAAACTTTTTCATCTTTATATTCAGAATAATCAAATAGCTGAGAAATATTAATCTTCATTACTTCTGCCATCTTATCTAGAATTTTAAGAGATGGAGTTGCAATACCTGTTTCTAAACGGCTCAAATATTTAAAATCAATTTCTAACGCTTCTGCCAATTCAGTTTGAGTAAAACCTCTAGCTTTACGATATTTTTTAATATTTTGTCCTAAAAATTTTTCTACATTTCCCATAATTGTATTATATTTGCCTTAGGATGAAAAACAAACGCCCATATGGGTAGAATTTTTATTGACTTTTCTACTTATTTAGAATAGTATCTAACTATAAAGTATATTTTTTAGTTAATACTTGCTATGTGAGATTGAAATACACTTTTAAAAAAGCTAAGTTCAAAGGATATAATCAGTATGAAATTCAAAAACTTTATATTAAAAACCAAAACTCTGAAAAAATGTAAAACTTATTATCTTTTTGGAGTAATACCAATTATACAAATATTTTTGAATGATAAAACAAGACTAACATATAAAATTTTATTTTTTAAATTCAAAATCCGTAAGAAAAAATATTTACTTTCTCAAAACAAACCCTATGAGCAAGGCATAAAAAGAACCCCAACCGTAATTAGTTGCGAAGACTCTATTGAAGAACTATTAAATTCGCAAAAATCTATCATCCGTTATGGTGATGGAGAATTTAACATAATAAAAGGGAAAAGTATTCGTTTTCAAGAATACAACTACAATTTAAAAAAAGAGTTGGAAAATCTGCTTTTAATCCAAGATGACAACATTATGGTTGCAATCCCTGACTCATTTGGCAATCTATCTGAACATTCAAAATTTGCTCAAATATTTTGGGAAAGGTATATGGTCGAAAACAGAACTTTTTTATATAGAAGACTTAACTTTACAAAAAAATACTATGACGCATTTGTATCTAGATCTTATCTTGAATATTTAAACAACAAAGACCATACTCTACTTTTCAAAAAATTAAAAGAAATTTGGAATAACAAAGACATTGTATTAGTTGAAGGAGAATTTTCAAGATTAGGTTACAATAATGACTTATTTAACAATACAAAGAGCATAAAACGAATTATTTGTCCTGCAGAAAATGCCTATAACGTCATAGATAAAATAATTAACAAGTGTCAAAATTTTTCAAACGATAAATTATTTATAGTTGCATTAGGTCCTACAGCAACAGTATTAGCGTACAAACTTCACAAATTGGGATATCGTGCGCTTGATTTAGGACACATTGATATTGAATATGAATGGTTTTTGCGCAAGGCAACAAAAAAAATTCCAATTGCAAATAAATTCGTTAATGAAGTAGCAGAAGGAAGAGTAAAAACTAATATTAACGATGAGAAATATCATTCAGAAATTGCATATGTAGTATCGTCCAAATAAAAATCTATGACACAATAAATTTATCCGTAAAATAGTGCAACAAATCTTTTGAGAAATTCACTACTTGCTGGCGTAATTCTGGCGATTCGATTTCATCAGTAGTTTGCCAATGTCTTATATCCCCGCCAATTATATCCAACTGTTCTAACAAATATTTTTGACGTTCTGCTGGATTAAGTTTTGGCAAGTCTTCATGTGCATACATTACAACTTTAAACAAATCATATAAACTATCGCTAGCTTCTAAACTTAAATCATCTCCACGCATTGGATTGCCTGCATAACGAACTTTTTGAAGTTTTTCTAAAATACCTGTTAATTCGTCTTGAGTTTCCTTTGGTAATCTTGCAAATGTTTGCATTGGATTTGTCGCATGACGAGTTTCGTAATCTGCAAAGTCTAAAATTGCCCATTTAGCATCTTCAGATCTGCCTTCAGTTACTTTTAAAGTTCTATTTAAAACATCATTATCAACTTCGTTTGCAACTTGTCTAACTACTCTATCATCAAGTTTATATTTTTCGACAGGATCTAATAATGCATTTACAGCATCAAAAACAAATTCTTTTTCTTCTTGTGTTTTTGCTCGTTTTACGTGTTCCATCAAATCTCGAATATCATGTTCGTTAAATCTGCGACGACCATATTCGACAAAAGTTCTGAATTTCTCAGCAATTACTTCTTCTGCAACACTCAAACCGCGAACCAATCCACAAAAATAAACATTTGAACCTTTTGAATTATATATAGATTTTTGCACCTGAACAGGTTCGTTATTTGACGCACTAAATTCTGGCTTGCTTGAGCAAGCTTTTATTTCATTTGGTTGAGTTTTTAATTCTACCTTATTAATCATAAATACACACAAAAAGATTCTGCTTATATGTTTAAAAACATTTTGCAGAATCAAATTGCCTTTTTATTAAGATATATTACTGCATCTTAGCTATAAAATCAGCTGCCATTTTGTCTAGTTTTGCAAAAGTTTCAGACTTTGCTTTTCCTTTTATCAAAATTGGTTCAATGATTTCGACTTTTAAATTCGCAATCATGCCAGCCAATTTATCAACAAAATCGCCACCCCAACCATAAGAACCAACAATTGAAGCGAATTTTGCTTTAGGATTCAAAAGATTAGCTAAATATGCAGCGTTTGCAATTGCTGGGTGCGGAGAGGCTAATACCATTGAACCACCCAATATGATAGCTTTTGCATCAACTAAAGCCATAGCTAAATCACCCAAGTCATCTATTACAACATCATGTTTAACAACTTTTATTCCTGCAGTTTCAAACTTTTCTGATAAATAATTTACCATTTCTGTAACACTACCATACATTGAAACATATGGAATTAAAACTAAGTTTTTAGCTTCGTCACTAGACCAGTCTTCATATAAATCTAAAATAAAACTAGGATTTTTATAGATTGGCCCATGGCTTGGTAAAATCATATCTGGATTGATATCTTTAACTTGCTTTGTATATTTTTGACACATTTTTCTAAATGGCATCATAATTTCGGCATAATAACGTTTTGCACTATGCATAAGTTCTTCACTATCATTTGCAAAAATATCTTCAAAAGTATAGTGAGCACCTAAAAAATCACAAGTACAAAGTAAATTGTCTTCAACAATATAAGTAAACATCGTATCTGGCCAATGTACCCCTGGAGCCATTAAAAATCTAAGTGTTTTGTCACCTAAAGATAATTCTTCATTGTTTTTGATAACTTGAATTCTATCTTCAGGTATTAAAAGCATTTCCATTATATTATTTTTACAAAATTGATTTGTCACAATCATCGCTTCTGGATATTTTTTGATTAACTTTGGCAACGCACCAGTGTGATCTTGTTCACCGTGATTTGCAATAATATAGTCAACTCTTGTAACTTCATTTTCATCTAAATTTTTTATATATTCTTCAGATTTTGGCAAATACATTGTATCAATCAACGCAATTTTTTCAGAACCTTTTACTAAATACGAATTGTAACTTGTTCCTTGTTCCAACGGGATAAGTTCATCGAATATTTTACGTTCACAATCATTTAAACCACAATAAAATACATTATTTTTAATTTCTTTAAATTTCATTTTCTTTTCCTCTCCGAAATATTGGCTCTGCTTAAAAACAGAGCCAATAAGATTTTAATAGTTATTAGGTTTTAACATAAAAAATGATTTAGGGTGTTGACAAACAGGGCATAGCTCAACCGCTTTTTCACCTTTATAAGAGTGTCCACAATTTGAACATTCCCAAACAACCTCCTCGCCTCTATCAAATACAATACCTTCTTTGATATTAGCTAAGAGTTTTCTATAGCGTTCTTCATGTTGTTTTTCAATTTCAGCAACCATAGTAAATAATGCTGCTAATTGTTCAAAACCTTCCTCTTTAGCTTCTTTTGCAAATGTTGCGTACATATCAGTCCACTCGTAATTTTCACCATTTGCAGCGTCCTCTAAGTTTATCAGAGTCTCAGGAATTTTTCCATCATGTAAGAACTTGAACCAGATTTTAGCATGTTCTTTTTCGTTATTAGCAGTTTCTTCAAAAATTTTACTAATTTGAACAAAACCATCCTTTTTAGCTTGAGCAGCATAATAAGTATATTTATTTCTTGCTTGAGATTCACCAGCAAAAGCTGTCATTAGATTTTGCTCTGTTTTTGACCCTTTAAGTTCTTTCATAATTCACCTCGTTATTATTCTTCAACTTTTTCAAACATTTCTTTTGGCATCGCGCACAATGGGCACAAATAATCATCTTCTAATTTCTTAAAAGGGATTCCTTCATTTTTTCCAGGGTCATAAATAAACCCGCAAACTGTACATAAGTATTTTTCCATAATTTATTCTCCTTTTTCTTTACATTCATTACATAATCCATGAAATACTAATTCATGATTTGTTATTTTAAAACCTGTCTCATTTTCTGTCTTATCTACAACATCTTGAGCAACATTGGAACTTACATCAAATACTTTACCACATTTTTCACAAATAAAGTGATAATGCAAGTGCGTATTATGGTCAAAATGAGCAGAAGCTTCTAATCCTTCAATCTTTTTAATTATCCCTAATTCTGCTAATTGACTCAAATTTCTATACAATGTAGCCTTACTTGTTTCAGGATAAGATTGTTTAATAATATCATACAATGATTCAGCAGTTGGATGAATCACATTTTGCTTTAATGCATCAAATATTATTTCTCTTTGTCTTGAATAATTCATATTTTGGACCTTAACTTGATAACTATTCTCATTTTATTACAATTTACTTTTTTTGTCAATCAATATTGAAAAATTTCTTAATAAATTTTCAACATTAGGCAATTTCAGATATTGACATGTTTTAATGGGGGTATGGAAATAGTAGTGAAGCCTAACGAAGCAAATAAGCCAATGCATTATGGTCCATATACTGCCGGAAACATTATTCCGCCAGATTATTGCTATGAACCAAGACCCTATTCCCACTATCAAACCACATTAGCTTATAATGAACTAGATCGAGATATATACCAAACAAAAGATAAATCCAAACCTGCAGACAGAAGTAAAACTCCAACATCAGTTTGGTGTGGTTTAGGTGTTGGTGGCGCAGCAACCGCAACACATTGCTTTAAGAAATATGTACTAAAAAGATAACACTTGTATCTACTTTCAATTAGTTAAAATTTATAGTACGATATTAAAAAAGGGGATTTTATGAGAAGAATTTTACTATTTCTTTGTGTATTTATAATTGGCAACTTAGGATTATGCGCAGATTTTAACGTCTTTAAACTTGAAAACGGACAAACTGTTGTAATCCAAGAAGTTCATACAAATCCAATCGTAACAATTGATACTTGGGTTAAAACAGGCTCAATAAACGAAACCAAACAAAATAATGGGGTTTCGCATTTTTTAGAACACTTATTTTTTAAAGGAACGACTAAACACGCTACTGGGGAATTTGATAAAATTTTAGAATCAAAAGGGGCGATTAATAACGCAGCCACTAGCAAAGATTTTACACATTACTATGTAACAATTCCATCAAAATATTTTGATTTAGCATTAGAAATGCATTCTGATATGTTACAAAATCCTCTTGTTCCAAGAAAGGAGCTTGAAAAAGAGCGAAAAGTTGTTTTAGAAGAAATTTCGAAAGATTTAAATTCCCCCAATTCAAAAGTCTATAATAATCTTATGGAAATGATGTACATAAATCATCCATATAAAATGAAAGTCATTGGTACTAGTCAAAATATAGAAACAATTACAAGGGAAGAAATTCTAGAATATTTTAATGCTTTTTATTCTCCATCAAATATGGTAACAGTAATTGTAGGAGATGTTGATACTCAAACAACATTAGAAAAAATCAAATCTTCATTTAAAGCAGAGAATAAAAAAGTTCCTAGTATAAAATATCCAAAAGAGAAACTATTATCGTCACTTTTAAGAAAAATTGATTATACTGAAACGAACTCAGGATATATGTTAATAGGCTTTAGAGGGGTTAATATCACAGATAAAGATGCATACGCTTTAGATGTTTTAGCCACAATTTTAGGCGACGGGAAATCTTCCATTTTATACCAAAACATAAAAGATAAACAGCGTTTGGCATTCAATATATCAGCTTCTAATGGAACATTTAAAGATGATGGTATTTTTTACATATCGGCAAATTTCACACCTGAAAATTATGAAAAATTAGAAGAAAACATATTTCTAGAAATTGCAAAAATCCAAAAATATGGCGTTACTCCAGAACAAGTTCAATTAGCTCAAAATATAATAGAAAGAGAAACTTTTTATGCTAGAGAATCAATAACCAACATAGCTCAAGAAATTGGATACACAATGGTCACAACTGCCAATATAAAATTTTATAAAAATTATCTTAATAACATAAATAAAGTCACAGCAAACGATATTAAACGAGTTGCAAACAAATATCTAGGAGTAAATAAAGCAGCCATTTCAGTTGTGTTACCTAAAACCGAAAATAACAAAGTAAAAATTTCAAATATAGAACCAAATAATATTTCACCAGAATTGATTAGTAAAAATTCAGAAACTCAAAAATATAAATTAGCTAATGGTTCAACTTTATTAATTTCACCAAATGAAATCAATGATATTATCGCTATTTCAATCTATTCAACAGCAGGAGAATTCATTGAAAAAATCCCTGGAACTGGAAAACTTACAGCAAGCGTTTTGACAAAAGGAACAAAGAAATATTCCGCCACTGAATTAGCATTAATTATGGAAAATAACGGCATAAAAATTACACCCTCATCTAAAGCTGATTCATTTGGCATCAACATTCTAACAACAAAACAGCAATACGAAAAAGCTCTTGAACTTTTGGATGAAATAGTAAATAATGCAATTCTCGATGATTACGAAATCGAAAAATCAAGAGCTGAAAAAATAAACATTATAAAGAAAAATCGAGATTTACCGTTACAAAAAGCTTTAGAAGAATACAACACCCTGATTTACCGTGGGTCAATTTATTCAAACTCTACGAAAGTTTTAGAAAAAACATATCCTCAAATTTCACAAAAAGATATTACTGAATACTACAATAAAATTTTTGACGCAAAAAATATTGTTATATCAATTAATGGAAATGTAGAAAAAGAAAAAACCATTTCTACACTTACACAAATTTTCAAAAATACGACCAATAATTCAATGAATAAAGATATAACAATTCCTGAAATTCAAACTCCAAGAATTACTATTCAAACTGATAAAAATACTCAAACAGCTTGGATATTCTTGGGCTGGCAAACATCGGGCATAAAAAATCAAAAAGAGTATGCTACTCTACAGGTTATAAATTCTTTATTAGGTTCTGGTATGAGTTCACGTTTATTCAAAAATTTACGAGATAAACACGGTTTAGCTTATCAAATAGGTTCAAGTTATAGCCCAAACCTAAACATCGGCAATCTAGTTACATATATTGGAACTAACCCTAAAAATATAGAACTCGCTAAATCAAAACTATTCAATGAAATCAATAGATTAAAGACCGAATATGTAGGTACTAAGGAACTTCAAGAAGCAAAAGATAAACTTCTTGGCAACTTTATAATTTCACAAGAAACAAATCTAGAAAAAGCTTCAACAATTGGCTGGTTTGAAGCTTCTGGTCGCGGATATGATTTTAAAACCACATATTCTGATTTAATAACTGATGTTACAGAAAATGATATTATTGAAGTTACAAATAAATATTTTAACAATAACTACACTCTTTCAATAGTAAGAAATTAATCGTCCATAACTCTTACCCAGTTGTGGTTGTTGAAAATTCCTAAATGCTTTATGCTAAGATAGAAAACATAAGGAGAGAAAATGAAGAAAAATTTAATTGTAGCTTTATTAATTTTATTAGTCCCAATTATCGCTTATATGGCATTAACAAAACCAACTGCAACAACCGCACAAACTGTAGCAGTTGAAGGTAAACCTCAAGTTTTGAAATTTACATCTGTAATGTGCTTGGACTGTCAAAAAATGACCAAAATTTTTACAGAAATTTTTCCTAAGTATGAGGGAACAATTATACTAACAGAAATCCCTGTGCAAGATGGTTCTTCTTTTACAAATTCTCAAATTGAAAAACATAACGTAAATTTAGTTCCAACTATAATTTTGATAGATTCAAACGGTAAAACAGTAAGACGTATCGAAGGTGCAATTGAAAAAGAAGAAATGGACAACTATTTGAAAGGTCTTAAGTAATGGATTACACAGATATTTTCACAAACAATACCAGCATTTTATTCTTGTATGCTATTTCCTTTATGGGAGGGTTAATAGCTTCGATATCACCGTGCTCATTATCAATGTTACCAATAATAATAGGTTATATTGGTGGTTATTCAGACGCTAAACCTTCTCAAACATTACTTCAAATGATTTTATTTGTTTTTGGTACAGCAGTTGTCTTTAGCATAATTGGTATTATTTGCGCTATCACTGGAAAGGTTTTTGGAAGCTTTGCAAGTGGTTACTTTGGACTAATTCTGGCATCTATAATTTTGATTATGGGCTTGAAATTAATTGGTATTCTTGATTTTGAACTACCAGTTTTAATCAAAGAAATGCCTAAGAACGACAACCGACATGCTTATTTATACCCAATTATATTAGGTGGAGCATTTGCACTTGTAGGAACTCCATGCTCTACACCTATTTTAGCCGGAATAATGGCTTTTGCTTCATTATCAGCTAATCTTGTAAATGCAATAATAATGCTCTTTTTATTTTCATTAGGTCAAGGTTTGATTCTTATTCTTGCAGGCTTTTTAACCGCTCGAATAAAAACTTGGGGCAATTTTTATAAAATTTCAGATATTTTAATGAGAATAAGTGGATTTTTACTAATTTTAGCGTCATTATATATTTTTTATAAGATTTTCACTCCACTTATTGTAAATTAGCCCTCTGTGTTGTAAAATGTTGGCAAAGGAGTATAAAAATGAAAACATTTGAAGGGCAGCTTACAACAAATAACGAAAAATTTTGTATTATTATATCTAGATTTAACGACTTTATAGGCTCAAAATTATTATCTGGCGCAATTGATGAATTAAAACGTCATGGCGTATCCGATGACAATATTGATATCGTAAAAGTTCCTGGAGCTTTTGAAATTCCGTTGGCAGCACAAAAATTTGCAAAATCAGGCAAATATAATGCATTAATTACCTTAGGTGCTGTTATTAAAGGTTCGACTCCACACTTTGACTATGTAAGTGCAGAAGTATCAAAAGGCGTTGCACATGTAAGTCTTGAAACTGGTATTCCTGTTATCTTTGGTGTTTTAACAACAGATAACATTGAACAAGCTATCGAAAGAGCTGGGACTAAAGCTGGTAACAAAGGTGCTGATGCTGCTAAAACTGCAATCGAGATGGCAAATTTGGTTAAATTAGTGTAATAGTTTATTTAGGGAGTAGGTATTATGAGCGAAGTAATTACCGAATACAGAAATGAGAACACAAAGAACATTGATCTTCTTTCAACACTAGATATGGTTATAAAAATGAATGAAGAAGACAAACTTGTAGCACTTTCTGTGGAAGAAGAAGCCGAACACATTGCAGAAGCAATTGACATTATTGCAAAACAATTTTTAAAAGGTGGCAGACTGTTTTACTTTGGCGCTGGGACTTCTGGTCGCTTAGGAGTGCTTGATGCTTCCGAATGTCCACCAACATTTAGCGTCGCACCTGATATGGTTCAAGGAATTATTGCTGGCGGTAAAGAAGCATTTGTAAATGCAGTAGAAGGCGCAGAAGATAATTATGAAAACGGCGTTAAAGATGCAGAAGTTTTGACAGAAAAAGATGTTTGCGTTGTAATTTCGGCAAGCGGAAACCCTAAATACTTATTAGGTGTTTTAGCTCAAGCCGACAAAGTTAATGCAAAAACCATTGCAATTACTTGTAATTCAAAAGCTAAAATTGCTGAAGATGCTGGCTTGGTAATTTGCGTAGAAGTTGGCCCTGAAGTTATTGCAGGTTCTAGCAGATTAAAAGCTGGTACAGCACAAAAAATGGTTTTAAACATGCTTTCAACTGGTTCTATGATTAAAATCGGAAAAACTTACGAAAACTATATGATTGATTTGAAAGCTGTAAACGAAAAATTAAAAGATAGAGCTATTAGAATTGTGGCTCAAATCGCAGAAGTTACACATAGTGAAGCTCTTGCGACATTATTAAAATGTGATTGGGAAATTAAAACCGCAATTGTGTCATTAATAATGGGTATGGATATCAAAAAATCAAGAGAAGAATTAAGAAAACACGCAGGCGTTTTGAGAAAAATTATTTTTCAAAATGTATAAGGAGAAAAGATGAAATTAACAGTAATTGGTGCAGGATGTTGGGGATTAACTTTAGCTTGGTTATTAACAGATAACTTTGACGAAGTTACCGTATGGGGTCGTGCACAAGATTTATATGACGATTTAATTATTAACAAACACGCTTCAAAACCATTAGAAGTACAACTAGCAGATAAAGTTGTTGTAACTTCAGATTTAAAATCCGCTGTTGAAGGCGCTGATATAATTTTGAACGTAGTAGCAACTTCAGGAACTCGTGATGTTTGTGAAAACTTAAAACTTGCTGGCATAAAACCAGAACAAGTATTTGTAAACGCATCCAAAGGGATTGAACTACCATCATTGATGAGAATGAGTGAAGTTATTAAAGATGTTTTACCTGAACAGAAATTAGCTATTCTTTCAGGTCCAACTTTGGCAAAAGAAGTTCTTCAAGGAAAACCTACTGCAGCGTCAGTGGCAAGTGAAGATATGGCCGTTGCAGAATTTGTGCAAAAAGCTTGTAACGTACCTGGTAAATTTAGATTATATACAAACAGTGATGTTATAGGTGTTGAACTTGGCGGAAGTTTAAAAAACGTAATCGCAATTGCATCAGGCTTTGCACACGCTATGGGACTTGGTGACAACTGCGCAGGAACTCTTTTAACTCGTGGTATGGCAGAAATCGTTCGTGTAAGTATTCAATTGGGTGCAAACCCATCAACACTTTATGGACTTTCTGGTATGGGTGATTTAATTGCAACTTGCTCAAGCCCTATGTCTAGAAACTATACTGTTGGTTCTATGCTAGGACAAGGTAAAAAAATTGACGATATCTTGAATGAACTAGGCTCAGTTGCAGAAGGTGTAAAGACTTCAAAAGCTATTTGTGAATTAGCTAAAAAATTAGAAATTGAAGTACCTGTATCTAGCGCAATTTATGAAGCAGTCTACACCGATATCACACCAAAAGAATTATTAGATAAATTAATGAACAGAAAATTAAAAGAAGAAGAAAGATATGTATAAATACGCAGTAAGATACCTTAAAAATACTTTTTACCCTTTAAATGTACCAGATACTATCAAAATTGAAGATGGGCAAATGGTACTTGTTCGCACAGAAAAAGGTGAAGAAGCATTAAAAGCCTTTATTGTAAATTCTCAAGTTGCAGAAACTTGGGAAAAATGTGCATCTTCTGATTGCAAATGTTGCAACAAACCTGAACCACTTACTGTTATTAGAGTGCTATCACAAAGAGATATGCAGACTTTAGAAGAAATTAAAAAAGAAGAAGTTACATCTTTCTTTAAATGCCAAGAATTGGTAAAACAACACAAATTAAACATGAATCTTGTTCAATGTCGTATAACCTTCGACAGAAGAAAAATAACTTTTTACTATACTGCTCCTGAAAGAGTTGACTTTAGAGCATTATTAAAAGATTTAACACAGGTATTTACTCGTGTACGTATTGATTTAAGACACATTGGAGTACGTGATGAGACCTCAATTCTTGAAGGAACTGGAATTTGTGGACGACCATTCTGCTGTTCAAGTTTCTTAAGAAAATTTGCAACCATTAACGTTAAACTTGCAAAAGATCAAGGTATGCCAATAGCTCCAGGAAAAATCTCTGGAACTTGCGGTAGGTTATTGTGCTGCTTAACTTATGAATACTCAAATTATATTGATGCCGCAAAAGGTATGCCACCAGTTGGTTCTTCTGTAATGACATCAGAAGGCTTAGGTAAAGTTTGCTATCTTCAATTCTTAAGTGGAAAAGTTGCAGTAAAAATGGAAGATGGGAAAGTTAAAGAATTTCCAAAAGCGGATATCGAAATGGTTGATGCTGATGTTAACGTAGATATTGATGTTCCTCATCTTAATGCTTACGCAGAGGAAGATTCACACATCGATATTAGACAACTTGAAGACGATAGAAATAGTTCTACTGGAAATATTTAAACTTAGTCACCTCTACAAATAGCTCCAAATCCGTATCTACGGTCTAAATTTGATGAAAATAATTGATGCTGACCACCATTATTTAAGTAAATACCAGCAGCACTAACATAATTAACTTCATCTCCAGAGTATATAGGGTTTCCAGCTGCTAATCCATATGCCTTTGCGGCATTAGAATTAGAGTCAAAAGTTAACCCAGGATGAGTTGTTCTGTTAATCCTTATTGAATTAGAGTAATCAACAACAACACTCACTCCATTAACTTTATAAGCCTCAAGTGTCAAACCAATTAATTCTGCCATATTTGGCATATTAGCAACACCACCACATTCTTGCACTGCACCAGCCCAAGTATCACCATCATAAAGACACGATTTTATACCATATTTATCCTTAATAGCTCTACATTCACTCGCTGTAAGAGCTTTGGGATAAAACACGCGTCCCCAACCATAATTAAATGCAACAATATCTTTTCCCCAAGTATTTGGTTCACGATTACCATTAGCATCAAACCATCCATGTATACATACAGTAGGTTGCAAAATTCTTGATGAAGGATCGGCTACCGGACAAGCTAAATCATAGGTAAATACAAAAGGTGTACCATCAGCCAAAACAATAGATAGAACCTCACCAAATTTATGTTCATTGGTGTCAGACATTCCAACACCACTACCATTATCAGTAAAATATTCACTGACATTTTTTTTAGAACCATTGCTCTTTGTTACAAAATCATAACCTATACAATCTTTTATATCAGTTTTATCGCAAACTTTTATTATCTTTAAATATTTAGATAGTTCTCCTACAAACAATCTTGTACCATTTTTATCTTCACCATAGTATGGACCAATACCCTTGTTTACATTTAACAAAGACATTCCTTCAAACAATTTCTTATTAAAAACTTTTATCTGCTTTTCTAAAACTCGATTATTAATATTGTTTAACAAATTTGGTATTGTCAAGGCCGCAACAACACCTATCAAACCTAAAGTGATCAAAACTTCCGCAAGTGTAAAACCTCTTTTCATAAGCCATCCTTTATGATTAATCCATAACAATGATTATAAAATATTTGAGGGTAAAAAACAAGACTCCAACAATATAAAGGTTTTATAAAGGCATGGAAAACCTGTGCTAAACTAAGTATATAGGTTAGTGAAAAAGGAGATTATTATGATACCTATTTTAGATTCAAAACGTCAGTATGCACAAATTGGTGCAGAAGTAGAAAAAGCAGTATGCGAAGTTTTACGTTCAGGTTCTTACATTTTAGGACCAAACACAAAAGCTTTAGAACAAGAATTAGCTGAATTTATGGGTTGCAAATATGCAGTAGGCCTAAACTCTGGTACTGATGCTTTACATTTAGCTTTAAGAGCTTTAGATATAGGTGCTGGAGATGAAGTTATTACCGTTGCATTCACATTTGTTGCAACAACAGAAGCAATTGGTATTGTTAACGCGAAACCTGTTTTCGTTGATATCGATCCAGATACATTCAACCTTGACGCTTCAAAATTAGAAGCTGCAATCACTCCAAAAACAAAAGCTATTATTCCTGTTCACTTATATGGTCAACCATGTGATATGGATACAATTATGGCAGTTGCTAAAAAACACAACTTGTATGTTATCGAAGACTGCTGCCAAGCAATCGGTGCTCTATACAAAGGCAAAATGGTTGGTTCATTCGGTGACTTCGGTTGCTTAAGCTTCTACCCAACTAAAAACTTAGGTGCTATGGGTGACGGTGGCTTATTAACAACTAACGATGAAAAACTTAGAGATAGAGTTGTTGCATTAAGAAACCACGGTGGTGCAGTTCGTTATTACCACGATGAAATCGGTATTAACAGCCGTCTTGACGAAGTTCAATCAGCTATTCTTCGTGTAAAAATGAATTACATCAAAGAATGGAATGAACGAAGACGTGAACACGCATATTTCTATAATGAATTATTCAAAGATTGTGCAGATGTTCAAACTCCAAAAGAATTAGATGATACATATTGTGTTTACCACCAATACACAGTTAAAATTCCTAACAGAGATGAAGTTCATAAAATGCTTCAAGAAAATGGTGTCGGTGCAATGTTGTATTATCCAGTTCCTCTACACTTACAAAAAGTTCACGAATATCTTGGAGTTGGCAAAGGTTCATTACCTGTTACTGAAAGAAACACTGAATTGGTTGTTTCACTTCCTATGTTCCCTGAACTTACAGAAGAAGAACAAAGAACAGTTGCTTCTACATTGATTTCTTGTATCGAAAAATCAAAATCAGTAGCTGCTGTATAATTTAAATACTAAACAAAAAAGACGCTTGAGAGATTTCTTGAGCGTCTTTTTTTTATCCTAAAGTATGTAAATTTTTTCCTTGATGATCTTCTAACTGTTGATAAGGATTTATTCCTGGGGTTGTACCAAACTGAAAATCCAATACCGCAGAATTAAATGCAGTTGTTCTTTGGGCTGTTATACCCAAAAATTGTGTTTGATTATTTGCCCTATTAACCCGTCCAGAGCCGTAATCACTATTTTGCGGAATTACTTGAGTCGCAACGGAATTAAAAGCACTTTCTGCTCCTGGTAAATTATCTAAATTTTTCATGCCATTAACAGCGAAATCGTTTGCACCCATAATATACCTCTTATGCTATTGCAGCCCATGTTGGATCTGGATAAAATCCATTTTCTGCATAAAACTTGCTTTCTTTTGGTGAAACATGCTTATTAACAACGCCACCAACCAAGTCACCACTAATAGTATTTAACCCAGCACTAATACCATTAAAATAGTTTTCAAGATTTGCACTAGATATAAAGTGACCTGTTTCTTTATCAGCACCATTAAATGTACTATATTCGGGTTTGACAAACAAACCAAATACTCTTGTCATATAATTTTCCTTTTTCTTATACTCTTATATATATAAAGTATATATAAAGTAAATAATTGCCTTTTATTTTTATAAAAACCTCACCTTAATAGTCTTATTCCCTTTATACATCAAGCTTTTGCACATATGTTAACTTTTGTAAAGTGTAAAATGTACCCTATTAGTGGCTTTTGGGGTTATTAAAAAAATAATTAAAACATATTGTTGACATTTAAAAATGCATGTGCAATAATAATTGAGTAAGATTTAAGTGTAGCCGAAACACTAAATATAAATAGATTCATTAACCCCAAAACATATAAACTCCTAAATAATAAACACTAAAAGAGACCATTAGGATGCAGAAAACGACCCACTCACTTGTGAGTGGTTTTTTTTATGAAAATTATTCTTCAGTAAATCCTATTTGGACAATATTTTTGCCGAATTTATTTTCCAACTTATCAAAGCATTGTGACAATTTCTCTTTTTTTCTATCTTCTTTTGTATCTGAAAATAAAAACAACTGCTCCTCATTGTTACAACGCAAATCTTCAAGAATTATACCCGTACTTCTGTATAAAACATTCGGACTATAGATATTTTCTAATAATTTAAACGCAATATCTGAAATTTCCATTTCAAAAGACGTAGGTGTTGTTAAGACAGTTTTGTCATAATAAACCTTAAAATCTTTTGTTCTAAGCATTACACCAACAACTTTTGATTTACAATCAACTTTGCGTAACTTACGACAGGCGCTATGAATATGATAATTAAGCTGATTTTTTATATAATCCAAATCTGATGTAAAGATACCAAAAGCACTTGTTTTTTGAATCGATTTTGGTAATTTTACTTCATTAACAATCGGCGAAACTATCTCACCCATAAGTTCATGCTTCATTTCGCGACCACGTATCCCAAACTTTTTATCTAGCCAAGTGTCATCTTTATTGATCAAATCTTGAGCATAAAGTATACCTGACTTTTTGCACAACAAAGTTAAATTTCTTCCAATCCCCCAAATTTCTTCAATTGGAGTTGTTTGCAATACAGAGTCCAAATTTTTATTGTTTATTGTATATACGCCATTTGCAGTCTTTTTCGCTTTATCAGATGCCAATTTCGCAAGAGTTTTTGTTGAACTTATTCCAATCGATACAGGAATATCTAATTTTTCTTTTATTTCCTGTCGTATAAATTCTGCAAGTTCTTGATAATCTTTTTTCTTATATAAACGTATTAAACCTGTTAAATCTACAAAAGCTTCATCAACAGAATATATCTGAACCTTAGGACTAAATTCTTTTAACAAATTCATAACTTGCTCTGAAATCTCGCCATACAAATCATGATGACAAGAAACATAAATAGCATCAGGGAATTCATGTTTTGCCATAAAATATGGTTGCCCCATTCTGATACCCATTTTCTTAGCCTCACGAGAACGAGCAATAACACAACCATCTTTGTTAGATAAGACACAGACAGGTTTATTCTTTAATTCCGGATTAACCTTTTGTTCGCATGAAACAAAAAATGAATCACAATCTACTAACGCATATACACTCATAATATTATTATATCATTAATCAATAATAATTTCTTCTTCATTTGAATATGTAACATACCCCAGATTTGCCTTAGGAGGCTTTTTAAGATATTTAGCTTTAGTATAAATCACGCCAATTTTAGAAGACTTTGCTCCAGCTGAATTTTCTTTGGCAATCTCACAACATTTTAAAATTAAATCATCCGTAACTTTATCAGTTCGGAGCAAAACGTGAGAGCCTGCACAATCTTTTGTATGGAACCACAAATCTTCATCCTTAGCTAATTTTGAAACTATAAAATCATTTTGTTTATTATTTTTACCAATCCATATTGTGTAATGTTCTTCCACAATTTTTAATGGTTCAAGTGCCGATTTTTTAACTTCAACTTTCTTTTCTGGTTCTATTTCAAATGAAATTTCTAGCAAATCTTGAATTTTTTCAGCTCTATTAATCGAATATAATATCTGCTCTAAATATGTATATTCATCCTTCAATGCTGCATACAATTCTGAAATTTTCTGATTTGAGGTTTTTGCTTTGTTATAAAGTTTATAAAATCTATTTGCATTTTCTTTTAAAGTTTTTGTTTCATCCAAATCTATTGTTATATTTATATTATTTTCATAATCATACACAAAGATTGCCTTTGAATAATCACTATTATTATACAAATTGGCCATAATTAAATCGCCATAAAGTCTGTATTTGTCAGCTTTATCATTAGATACTTGTTGTTTAACAATTTTACTTAAAGTGTTTTCCGTTTTTTTTATTTTCTTTGAAATAACTTGTTTATACTGATCTTGTAATTTCTTAAATTTATCTTTTGATATTTGTTCCGCGAAATAATTATCAATTATTAAATTAATATCTTCTTGAGCCTTTGACAAAGAATCTTTGTTAGCATACCAATTATCAGAATGATGAGGTGGATAAACATATGGAAGGCCACCCATCATTTCACGTTCTCTACTTTTTTCAGCTCCAACATTATGAGCACAACCAACAATAATATTTGTATCATAGTTATACAAAACCACGTTTGAATGTTTACCCATTAATTCAACCGCTAAGCAAAGATAAATTTTTTCTGATAATTCATTATATGTTTCGATATAAAATTCTAAAATCCTCTCAAACTCAGGCTGATTAATTTTTGAAATTCTTGCATTTTCCAAATGCTTTCTAAGTAACATACAAAACATCGGAGGTTTTTGAGGAATTTCAATTAATCGTTTTTCTTCATTATCTTTTGACATAAAGCAAACATGATAAAATTGAGGATTAATGTTGATATAAAGCTTACGCGTTTCACCAGAATTCCTCAACGTAAAAACAAATTCACGGCGTGTAGGTTGCTGAATTTTTTGAATTCTAGCCCCCGACAAAAAGTCAACATTTTCCTCTATAAATCGTTTTAATGTAACACTGTCAAAAGTAATCATAAAATTATATTACAACAAAATTGTAATAATTTGCCAGATTTATTCAAAATGATATACTAATAAAAAAGGAGAAAAATTATGGGTGCATGGCAAATTTTAGCAGGGCTTGGTCTTTTGTTTTTGATATTGGAAATGACCGTCCCTACAATGTTTTTTCTTAACTTTGCAGTAGGTGCATTTATTGCCGCGATTTGTGCTATTTACATTTTCAATTGGACAGCTTTAACAATAATATTTGTTGCTGTTTCTTTATTGTCTCTAATTGTATTACGCCCAATGTTGGTTAAAAAAACTAACAAATCACAAGAAACTGGTATAAGCGCAAAATACATCGGCAAAACCGCAAAAGTTATTGAGACTGTTACGGGAAATGGTGGGGTTATTTCAATCTACGACGAACGCTGGGAAGCTAGAGCGGATCACGAAATTCCAGTTGATACAAAAGTTGAAATAATCAAAAATGAAAGTTTAATTATGTTTGTTAAGGAGATAGATTAATGAGTTTATTTTTACTTATTTTAATTGTAGCAACAGTTATTTTTGTTGCAAAAGGTGTTGTAATCGTACAACAAGCAGAAGTTGTTATTGTAGAAAGACTTGGTAAATACGAAAGAACTTTAGAATCAGGATTAAATTATATTATTCCTATTATAGAAGCTCCTCGTGGCATCGCCTGGAAAGTGACACAAAGAGGTCTTGATGGTTCTACATATTATTACATCAAAGAAAGAACTAAAATCGATTTGCGTGAATCTGTTTACGATTTTCCACGTCAAACAGTAATCACTAAAGATAACGTATCTATTAGTATTAACGCGCTTTTATACTTCCAAATTGTTGATGCAAAAAGTGCCGTTTATGAAATTCAAAACTTGCCAGAAGCTATTGAAAAATTAACTCAAACAACATTGAGAAACTTGGTAGGTCAATTAGATTTAGATGAAACTCTTGTTTCTCGCGACAAAATTAACAATGAATTAAGAGCTATCTTAGACGAAGCTACCAATAAATGGGGCGTTAAAGTTAATCGTGTAGAACTTCAAGACATTATTCCTCCTGCTGATATCCAATCAGCTATGGAAAAACAAATGAAAGCTGAACGTGACAGACGTGCTGCAATTTTGGAAGCAGAAGGTTTGAAAAAGTCGGCTATTCTTAAAGCTGAAGGGCAAAAAGAAGCTGCTATCAACCAAGCTGAAGGTGAAAAACAAGCTGCTATTTTAAAAGCTGAAGGTATCGCTCAAGCTCGTGTAATTGAAGCTGACGCTGAAAAAGAAGCTATCGGCAGAATTATTGGGGCTTTAGCTGACAAAGGAAAACCTGATCAATATTTGGTTGCTATGAAATATTTAGAAACTATGCAATCAATTACAAGTGGTGAAAACAATAAAATTGTATATATGCCATACGAAGCAACAGGGATTTTATCCTCAGTTGACGGAATTAAAGAAATGTTTAATGGTGTATCAAAGTAAATCATTAACAAAATTCACAAAACGCCATATATATATGGCGTTTTTTTTATGTTTTTGTTAGAATTCTGAACAGAGATTTACTTAGAAGAGGAAATTGAAATAATGATTAAAACACGTATGAAAGATCACAATTGTGGAGAGCTTAATCTCAACAATGTAAATGAAGAAGTTACACTATCAGGTTGGGTATCAACTATTCGTGACTTGGGCGGTATTTTATTTATTGAATTAAGAGATCGTTCAGGATTTTTCCAAATTGTTGCGAACCCTCAAATTAACCCTGAAGTTCATAAAGCTTTAGAAAAAGTTAAAAGTGAATATGTTATCACAGTGAAAGGTATCGTTACTAAACGTCCAGAAGAAACTTACAATGAAAAATATCCAACTGGACAAGTTGAAATGTATCCAACTTCAGTTCAAATACTTTCAGAAGCTAAAACTTTACCATTCGTTCTAGATGACGATAACGTATCAGAAGATATTCGTCTAAAATACAGATATTTAGACATCAGACGTGAAGCTATGAAATCTAAACTTGTTTTACGTCACAACATTGTTCAAGCTATCAGAAATTGCTTGAATAATAAAGATTTCTTAGAAGTAGAAACACCTATTTTGATTAAAACAACTCCAGAAGGCGCAAGAGATTATTTAGTACCTTCACGAGTTCAAGAAGGTAAATTCTATGCACTTCCACAGTCTCCACAAATTTTCAAACAATTATTGATGGTTGGTGGTTTAGAAAGATACTACCAAGTAGCAAAATGTTTCCGTGATGAAGACTTACGTGCTGATAGACAACCTGAATTTACTCAAATCGACTTAGAAATGTCATTTGTTGAACAACAAGACGTTATCAATGTTGTTGAAGATATTATTGTTGATGCATTTAAAGCTGCTGGCGTTGATATTAAACCTCCATTTATCCAAATGCCTTGGCAAGAAGCAATGGATAGATTTGGTTCCGACAAACCTGATACACGTTTCGGATTAGAATTGTTTGATATCGGTGATATCATTCTTGAATCTGAATTTGAAATCGTTAAGAAAACTCTTCAAAACGGTGGCATCGTTCGTGGTATCAGAATTCCAGGTGGAGCTAAATATTCTAGAAAAGATATTGATGATATTACAAAACTTGCAGTATCATTCGGTGCTAAAGCACTTGCTAATATTATTTATCAAGAAGACGGTACAGCAAAATCTCCTGTATTAAAATTCGTTACTGAAGATCAAGCAAAACGTATTCAAGAAAGAGCTCAAGCTGAAGCTGGCGATATTATTTTCTTCGTCGCTGATAGACCAAAATTAGTCTACGATATTATGGGTAGATTAAGACTTCACTTCGGTAAGTCATTAAACTTAATTGACGAATCAAAACACAATCTTCTTTGGGTTGTTGACTTCCCTATGTTTGAATGGAGCGAAGAAGAAGGTAGATATATGGCAATGCACCACCCATTCACATCACCTTGTATCGAAGATTTAGACAAACTTAAATCAGGTGATTTGGGTAACGTAAAATCAATTGCTTACGATATCGTTTACAACGGTACTGAGTTAGGTGGTGGATCTGTAAGAATTCACTCATCAGAAGTTCAATCTGAAATATTCAAAGCTCTTGGCTTAACCGAAGAAGATGCTAAAGAAAAATTTGGATTTATGGTTAATGCGTTACAATACGGTACACCACCTCATGCAGGTTTGGCAATTGGTTTAGATAGACTTGTTGCATTGTTGGCAAGAACAGATTCTATCCGTGACGTAATTGCGTTCCCTAAAAATTCAGGTGCGAAATGCTTAATGAGTGATGCTCCGGGTGAGGCTTCTTTACAACAATTGAGAGAACTTCATTTAAAAAGTACAGTTCAACCTAAATAGAATTTAAAAGCTCCCATTTGGGAGCTTTTTTATTTCTTATTAGCTTCTTTTTCTAATTTTTCTCTAACTTTTTTGCTTGCAATTTTTTGACGATACCTAGTTAATGCAGTTTTCATAAAATTTTGTTTTTGATCTTCACAGCCTTCATCCATTATAAGGCCTTTGTATCGGCCTCTGTCAAAGTATACTGTTCCAGAAACGTCAAGGCCATTGTCCAGTCTTGCAGATACTTTCATTGTATCTGCAAGTTCAAATGTGTCAGGTGTGTGTTTGTATATGTAATTCATCATTCCACCAAATGTCTTTGGTAAATGTGCTTGAAATGATGTGTTGTGTTTATTGTAAAAAGGACTAATTGTAAGCATTACTTCTCCTATTGCACTTATAAAAGATGTAAAAAAAATATTTTGCTACAATGTAACGCAATATTAATTTGTATTATAATTATCTTATGCAAGTATTTAGTGATTTAAATGAGAATAAAGGTTTGGCAATAGCATTAGGCTATTTTGATGGTGTTCATTTAGGACATCAAGCGGTCATAAAATCGGCTGTTGATTTTGCAAAAGCAAATAATTCAAAATCTGCAGTCATTACATTTAAAGATCATCCTTGCTGTTATTTTTACGGTGTTTGTCCTAAGTATATCTTATCCAGAAAGGATAGACAAGCACAAATTTCTAAATTAGGTGTAGATTATTTATATGAACTAGATTTCGATGAAAAACTTTGCTCATTATCTGCAACAGAATATTTAGAACGGGTTTTAATCAAATATTTTACTCCCAAATCTATATCTACGGGTTTTAATCATAATTTTGGGTCTAATAAATCTGGTAATGTTGAATTTTTAAAATACAATCATGCAAAATATGGTTATAAATATTTTGAAATACCTCCTCAAAAATTTGACAATAAAATAATTAGTAGCACCACAATCAGAACACTACTTCAACAAGGAGAACTATTTAAAGCAAATCAAATGTTGGGTAAAAATTTTGAGATATCAGGTGTTGTTGTTGAAGGTCAAAAATTGGGCCGAACATTAGGCTACAGGACTGCCAATATCGAATATCCAACCGAACTTGTTGATATCCCATTTGGAGTTTACGAAGTTGAAACTCAATTTGGCAAAGGTATTGCTAATTTTGGAATCCGCCCGACAATATCTAATCAAAATAAAGCTGTTCTTGAAACTCATATTTTGGACTTCAATGAAAATATTTACGGTAAAACACTTCAAATCAAATTTGTGAAAATGATTAGAAAAGAACAAAAATTTACTTCAATTAATGAATTAAAAGCTCAAATTGTTAAAGATATTAATTCTATTTAATTAAGCCCTGAATTTCTTTAAAATTTGGATGCTTTGAACTTTTTAACCATTCAAATAAAACTATTTCTGTACAAGTTATCTTAGCACCATTTTGTTTTATCAACTCTACACCTGTTTTGAACTCATATTTGTTGCGACTAGCTGAGCAATCTTTTACAAAATAAACTTCATAATTATTACTTAAAATATCGCAAATAGTTTGATAAACACAAATATGTGCTTCAATTCCAAAAATAATAACTTGTTTTTTATCCAAATATTCTAATTTATCTTTAATGGTTTCATAAGCAGAAAAAGCTGTTTTTTCCAAATATTCTGCTTTTTCATTTTTCAATTCAGCAACTGTTTCGCCTAAACCTTTTGGATACTGTTCTGTAACTATAATTGGGATATTCAAAATATTCGAAGCTCTGCATATTTTAGATGCCTTATCTACCGGTGAATATTTACCAACAGCATTCACTAATTTTTCTTGTATATCAATAATGACAACAACACTATCTTCTATATTTAACATATCTAATCCTTAATACATTGTTTAAATTCTTTTATAAAATTCTCTACAATTTTAGCGATTGTGTTCGGAGTAATTTCATTTAAATTAAGTGGTATTTCTTTATTTTCAGGACTATCTAACCCTTCATGTGTTATATATATCATTATCTTTGCAAAACCTGGATATGTAATTTTCAATCTACTTTCTTGTTTTGCATGTTTTAAAGAAAATACACTTTGCAATTCATCAGAATACTGTTCAATTTTAGTATTGAATAATTTTTCTTCATAAGACTTTTGCAATCTGAAAAATACTGGAGCTATAACCTTTTCTAATTTGTTGTTATATGCATTTTTAAACAGCTTAAAGTTTTTCTCATTCTTTTCATTATCGTCAAGCCAATTGTCCAAAGTCATAACTTTTTCTTCCAAGAAGACCGTTGTTTCATTAGTTTGACAAGCTTCAGACAACGCTGAATACGCTTCTTTTTCCAATCTTTCAAATGTTTTGTCTGTAATTTTAGCAACTCCAGCTCTAATAATTAATTTATCAAATACAATATTTTGGATTTTATTAACTACAGCAAACGCGCCATGTTTATCTATATTAGGTAATATCATGTAGAATTTACCACCCTTAACAATAGATACAACATCATCACATCTAACAGATTTTTTAATAGCTTTTGATAATTTATCTGCAGAAAATCTCGTTTTACTTGATTCGTCCAACGTCAAAATTATAAACATACCATTTTGAACTTTTGGATCTTTGATAAATTCTGCAAGTAATTCTTTACTAAACTTATATTTATAAAATCCAGTTTCATCATCAACAACACCTAATTGCTTCAACAGAGCTAAATCTCTAGTAGATTTTACCTTTAAAGCCCTTGTCTTAAAACAATTTACTGTTCTAATAAGCATTTCATAAGGTTCTGATTTTATTGAATAATAATCTGTTACCCCTAAATCATATGCAGCTAAAATCAAGTCTTGCTCATAATCATTAACTAACAAAATGATTTCATACTCACTAGATTTAATAGACTCAATGAATCTAAGTGTTTTTTCTTTTGATTCTTTCTCATGAACAATAACAATTGAAACACTTGGCATCTGAAGAGTTTTTTGCGCCATTTTATAATCGCAAACCGCAATACTATCGCTCTCTCTTAATAGTACTAGTTTAGAAAGAACATTTTCTGCAACCTCTTCATTTTCTGTAACTAATAATATGTTATCTTCTATCACGTCTATACCTGCAAATGCTTTTTAATACACAAGAAACTACCACCAGCACCAAATAATATACCCATTGCAAACATAGTAATTAAAACTATATTTTGAGCATACAATGGAGACGGTATCATAAAGAATTGGTGCATATTATTAAGCCCATTTTGTACCACATTCAATGGGAATAGAGCTATTACAGAACCCATAAACCCATAAAAAGCACCCTGTATAATCAATGGAAAACGAATATACCAATTGCTTACCCCCATCAACCTCATAATTTCAATCTCATCTTTTCTGGATTGAATTACAAGTTGAATGGTATTATTAATGATAGTTATTGTTAAAATAGCCATTATGATAACTACAACAACAGTAATTGAATTAACAACCTTATTTAATGTTTCAATTTTCTTGACCAAATCTTGAGCGTAACTCATATCTTCGACCACCGTAAGCTGCTGTACATTTTTAAATACAGCATCAATATTTTCAGGTTTATCAACTTTTACATGTAACGTATCAGGAAGTGGATTATCGATATCAGGTAAACTCATTTCCCTCTTTAAATTAGTCCAAGAAACATCTTTTGATATCACTTTAACACCTTCAACGTGTTCAAAATCCTTGATACGTTTTTTGGCCGCATTTGTATCAGCTCCTTGTTTTAAGTAAACTGATATTTCTAAAACATTACCCAATTCATGCGCAAACGTCGAAACTGACAACGTAGTTCTAAAAAACGCGCCAAAAATGGTTAAAATAGCAGCCATAGTTGTGATAATAACTAAATTAACTATACCTGTTCTTCTAATATCATTAAATGTCTCTATTGATATACGATACAAAATTCTAAGTTCTCGCAACCAATCTTTTGGAATATGTTTTTTAACTTTTTTCTTTATTTTCATTTTTTGACTATTCATAAGTACCCGCCTGAATATCTCTGACAACCTCACCGCCATCAAGGGTTATAACTCGTTTCCTGAAATAATCTACCATCGCATTATCGTGAGTAGAAACAATTACAGTAATTCCTCTTTGGTTAATTTGATCAAGAATTTGCATAATTTCCATTGAGTTTTTAGGATCTAGGTTTCCTGTAGGTTCATCTGCTATAAGTAATGGTGGACCATTCACAATAGCTCGAGCAATACCAACTCTTTGTTGTTCACCACCTGACAATTCAGAAGGTTTTGCATGCTTTTTCTCATATAATCCAACTATTTTTAATGCTCCTGAAACTCTAGCATTAATTTCTCTGGAGCTCATTCCCAAAGTTCTAATAACATACGCTACATTATCAAAAACTGAGTGATTTTGAAGCAATTTATAATCCTGAAATACAATTCCCATACAACGTCTTAAATCAGGAACTTTATCATTTGATAAATTTGCAACATTAATACCTCCAATAGTTACTGTACCACTAGTAGGTTTTTCTTCACTATATAAAAGTTTCATTAATGTTGATTTCCCTGCACCTGAGGCACCAACGATAAAAACAAATTCACCAGATAATATATCCAAATTTACATTTTTTAACGCATAATGGTCGTTATCATATCTTTTTGTTACACCACGAAATTGTATCATTATTTATTATCCTTCAATTTTGCTCTAATTCTAACTGCCAACGTTTCAGCTGTTAATCCATAATACGCCAATAACTCGTTAGCTTCACCACTTTGACCAAACTCATCATGGATACCTATTCTATAAACCTTACAAGGATAGTGCCCACTTAGTGTTTCACAAATTGCAGAACCTAAACCTCCAATAACAGAGTGATTTTCAACTGTAATTGCATAATTAGTCTTTTTAACACTATTAATTACTGTTTCCATATCAAGTGGCTTTATAACTGGGATATTAATTACTTCGACAGAAATGCCTTCTTTTTTTAGGATTTCTGCAGCACCCAAAACTTCCGCTAAAGTTTCTCCGTTCGTAAATACAGAAACGTCACTACCTTCTTCTAATACAACTGCTTTATGAATATTAAAATGGTAATCCTCACCAAAGATATCAGGAACATTACTTCTAGCAATTCTTATATACATAGGCCCATCATGCATAGCTGCATATTTAACAACTTCTTCGCATTCTTTACAGTCAGCAGGCACAATAACCGTCATGTGAGGAATGTTTCGCATCAAAGCAACATCTTCCAACGCTTGGTGACTAGCACCGTCTTCTCCAACTGTTATACCGCCATGCGTACCAACAATCTTCACATTAAATTCCGGATAACAAATAGAATTTCTAATTTGATCATACGTACGACCAGTTGCAAACATTGCAAAGCTTGCCACGAATGGTATTTTGCCCCCAGCAGCTAATCCAGCCGCTGTTGCCATCATATCTTGTTCCGCTATCCCAGAATCAAAAAATCGCTCTGGAAATTTTTTAGCAAACATTTGAGTTTGTGTTGAGCATGCCAAATCAGCATCCATGACAACTACTTTAGAATTTATCTCTCCGATTTCACTAAGTGCTTTACCAAAAGCAGAACGTATAGATTTTTTACTACTTCTATCTACTAACATTAAATCCCCATTTATACTTGTACGGTGGGCTTTCAACCCCCATAACTATATTATATCATGAAAACTAAAGTAGTTCCAGCACGTTAAGCCAATGTTTACAAATGAAAATTGTCTAAAACACACTTATAATCAGCTTTTTATAAAAAATTTGTTAAGAATTATTAAAATATTCTTTAAAATAGGCAATTATTTTCCTTGAGGCGTATTTAAACGGTAGAATAGGAATATGACGAAATTTACAAGAAAGGAAATTTAAAAATGTTACAAGTTCCAACATTCCCAAATTATCAATTACCTCAGCCAAACTATAATGCTGTAAAAATTGATATTCACAACCCAACAGTTGGAGGCCCTGCAACTTGTCCTCAACCGCAAATGATGCCTCAAGCAATGCCAATGCCACAAGTAGCTGGTCCAATTTACAATTACCCACAAGCTCAGGTATATGATTATCCACAAGCGACTCAACCGCCATATTATATGCCATACCCTCAACAACCGGTTTATTACCCAACATACCCACAACAACCAGTTGTTGAACAACCACAAGTTCAACAAGTTCCAGCTCAACCTGTAGCTGTAGAACAACAACCAGCAGTAGTACAGCAAGCTCCAGCACAACCAACAGTTGTTTGCCCACCTTGCCCAAACTGTAATACAGAAATTCAACCACAAGTTGTAACTCCGGTAGCTGTACCTCCAGTAGCAGTTCAACCAGCACCTCAACAAGTTAATATTAACCAAGCACCTGTAGCTCCTGCACCTGCAGTTCCACAAGCACCCCAAGCTCCAGCTGCTCAACCTGTTGAAGTTGCTCAACCTGCACCAGCAGCTCCATTAGTAGATTTAAACAGTTTTGTTGCTCGCTTAGCAAATCCAGATTATGAAGTTCAAGCTAATACAATGGAAGAAATTGCTAACATGGTAAAAGATGAACCAGTTAAAGCTACTGAACTTTTAGATGCTAAAGTTATTGACGCGTTAATCAATATTATGAACGCTGATTCTTCTAAATTAGCTGGACCAACTCAAGAACAAATCGAAGCAAGACAAAAATTGATGAGTGGTCAACAAATCTCTGATGCTGACAAAGCATTAGCTACAACAATCACTCCAATGGAACAAGCTGAAAGAAACAAAAGCTATGCAATGTTCACATCAGCAATCTTGCAAAAACTATACGGCGAAGAAGTAGCTAAATTAACTGGTACAACAGTTCCTTTAACTGAATTACCAGCAGCAATGAACGTAGTTGATCAATTAAAAGACAACCCAAATCCAATGGTTAGATCTTCTGCAATCGAAGCATTAAGCTACATTCAAACACCAGAATACAAAAAAGATTTAACAACATTGTTCACAATCGCACAAAAAGATCAAGACAAAAATGTACAAGATGCAGCAACTGCAGCTCTTGAAAAGTTAAATCAAATCTAGTAACAAAAATTCCTTTCTTTTATAATATAAAGACCCTCTCTAGAGGGTCTTTTATTTGGTAGCATTTTCTCAAATCTTTGACAAGTTATACAACATTGATTTAAAATGAAAGCATGATAGAAAGACGTAATTCAAAACAAATACTCATAGGTGATATTAAAATAGGAGGCGATGCCCCTATTAGTGTTCAATCAATGTGCAACACTGATACAAGAAATGTGACTGCAACCATTAATCAGATAAAAGAACTAGCTGAAAAAGGTTGTGAAATAGTTAGGCTTGCTGTTTTAAACAAAGATGCTGGCGATGCTATAAAAGAAATTGTTAAATTGTCTCCAGTACCTTTAGTTGCTGATATACATTTTGACTATAGACTTGCAATTCAATGTATTAATAATGGGATAAATGCACTACGCTTAAACCCAGGTAATATAGGGAAAAGAGAAAATGTAGAAAAAGTTGTTTCACTTGCAAAACAACAACAAATACCTATTCGAATTGGTGTTAATGGTGGATCGTTAGAAAAAGAATTGTTAGATGAAAACATTCCACTATCAGAGAAAATGGTCGAAAGTGCAATGAAACACATCAAAATTCTTGAAGATTTAGATTTTGACCTTATTAAAGTTTCTCTAAAATCATCAGATGTTTTAACAACAATTGAAGCCTATCGTTCAATAGCTAAAAAAATTCAATATCCACTACACTTGGGCGTTACCGAAGCTGGAACACTAAAAGGCGGATTAATAAAATCATCTGTAGGGTTAGGAACACTTCTGACAGATGGAATTGGTGATACCATAAGAGTTTCTCTAACTGAAAATCCAACTGAAGAAGTAACCGCAGGGTATGAAATTTTAAAAAGCTTAGGACTTAGAACACGTGGAGTGAATTTTATTTCGTGCCCTACTTGTGGAAGAACACAAATAGATTTAATTAGTTTAGCAAAAAAAGTTGAAGAAAAATTTAAAAATTTAGACAAACCTATAACAATCGCAACAATGGGCTGCGCAGTTAACGGCCCAGGAGAAGCCCGTCACGCAGATTTCGGAATTGCTGGTGGCATTAACGAAGGTTATATATTTAAAAAAGGGGAAATTATTGCACGAGTTCCTGAGACTCAACTTTTAGAAAAATTAGAAGAAATTATAATAAAATCATTCAAATAGTATATGAAACTGTAACAAAAATATAATATAGTTGTATTAAATATAAAAATAACTATAATGAGAGGTATATATGAAAACAAAACTTTTCTTAACAGCGTTAATAGTAACACTAATTGCACTTCCATCAAGCGCTTCAAAGGTTTTAACACCAGAGCATTCTACATCAGAGGAATATCTAAAAAACTATGGACACTCTGATGCTATGGTAGAAATGATTCATAAAACAAAAGCGAAAGCTAACGGTGAAGCTTATGTTACAAAACAAAACCAACAATTAGAAGAAGATTTTTGTTTAGTACGTTGGGTTAAAAAATTCTTTATGTACATTGATCCAGCTATGGATGACAACAAATTTATGAACCACGATATTAAAATCAATCCTGGAGCACATGATTTATAAGAAAATTTTATATCTTTTTATAATTTTTACTTTTTTGGGGCTTTCTTCATTCGCAATTGAAAAAGCCTCAATTAAGTATGACGAAGACCTTATTGATTATAATAAATTAAATGCAACTACTGTATTACAAGAAGCTGACTACTTTTTTAAACAGTATGAATCAACACAAGATAAAAAATATTTAAGCACAGCAGTGGGGAAATATTATATTGTAACCAAAATTCATCCATATGAGATGTATCCAACAATACAACTTGCAAGGACTTATGACCATGCTAATCTAGATAGAATTGCAAAAGAATATTTTGGAAAAGGGTACAATATTAACAAAAAAGATCCTGCTTTAAACTATTACTATGGAGAATTTTATTATAGACGTGATGATTACAAAAGAGCGTTAAGATTTTATAAATATGCATACAATAATGGTTACAGCAATTCTTACGATTTAAACAAAAAAATTGCAACGATTTATGAAAAATTTGCCGATTTAAAAAACGCACAGTATTATTATAAAAAGGCTCATGCTTTGAATACTGAAGATGCCGAGTTGAATGACAAAATATTACAAATAAATTCACTCAACTACGACAAATCGGAATACTATCATTCGATTAGGGAATAAAATGAAACTTAAATATTTATTAGCAATTTTCTTAATAGGTTCTAGCTGTTTTGCAGCTGATGCATTTTCACCTGTAAAAATTAATAAAAACGAAGTAGTATTTCTAGAAGCATCTAGAAAAATTGATGTTATAAACCCTTCTACAAAAACCAACCCTCGTTGGGGAACTTTTCCTGGGGGTAGAGGTCCTAACCAATTTATAGTCTATACTTCTGAATTTGGTGACAGAACAAACACAAATGAATTTGGGACAGAAGCACTTATTCAAAACGGAATTGTTACAATGCTAAGTGGCGCAAATTCATTTATTCCTGAAGATGGAGTCATAATAAGTGGACACGGATCCGCTAAAACTTGGATTACAAAAAACATTAAAGTTGGTTCTAAAATATATATTGATAAATCAACTAATACAATCAAGGCTTACACAACATCAGAAAGCTATATGTATGAAGCTGAAGAAAAAATAAAAGAAACAAAATCGATGATTGATTATTACAAAGGCAAGTCTCCAAATTACGCTTGGAGACATCCAATGAGCCATATTCAAGATGCACAATGTTACCTAAAAAAAGCTAAAAAAGATAAAAATGAACAAGATCATATAAAAAAATATGCCGAACTTTCAATTGAAGAAGCAAACGACGCATTATTATCTGCATTACCAGGAATACCAAATGAGCTAAAAGGAGTTTGGATTAGGCCTACAGAAAAAACCGAATCTCAAATAGAAAAAACATTAAATGAGATGAAAGATACTGGCATAACTGATGTTTTTTTGGAAACTTTTTATCATGGAAAAACTATTTATCCTAGCTCAATAATGGAATCCTATGGATTTGCAAAACAAAACGAACACTTCACAGGTTTTGATCCTTTATCAATTTGGATAAAAGAGGCTCATAAACGTGATATTAAAATTCATATTTGGTTCCAGTCTTTTTATGTAGGGAATGCAACACCATCCAAAAATCCGCAAAATATACTTGCTATAAAGCCCGAATGGGGAAATAAAATACAAAAAGAATATAACAAGTTTGGACCAACAAGTTCTAAATCAGAACATAATGGTTATTTTTTAGACCCTGCAAATCCTGAAGTTCAAGAATTTTTGGTAAAATTAATTACTGAGCTAACCAGCAATTATGCCCCTGACGGAATAAATCTTGATTACATAAGATATCCCCAAGCTATTTCCAAAAATGAAACAGGGAATTGGGGATACACCAAATATGCCAGAAATGATTTTAAAGATTTGTACGGGATTGACCCTGTAGATTTGAAAAAATCCGACAAACTTTGGAATACTTGGAATGAATACCGCAGAGAAAGTATTACTAATTTTGTAAGAAAAGTTGGTGCTCACGGGAAAGAAAAAAACATTTACATAAGTACTGTAATTTTCCCAGATTTAGAAAATGCTTTAAACACAAAACAACAAGATTGGAGAACTTGGTCAAGACGTGACTATATTGACGGCTTCACTCCATTATTTTTAACTTATGACCCTAAAATGGTTGCTTCGATGATGAAAGATGTTTCATCAGTAAAATCAGGAAACACTGATATTTTTGCCGGAATTTTCGTAACATTTATGGGTGGTTCAAAAGAAGATCTAATAAGACAGATTCACGAAGCAAGAAAACTCAAAGCTGATGGTATAATTTTATTTGACTGGATGCACACAAAAGATAAATATTCTGAAATACTTTCTGACAGTGCATTTAAAGCAACAAGAATAAAATGTGAAGTTAAACAAAAAACAGAAGAAACATCAACTAAAACAAAAGAAAAACGTTCTAAAAAACAAAAAGTTAAAAAAGAAAGAAAATTTAAACTCTTTAGAAAATAATTTCTATGTTATAATTCGAGAATGATTAGGGAATTTATAACTTCTACATTGCAGAGCAAGAACACTGTAATGTTCGTAACTTCAATTATTTTTATGGCTGGGATTTTATCCTACTTTAATAATTGCGAAATTATTATTGCAACTATTTTGTCAATTTGCGGAATCATTGCCATAATTTATAGAAAAATATCAATTCGCTACATAATTTTTTGGCTATTCATTTTTTATTTCGGATTTTTTAACGCATATTTGAGAATAAACACAACTGACACATTAAACTCTGTTGCACCAACAGATGCTACAATTCGGGGTCAGATTGTATCAATCCCTGACACTTCAAACGACAAAACAAAATTTTTTCTAAAAGTGAATTCCTTAAATGGCAACCAAATAGATGCCAAAACCCTTGTAACTATAAACAAAAAATCCAATAAATTTGTAATTGGAGAAATGCTTGAAATAAACGGTAAAATTCGTAAACCTTTCAAAGCTGGTAATCCATCTCAATTTGATTATGGAAACTATTTGAAAAACTTTGATACTTTTACAACAACATACGCTGAACTTGCAGAGTGCAAACCAATCAATTCAAAATTAAGTCATTATTGGAATATGGTACAAAAATTAAGCAAAATCAGAAACTCAATACTTGCAACACATTCTAAATATTTAAAATCTCCTAATCTTGAAATTCTTGGTGGTATAGTTTTCGGTGACGATGCAATAACACCTCCGAACGAAATAAAATTAACATTTATAAATTCAGGGCTATTGCATATATTAGCAGCATCAGGAATGAACGTTGCATTTATATTTGGTTTTTGGTTTTGCATAATGAGATTTTTTCATATTCCTTATCGAATAAATATTATTGGTGGGCTATTTATGGTAATTCTTTACACATTAATGACTGGACTTAGCGCATCTGTTTTAAGAGCAGCCCTAATGCTCATATTTATTCAAATAGGGAAATTAATTGATAGAGACGCTCACAGTGTTTCTTTACTATCTTTTGTTGCATTTTTACTATTAATTTATAACCCAGCCTACATAAATGACGTTGGTTTTCAGCTATCTTTCGTCGTAACTTTCGGTTTATTAACAACGGCTCAAGCAATTTTTGACAAAATGAAAGAAATTAAACTTGCTGACTGGATAAAGGCTGGAATTTTAATACCAATTATCGCACAAATTTGGGTTGCTCCAATTCAAATGTTTTATTTTAATACACTTAGTACATATTCAATTATTGCCAATATACTTACAGTTCCTTTCTTGAGCATAATAAGTTTTGGCGGCTTTATAAGTTCAATTTTAGCAACAATAAAACCAATTGCTGATTTAATTTGCATGTCATTTGACTATATTTTAAAAATTATGCTAGATTATGTTGTTGCAATCTCCAACTCATTTGCCAATCTACCACATTCATTAATTGAAACAACCCACCCGAATATATTACAAGTATTTGTTTACTACACAATTATTCTTTTAATAACTTTAATAATAAAATTTGGACTCAATAAGAAAATTTTAATTTCTATAGCTACATTAACTATTTTATTATTGACTTCAACAATAAACATTCCAAATCATAAGCTTGAAGTAATAACCTTTGATGTTGGAAATGCTGATGCATTTTTGATAAAAACTCCACAGAATAAGTTTTTCATAATTGATACAGCAAAATTAGCTTATAAAAGTAGCTCCTCTACGGCAAAGATGGTAATTCTAAAATATTTAAAAGATAGAGGAATCAAAAATATTGAAGGACTAATCATTACTCACTTTGACCTTGACCACGCTGGTGGTGCCGCTGATTTAATAGAAAACTTAAACGTTAAAAATGTTTATATCAACTCCCTAAACGCGGACAACTATACAATTAAAAATTTGTTTAATTCTTTTGACAAGGCGCATCTGACACCTACATTAGTTAAAAACTCTTCTCAAATATATTCAGAAAACAATTTAAAAATAAACACCACCGTTGCAAATATCAAAGATAATGACAACGAAAACTCAATTATAACATTACTAAGCTATAAAGACTTTGATATGTTATTTACAGGAGATGCTGGAATTATTGCATTTGAAAAATTAAAAGAGCAATTGCCTAATGATATTGAAGTCTTAAAAGTTGGCCACCACGGAGGTAGAAATGTTGTAAACAAAGAAATGATTAATTACTTAAATAACAATGTTTCTATAATTTCAACTGGCCCAAATGCCTTCGGGCATCCAAACCGAAGTACTTTAGAAATATTACGAGATACTCATATTTATAGAACCGATAAACACAATTCAATTAAAATAAAAACTGACGGTGAAAATTACGAAATTGCAACTTTCGACCGTCTTAAAAAGAAATATATTAAAAGTATGTTACTTAAAAGCTATTAATCAATCACTTCAGGGATTTCTGGTAATGTTTTTGAACCTTTTACACCTAATTCTTCAATACGATTAAGTTGATTAATGATATTATCTTTTCCACTTAACCTCGTCATTGCGGAATTAAATGCGTTTTTGATTTTTTGCATATCGCTCAACAAATCAGAAAATTTATCAATCATTTTTGAACAAATTCTAGAAATTTCTAAAGCGTTTTTATTTTGTCTATCAACCACATGGAAAGAATTAATAATTTTCAATGCTGCCAACAAAGTTGATGGCGAAACAGGCATAACTTTATTTTTCCAAGCATAATCCCACAATGAACAATCTTCACAGAAAAGTAGAGAATAACAGCTCTCTATCGGAATAAACATCAAAACATAATCAGGAGATTTTTCATCTACTGAATAATCTCGTTTTGCCAAGCCGTTAATATGAGCCTTGGTTGAATCTACAAATTGCTTCAAATGAATTTCTTTTTCATAGTCATCTTCTGCATTAACGTAGCCTTCCCAAGAAGCAAAAGAGGTTTTAGAATCGATATAAATACATCTGTTATCAGGCAATAACACAGTCGCATCAGGTCTTCCTTCTGCAGTTCCTGATTGAATTTGATATTCTTCATCTTTTCTAAGTCCTGAAGCTTCTAACACACGTTCTAGAACAATTTCACCCCATTTGCCAGAAGTTCTATTATCAGACTTCATAACATTAACTAAAGAGTTCGCATCCATTGAAATCTTTTTACCAGTTTCCAAAAAACTCTTTATATTCATATCAAATATCGTAAAGTTTTCTTTTTCTTGTTTGAAATTTTCTTCCGTTCTTCGCTCAAAATCTTCAATGCGTTCTTTGAAATGTTTGAAAAACTCGTCTAATTTTTCTTTGTTTAAATTTGACAATTCTAAAGAATTTTCTTTTTCTTTCCTGACGTTTTCTTCCGCCTTTTTCTCAAAATCTTCCATTCGCTCTTTGAAACGTAAAAACAATTCCTCCAATTTTTCCTTGTTTCTATTGGATAATTCAGCTGAATTTTGCATCAAAACTCTATTTGCTAAATTCTCAAAATTTGCACTGGAATTTTTTTGAGCCATCATGAACGGAACAAATACACTTACTGCTCCTAAAATAAAACCACCAAAAAATATTAATATTTCCATAGCTTTCTCCTTGTCAAGAATTATACCACAATCGTTGTACATCGAAAAATGTAAAGAAAAATTTGTTTACAAAAAATCAACCATGCCGCAAATCATGGTGTAGAGCATGGTTGAGGCTTTTTATCAATCTATAGATGTAGGACAAATTCTCAAACCAAGATTTAAAGAATATCAATCAGTTCATGGATGAATAAGCCCCTCCAAAAATAGTAGTATATAAAGTGTAGATTGAAGGTTACAAAAATAAGGGGAGATAAAATGAGAGAGTTTAGAAGCAAATTGAGAGTGTTATTAATTGATGATAACGCAGATCACTTGAGAGGTGTTAAAGAATTAATCACACTTGAAAGCAGTTATGATGTTGTTGGTGCAACAACAAGTGCAAATATCGGCATTAATTTAGTTAAAAAATATCATCCAGATGTTGTTCTTATGGATGTAAATATGCCAGAAAAAGATGGTCTTCAAGCTATTCAAGAAATTGAAAAACTTGGTTTAAGCACAAAAGTTATCGCATTAAGTGGATATGATGATGCAGACTTAATCTTCCGCGCTATGAAATTAGGTGCTAAAGGTTATATCTTAAAAACTATGGCATCTGCACAATTAATTTATGCAATTGATGAAGTTGCAGCTGGAAAAGTTTATCTTCCATCAGTACTTTCATCTAGATTCTTTGATTATTTTCAACGTTCATTCAAAGAAGAAGGAAACTCAATGGATTCAGAAAACTTGCTTACATACCTAACTTCAAGAGAAGAAGAAGTATTAGACTTATTAACACAAGGTAATAACTACAAAGGCATTGCTGGAAAATTATTTATCTCTGAAACTACAGTTAAAACACACGTTAACAACATCTTCCAAAAACTACAAGTTAACGATAGAACTCAAGCCGTATTATACGCACTAAACAACGGCTTTGGTAACAAAAGAAGAACAAAATTAGCTGTATAAACAAACTCATTAATATATAAATTAAGGTTCAGCTACGGCTGAACCTTAATATTAGAAAGGTAAAACAATGGATAAACTTTTAGAACTTCAAACAAGATGTGTTGCACACGAAATCAGAAACCACGTTTCTATATGTGATATGTATTCAGAAATTATAAAAAAACATCTTGAACGCTCTAATTATAAAAATGAGTCTGTTGAAAACGCCTTAGATTGCATAAAAAAATCATTGAAAATTATAGGAACATCTCTTTTAGATCTTAAATTAGCTAGTCATTTAGAATTTAAAAATTGCGAATTAAAATACTTGATTGATGAAAGCGTAAGATTATCCAGCGCATATACCCTAGGCAAAAATATCACAATCCAATCTAAAATCAAAAATTCAACAATAGTAAATGTCGACGAAAACAAGTTCCTGGCTTGTATCGTAAATATAATAAAAAACGGCATAGAAGCTATTGAAGAAAATGGTGAAATAAACGTTTCCGTTGACACAAAAGAAAATACTACTCACATTAAAATTTCCAACAACGGCAAAATGATACCTTTAGAAAAGCAAAACGAAATTTTCTCAGAAGGATTTACCACAAAACCAACAGGATGTGGACTTGGTTTACACATATGCAAAACACACTTAGAAGCTCAAAATATTGAGCTTCGATTGAACAAATCAACCGAAGCTCTTACCGAATTTGAAATAATATTACGCTAAGTGAATACCAGGTGTACCATGTCGTGCAAATGTATGTATCGCAGCTTCTCTTGTAGATGCTACAAGATTCTCAGCGGATGTCGCACTATTTGTAACATTCCATAATTCACCACCACGCAACCTTGCAATTTTAGAGCCATTTACATAATTTGCAAAAGTTTTCCCAGTACCTGGATTGGTTCCCAAATCACTCAAATGTTGAGCATTACGACTAATAACACTTCTTGTACGAACACCATTTGAATTTTTTGCTACATAACTCAAAAATCCATCTGAGCGGCTTGTTAATGCAATTGAAGTACCATCAGCCCAAGACCACAATTTTTGAGATATAACTCTTCCATCTTTTAAAGTTTTAGTAGCCTCTGTTAATGTTGCGTTTGGACCTGCATAAAATCCTGTAAGTCTATGTGCAAATCCATTTGCTGCTCTATAAATACCGGTAGCATCTTTACCATTTATTACTTTTGTCGCATGTTTTGAAACGTATCTTAATGTACCACCAATTTTTGCTAATGCTCCTAATGCCATAACCTAACCAAACCTTTCTTTAAATTTAATTTCCCCTTACTCTTTCATAAAGGATTTTTAAATTTTGAAATTGCTAGACACACTTCACGCACATAGCATAGCATAGCATAGCATAGCATAGAGGCATTATAACTGGATTTCAGCCTGATTTAAATTCATCTTTACATTTGTTTACAAAAAAAAAGAAAACTAGTTTTTTAAACTTAAAAAAAAAGAGGTCTTAAAGACCTCTTTTTAAGCTTTTTCACCTTTTAAGAACCCTGCCATTGTAGGCTTGTTTGTAACAACCTGCATTGCATCAGGTACAGGAATATTTTTAACTATACTTTTATTAGCTGCGGCTTGTTCTTCTGCAATACGTTTTTTAGTCATGTTTTCACAATGTTTAGATATCCATACCATAAACGCTGGGATTAATAGGATTGTTGAAGCAAATCCAAACGCACTGTTGTAAGTTTTAGCTCGTTTAACTAATTTGTTACCATTATCAGCCAAAGCGTCTATAACTTTATTGTATGCTTTAGTACCTTTCGCTTTATCAAACGCAGCAATAATATCTTTCAATTTCATATTTTTGTTTGGAACTTCGCCCAAAATTTCTGTAGCTGCAGCTCTGATATTATCATCAATATTAAGCATTTTACCAACGTTACCGCCATTTTTATCAACAAATCTGAACATATCATTCACACCGTCTTTAAATTTATCAACGTTACTGTAATTTGCAATTACTCTATCACTATCAAGCACTTGAACACCACCTGATGGATATACATAGTGCCATACCTTTTTAAAGATATTGTCATTTTTGTGTGAATCAGGTTTGATATTCAACGCTAAACCAGAAAGTTTTGCAAAACCGTCTGAGAACAATCTTGTTAATGCCTTAGCACCAAACAAGATAGAACCAAAACTCAAGATATCACGGAACAAAATTTCTTTTCTATCTGTATTACTTTGTGCGTTAACTAATCTTGGAGTCAAACAGAATCCAAACAACAATGTTAACATAGCAGGCATTGACATTGATGCTCCATCAAATTCAAAAACATCAGAAAGTTTTTTCAAGAATTTTGAATTTAAGATAGTATCACCTGTCGCAGACATAGCTTTGTTAGCAAGTTTTGCTGCACCTGTAAACGCTACCGCACCCGCAGCACCTTTAGCTACATTTGCTGAAGTTTTATCTTGCTCTGACTTTGCACCTGCAACATTTACTGCTTGTGTATTTTGATCTACCAAGCCATCCAAACCTGGATCTCTACCTTTTGTCGCCCTATTGTATAATTTAGGTATTATTGTATAGAAAGCTGCTACAGCTGCAAACATACCGATGTTAGACATGAATCTTGTAGCTGTTCTACGCTTGCTAAGAGTTTTCATAAACTCATCCATATCTAATGACTCAGCTGTATTTGCGACTTTCTTATTAACTGTTTTAATTACATCTTCTGAATAATCCTTCATGTGTCCAAGAAGTGATTTGAATGAAGTTGCCAATTTTTTATCGTCTGCTACGGCATATTGAGCAACTACTGTATCACTAGCAGAACCTAAATGACGTTTTCTTAATTTTATAAAGTTTTCTAGTAATTCTTGTTGAATGTCTTGAGCTGAACCATCAACCTTACGACCAAGAACATTTTTCACGAAGCCTTTTTTAGGTGCATTTTCTGATTCAATTAAACGTTTAGCAAAGTATGAAGCACGACCTTCAAGCTCTTTGCCAGCCAAGCCATTATCAGTTGAAGCTGCCAATACGTTCTTGAACATTTCTTTGTACATGCCAAACTTCATTTGTTCAGCATTGCCAATTGTACGTGAATTACCTTTCAAATATTCAGTAGCCGTACCACCAAAACCATTAATGAAGTCGATTGGAACATTATTCGCACTACCGGAAATATGCTTGATACCATACATCATAGCAGCAGGAATAATAAACGCACTAGGACCACTCAATACTTCACGAATACCTTCTTTTTTCGCAAAATCCCAATTATATTGACCCGTTTTGTCATGGTTTCTATAAATACCAGAAAGTACACGAGGTCCAGCCATGCCAAGAAAATCTTGCATGATGAATGATGTCGCAAAACCTCCACGGTCAATTGCATCCATCAAAACAATAACTGGGTTATTACCAAATGATACCTGATTTTGTGGCGCTTTTTGGTTGCTCTGAGTATTATAACGTTTCTGTTCAATATTCGCTGATTGTACTAATTTTACTGACATGTCCCTACTAAAAATTTACCTACTATCTACACATACTAATTTAAAAACCTAATCTTTTAATATATTGCCCTTTTTTGCATACTTTTTTAAAAAATGTTAACAAAAGGGGAAATGTATTAAGTGTAATTATTATACTTAATCAAGATAAAAATGCAAGTCTACTACTACAATTGTAACATTTCTTTAACAGAATGTCTGTAGTTCAATTATAGCTTGATTTTTATTATTACAAATGTCGTAATAATATTAAGTTTGACTAAATTTGACCTCTATTATAAACTTTAGGAATGGAAGTTACAGTAATTGGAGCAGGTTTGGCAGGTTCAGAAGCCGCACTACAACTTGCAAATCGAGGAATAAAAGTTAATTTATATGAAATGCGTCCTATAAAAACAACAGGCGCACACAAAACGGAAAAATGCGCAGAATTCGTATGTTCCAACAGTTTAGGCTCTTATGATTGTTCAAATGCCAGTGGATTGTTAAAGCATGAAATGGAATTACTTGGTGGCGAATTAATAAAAATAGCGTATGAATGTCAAGTTCCAGCTGGCGCAGCTCTTGCTATAGATAGGGAACTGTTTTCCAAAACTGTTACTGAAAAAATAGAAAGCAATCCAAATATCAATTTAATTAGAGATGAATTAACAGAAATTCCAAACACTCCAACAATAATTGCATCTGGACCATTAACAAGCGATATTTTAGCTGAACAGATAAAAGTATTTACAGAAAGCGAACACTTACATTTCTTTGATGCAATCGCTCCTATTGTAGAAAAAGATAGCATAGATTTTGACAAAGCTTTTTACGCTAGCCGCTACGATAAAGGCGAAGCCTCATACATAAATTGCCCAATGAACAAAGAGCAATATGAAAAATTCTATAATATCTTAACAACTGCACCAAAAATTGAATTAAAAGAGTTTGAAAAGAATGCCAAATTTTTTGAAAGTTGCTTACCCATAGAAGTTTTAGCATCACGAGGAGTTGACACGCTAAGATTTGGGCCAATGAAGCCAGTAGGCCTTGTAGATAAAAGAACAGGTGAAGAAAATTACGCTGTTGTCCAACTTCGACAAGATAATTCTGCAAAAACATTATATAATCTTGTTGGATTTCAAACTAATTTAAAATGGCCAAGCCAAAAAGAGTTGTTGCAAAGTATCCCTGGATTAGAAAACGTTAATATTGTTAGATATGGAGTTATGCACAGAAATACCTTTATCAACTCCCCAAAAGTTTTGAATGCAACTTTACAAACAAGAAAAAGAGCTGACTTATTCTTTGCTGGACAAATCACAGGCACAGAAGGCTATACCGAATCAATTGCTACAGGTTTGCTAGCTGGAATTAATATGGCTAAATACATCTTGGGTGAAGCTTTATTAGAACTTCCACAAGAAACCATGCTTGGAGCATTAACTCATTACATAAGCGACGAAGCTCACGAAAAATTCCAACCAATAAATTCTAATTGGGGAATTTTACCACCAATTGAACTACCTAAAAAAGAACGTAAAAATAAAAAATTTAAAGCAGAACTAATGTCTAAACGTTCACAAGATTATCTAAAAGCTTTTATAAACAACTAACTTATTTATTTATAAAATCTATTTATGCTATTCTAAATTTATGAGACGGGTTGTGTATATTATTTTAGCTTTAGTGTTGATTATGGGGCTTTTAAAAGCCTGCATTCGTCGCGATGTCCCAGAAATCGAGACTCAACAAAATTCAATTCAAACTATTAAAGAAATCCTTTATCCAGCCGATCAAAAAACTGTTGTAATTAATGGAATAGATTATTTACAATCACAAGCTCCTATTGGGAAATTTGGTGGAACATTAACTTCGTCAACAATTGGGGAAGGTCCAAAAACATTTAACCCTTTCAATTCCAAAGACAATATTTCAAGCATAATGTCCGAAATCATGTATGATGGACTTTTATCAACCCATCCAATTACTGGTCAACCAATTCCTAAACTTGCAAAATCTTTTACTATTTCAGACAATGGAAAGGATTACACAATTCACTTGCGCAAAGGTATTAAATGGTCTGATGGAAAACCTATTACGGCTGATGACGTTGTTTTCACTTGGAATGACATCATTTTAGCAGGTTTTGGGAACACTTCAACTCGAGATTCAATAATAATTGATGGCAAACTTCCTACCGTTGAAAAAATCGACAATTACACAGTCAAATTTTCAACACCCAAACCGTATGCACCATTTATAAGAATTTTATCTAATCCAATAGCCCCAAAACATATTTTCATGTCTGCAGTAAAAAAAGGACGAGAATACTTTGAAACATTTTTATCAACAACAACAAAACCTGAAGAATTTGTGGTTTCTGGGGCTTTTAAACTTAAGGAATACGTTCCTGCACAACGTGCAGTATATGAGCGAAACCCTAATTATTACATAATCAATAAAGCTAACCAAAAACTACCTTACCTTGATAGATTAGTTTATCTTATCGTTGGCGACTTGAATAACGAAGTTTTAAAATTTGAAGCAAAAGAAATCGATACCATTAGCCTGCAAGGATCTAAAGTAGCACGCTACAAAGCAATGGAACCACATTCTGATTTTACGATACACAATCTTGGCCCAGACACTGGCACAATGTACTTGGCAATGAATTTAAATAATCGCAAAAATGATAAGGGTGAATTCTATGTTAACCCAACAAAACAAATCTGGTTTCAAGACGTTAATTTTCGTAGAGCTGTAGATTTTGTAGTTGATAGAGAAAATATTGTATTAAATATTGCAAATGGTATTGGAGCACCTCTTTATACTGCCGAAAGTTTAAATTCTATATTTTTAAATAAAAATTTAAAACCATATAAAAAAGATATTGATAAAGCTCGTGGACTTTTAAAACAATCTGGATTTACTTGGGACAAAAATGGGCATTTATATGACAAAACTGGCAATCGTGTAGAATTTGATATGCTAACTAATGCTGGCAATACTGAACGTGAAGCCATTGGTGTTATGGTAAAACAAGATTTGGAAGATTTAGGAATGAAAGTCAATTTCAAACCAATCGAATTTAATTCGCTTGTAAATAAGCTTGTAAACTCTCTTGATTGGGACACAGTAATTATGGGATTCACAGGTTCCCCTATTGAACCAAATGGGGGCAAAAATGTTATGATGTCAGATGGAACATTACACGTTTATAATATGAGATTAGCAAAAGATAAAAATTCTCCTCGCTACGAATTTGAAAAACGCATAGACGAATTATTCACTAAAGGAGCTTTAGCTACTAAATTTGAAGACAGAAAAAAATATTACGATGAATATCAACAAATAATTTACGACAATAAACCTTTTATTTATTTGTATGCACCTACTAGAATTGTTGCAATAAGGAATAAATTTAAAAATATTTTCCCAACATCCTTAGGCGGTGTAACATATAATATTGAGGAAATCTTTATAGGAGAATAATGGAAATATTTAAATACATACTAAAACGAATATTACAGACAATTCCGTTACTAATAATAGTATCGTTAATTAGTTTTTTCATTATTAGACTTTCTCCAGTTGATCCATTAGCTGAGTTAAGATTAAATCCTTCTGTTTCTCAAGAAACTTTAGATAGAGAAACTAAAAGACTTGGACTTGATAAACCTATAATTGTACAATATGGCCAATGGGCAAAATCTTTCGTTAAAGGTGATTTAGGAATAACCTCAAATGGCGAAAGGGTGAGTACAAAACTAAAAGAACGTATCCCTAACACATTACTTTTAACCACAATTGTAATCTTATTAACTTGGCTTGTTGGTGTACCTCTAGGCATATTAGCCGCAATTAAATGGAAAACTTCAACTGATAGAATTTTAACAGTTTTAACGAGCATTGGAATGGCAATACCATCGTTTTTCTTTGCAGTCCTATTATTAATTTTTGCGGTTAAAACTGGCTGGTTCCCTATTGGAGGATTAACAAGTGCAAACTTTGCAGATATGGGATTTTTTGCTCAAGTTGCAGATATAACACACCACCTATTTTTACCAGTTATCGTACTGTTCACAATATCTTTAGCAGGATTACAAAGACAAATGAGAGCAAATATGCTTGATGTATTAGATAGTGAATATGTAAAATTTGCAAGAGCTAAAGGATTAAGCGAAAATCAAGTCATATACAAACACGCACTCAGAAACGCTGTCAATCCATTAATAACACTTCTTGGATTTGAATTTGCTGGATTATTAAGCGGAGCTGCTTTAACAGAGTATGTATTCCAATACCCTGGACTAGGGCGATTAATTTTGGAAGCAGTTTTAAAATCGGATATCAATTTAGTTATGGCATCACTAATGATGGGCGCAATTATGCTTGTATTAGGAAATTTAATTGCTGATATTTTACTCATTATTACAGATCCAAGGATTAGGGTGAAAGCATGAGAGAAGTTTTAATACAATTATGGAAAGATAAATTTGCTCGAGTGTCCCTAATAATTTTGGCAATAATATATTTTGCATTATTTTTTGCAGACTTTTTAGCTCCTTACACCAAAGATTTTTCCGATAGATCAATGGCATACGTACCACCTTCTAAAATTTTCACGATAGATGAAACTGGAAAAATTTCTAGACCTTATACATATAACTACATCAGAGAATTTGATCAACAGAATTTAGAAATGAAGTATAGACTTGATCGTTCTAAAAAATATTATTTAAAATTCTTTGCACAAGGTCAACCCTACAAGTTTTTAGGTTTAATCCCTATGAAACGACACCTAATAACGGTAGGACCTGAAGGTCGATTATTTTTACTAGGTTCCGATATAAACGGCCGTGATGTATTCTCACGCATATTATTCGGTGGAAGAATTTCTATGACAATAGGATTTCTAGCATTATTTGTACTATTTCCTATTGGTCTTTTATATGGTGGAATATCTGGTTATTTAGGTGGAAAAGTTGACACTATAATGATGAGATTTGCCGAAGCTGTAATGTCTATACCGAGTTTCTATTTATTGATAATTTTAGCGTCAATATTACCATCTGGAATGACAAGTATTCAAAGATTTATACTAATAGTAATTATTCTTGCACTAATCGGATGGGCTGGATTTGCCAGAGTTGTAAGAGGGATGGTTTTATCCATTAAAAATCAAGAATTTGTACAGGCTGCAAAATCAATTGGACAATCAAAATTAGGAATTATAATAAAACACATCTTACCTCAAACAACAAGTTTTGTAATTGTTGCAATGACGTTATCTGTTCCATCATACATATTATCAGAATCAGGCTTAAGCTTTTTGGGTCTTGGTATTCAACAACCTGATGCTAGTTGGGGTAATATGTTAAAAGAAGCGCAAGAATTCACGAATATACTCTACAGACCGTGGCTATTAACACCTGGTTTTTTAATTTTTGTTGCAGTCTTGGCATTTAACCTAATAGGTGATACAATCAGAGATGTTCTTGATCCTAAATCAAGAATTAGATAAGGAGAGTATATGGATTTATCAAATTTCAACAACCTATTAGATTTTGATTTAACAATATTAATTAGAGTGGTTTCTGCATTACTTTTAGGTTTTGCAATTGGTCTTGAAAGAGAAATGACAAACAAATACGCGGGATTAAGGACAAATATTTTAGTTTGTTTGGGCGCGTGCGTATTTACAATAATATCAATTTACGGATTTCCTGCAATCACCGTAACCGCAGCTGAATATGGAACGCGAGATACTGCGCGTGTCGCAGCTCAAGTTGTTACTGGTATCGGTTTTATTGGTGGTGGTACAGTTTTAAGACACGGCGCTACAGTGTTTGGCTTAACAACTGCAGCTACATTATTTATGGCTGCTGCAATCGGTATGGCTTGTGGTGCAGGAATGTATGATTTAGCAATTATTGGAACTGTCGTTTGTATTATAACTCTGGTTTCTGTAAGATTTTTTGAGAAAAACATTCTTGTACATAGCACAAAAAATACAAAAAGATTAAAAGTTACTATTAGTTGTCTAAATGAGAACGCTACACAAATTTATGATCATATTATTGATAAATACCAATATATGAAAGAAATTAGCAAAAAACATAGCAAATCTGAAGATAATCTCACAAAAATAACTGTTATTTTGGATGTAAAATCAAAAACACCTATGAAATCAATGTACAAAGAATTTCAAGCATTCGAAGGTGTTGAATCTATTTCAATCCAAGAATTTAACGAAGGATAACAATATTTGCCAATTCTAAATATTTTTGCTAAAATAAGTCCAGACACAGTATTAGAGAGGAAAAATTATGTCAGGACATTCAAAGTGGTCAACCATTAAACACAAAAAAGCAAAAGTAGATTCACAAAGAGCGGTCGTATTTCAAAAATATTCTAGAGAATTAATCGTAGCTGCTAGACTTGGTGGCCCTGACCCTGCAGGTAATTTTCGTCTTAGAACTGCCATTGAAAAAGCCAAAGCTGCAGGACTTCCAAACGATAACATAAAACGCGCAATTGACAAAGGTGCTGGAGCTGCAGGAGCAGAAAATTACGAAGAATTAATTTATGAAGGTTATGCAGCTGGAGGCGTTGCTGTAGTTGTAGAAGCTATGACAGACAACCGCAACAGAACCGCTGGTGATATCAGAAGTTACTTCACTAAATACAACGGCAGCCTCGGTGCAACTGGTTGCGTAGGCTGGATGTTCGACCCTAAAGGTAGCATCGTATTTGAAAAAGATGTAGATTACGAAAAACTTTTTGAAACTGCCATCAATTATGACGCTGAGGATATTGTTGAAGAAGAGGAAGAATACAAAGTAATCACTTCAACTGAAAACTTCCAAAAAGTTGTTGAAGGCTTGGAAGCTGAAGGATTCAAAAGTGTAAGTGCAGAATTGACCAGAATTCCACAAAACACAGTTGAAGTTACAGACGAAGCTGTTGCATCACAAATTCTAAAATTGTTAGACAAACTTGAAGAACACGATGATGTACAAAATGTGTATGCAAACTTTGACATTTCTGACGAAATAATGCAAAAATTAGAGGGCTAATGTTAGATAAAATAAAAGAATTATCTCAATTGCTTAACGAAAGTTACAGCGAAAAATCCGTTGTAACAGCTTTGAATGATTTTTTTGTTAAAAATTTTAATTCAAATCTCTGTAATCTAGTTTTAAATCCTGAATATACTTCTGATAACAAGCTATATCCCCTATACAAATATAGCAAGGTTATTGGGTATTTGGAATTCAAAGAAACATCTCTAGAATTTGAACAATTTCTTGATACAACATTGTATATGATTTCTCTAAAAATCCAAAACTTGGTATTATCAGAACGTATGCAAAAAGCAATTGACTTTCAACATTCGATGAAAAATATTGCTAAAATTATTGAAACGCAATATGAACTAAGATACATCATTCCTCTACTTGGAGAAATGATAGATAAATTTGTACAAAATCATTTAATCTATATTTTTATAAAAGAAGATACACACAAATTTAATCTAATGTGGCCAAATTCTTGTAAAGACACCAAAATCTTTGACATCATAAACGCAGAACCCCTAAAGAGAGTTACAATTGAAGAATTAGGTGTATTCCCTCTTGTTAGTGAAAGCAAGGTATTAGGCTATATTGTAACAAAAAATATAGACACAAAACTAACATTGAAAGAAATTGAATATTTAGAAGAATTATCCAATCAGGCCGCTACAACAATCAATAGAGCAAATGTATATGCTGAAATTTTAAAACACGCGACATTAGATGCCTTGACAGGTTTTTATAATAGAAGACAACTCGAAGAACGTATAAAACAAGAAATCGCAAGTTCACATCGTCAAAAAACGCCTCTTTGCTCTATTATGACAGATATTGATTACTTTAAACATGTTAATGATACATATGGACACGCCGTTGGCGATTTGGTGCTAAAAACAGTTTCTAAAGTAATGCGTTCTCAACTTCGTGAATACGATATTGCTGGGAGATATGGCGGTGAAGAATTTGCACTTCTTTTACCCTTTACAAAATTAAACGAAGCTAAGATGGTTGCGGAACGTTTAAGAGAAACCATTGAAAATACAAAAATTGACATTTCAGAAATCAATCCAGATAGTACAGAAAAAGAAATTAATGTTACAATAAGCTTAGGAATATACGAACTTAAAGAAACTGATAACGAAGACGATTTACTTAAAAAAGCTGATAAGGCTCTTTACGAAGCAAAAGGAACAGGAAGAAATAGAGTTATAATTTATGAATAATACATACGAAAGAATTTGCAAAAATTTAGATGACACTAAAAACCTAGCTCAAAAATTTGCACAACTAATAGAAGAAAAAGGGTGTTTTGTAAGCTTATACGGTGAAATTGGAGCTGGGAAAACTGCTTTTGTAAAACTGGTAGCCGATGCTTTAGGCGTTAAAGAAAAAGTCACCAGTCCAAGCTTTGTAATTTTAAATGAATACCACACCGCTAAAATTCCAATCTATCACTTTGATTTATACCGATTGGAACACGAAGGTGTTAGCACCATTCTTGATGAATTACGAGAATATTCTGAAGGTCAACAAGCAACATTTGTTGAATGGGCAGAATTTTCTCAAGATGAAATTCCGTTTAATCATTTAAAAATAAATGTTACATATGATGAAGACGACAACAGAAAATATTCCTTTGAAGCATTTGGTCATGATAACATTAATGTAATAGAGGGATTAAAGAAGTGAAAATTTTAGCATTTGATACATGCTTAGATAAAATGTACGTAGTACTAAGAACTGAAGAAAATATTCTATCTTCTGAAGTTGTCGAAAATACTGATAATAAATATCATTCGGCTTTTTTAATTTCCACAATCACAAGAATTTTGCAAGAAAATAACGTAAAACCTGAAGAACTTGATGTTATTGGTATTAACATTGGACCTGGTAGTTTTACTGGTATTAGAGCTTGCACTACTGTTGCTAGAGTAATGGCTCAACAACTTGACATTAAAGCTATTGGTGTTTCTTCATTAGAAATACTTTCTAAAATCGAGTCAGAAAATTCTTTGGTTGCGCTTGATGCTAGAAAAAATAAAGCCTATCTTTGGTGCGATGGAGAAGTAAAAGGAGCAATTGAGCTTGAAAAAATACAAGAACTAATTGCGACAGGCAAATATAACGTCATAACCGACAACAGACTGCAAAAAATATTAGGTGGAAAGTCGTATCAACAAGATAATTATCCTCTTGGAGAAATTCTTTCAACACTAGTTTTGGAAAAATTAAAAACTTCAAGAGGTCACTGGGCAGAACTAATGCCACTATACATACAACCACCACCAATGGGATAGATTTGTCAGCAAGATTTTATAAAAAGCTGGCAAATTTTTTTTTGAGGGGCTTTAAAATAATATGAAAATTTTACCGGTAACATTTTTCACACCACTAAAAACACAAAGGACTGAATCAAATAAGAATCAGTATGATTCTTATTTGAATAAGGGTCTTATTCAAGACACTTTCACTTTTACCGGAAGAAAACCAATGTCTGGCAAAGAATTTAAGAAAAAATGTACAAAATTTGTTAGAGATTTTTATACCGGCACAACAATGTTAGCGAGTTCTGATTTAACAAAAATGAAAAAACGAGGATTCTTTACCGGTACAATAGAAGAATTTATAAAAAAAACTAAACCATACGCTGAAGAATTTATTGAGCCAAACTCTATAGAAGAAAAAGTTTATAACAAAATAGCTGAAGCTGCAAAAATAAATCCTGATGTAACACTTCCTGAATTATTTCAAAGCTGGTACAAACCAGCGAGAAGCGCATTCCGTAAAGAACAACGCCCTTATTTTGATCAAATATTAACTTTAGGAGCACAACTTCCACCAGGACAAACCGAAAAGTTTTTTAACTTTATGGCTAAAATAGATCGTAAATTATATGATGAACCAATTGTCCAAGAATTTAGTTTAAAAGAATTTAAATATAAAGTTGCAAAAACAATGGAAAAATCTACTGATCAAGGCTTAAAGAACCGAATTTCAATGTATCTTGGTTTACTTTCTGATCACGCCTTTACTGATGAATCACCACTACACCCAAGTATCGTGAAGAAAGTTTTTGATTTTAAAAACATCAAAGTCCCATACCAAAAACAAAAATATTATGACAAACATTTAAAGCCGTACGAAACCGATAAGGATGCTGTAAGAATAAAAATCATTGAACAAATGCGTGATGCTTTAGCTGCAAAAGGTTACAGAAAACTTGAACGAATTTGTAACGATAACATCGATATGATTATGGGCAGACCTGTCAGAGTTCCATTCAGTAACAAGACATTTGCCTATGACTTAGCAGAAACATTGCAAGAGGTACCAGATAGCCCTTTAAAAGCAAGTATCTTAGCTGCAGCTGAATCCTTGCCTTCATCTGCACAAAATCCTAACGCGATGATTTTGAAACTTCACGATGCCGATGCTGATGTTATAGGGGACAGATTATTTAATCCTGCATTGGCTTCTATTGAACACTTTCATCCAGATTCTTTGGGTGGTTCTGATGATATGGTAAATTGTGGGCTTGCAAAACGTTGGATTAACACGCTAAGAGGAAATGAAGCGCTCTGGGCATTTATACAAAAAATGGGATTTGATCCAAAACATCAATATTCTTATGCAGATGACATTGTAAAATGCAACCATCGGAAAAAAGTTCCTTACGAAGATGCATTAGGGCATTTAGAAACAATTGAACGAGAAGCTCATATGGATTTAACAAAATACAAAGAAAGACTTAAACCCTTTGAAGATCCGGGTGAAGCAATCAAAAAGAAATTTGCTAAGAAAAAATAATTGTAAACTTTTTTTACTTTTTGATTAAAATCATTAAATTTTTACAAGAAGGTTTCCGATAACTTATTTGTAAGAATAGGAATGAAATTATGGCAGATTCAGAATTCACATTTAATAGACCGTATAAACCGTTTGGATTGAATGTAAAAGTTCCAGAAAGAACACTTAAACAAGCCGGTGAGACATTAGGCAACTTGGCTAAAGCTCCGGCAGATCCTCTATTCAAATTTTTAGAGGAAAATGAGCAAGTATTCAACGGAGACTTAAATTTCCAAATTAATAAAATTTTCGCAGAAAGTTTCACAATCGGTTCTGCAATGCGTATGGAAGATGAAAAAATGAATGGTATGCCACCATCATTCGATATGCACTTCTAAAAAAAGTTTTTCTCCTTTTTAAACGCCTAAATGGCGTTTTTTTATTTTTGTTTTATATTTTTTTATTTAATATTTCTTTAATACACTTATCTTAAAATTATAATAAATACTTAGCGTATAAATAATATGCAATGAAAACCGAATTAATCAATAGCATTAATATGACAATCATTTTGATTAAATTAAATTGTTCAAAAACTATATTCAACTTGTTATTAAAATAATTCGATTGTTCGTTTATCGTTACTGAAATAGTTTTCATTATTTTTTCTTCTGCTACTTCTATGTATTTTTTATTTTTATCAGCCAAATCAACTAATTGTTGTGGGAATTTTAAAGCCGTTTCTTTTAAATCTAAAATATTACTGCGAATTGAATCATTTAAATTTGAAAACTCATCGTTACAATCATTTAATTGTTCCAAATTTTCCTTGAACGACGTATTGATCTCGACATGTTTATTCGCCATAGTTTCAAGAGTTTCAAAAGCCTTAGAAATTCCTCCAAGAGACAACGACATTTCTTTCAATTTTTTGACTTCTTTTAATAATTCATCATTGTAATTTGTCATAATATACCTCTTTCATTATTTTAATAACTTTCTCGATATATCTAGCATTTGCTCATTTATATGTTTTGCTAAAATATAATTTGTATAACTATCATTTAAATACTTATTAATTACCAAAATATATTTATTCATATCATAATATTTGAATAGAACTGATGCCATATCTACTTTATTTTTATCACTATCAGAATATTTACAGATTTTTAATATTTCCAACAAAATTCTATGTTTAATTTTTTCTGTCGCCAATCTATTAATCGACTCTAGTGCATAAATAAAACGATCTTTACCATCTTTATTATCGAACTCATCCAGCATAAATCTTACGAGTCCCGACACTAGATTTAAGGCATAGTTTTTAGGATATTCTTCTAATAATCTCATTAATATGTTTTTTAGCTCAATAATCCCGTCAATTGGTTTTACTATATTTGTCTTTTTATTAGACGCATTATAAACATAAAATAACTCAAAACATTTTTCCATTTTGCTAGGATTTTCTGATAAGAAAATCATTTTTTGAGATGATTCATTTACTGTAAAATAGCCTTCAATATCGCGTTTAAATTCTTCTGAAACATTTTTTTCATCTTCTCCAGCCTTCAAACGCATAACATAATTTGCACAAGCTTCATAAACATTCTTTAATGACTGACGACGATAACCTACAAACTTGTCAAATCCCCATTCTGCAAGAATTCTTATATATTTGTCTACGGTTTCATTACCAGAATCTAAAATTTCAGCATATTTTTTGTATGCAATATTTTTGTGAATACTTTCAAAAGAAAAATCGGGATCATATTTTTTAATTTGCAATTCACAATTATATCTAATAGTAGCAATATCAGGATATCCTTTAAAATCAGTTTCTATCAAATTACCTGAATAATCTACTGTCCAGTCAGTAATAATTCCTAATTGATACAGACGATATAAATACTTTTCGTCTGTTTTTAAATCAATTTTTGGAGCTATTACACCATTATTTTTTTCAAGTTCATCATACAAACTCATAATATTTACAACAATTTCATCAGTAGATTTTAAATCCTCATGTAAAAAGAATAATTGTCTAGATACATCATTATTTAATTTTTTCTTATCTTTTGAAATTTCTAACAACATTTCTTTGGAAGTATTCACATCCCAAATTTTTTCTAAAACATAATTCTTATACTCGGGAGAAAATAACACAAAGCATTTTGCCTTTTTTTTCTTAAACAACCTCTTTGCTCGGCCCGCACGCCCTGCTTCTTGATATAAAGCTTCCAATGAACTAGGAATTCCATAGTGGAATGTGTAACGAATATTTCCTTTATTCACACCCATTCCAAAAGCTTTAGTTGAAACTAACACATTAAATTCGTTATTTTTAAATCCATCTTGAATTTCTTTTTTTTCGGAATCTTTAAGCTGTCCACTAAAATATCTAATATCTGAATTTGGAAATTTTTGGTTTAAATTATTGCAGACACCTCGACAGCCAAATGCACCATCACTTGCATAAGGTGTAAAAATTAATACTGCATCTTTGTCATCGATGATATCTGCCATTTCGTCAACTAATATTTTCTTTATTTTACCAGTACTTTCGATTACTTTAAATTCCAACTCTTCTCGACAAAAATTCAATGGCGTCTTAACATTAAAATCAGAATATATATCTAATGCCAACTTTAAATCCTTTAATACAGATAATGATGCAGTAGCTGTTAAAGCTAGAAAAACTACATCTTTATTACAATAATTTCTTATTGTTTTTATCAATGTTAAATACGAAGTCCTAAAATCATGCCCCCATTCTGATAAACAGTGAGCCTCATCAATAACTGCATATGCAACTTTATTCAACGTCTTTAATTTATTTCTAAAACTTTTACTTTGAAATCTTTCAGGAGAAATGAAAATAAAAAAATAACGTCCTTCAGCAAATTCATCTAAAATTTCAAACTTATTTCCACTATTTGCATTTATAGTTGCAACTCTGGAAATTGCGAATCTATTCAATTCATCAACCTGATCTTGCATCAACGAAACAATTGGCGCAACTACAACACTTGGTGCTGGTTGTAATAATCCAGCCAACTGATAACAAATTGATTTACCAGAACCAGTTGGCAATAAACCTATTGTGTCTTGGCGATTAAGAACATTTTTTATAATTGATAATTGGCCTTCTCTAAAGTCTAAAGTCTTAAAATCTAACGTTTCATCTGATTGCAAAAATAAATTCCACATTAAATATTTTAAAATTTTATTATCAATTTTTTCACTTTTTGCTGTTAAATTATATTTAACCAAGTCAGAAACTTCCATCCTAGAATAATCTATCGACTTCGGAACATATTTCTGTATATTTGAAGAATGCTTCTGTTCGTAAAACTTATATTTGTCAAAGTAGTCTGTTCTAATAAATATTACATTAGGATAATTTTGATTTTCATCAGTATAACGTTTTAAGATACTAAAATCTAACTTTATATTATTTTTATCCGAAAATTTTTCTATACAATATACTTCTTTTATACTTATATTTGGTTTTTTAAAAGTTTTATTTTGAAGCTTCAAAATACAGGAAAACCATATAAATAAATCTGTAATGGCAATTTTTAACAATTCTACAGATTTTTCATTATTTGTGTTTAGCTCAAATTCCCAATTTATAGCATCTAAAGAAAGTCTACCATATTTTAGCAATTCTAATACTAAAATTTGATATCGCATTACAGATGTTGCTTGTAAAATTGGATTGTTACATTTAGGAATACAGGAAAAATTCTTTTTATAAAGAGTTAAAATTTTATGTTTAGAAACATAATCTCGCAACTTGTACAATTTTTCATATTCTTTATTTTTTAACTCTTGGACTGAGATCCTTACAACTTCAATCCCTTTTCGAGTTAAATATTGATCTCGAGCTTTGTCTAAACTTTTTTGTTTATCATCTTTTTGGTGCTGTATTCCATCGATTTCAATAACTAAATAAGCCTGAGGAAGATAAAAATCAACTTGCTGATCCTTAAATTCTTTTTTATTTTCTTGAGTAATATCCGATATAAGAACCTCTGGAATAATTAAATTTTTTATAAATTTACATTCTTCACCCAATACTTCATCCAAAACATTTTCAAAAAATTCATAAGCAGGATTATAAGTACTATCTTCACAACCTCTAATTATACGTTTCCAAGTATTAATTTCATCTGAAATCAATACTGTTGCAACTGAAAAATCTGAATATTTATGTATTGTACCAATACGATTTTGAAGATATGTTGACATTAAAGTAGGCTTGCCTCTTTGTATAATATTTTTAACAATACAAATAGACGAATAATACTTACTATCCTTCGAAACAACACCTTCTAAATTTTGAATCACAAAATTGTGATTTGTATTCGCATAATTGGCGGAATACTTTTTTACATTTATATTATCCATAAATACTCTCTCGTACGGTATGAAGCTAGTAACGGCATTACTAAATGTTGACTTTAGATTATTAAAATAAATTGTTACTTATATTTACAAAAAAAAACGAAAACACTACAAATAGCCTCTTTTTTTATTTTGTGTTATAATTTAGACGAACATTAGAAGTGTATAACAAATAGACGCAAGAGCGTCAGGAAGGAAAAAATTATGACTATTCCGGAAACAAAAAGTTTTCAAATAGAAATCGGTGGCAAAACCGTTACTATTGAAACAGGAAAGTATGCACAATCAACTAATGGTTCTGTTACAGTAAGATGTGGCGACACAATGTTATTTGTACACTGTGTTGTTTCAAAAGAACCACGTGTGGGTATCGACTTTTTCCCATTGTTGATTGATTATGAAGAAAGAATGTCTTCAATTGGACGTATCCCAGGCGGTTACAACCGTTCTGAAGGAAAAGCTAGCGACAAAGCTATTTTGGTTTCTCGATTAATCGACAGCCCTATCAGACCTCTTTTCCCAAAAGGATACAGAAATGATATACAAATCGTAGCTCAATTATTCAGCTACGACCAACAAAACCAACCTGATACATTGGCAATGTTAGGTGCTTCAACAGCATTAATGCTTACAGGCGCTCCTTTCGAAGGCCCTATCGGTGCAGTTCGTGTTTCTAAAGATGAAAACGGTAACTTAATCGCTAACCCTACTCACCAACAAGCAGACAAATCTGACTTAGATATCGTTGTTGCTGGTACACACGACAGCGTAATTATGGTTGAAGCGGGTTGCAAATTCGTTACTGAAGACGATATTATGAACGCTGTTGAATTTGCTCAAGTTGAAATCGCTAAACAATGTGAAGCTCAAGTTGAATTTGCAAAACAATGTGGAATTGAAAGAGAAGAATTTGTAAATCCTTATGATACAACTGAATTAAAAAACATCATCCACGAAACAGCTTATGATATGATTTTTGATGCATACCACAACTTCGATAGAGCTTACCGTCAAGAAAAACTTGAAGAAGCTAAAAAAGCAGTTAAAGAAAAAGTTGATGCTTTGGCTGATGACCATTACATCAAACAAATCATCGAAGAAACTGGTATCGACTTTGTTGCAGAAGAATTCAAAAACGCTGAGAAAAAAGTTATGCGTACAATGATTCTTGACGAAGGCGTTAGAGCTGACGGAAGAAAACCTCACGATGTTCGTCCAATCTGGTGCGAAGTTGGTGTTATTCCTAGAGCTCACGGTTCTGCTGTATTTACAAGAGGTCAAACTCAAGTACTATCAGTTGCAACACTTGCTGGCCCAGCTATGAAACAAGAACTAGACGGTGTTGATCCTGAAACAGTTAAAACTTATATGCACAAATACATCTTCCCAGGATTCTCAGTTGGTGAAGTTAAACCTCTAAGAGGCCCTGGCAGACGTGAAGTTGGTCACGGTAACTTAGCAGAAAGAGCTAATGTACCTGCTCTTCCTAGTCAAGAAGAATTCGGATATACGATTCGTGTAACATCTGATGTTTTAGAATCACACGGTTCTACATCAATGGGTTCAACTTGTGGTTCATCAATGGCATTAATGAACGCTGGTGTTCCTGTTAAATGTATGATCGGTGGTGTTGCAATGGGTATGATTACTGAAGAAGGTAAAGAACCTGTTGTATTAACAGATATCCAAGGTATTGAAGATTTCTTGGGTGATATGGACTTCAAAGTTACTGGTAATGACGACGGTATCACAGCTCTTCAAATGGATATGAAAGCTAAAGGTATCGCTAACGATACATTACGTAGAGCTTTAGCTCAAGCTAAAGAAGGTAGATTACACATCTTAGGCGAAATGAGAAAAGCTATTACTGAACCAGGACCTATGTCACCATTTGCACCAAGCATTACAACAATGACAATTCCTACAGAAGATATCGGAACAGTTATCGGACCTGGCGGAAAACAAATTAGAGCAATCATTGATGCATCAGGTGCTGAAATCGACATCCAAGATTCAGGTGTTGTAACAATCACATCTAACGATCAAGAAGGTGCTGAAATAGCTAAAAGAATGATTAAGGAACTTACTTTCAAACCAGAAGTTGGTATGATTTTAAAAGGTAAAGTTGTAAGAATCATTCCTATCGGTGCATTTGTTGAGTTAGGTGGTGGTAAAGACGGTATGGTTCACATTTCTCAAGTTTGCAACGAAAGAATTGAAACTATCGAACCACACTTGAACATCGGTGACGAAGCTATCGTTAAAATTATTAAAATTGACGAAAAAGGTAGAGTTAACCTAACAATCAAAGGTGTAACCGACGAAGAAAAAGCGCAGTTCAATTAATGAACTCATACAAAGATTAAGACCTGCCATTCGGCAGGTCTTTTTTATATATAAGGTGTCGATTATTTTTTATAGACATCTTGCAATGCATTTGCACCAAAAGATCTAAATGCCATCAATGATTCATATAATGGTAAGTCATAAGGCTTAATGTATTTTTCCAAAATTTCTCTATCCTGACAAACAACAAGTTTGAAGAAATCTGCATCGTGTTCGATAAAATCAATAACAAACTTATACAATCTTGCATCTTTTACAGTTTGATCAAGATTCTTATCTAAAAGACATCTCATATTAGAACTTTCACTTGAAATATACCTTTTCTGAATCAATGAAGTCATCAGACTTCTAATCTCTGGATATTTTTTCACTGTCGCCATAGCTGCATCGAAAATAAATCCGACCTTTTGGTCATCATTACGCATAGCAGCACCCAAATCAAATTTGACAAGCTCATTAACAAGCTGTAAAGTTACTTTTCTTTGCTCGGTTGTTGATAATGGGGTTCTATAATAAGAAACTCTATCATCTAAAAATTTTTGTTGCTCTTTTGTAAGAGGGTTACCACCAAGCATTAATCCTAAACCTTCTCCTAAGGCTGAAGTATCAAGCAATCCCACCTCTGATGAGTGATACCTGCCTAAATCCTTAGCTATACGAGTTTCCAACATTGTTAATACTTCATTTCTATCCTCCTGATCAAAAGTCTCAGGAATCAAACCAGTTTCCTTCATATCAGCATAATGTATATCAGCTAATTTTCTTAATGCTTCATCATTTGGCATTGGAGTGGAAATCAATAGTTCAATTAAAGCCTGATCAGCTGCCATAACTAATGGTCGATTTTGCATATCAAAAGTTTCATGAAGCACTTTACTTATAGCTCTAACTTGAGTTTCTGACAGGAATTGACTTTTTAAATCTTCTTGCATACGAACTTTCACATCAGAACTAGCTTCTTTTGGAACATCATCTTTGTATTCACAAACATTGAAGTTTTCCATTTTATCAGCATAGAACAATGATAATAAGTATTTTTCATCTTGAGCAATTGCTTCATTCATAAAGAATTTTTTATACTTACTTCTGAATGAAGTTGGCATATACATCAATTCTTGATCTAATTTGTTACTCATCATTTCTTCTAAATTAGCTACAATTGAAACATCTGTACCATCAGAAAGCTTGAATTTATAGATTTTGCAACCATTCTTAGTAGACTCTATTTCTAACATTTCTTCATAAGACATCTCAGTATAAGATACTGGTTTATCCTCAGCTTGCTCTAATTCTTCAGCCTTACGTGCAGCTTCTTCCATTTTGCGAGCTTCTTCAGCTTTGTGAGCTTCTTCAGCTTGACGTGCTGCTTCAGCTCTTGCCTCAGCTCTAAGTTGTCTATTTTCTTCATTTTTAGCCGCAATAGAATCAGCTAATGATAATAATTCTTGGAATTCAGGAGATTCCCCATCTTGACCATAAGCTTTATCGAAATCCGCAATTACTTCGTTCATAGCTTTTGAGTAGTTTAATCTATGTTGTTGATGAGCTTTCCAAAAACGACTTAAAGCTAATTCTTTGTCTTTTTTAGAAGCTGAACCTTGCATATAATCAGGATCACCATAAACTTTTTCAAAGAATGCTGCCATTTTACCAGCGTGATCAACTTTATCTTGAGCTATAGTAACAATCGCACCGAAATAATTATGAAAAACAGAAGCTTCTCTACCGACTTTCATTTTTTCAAGCCAAGCTTGACGTTCTGCATCCGTCATACTTGCATGCCAGTTAATCATCGCTTCTGACATTTTTTTACGTTCAACAAAACTTAGCGGTTGACGTTTTTTCTTCACTGGTGCAGTCTCAGTTGTTGAAGAAGTTCTTGTTCTGTCACCAACTTCAACACGTTCTGCAGTTGTTCTTGGAATATAAACATAAGGAAAATCTTCACGTGTAGCTACAAATGATTTCCAAAACGGTCTTTCTGGGAATCTTATACCAAAGGCAGCATAATCTTGAGGTTTAATCTCGAAACCTGCATAGTGTACACTTACATCCTTTGCAAAATCTTTATTAATTTCTTTAAGTGTTTTACCTTCTAAATAAATTTTCTTTAAAACATACATACCTAAATCATCTTGTCCATTCTTGAACAAAGTTCTATTATTAGCAACATATTCAGGATCATTTTTAAAGAGATTAATCACACCTAATAGACCTTCACGTGATTTTTTATTCGGAGTTGAAGTAAGATTTTCAAATAAAGGCTCATTTGGGAATAATAACTTAACTGTATCTAAATCTTTAGCGAAATTAATTTTACCAAAGACTTCTTTCATAGCTTGAGCTGGCGGAATTGTTCTCTTGAAATTAGTGTCTACACCTTCATAAATATATTCATGGAGAGTTTTAGGCATATTTTTTTCATTAAACTCTTGCTCATAGAAGTTTTCAGGAGTTCTAAATAATCTTTCACCAAAAGATACATTAAAATCTTGGTATGCTGCAGGAGAATACTCTTTTATTTGAGTATCTCTTGCAACGGAGGGGTTTGTAGTATATTCTTGTTTTTTATATTTAGGGGTAAAATTGATTGTATTAAAATTTATTTGCATATTCTCTGAAATCCTTTCAAGTGTATTAAATACAAACAACTTATTTTTTGCTACAGAGTTAATAAAATTTAACAAATTAAATATTTTATGCTAAGATAACGACAAATGGAGGTTGAATATATGTTTGATGTAATAACTATTGGTAGCGCAACAATGGATGTTTTTGTAGAATGCGAAGATGCAAATATTGTATCTGTTCGTAAAAAGGATTGTTGTACTGAATTTATGAGCTATCCATACGGTTCAAAACTTGAAATATCTGATTTCGATTCTCAAGTTGGTGGCGGTGGAGTAAATACAGCCGTAAACTTTGCCAACCTTGGATTTAAAACGAGTGCCATTTTTAAAATTGGCGATGATATTTATTCTAAAGGTATTTTAAAATCTTTTGAAGACAAAAATGTCGATCTATCAAACATAATTCAAAACCCAAAAATAAGCACTGGATTTTCGATAATTTTAACAAGTTTTGAAGGGGATAGAACTGTTTTGGCACACCGCGGCGCTAATGCTCTTATAAAAGAAAAAGAAATCAATTTTGAAGCAATTAAAAATGCTAAACTTTTATATGTTGCACCTTTAAACGGAGAAAGTAACAGAGTTCTTGATGATATCGTCAACTTTGCAAAAGAAAATGGAACATACGTTTGTTTTAACGCAGGTTCAACAAGCATCAAAAAAGGATTTAATTATTTAAAACAAATTATTTCAACGGCTCAAATCGTTGTAATGAATAAAGAAGAAGCTATTATGGCAACAGGAATTTCAATTCGTCCTGATACTAAAGACGAGAAATTTTCCGAACAACTTATTCACCCTGATTTAGTTAAAATCTTTAATAAAATCAGAGTATCAGATTATCAAGTTATAGTAATAACAGATGGTGGAAAAGGAGCCTATGCATTCGATGGTAAAAACTTCTACCATTGTCCAATTTTTGATGGCCCTGTTGTTTCAACCCTTGGTGCAGGAGATGCTTTTGCGTCAACATTCTGTGCAGCGTTAAGAAGAACCGAGCGTAATATTGGTAAATCGCTACTGTACGCATCAATAAATTCAGCAGGAGTTGTTTCACAATTTGGTGCTACTCAAGGCTTATTAACTTTTGAACAAATAGAACAAAAATTGAATGAAAATCCACAATATCATTATGATGTGATTGAAGGATAAGATTTTCGTGATATAATTTTCTTAGCAGAGAGGGAAATATGGGTTACAGAATTTTAGATAAAAAAGAAATTTGTCCAAATCAATTTGAAATTAAAATTGATGCGCCTTTCGTTGTAAGAAACGCTCAAGCTGGACAATTTATTATATTTAGGGCTGAAGAAAATGGAGAAAGAGTCCCTTTGACAATCGCTGACGTTAATAAAGAAAAAGGCGAATTAACTTTAGTATTTATGGCGGTAGGTTATTCAACAAAAAAACTTGCAGCACTAAATGTAGGTGACGAACTAGTTGATATCGTTGGACCTTTAGGTCAACCAACACACATCAAAAAATACGGTACTGTTGTTTGCTTAGCTGGTGGTTACGGTGCAGCGCCTTGTTATTTAATTGCAAAAGCATTTAAAGAAGCTGGAAACAAAGTTTATATGATTATGGGTGCAAGAAACAAAGACCTTATTTTCTGGGCTGACAAAATGAAAGATGCTTGTACTGAGTTATTTGTTACAACTGATGACGGTACAATGGGCGAAAAAGGTTTTGTTACAAACGTTCTTGAACGTTTGATGAAACAAGAAAAAATCGATTATGCTATCGCTGTTGGCCCAATGCCAATGATGAGAGCTGTTGCAGAAATGACTAGAGGTACAGGTATTTATACTGAGGCTAGCATGAACCCGATTATGGTTGATGGAACTGGTATGTGTGGTGCATGTCGTGTTACAGTTGGTGGCGAAACAAAATTTGCTTGCGTTGACGGCCCTGACTTTAATGCTCATGAAATTGACTTTGATGAAGTTATCAATAGAACACGCATTTATAAAGACCAAGAACGCAAACGTTCAGAAAATTGCAACTTATTAAAACAAGCGGAGAAATAAACTATGGCAGCTAAAAATGATATTCCATTTTGCCCACTATTAAGTATCGGATCTAACGGTATCGATATGGTTTGCACACAAGAAAGATGTGCATGGTATATGGCTAATGTAAAAAAATGTTCAATGTATATAATGGGTTACAATGCCCTTATGGAAGCAAATAGTAAGAAAAAATCGTAATTATGAAAATAGCTTTATGCGTAAAACAAGTTCCTGATACTTCAGATATCAAATGGACAGAAAATAATACAATGCAAAGAGAAGGTGTTGAAAGTATTATTAACCCTTACGATGTGTATGCAACAGAATTAGCTTTAAATTTAAAAAATAAATATAAAGCTGAAATCACTGTTTTTACAATGGGCCCACAACAAGCATCAAATATGCTTAGAGAAATCATTGCTCTTGGTGCAGATGAAGGTATTTTAATAAGCGATAAAAAATTTGCTGGTGCCGATACTTATGCAACTGGCAAAACTATTTCATCTGCAATTCAAAAAGCATTACCCGATTTTGATTTAATTCTATGTGGGCAATTTGCAATTGACGGTGACACTGCGCAAACTGGCCCCTGTATCGCAAGCTTATTGAATATTCCACAAGTAACTTATGTAAAAGATATTACGGAAGTTAAAAATGGTGTAATTACAGCAACCAGAGTCCTTGATGATGGAATTGAAACTGTAAAAGTTCAAACTCCTGCGTTAATGTGCGTATTGAAGTCTGAATTCGAACCATCAAGACCACTTATCAATGGAATTATCAAAGCTCAAGAAACAGAAATTAAGACTTTATCTTTAGCTGATTTAGAATTGCCACCTGAAGAAGTTGGCATTAAGGGGTCGCCAACATACGTTTCAAAAGCATTCAGACCTGAAGTAAAACATGATTGCGCAAAATTCAATTGTCTTGAAAATGGTAAAGGCGCTGAAATTGTTTTGAACAAAATAAAAGAAATCGGGGTGAATAATGGCTAGAGGAATACTTTTGTACGCTGAAATGACACGCCAAGATTATGTTCATACCGTATTTTTTGAATTGGCAAATAAAGCTAACGAGATGTCCTTCAAACTTGATGGGGCTCCTGTTATGGCTGTTATAATGACAAAACCTGGGATTATTCAGAATTTAAAAGAAGGCTTCACCAATAGTGGTATCGACCAAGTTTATGTTTATGAAGATGAAAGATTTGGGAATTATTCAACAGAAACTTATACAAATTTAATTGTTGATTTAATAAAAGACGTTGAACCAGAAATCTTTTTAATAGGTGCAACAAATCAAGGTAGGGATTTAGCACCTAGAATTTCATCATCTTTAGGAACTGGTTTAACTGCTGATTGTATTGAACTTGATATTAATGAAAAAGGTCAACTTGCAGCAACTCGCCCAACTTTTGGGGGGCAATTAATGGCAACAATTTTATGTAAAACAATGCCACAGATGGCTACAGTAAGACCAAAAGTTTTGAAACCAGCTAAAGAAAATAATTATAGAAAAACTGATTTTGTATATAAATTAATTAAAGATGAAGACTTTATTGATAATGTAAAACTTATTGAATTTATACAAGGTATTGAAGACGTAAAAAACGAACTTGATTCTGCTGAAATTATCGTTGCTGGTGGCAAGGGTATGAAAAACGAAGACGGATTTAAGCTATTAAAAGAACTTGCAGATGCTCTTGGCGGAACAGTTGGCGCTAGCCGTGGAGCAGTGGATATGGGATTGGCACACCATTCAATCCAAGTTGGACAAACAGGCAAAACCGTTTCTCCAAAACTTTATATTGCTTGCGGAATTTCAGGTGCTATTCAACATACCTGTGGGATTACAAATTCTGACCACATAATCGCTATTAATAATGATCCTAAAGCACCTATTTTTGACGTTTCTGACACCGGTATTGTAGCAGATGTATTTGAAGTTATACCTGAACTAATCAAATTAATAAAAAAATAAAAGTTAAGATAAACAACACAAAAAACAAGGTCTAAAGACCTTGTTTTTTTTATGCTATAATAAATCAGTAAAAACCATTTTTGAAAGGAACGGATATGAACAGAGTTGTAGTTGGAGCTCAATGGGGCGATGAAGGAAAAGCAAAACTTACTGATTTATTGGCTGAAAATGCCGATTTAATCATCAGATATCAAGGTGGTTGTAACGCAGGACACACTGTTGTTGCACACGGTAAAACATTTAAATTTCACCTTATTCCATCAGGTATTTTATATAAAGGTAAAACTTGTTTAATCGGCAATGGCACAGTTATTCTACCAGAATCTTTCCAAGCTGAAATTGATGGATTGAAAGCTGAAAATATTGATTTGTCAGGCTTAAAAGTTAGCCCACTTGCTTCAATTACAATGCCTTGGCACACAGAAGTTGACGGATATTCTGAATCAACAGCTACAAAAGGAAAAATCGGCACAACTAAAAAAGGTATTGGACCAACTTACACAGATAAAATGCAAAGAATTGGCCTAAAAGTAATGGATTTATATTCTCCTGAAGCTTTGTCAGAGAAATTAGACGTTATTTTACCTATAAAAAACAAACAATTGAAAGAATTATACAACCTTAAAACCTACACAAAAGAAGAAGTTTTAGCACTTTGCGAAAAATATGCTGAAATCTTCAGACCTTTTGTTTGTTTTGAATGGCAAGAAATGCTTAGAGATGCAAAAAGAGCAGGTAAAACAATTTTGTTTGAAGGTGCACAAGGTGTAATGCTTGACGTTGACTTTGGTACATATCCATTTGTTACAAGCTCAAATCCAGTTGGAGGCGGTGCTTGTACTGGTTCTGGTTACGGCCCTAAAATGGTTGATGAAGTTATTGGGGTTGCAAAAGCGTACGTAACTCGTGTTGGTGAAGGTCCATTTGTATCTGAATTAACAGACGAAATTGGAGAATCAATCCAAAAAATCGGACACGAATTTGGCGTAACAACAGGTCGTCCTCGTCGTTGCGGTTGGTTTGATGCTGTAACTATGAAATACGCTTGTTTAGTTGGTGGTTTGACTTCAGTTGCTCTAACCAAAATTGACGTATTTGATACTTTTGATGAAATTAAAGTTTGTATTGCATATAAAGATACTCGTGATGGAAAAATTTACAACGATTATCCTACAGATGTCTATATGCACAAGTATTTAGAGCCAGTTTACGAAACTCACAAAGGCTGGAACCAAGATGTAACAGGTATTCGCGAATACAACAAACTTCCAGAAAATTGCCGTAAATACTTAGAAAGACTTGAAGATATTTTAGAAACACCAATTTCTATTGTAAGTGTTGGACCTGATAGAGAACAGACTATTTTTAAGTAAATATAATTTTACAAAGTGGCAATTTTTCTTAAAATGTGGTTTTTATAATAACATATGAAAATTTCATGAGGAGTTTCTATGCAAAAAATTAATCAAGTCATAAATACAGAATATAAGAAAATAGATAAGCAAAAACAAACTACAGAACAAACACCAACATTTACAGCTCAAACGGAAACTTCACAAATAGAAAAGCTGCCAAATGTTACACCAACATATAACATAAAAACTCCTATCAGTTACCAAAAAACTGAAGATTTGAATTTACCATACGGACTTAAAGGTCATAGTTATAAATTAGCAAACGGACAACGTGTTGTTATTGTGCCTCAAGAGGGTACAACGCTGGTAAAAACATATGTCGGAACAGGTTCAATGAATGAACCCGACAATGTTAGAGGCATAAGTCATTACATCGAACACAATTTATTTAATGGCTCTGAAGGGCTTGAAGCTGGTGAGTTTTTTGGCACTGTAAACAAAATGGGTGCTGAAACAAACGCATCAACAAGTTTTGCGGTAACAGACTATTTTATCAGTTCCAACCTATTAAAAGAAAATGATTTGGAAAATAAAATCAAGCTGCATGCTTCTATGATTACATCACCGAAATTCGCAGTTGAGATGCTGGAAAAAGAAAAGGGCATTGTAAATTCAGAAATCAATATGTACCAGGGTTACGCTGATTTGATTGGATTTAATAGAACTCTTAAAAACTTATTCAACATAAAAAGTACATCTCCAGATTTGGTTGCTGGAATAACACAAAATATAAATAATATAACCAGAGAAGATGTTGTTGATTATTACAATAACAATTATTATCCTGCCAATATGGTTACAGTAATCACAGGTGACGTTGATCCTGATGAGACAATGAAATTAATTTCTAAATATTTCAACAATACAAACAAAAACACTCATCCAAGAAAATTTGAAGATTTAAAACCACTTGAAAAAACAGTTCGTGAAGATATAACAACTGATAAAACTCCAGCTACTCAAATCTCTATGGGATTTGTTGGTCCTCAAAACAATGATTCAAAAGGTGGGGCTTGCACTAATGCATTGCTCGAATTACTTGTAGCTCCTACAACAGGCAGAGTAAATCAAGGTCTAAAAACATATGACACACGTGCTAATGTTTTTACTGAAAAAATTGGCTGTAGACCTAACGACCCGATAGCAATTGTCTTTGAAGCAGAAACAAACGAACAAAACTGTGAAAAAGTTATACAAGAAATGTATAATCAAATATATTCGGTAATCACAAATCCACCTACTGACGATGACATGCAAATGATTAAAAAATCATTACTAAATGCGCGCGCTAGCAGATTTGAAAGTTCATTCGGAGTAAACGGTGCTATCGGAGGAGCATTACTTGATGGTAACATTGATGCCGTTACTGACTATGAAAATATTGTTAATTCCCTAACAAAAGAAGATATCGTAAACGCTGCAAAACAGTACTTGGATTTAAACAAAACTGCCATTACAGTTATGCACCCTGACAAATCAAAAGCTAACAACAACGTTTCATTTACTGGAAATGTAAAAAAACAAGCTATTAATCCAGATAATGTTAGTCGATATAACTTGCACAACAACTTTGATGTTGTCTTAAATAATTCTAAAACTGATTTAGGCTCTTTTGACTTAATCTTCGATGTCCCAAAAGGTATGGAAAACATAAACCCAGCAACGCCAAGCCTTTTGCAAATTATGATTGAAGAAGGTACAAAAGATAAAACTGACTTAGAACTAGAAAAAGAATTAAGCAAAAATGGTATTGCTTTAGACATTACAGCTAGCTCAAGTAGTTTTGTATCAGTTCACGGAAGATTCTCTGCAAACGACATGCAAAAAGCGCTTCAAACAACTCAAGAGATTTTGCAAAATCCAAATTTAACACCTGAAAGTTTTGAATACGCAAAAAATAAACTTGTCACAAAACTTGAAATCCAAGAAAAATCCGCTGCTGATAAGTTAAACAAAGAACTTTTCCCTAATCATCCTGTAGGTAGAACTAAAGAAGACATCTTAGAAGGTCTTAAATCTGTAACTCTAGATGATGTTAAAAACTTGTATTCATATATTATGACATCACCTCAAGGTCATATTGCAGTTTCAGCTCCATTTGATAGAATGCCTGAATTGCAAAATGTTGTATTTAATGAAGTTGGTAAATTCCCAACAGTTCAAAAAAATACACCTTATCTTGAAGATTTATACAAACCAACAACTGAAACAAAAGTTTTGACAGATACCGACGCTAAAAACCAAGCCAATATCGTTCAAGCTTATACATATAAAGTTAACGGAAACATTAAAGATAGAGTCGCAATCAAGTTGATGAATAATATTCTCGGAGGCTCCACTTCTTCTAGACTATTTAATGACCTAAGAGAAAAACAACAACTAGCATACTCAGTTGGCTCAATAAGCCACTCTATTGGCAACATGGGCATGATTAAATTAAATATCGGAACAACAACCGAAAACAAAGATACAAATGAAATCAGTTACGAAAACATACAAAAATCAATCGACGGCTTCAACAAACATATTCAAAGAATAAAAACTGAAAAAGTTTCAGAAGCTGAATTAGAAGAAGCTAAATTATATTTCAAAAATGTCATTTTAACAATGAATGAAACTAGCGAAGATAAAAATGCGTCAATATCTGATGGTATGCAAGGATTTTACGGCCCATTAACAGACAACGAAATATTAAAAGTTGTTGACGAAATCACTGTTGATGATATCTATAATGCAGCGAATTACGTCTTCGCGGGCAAACCAACCTATTCAATTGTTGCAACAGAAAATTCATTGAAAGCAAACGAAGAATACTTTAAAACTCTAATTAAGTAATTCGTATAACGTTGACGCTTCTTGCACGCTAACATTATTTTCTGGCACTTTTAGAACTCGTGCCTCAACTTTTCTGTTTGCGTATTCAATTGTGATAATATCGCCAACTTTGAGCTGTTTTGATGGTTTTGCTTGGTTACCATTAACCAATACTCGTCCCATGTCCGAAACTTCATTAGCCACGGTTCTTCTTTTTATTAAACGTGATACCTTTAAAAATTTATCTAATCTCATAGAATTATTATACCATATTCATGCTATAATTTGATTATGAAGAAGGCTATTTTAACATTTTTATCTATATTATTATTCCAAACTTGTACATTCGCTTTTGAAAGCGCTATTAAATTCGTACAAGTTACTGACGTACATTTTGAAGCAGATAAACCTTACAAAGTTAAAGTTTTGGAAGAAACTGTTAAAGATATCAATAACTTGAAAAATCTTTCTTTTGTTGTTTTCACAGGTGATAACTTAAACAATCCAAATTCTGAGGATTTAGATGACTTTGTTAAAATCATAAACAAACTTAAAGTACCTTACTACATAGCTCTAGGTGATCACGATGTAGCTAAAGGTAAAAATCTTTCAAAAGATAGATACGCAGAAATAATTAGAGAAAACAATATTTTATGGTTTCGTAGAAGTTGGAATTATTCATTTTCAAAAAAAGGATATAAATTTCTTGTTGTCGATGGCGCCAAGGAAGTTATCCCAGGTTCTGTTGGCTATTACAGAGCCGATGCAAGAGAATGGTTAGACAAACAATTATCAAAAAATTCAAAACGCCCAGTAGTAATTCTTCAACACTATCCAGTAATGGATATGAAAGCTTTTGGTACAGGAAAATTAAAAACTCACAGAACTTACCAACCAGAAAAATACTTTGAGGTTTTAGATAAACATACTAATGTATTGGCTGTTTTGTCAGGCCATTTCCACGTCAATGCAGAAGAAATGCGAAATGGCGTATACCACATCAGTACACCAACACTTATGGGATTACCTCATCAATATAAAATTATTGACATTATTTCCAAAGAAGGATTATCTCCAATTATCTACACTCAGCTAAAAGAAGTCGAATTAGAATAGTTGCATTTTTCGGGAAAAACTATTATAATTGTAACTAACAATAATTGAGGTAAAAGAAACATAATGGAAGAGTCGGGAAACTTAGTTTTTAATTTATTTTTAATCGCATTTTTATTATTTTCAAATGGCTTTTTTGTGGCTGCAGAATTTGCAATGGTTAAAGTTAGAAAAACCAGAATTGAACAACTTGTAAAAGAAGGTGATTCAGACGCTAAAGTTGCACTTGAAGCCGTAAAAGATTTGGATAAATTCATCGCCGCAGTTCAACTTGGTGTAACAATCTCAAGTATCGGCCTAGGTTGGGTTGGCGAAAGCACATTAGCAAGAATAATCGAACCAATATTTGTATTCCTACCTGGCATAAGCCAAAATATTGCAACTCACACAGTTTCTGTATCAATTGCATTTGCATTGATTACATTCTTACACGTAGTTGTTGGCGAACTTATACCAAAATCAATTGCTTTAGAATTTACAGAAAAAACAGCTTTGGTAATTGCTAAACCTATGCAAGCAATCACTTGGGTATTTAATCCATTTATTTGGTTGCTAAATGGATTTGGTAATTTGTGCTTAAAACTAATGAATATTCCACATTCTCACAAGTCATCATTAGTTCACTCATCAGAAGAACTTGATATGTTGGTTGACGCAAGTTACAATGGCGGCGTATTAAATGAGACTGAAAAAGAGATGTTACATAATGTATTCAAATTTTCTGATTTGACCGCAAAACAAGTTATGACACCAAGAACTGACATGGTTTGCGTTCCACTTGATATGTCATTGGAAGAATTGAATCAAATAGCTACAGAAAATCAATACACAAGATATCCAGTTTATGATGATGATATCGACCATATAACAGGTTTAATTCACGTAAAAGACCTGTATAAACTATCAATTGACGATACAGACTGTCCAATTTCAAGAATTCAACGTGATATTTTGTTAGTTCCTGAAACAATCACAATGGACAATTTGGTATTAGAATTTAAAAAATGCAAAGGCCAAATGGCGATTGTAATCGACGAATTTGGTGGAACTTCTGGTTTAATCACACTTGAAGACGTGCTAGAAGAAATCTTTGGCGAAGTACAAGATGAATTCGACGAAGACGAAGAAGAAGTTGACATTGTTGAGATTGAACCAAACAAATATGAAGCTAACGCTATGATGCGATTAGATGAATTGGCTGAATTTTTCAATATTGATGAAGAAACCATTGACGATGAAGATATTGACACAATCGGCGGCTTAGTGGTTAAATTACTCGGCAAAATTGCTGAAGTCGGTGATACGGCATCAAGTAATAATTTAAAATTCACAGTAACTGAAATTGATGGAGCTCGAATTACAAAATTAGAAATTATCAAAGAAGAACCAACAGTTACTGAACAAGTTAGCGAATAATAAAAAAGGCGGGATTTAAATCCCGCCTTTTTATCTAAATTATCTACACCACTTTAATGAGATTTTGCTTAATTCATCTTTTTAGTTGATGTAGGCCTCCTAATATTGTATAGAATAGAAGTATATTGAACAATATTTGGGCGGATTAATGAGTCAAGATTTCGATTTTACATCGTATAACAACATCAAAAGGCTTTCAGAAGAAGAGCTAGTAGCCTTGTGGGGAAAATATCTAAATGATAGGACCGACAAAGCTTCTCGCGATGCTCTTATTGTTCAGTACATTTATTTAATCCGTTACGTTGTTGGTCGTGTAAAAGTTACATTACCTACAACTATATCAGTTGAAGATATTGCCGGATACGGGGTTGAGGGGCTTATTAACGCAATTGAAAGATATTCTCCACAAAAGAATACACGTTTTGAAACTTATGCCCTTATAAGAATTCGTGGAGCTATTTTAGATAGAATTCGTGCGCAAGACTTCTTACCTAGAAGCGTACGTCAAAAAATTAAAGTTCTAAAAGAAGCTCAAGAGTACTTAAAACAACAACTTGGCAGAATGCCAACCACACAAGAAGTTGCAAACCATGTTGACATGGACGCAGAAAAAGTACATCAATTATTATCCGAAGACGTAACTATAACTTCGCTTTATGAGAAAAAGGGTAGTGCTGAAGATAGCGTAGAAATTATTGACACTATTCAAGATACAAACAAACTTAATCCTCAAGAAGAAGCTGAAGAGAAAAACGTTAAACAAGAATTGGAGAGGGCTTTGCAAAGATTACCAGAAAGAGAAAGAATGATCATGGTTCTTTACTATCAAGAAAACATGACACTTAAAGAAATAGGCGAAACAATCAGCATGTCAGAATCACGAGTTTGCCAACTACACGCTCAAGGTATTATGAAGCTGAAAAACATCCTTAGCGAAAATCGTTCAACACGTATGCGTCAATCTATAGTAGCTTAACGACTTGCTTTATAATCAAGAATTACGAAATCTATTCGATTATCTAAATCGTCATTTTGCGATACGTTTTTACTAAATGGCATAAATTCACCAAATCCAACAGTGAAAAGCTTTTTAGGATGAACTTTTGCACATCGCATCAAATATTTTGTAATATTATTTGCCCTAGCTAAAGATAATTCCCAGTTTGATGAATAACCACCATCTGGCGCGTTTATACTTTTTGTGTGACCTTCTATTACAAAATTATTATCAAGCTGCTTGAAAACATCCGCAATCTGCCTCAGATATGGTAACCCATCTAGTTTAAGTTTTTCTTCACCACAATCAAAAAATATTTTTTCATCTATACTTACAATCAATCCTCTTGGGACATGAGTAAATATCATTTTATCAATATGAACATTTTGACGAAATAAACTTTCCGCCTGTCTTGTACATTCTGATACATAAATATCCGAAGCATGTACACAATCAACGAAAATTAAAAAGCAAAAAATAATAGAGTTGAACATCTTCATCAACTCCATTATTTACTTAAAATTAAACTATACCATTCCCTAATTAGGGTTTGATTATAGAAACAACATATTTTTCATTATTGAAGTATTTATTTGCGCAAGCCATAATCTGTTCTGGTGTAACTTCTTTGATGCGTTCTTTCATGCGTTCACTAAAATCAAAACCTTGACCTACAACCGCATAATAAGCATATATTGATGCTTGACCATTATTGTCTTCTTGCGTAAACGCCCATTTACCTAAAATATTATTTTTTGCATTTTCAATTTCTTCTTCTGATACCAAAATATTTTTTATTTTTTCAATTTCTTCTTTAAAGCCATCTAAAGAAACTTGAATATTATTAGGCTCTGTAGCGATGTAAATTGAGAAGTTTGCGGCTAACCTTGCAAAATCATATGTACTTCTAACAACATACGCAAGACCCTTTTTATCACGCAACTCTAAGAATAATCGCGAAGATAATCCTGAAGCGCCTAAAATAATATTTAGTAACGCTAAGGCTGGATAATCTTCAGAACTAAATGTATCTACCAACCATCCTTGTAAAATATGTGCTTGATTAGCATCTGACTTGATTATTTCAAGATTTTTGATTTCATTTAACTCAGGAACTGACAAAACAGGTAAATTATCATTTGATGCCTGAACATTTCCAAATCTTTTTTCTAAAGAACTTTGAACAAAATCAAAATCTAAATCACCAACAAAAGCAACAACTTTTTTACTATTATTTAAAAAGGCTTGATAACCTTGAATAACATCTTCTTTAGTTATATTTTTGAGGTTTTCTAAAATCACAGTATTAGTGTAACCATAATGGTGACCAGCATAAAGATTTTTAAAATAATTATCAACTACTTTAGCTCTTGGAGAGTCCAATTGAGCTTCAGTTTCACCAATCAACTTAATACGCTCTTTTTCAAATTCTTCAAATGTTGAATTTTTTACAATATCTTCTAAAATTTCTAAAGCTTTGTCAAAATCTTCATTTAAACAAACAAATTTAAATTTTAAATAATCGGATTTAAATTCTGTAGCCATCTCTATTGCATACAAATCTAATTCATTTGACAATTCTTCTGATGTACGATTTGCAGTACCTTGCATTAATAACCTTGCTACTAAAGAATAAACTCCAGGATTATTAGAAGGTTCATTTAATGAAAAATTCATACATAATGCTACTCTTGGCGTATCAATATTTCGTTTATACAAAACTTCTATATTATTATTTAACTTAAATACTTTTTTATCCATAACTCTCTCCTATACAGGGATTTTAACATAAATTTTAATACTATGCAAATGGGTGAGCACGGATGTGCTCGCCCATTTAAACAAACAGTTTTTAGAAACTAATCTTCGATTAATGCATTGATATCAGCAACCATAGCTTCTGGGTCAAAACCATGAACTTTTGCACCAGCTTCAAGGTTTTCAAAACGAGCTGCTGCACAACCAATACAACCTAGACCATATCTTTGGAACACTTCAATACTTTGTGGATATGTTTGAACGATTTCCATAATATTCATTTCTTTTGTAACTTTTCCTGCCATAACAATTCTCCTTTTTGACTTTTTCTAACCTGTCATTAATAACATTATACACAAAAAAGAAGGTAATGTATGGAATTTTTAAAAAATTTATTTAAAGATGAAGACAGAGTTATAGGCTTATGCGGGTTTAAAAAAGAAGAAGAAGTCAGAGTTTACATTCCACGCTTTGACCCTTCAAAAAATATTTACAACCTTAACTGCGAAAAGAACTTTTTCTTATTGTAATATTTATTCATATAATAGCAATTTTTACGTCAAAAAATCCTTTATAAAAATATAGGGAAAAATATAGGGACGTATTATGGCTGTCGGCGAAGTTAATTTCGGAACATTATCAATAAACGTAAAAGATGCCTCAAAATATGGTATCAGTAACAATGATGTTGCCCAAATTAACAAAAACGGCGATAATAAAATTACCTATGCTGAACTAAATGCTGCAGGTATTGATAAATACCAAGGCTTGGCAAATCATTTTAACCAAATGACAAATGAAGCTCTTTTCGCATCTCTAGGTAAAATTGATGGCGCACAACGAGTTGGACAAGTTGAACAAACAAATCCAATAGCACCAACAAACAATTTCGTTAAAGATGCATTTGCATTTTCTGGCGCAAATCCAAACAGACCTGAGCATCGAGATACAACAGGCATAGACTTACCAAGTTACCCTAAAAAAGGTCAAAACGTTTATCTTTTAGGTTAATTATTGATCGCTTTCGTGCTGGTCATTTTCTTTCATTAATCTAGCAAAGTCAGAAGGTTTGATACTTTGTACAAAGTTTTTGAACTCTTGAGCTTCTGCTTCGTCTTTAGCACTATCAGTAGAAACTGAGCCGCTAGATAGAACTTTTGCTGAAATGAATATAGGAGCTTCAACTCTTATCGCAACAGCAATTGCATCAGATGGACGAGAATCTATTTCGATTTCTTTGCCTTCATCATTTTTTAGATATAGAGTTGCATAATAAGTTTCTTTTTCAACATCATTAATTTCAACTCTATCTAGGTTATAACCAGTTTTATTAATAATATCAATGATTAAATCGTGAGTCATAGGTCTTGCAACTGTAAGATTTTCGATTTTGCGAATAATCGCACTAGCTTCAGCAGAACCAATCCAGATTGGAAGAGCTTTTCTGTTATCTTTATCGTGAAGAACAACAATTGGAGAACCTGTTCTTGTATCAAGGGCAATACCCATAACTTTCATTTCAATCATTATAAAAACCTCTCATTTAATTTCAATAATAATATTATAAACGAAAAATATTAATTTACCTCTTTAAAAATAAAAATTTTTATGCTACAATCAAAAAGCAAGCTTAATGCATGCACTTGGAGTAATGGCCGAGTGGCTGAAGGCGGCACCCTGCTAAGGTGTTATGTGGGTATAACCTGCATCTAGGGTTCAAATCCCTATTACTCCGATTTTAAACGGTTTGGCTTTTTGCCAGACCGTTTTAATTTTGTGTAATGATTGGGTTTTAACCATCTTTTTGGGTATCTAATTTAACTAATCATTTACGCTAATAATTCAAAAATATCTTTTTGCAAAGCTTCGCTATCTACGCTTGCATTAATTTCGTATTGACGCAAAGCAAATTCAGAAATCATATCTGATATGAAAGACTTTGGAGCCTCATAATTAGCGTCCATATCATTCAATGAAGTTATAATTTTAGATATAATTCTATTTCCAGCTTCATCTTTTATCATTGCAATAGTATCAAAACTATAACCATATTCACGATTTGCTACCATCTTTTTTTCCTCGTATGTAAAAACTTTTCCATCATCAACAGCAGCAACACTTTTCAAAGTTTGATATATACCAAACTGATTAAACACGCTATCTTCTTTGATGCGTTTTCTGAGCTTGTCGTTTCCTTCAAGCCTGCCATTGAAATTCAATTTATAATCTGATTTATTTAACATAATATCACCGATTTTATAAATAACATTTCTAAAAATATTTTTTGCTAGTTATTTAACGAAAATAAAATTTTATTATAAACTTCTTCATATTGCTGAATTTTAGATATACACCAACTACTATCATACTCCATAGCTTTTTTAATAATTTCATTTTTTATAACTGGATCTTTAATAGTTTCAACAGCTCGTTCTAATGTTTGCAAATACTCTTCAGGTGAATTAATTTCAAAAAAACTATGTAGTGTTTTAAAACCAGTATCACCATCTTTTATCGTATCATTCAAACCTCCTGTAGCGCACACAACAGGAATGCAACCAAATCGCATAGCAATTAATTGGCTAAATCCACAAGGTTCAAAACGACTTGGCATCAAAAACAAATCACTCCCTGCACAATAAGTTTCTAATGGAACATATGAATCTATAAATACATACCTTCCTTTATATATATCATTGGATTCTAAATAATCTACAAATCCTTTCACAAATCCGTTTTTTAAAGAATTTGGCGCACTAAAAATTAGTTGAGAATTTGTATTTTTCAGCACTTGTTGCAATGCATAAAATGCAATATCAATGCCTTTTTGGAAAATATCCAAACGACTTGATATAAATATCAAATTTGAATTAAGATTTTGCTCCAAACCGCCAATAACAATTACTTCTTGACTTGCAAACAAGTTCGAATCATAATCAGCATTTTTTATTTTTTCAAAAGAAAAATTTTCAATCAAATATTTTTTATTTAACTTACGTGCATTTTCAAAATCATTTGAATCAAAATTAACTTGTACAAACTTAGAAGTTTTAGGGTTATATCTTTCGTTATCAATTCCTGCCAAAACTGCACAACTTCTATCTTCACTAGATTTAATTTCTGGATACAATTCACCGGAATAAGATGGATTTTTTTGAAGCTCGTCGTAATAAGTCGGTGAATCTGTAATCCAAAAATCGACATTAGAAAGATGTTTTTTTATTGGATTAAACATCCCCTTAGATTCTAGACCAACTCTCACAAATTGAATTGTTAACATATTTATTAGATTCAACATCTCAAAATTTGAACTGTCTTTTTCTAGCATTCCATAGTTTTCTACTATAAATTGACAAGCTTGTAAAACATTAAAAAATATTGCTTTATTATACTTGCAATATAATGAAATACAAGCAGCCTTAAACTCTTTATTTTTGAACAACATTTTTAATTGTTGTTCGTCATACAAATACATTGTAGCTAAAAATGGTAACGTCTGACTTTGATAAGCAGGTCCCGCATTATGAACTATATGAACTGTTTTAATTCCGCTAAGCTTTTTATTGTTTGAGCCTTTTAGAAAAATAGGGAAATCAGTTGTCTGAATAATATCAGGAATCTCATTTGCTTTTTCAAGATACGCCATAACAGCCGCTGAAAAAGCCATAGAATTTTTAAATATATCACCAGAGTAAGGCTCTTTTTCATTTGAATATACAGGTGAATAAATATATTTTACTGGAACATCATTGGCTGGATTAATTACATTATATATAATTGCGTTTGCCTTGTTAATTCCAACTTTATAATCAAAAGCAAATATTTTTTCCAATTTATACCCATTAATAAAAACCCCATTTGAAGGCTCATTTACCCCATAAAGTGGCAAAATTAAAGAAATAAAATCATTTGGAAAACACTTTTTATAAGCTTTAGTAAAATCCGCATTTGCATCTCCCAAGCCACCAAGTTTTTGATATGGAGCACATTCTGATGACATAATCAGTATATTTTTATTCATTTTCTAATACCTCATCAAAGATTTTTTTGTATTGCGATAACGTTTCACAACTCCAACCTGAATCATTAATCATAGAATTTTTAATCATAGAAACTTTTAAATCTTCTTGATTATTAAATACATCAATCGCATTGTATAAAAGCTTTTTGTAGTTTTCTTTTAACTTATCGGATAAATCTAATCCTTGTGGCAACTTAAAGCCATTTGCTTTCTGCTTATTTTCGTCAATTGAAACCATAACTTTTGAAACACAACCTGTATTATTTGCAACAGGAACAGTGCCATAACGCATTGCCTGCATCAATACCAATCCACAAGTTTCTAAATAACTTGGCATTAACAATAAATCTGAAGCTGCAAAATACTGTTTTACATCAACAAATGAATCTATAACTAATAATCTACCCATTTTTAGAAATTCAACAACTTGAGGTTCTTGCCAAAATTTTTCGTTTTGCCTAATTATTCCATCACCCACTAAAATCAATTGAGTGTTGGAAAAATCATTCATTATATCTGCCAAAATGGATTTTACAACATCAAAACCTTTTACTTTATCATTACGAGTCAAATTAAGCATCAATACCGCGTTTTCATCCTCATTTAATGAACCTAAAATCACTGCATTTGAATTTTTAGATAATAATTTTTCAGAGATATTACATTTTTCAATATTTTCTCGAGAAAATTCTTTTTGCAAAAATAACTTATTTTGTCTTTTTTCTTCTATGCAATTTTCGGCATCAAATGGAAATTCAATAGTATTATTTGGATTATAAATAGTATTATTTATACCAATTAAAGCTCCACATCCACGTTCCTTATTTTGCATAAAATATGATGAACCTAAAAGTTCATATTGATGTTTTATCAACACATCATACATATACTCAGAAACTGTAATCCATTTGTCACAAGCATTCAAAGCTCGTTCAACAACCTTATTTTCACCTTCATCAAAAATACTGTGAGTAGTATAAATTGTTTTAATTTGCCTGTAAAATTCATCCTCAATCGCTAATTCTTTTATGCGCAAAATACAATTAGCCGTTAGGTGATCATTAACTTGAACAATGTTAGGATTGAATTCTTTTTTCTGCGACATATTTTTCAAAAGATTAACAACAGCATTGGTAAATACCGTAGAAGTATTAAACATATCTTCATATTCTTTTTTAATTTTTTCAAATGCTGGCGAATATACTAAATAAACAATAACATCATTAATAGGATTTTTTATTTTATAGAGTTTGGCAAACACTTCATTACCTTCACAAATAAACTTTGTTTCAATATTGGTATCCTGAATAAAATATCTAACAGGAGTATTATTTTCATATTTTTCAAAAAGCTCTATGTATAAATTTTCACCATCTAATTTTGCATTTTTTGCATTGTATAAAGGTAAAATTATTCTCATATCTGCGTTAAATCTTTTATTATAATTCTTCGCTAAATCTGCACAATAATCAGCCAGACCGCCAGACTTTGCATAAGGATAGCATTCTGTTGTCACAAGCAAAATGTTATTACTATTTTTAGATTTTTTCGTACATGATTTTTTCTCCACAATCTTATATATCCTTGCATCACCAAATTCTACATCTTGTATAACACCAGAAACAGCCGTCAGCGATTTTATAAAAAATTCACTTTTCCACAATGCAAACACTGGTTTAAAAATTACATTTTTATTGAAATAAAATTCATCTATATCGTAATCAATATCTTTTTTATCACAACTTGCATCAATGTTTACTAAGCATAAATACTTTGGCTTATTTGTTTTTACATCGCAAAGAATCCACATCAATACGTTTTCTGCCGTAGTTGGTAATATACACGTTTTTAATTTAGAAATATCAATTTGAGAATAAATTTTTCGAATTTTTGATATTACCTTAAACAAATTATTGTTAGTTCCCCAAGTATATTTTTCAGCTTGATAATTGGTATAAATTCCAGAATATTCAGACTCTTTTTCAGAAACAAGATTTCTACATTCAAACCCCATGCCTGTATATCCAGACAAAGTCATAAACATTTGTATAAAATATCTGATTTCATTTACCAAAGGCGATTGATGGTATTTATTATTATGTTTTTGATCACTATCATTTGTTATTGATACAATACTCGGTGCAAAAGAAAAACATTCTGAACATTTTTGATAATGCTTCAATAATTCTATAAAATCAGAATCTAAATATCTAAAATTTGAAATCCCCAAAATCGCATCAAATTTTTTATTTATCATATCAGAATATCCATCGATATAATAATTACCTAAGAATGACTCTGCAAAAGTTGCAAAATAAGGAGTTTTTTGTTGCAACTTCTCTTTCAAAAGCTTCCACATTTCTCTATCAAACTTGACATCTTTTTCTTGGCTTGAATGTGAATGCGCTATTTGATTATGCGCCATATCTGCTCTCAAAAAATCAAAATTAAACTCGTTTTGAAAAGTTTCAACTTGCTCAAAGAAATATTCAAACGTTCTTTGTATTGGTTTAGAAATATCAGGATATCCATTATTATCAATTTTATACCACCGATATGGAGTTATTGCATTAAAAATCTTAGCAGCTTGTCCTTTATTTTCTATTTTAAAATCTGCATAATCACCAAAATCATTTGTTTTAATACCATCAAAAACAATCGGGCGACACGGTATATGTTCTGTCACAGGAATTGTTTCAAATCCTTGACGTCTAACATAATTCATCAAATCCACACGTCTTGACGTTCTTTGTTCAAGAGAATAACCAAATAAAATTTGTTTTCTTTGGGCAAAAGTAAGCCAATAAAAATCTTCTTCTAAATTATATTCCGAGCCATCTGCACAACCAAACTCTTTCAAAAAATTCAAAATAGCATATTTTAATTGAGGATAAACCTCCTCACTATCATTGTATTTAATTTGTTCAGTTTTAGATTCATTCAATCTAATCCACTCAAAACACTCAGGTACAAGAAAAACTTCTTCTGAAAATTTATCTGTATGAGGTACACAGTCAAAACCAACCTTTTTGCCTAATGAGTGCAACAAATTTACAACAAGTTTCAATTGTTTTTCTGGAGTATCAAATCCATATCCAACCAATTCTTTATCAAGCCATTCATCTGACAGTTGCCAATTAACTCTAGCATATATTCCCCCATCACAACCCTTTTCCCAAACTGGCATTATATGAATTGCATCTTCAGGGAATGTCATCGCATATTTTACAATATTAAAATAAGTTCCAATAATTCGAGGATTAACACCAATTATCTTAGATTTTTTTAGCCACTCTGAATTTGTATGAAATTCAACAGGTGAAGGAAATTTCTGTTCAATATTAAACGCTTTTTCCAAAGTTTCAGCACCAATTAGCGATTTTAAAACTTTTAAAGTAGTTTTGAAAGAATAATTTATAACTTTTTTAGGATTTTCGTTTATATACATATAACTACCTTACAGTATCTTTTATAATCGCACAAATTTTTATAACAACATCTTTGGATAATTTACCGTATAACGGTAATGCTAAAGTGCTTTTTGAAGCTTTTTTAGCAATTGGGACATCGGCATTTGAATTAATATAATTATAATCAACAACACACGGATAAAAATATTTTTTTGCAAAAACATTGTATTCCTTGAGCTTCTCGTACAACATATCTCTATCGTTATCTACATTTATTATTAAATATTGATAATTAGGTACAACATTTTCTGGATGCATTGAAATTGAAAGTCCTGAAACACCTGCTAACTCTGAAATATATAATTCAGTTAAAACTTTACGCTTATCTATTTCAACTTTGACTAATGGCAAATTTAACAATCCAACAGTTGCTTGAATTTCATTTAATTTCCCATTTAAACCTTCACACAAAACTTCTTCACCTTGAATACCAAAATTTCTCAATAATTTTATTTTTTCAAATAAATCTCCATCCTTGCAAGCTATAGCACCACCTTCTATCGTATTATAAACCTTTGTTGCATGAAAACTAAACATTGAAACGTCGCCCAACGTGCCAATTGGTTTATTATCTATTTCCACACCAAAAGAATGTGCGGCATCATAAATAACTTTCAAATTATATTTTTGAGCAATTTTTTCTATTTGTATATAATCACAAGGATTACCAAAAGTATGAACAGCAAGAATAGCTGAAGTTTTAGAAGTTATACAACTTTCGATTAAATTAGGATTAATATTATAATTTCTATCAATATCACAAAAAACAGGAGTCAAACCATTACAAAGAATTGCATTTATTACTGCTGGAAAAGTGAACGGTGTTGTAATCACTTCACCGCTTAAATTTAACGCTTTTAATGCTGTATATAATGCCATTGTCCCATTATTAAACAATGCAAGATTAGGGACTTTTAAATATTCCTGCAATCTTATCTCTAATTCATTGTGTTTTCCCCCAAAATTAGAAATAATACCCGATTTTACAACATCACTAACTCCTGACTTTAACAGATCTATATCAGGTGTCAAAGGTGAAGTTACAAAAATTTCTTTTTCAAAAGGTTTTATTTGAAGCATATATTTTTCTAGAATTCAGAACGTTTAATAATTTCTCTGTATTTGAACAATGGCGATGGATAAAAAGTTGTATGCTGAATTCTTTCTGTTGCCTTACTTACAGCTTTTAATAAATGTTCTTGGTAGAAAGATTTTGTTTCTGCATTTGAATAATTTCCAGCTTTATCACCCTCGTACAAATAAGTTCTTGGCATTGTAAATTCACCTGATTTTCTTCCATCAGATAACCACATTTTAGTTTTCAGAATAAATTTATCACCTTTAGGCGTACTTTTTACTTCTTTTTCAAACTCTACATTTTGCAATTCAAATTTATCTGGCTTTGATGTTCTCAAATCCTTTAAATAATAAACAATTTGCTCATCCGAAGCTCCCAAATTTTTATATTCATCAATAATAGAAACCGCGGCATAATTACTAATTCTCAAACCAAAATTAGGATTTTTAGAATTGAATGAATTTACATTTTGAACTAACATTTTATACTCCTTATATAAAAATTATAAAATAAAAATTTATTTATTTGCTAATGATTCCATAAAATATTTTGTAATCTTAAACAAATTAGAATTAAACATACTTTCTGGTTTTTCCTGATTAGCCTTAGCATCGGCAGAACACCAATAAGCTTCATCATCATACTCTGCAGAAACTTTAGTTTGTTCAAAGGTTCTAGTACGAATTTTATCACCCACTAAAGCCGTTATATTAGCTTCTCTCTGATATACTTGATACTCAGAAGTCGGCGCTGATACAAGTTTAGATTTTGTTGCACTAATAATAAATTTATCATCGTCAGTACCAATAGATTTAGCCAGCTTTCTTAATTCACTCATTTCTTTTTTCGTAAGACCAAAATTCGAATCATTTTCTATTTCACCATGAGTATAAACTTTAGCTCGAAACGATGGGGGATTGCATCCAACTTTATTAATCATAATTAATTCTCCTTGGATAATACAAACCCTATAAAAATATTTTTTGCTAGTTATTTTCTAATATAACTTAAAATCCCATTAATAAATGTTAACGGATGCACAGGACAACCAGGGATGAATAAATCAACAGGATATTTTTCTAAAAATTCTCTGTTTAATTTTGAACTTTCTTGATAAATTCCACCTGAAATTGCACACGCACCACACAACACTACAAGTTTTGGATTTGGAACTGATTTATAACAATCTTCTAATGCATAAGCCATATTTTCAGAAATCGGGCCTGTAATTACAATACCGTCAGCGTGTCGAGGAGATGCCACAAAATCAATACCGTATCTTCCCATATCAAAGTTTACGTTAGAGCAAGCATTCAATTCCATTTCGCATCCATTGCACCCAGCTGCAGAAACTTGTCTAAATTTTAAAGAATGCCCAAAAGTTTTTATTATTTCTTCTCTAGCTTCAACCGAATTTTTAACGTAATACTCATAGGAGACTTCAGACGTAACTATAAGCTTATCTCTATCGCTTGATGTTAATTTATATCCATTAGTAAATTTAACCGCCTTAGAAGCTCTCTCACACGCCCCACAGAAAGTACATTTACCCATATCTATAGATAATGGATTTGTATTTAATGCTCCAGTCGGACAAATAGTAGAATCACACATTTCCCCTACATTTAAAACAGGAAATCCTCTAAATTCTTCTCTCATTGGAGCATTTTGAATATCTTTAATATACTGTTTACCTTGATAATATCTTGCTTTTAACGTATCAAACATATTTTATTCCTTATAAATCATTTCCTGCATAAGACAGGTCAAAACTTTTATTACATAATGGAAAATCTGAAATCCCATTATTTCTAACTGCTAATGCTAAGCCATACCAATTATTAAATGATGGATCTTTTATTTTGTAACGGGAAAGAGCACCATTTCCATCAGTTAACGCAATATGAACAACCTCACCTCTCCATCCTTCAACAATTGAAATAGCCAATGAATCTTTTGCTAAATTCTTATTTGTTTTAACAATTGTAGCATCATCTTCAAATTCAGCCAGTTTTGCAAATATCTTTTTAATCATTGCAAATGATTGAAGAATTTCTTTATAGCGCAGTTTAAATCTTGCATTAACATCCCCAGTTGCTTTAAATCCACGTTTAGTAAATTCTAATTTTTCCATCCATTTGTCAGGAAAATCAAAACGAGAATCCAAATCTACACCAGAAGCTTTTGCAGCCATACCGACAAGTCCGATTTCTCTAGCTCGTTCTTCGCTAACCGTACCTGTTTTTTCTAATCTTGACATTACTGTTGAATTTTTCAACATAGTATTTGTCATTCTTTCAACATCTTTTACAACTTTTGCCAAGGTCTCTAGAACATGGTTTCTCTTTTCTGCTGTAAAATCATAATTTATACCACCTTCAGCAATTAAACCTCTACCGAAACGACTACCACAAAATTCTAACATTGAGTTAATTACCAAAGTCCTTGTTGCTCCAAACACTGATGCTCCCATTAAATAAGCAATATCACCTGCAATTGCCCCCAAATCCCCAATATGCATGGCCATTCTTTCCATCTCTAGAGCTGCTTTTCTAACAAGTTGAGCTTTTTGTGAAATTTCTATTTCCTTAAGAATTTCCATTATTTGAGAATAAGCTGCATTGTATGCAATAACACTATCACCACAAATAGATTCTGCTAATTGATTAGATGGAGATTTTACCATTAATTCTTCAACTCCTCTATGCTGATATCCTAGCATTATTTCTAAATGATATACAGTTTCTCCATTGCACATAAATCTAAAATGCCCTGGTTCTATTACGCCAGCATGAATTGGTCCAACTGCAACTTGATGAACTTCTTCACCTTGCATTTCAAAGAATTTATACTCATCTTGATTATTTCTTAATGGTTTTAACCAAGGATGATTTAATGGTTCTATACCGAATTGTTCATAAAACTCTCTTTCGAACACATGAAAAGCTGGAACTGTTTGAGTTAAAGACTCATATGACTTTTGCTCTGCACTAAACATTGCAGATAAAATATATAAATTTCCATTTTCATCATCAGCTAGAACAACAAATAATCTAGTCAGACCAAATCCCCAGTCTTTGCCGAAAAAAGCAACAGGGCGCTTATTTAATTCAATAATACACACTCTCAATTCCTCTATTTTTAAAACCGGAATCTCTGCCAGACTAACTTTTGTATTATTTTTTGTTTTAATCCAATTTGTCATATTTTTATCCTTTAAAATCCTGCAAGTGCTGAAGCTATAATATCATTCAAAAATGGTGGTACATAAATACCCAACATAAATACAATTGCTAGCATTATAAATTGTGGAGCATACATACACATAGTAAGTTTATTTTTATTTTCTTCAATTGATTTAACTTTATCATCACTAACATTACCAAAAGCTGTTTTAACAACTACTCGTGAAATACCGTATAGAATTATTGTCAATAAGAATACAAACAATCCACAAAGCAAATAATGATGATGTGTGATTAAAATTTTCACAATTAAAAATTCACTTATAAACAATATTGAAGTTGGGAATGCACATATACCCAAACAAGATAAAACCCAAAGCCAACCTGTTTTACAATCAGCATTAATTACACCATTTACTGACTTAACCCTTTTGGTACCATACAATTCTAAAATATTACCAGCAGTTAAAAAGAATGATGCTTTTGCCAAAGAATGTCCTATCAAATGTAAAATAACAGCAAAATAACCAACTCCACCTAACGCTGTTCCTATTGCTAAAATTCCCATATTTTCAATTGAAGAATAAGCAAGCATCCTTTTGTAATTTTTGATATGATAAACAAAAACGGCAGTAATAAACAAGGAAATAAATCCCATTAACAACAACATAAATCTTGCATATTCATCACATCCAGCGATTTCTACGATTTTAAATACTCTTACAATCACTAAAAACGCTGAATTTAATAATGCAGCAGATAACAAAGCTGATATTGGAGATGGCGCTTCTGCGTGAGCATCTGGTAACCAAAAATGTCCTGGAGCCAAGCCCATTTTGGCACCAAATCCAAATAACATAAAGACAAATGCTATTTTTAACCAACCATCATCAAATGTTGAAGCATAATTGTACAATTCATAAAAATTCAATGTGTTTATAGCACCTGTTGAAATATTTAATAAAATAATTCCAACAAATGCAAGAGCAATACCGATTGAACAAATAAACACATATTTCCACGCAGCTTCAATTGAATGTTTTGTCTTATTAAAATAAATCAAATACGCACTAGATAAAGTAGTCGCTTCAATTAAAATCCAAGCTAAACCTAAATCTGTACTTAATAAAGTGCCTGTCATTGATAAAACAAATACCAATATCATCGCTGAATATCTGCTTATTTTATTTGATGAAAACTCTAATGTTTTTATATAGCCATTGTTATAGATAGTTACCATCAAAAATACAACCGACAATACCAACAAAAACAACGCATTTACGCCATCAATAGAAAAATACGATGTAAAACTTTTTGTTCCATATCCTAATGCTAATAAAACACTTATAAGCAAATGTATTACTGCATAAAAATTAACTACTAACGTATCAAATGTTTTGTTTTTCACTATCGATACTAAAATACAAGCAATTATAGGAAATATTAAAAGTGTACTAATCATTGTATTCATAATCCTTTAAATCTGACAAATGTGAAACTTCAAGATCGTTAAATTCTTTATTTATTTCGTTTACAAATAGACCTAAAATGTAAACCGCGATAAACACGTCCAATAAAACACCCATATTAACCAACATAGGCATTTCTTTTGCAACTGATAACGACAATAAAAATATACCGTTTTCCATTGTAATAAACTCAATTACATTTGAAATAATTTTATGTTTGATAGTAATTAACCATAAACTTATAACAATAGTTGCCGCTGATACCCCAAAAAACATTGGTGAAATTAATTTTATTGACGAAATATAATAATTTGATAATAAAAATCCTGCCAAAAGAATTATACTTGCAATAACAAGACAATAAAAATGTGGAATATTTGCAGCCACGTCACGATTTGAATGTGTTTTTCTCAATACTCTATATAAAAATGCAGGAATAACTATTGACTTAACAATTAAAGTTTCAACTGTTAAAAAAGCAATATTAAACAAATTCATATGCTCTGAGCCACTTAAACAAATTAGAAATAGCAATAAACCTTGAACTATTAACACCCTGATATGAGCGATAATTCTGCTTGTTGCGGCCAAATATAACATTGTTAGTCCGAAAAGTATAATAAAACCGTTTATCACATTAACCTCCAAACATCCTTGCAACAACTAGCGAAAGAACAACAAGCGCCAATGAACTCATAATAAAAATAAATTCAAACACGTGTGACATTCTAATTCTTGCCATACAAGACTCTACTGTTCCGATAATTATTGATAAAACAAACATAATCAATAAATAATAAAGGATTGATAATCCAACACATAATCCTTGAGGAAGTAGCATATAAGAAATTAAAGAAGCAATAAGCATCATCTTAATTCCATTAGCCCAAGTGAAAAATGCTAAATCACTACCTGAATTATCTAAAATCATTACTTCGTGAATCATAGTTAATTCTAAGTGAGTTGCAGGATCATCAACAGGAACCCTAGATCCCTCAATTAAAATCATTATGAATAAAACAACAACTGTAAATACAGTAATTAAAATTCCATAACTGCCAGCAGAAGTTAAGATTTCCTTTAAGCTATCAAAAGTACAATTCCCTGTTAGAGCCATAATAGAAGCAATTACCATAAAAAATGCTGGCTCAACAATTGATGTAAAACACGCTTCACGAGAAGCCCCCATCCCCTCAAAACTACTACCTGTGTCCATTGCTGAAACCAATGACATAAATTTACCTAAACTCAAGGTATAAGCAAAAATTATAAGCCCAGCTTGAACATTAATTAACGCAGAACCTGCCGCTAACGGTATAAATAAAGCTGCAAATAAAACTGACACAACCTGCACTATTGGTGCGATTCTAAACACGCAAGATGTTGTATTACTAATAACAAAATCTTTTTTAATCAGTTTCACAAAATCATACAATGGTTGTAAAACAGACGGGCCTTTCCTTCCACCCCAAAAAGATTTAGTCTTCTTGATTACTCCAGCCATTAAAAATGGTACAAATAAAAGTATTATTAAGTTTATAAGTTTAATCATCATTATAACAAGCTTCCTATTACTACTACCACAAGGAATATCAAGCCATACTTGATATAAGATTGTATATTACCACTTTGCATAGATTCAAATTTTGATAAAAACATTTCATCATATTTTAAAATTGGATTAATAACATACGCTTCCTCAATATCCTCAACTTTTAAACTAAAGTGAGCACTTCTTGGGAAAAGACGTCTTGGTTTTTCAATATCAAATACCTTTTTAAATAAAGGTTTTAACATTGATAAAAATGGACTAGCGTAAGAAGATGCAGTATATTGCATATGATTATTAGGTTTGTTATATCCACATCCCCAAGTTTCATGCAATTCAATACGACCTTTTGATAGTTTCATCTTTACCAAAATTAAACCAACCAATACAACAACAAATGCTAACGCAAATAACGAAATCAACTGTAGAATATGCAATGGTTCTGCAACAGTTGAATAGTCAACACTTGCCAAAACACTTACTGGATTTAATGCAAATTTAAATACAAATTGAGGTAACAATCCAATAGTCAATGCAAAAACTGCTAAAATCCCCATTGGAAACAACATTGAATTATCCACATCTGTTTTAACGTTCTCTGAAGCTTCACTTCTTGAAGCTCCCAAAAATATAATACTAAATGCTTTTGAAAAACATAAAACAGCCATCGTACCAACTAAAGCCAAACTTGAAATAGCAAATAATAACATAATTACCGATACAAAATGATGTATTGATAAAGCTTTAAACATTGCCAAATACACGATAAATTCACTTACAAATCCATTGAATGGTGGCAAACCACAAATAGCAATTGAGCCAATTAAAAATGCTATCGCAGTCTTAGGCATTGATTTAATCAATCCCCCCAATAATTCAATATGTCTTGTATGAGTCTTATTATAAACTGCTCCTACAGCTAAAAATAACAATTGTTTAAATATCGAGTGATTTAATATATGCAAAATTGCACCTGCAAACCCCAAAAGTGCAACTATTTCATTGCTATAAGACAAACCAATCATCCCGATAGAAATACTTATACCAATAATTCCAATATTTTCTATTGAAGAATAAGCCAAAAATCTTTTAACATCATGCTGAATAATTGCATATAAAAGTCCATATAACGCGGATACTACAGATATAATCAAAACAGCAAAACAAATAGATTTTGAAGGAATATCAATCAAAGACAACAGTCTTAAAATACCATAAATACCTGTTTTTATCATAATTCCAGACATCATTGCACTGACATGACTTGGTGCTGCTGGGTGAGCATCTGGTAACCAGTTATGGAACGGTACAAAACCAGCTTTCATACCAAAACCAACAAACAACAATAAGAAAATTGTATTTGTAAAATGTTTATTGCCATGCAATACAGCCATAAATGAATTAAAATCAAAACTTCCAGTTTTTAAAGATAACATTGCAAATGCTATCATAATAAATAAAACTGACAAGTGCATAAATACTAAATATTTAATAGCGGCACGTCTAACTTCTTTTTTCTCATGTTCAAAGATAACTAAGAAGAACGAACTTAGCGACATAATTTCCCAACAAATTAAAAACATCAATGCATTCTGACAAGTAACAACCGTCAACATCGAAGCAATTAAAATTGGCAAGAATACTATATGTGCCTTGATATTTTTCCCTTTTTCAATGTATGGTTGAAGATACCCTTTAGAATAAACAAGAGATATTAAGCTCATTATAGAAATTACAATAATAAAAAATGCTGCCAACGGATCAATAACAAAGTTTACAGCACCGAATAGTTTATTAAATTCAAAAGTTTGAATAAAGGTTTCCCCAGTTAACAAAACATTAATAGCAGGAATAATAGCTAATATACCAGCAAAACCAGCAATTCCAGACAAAACGGTAATCTTATTTTTAAAAAAGTCGGATACAATTCCACTTAAAAACAAAATCGCTACACCTATAAAAAAGTATTCCATAAATCTCTTCCCTTGCCTGATTAATGTGGGTAAACACCTGCAAAATCTTATTTGCAAGTCAATTTTATTCCTAAAAAAAACACTCGTCAAGTAGGCTAAAATCCTCTAAATACAAGCACTTAATTTTATGTAAACAAATATTACAAACAAAACTATAAAAAAGGCAATTCTCAGCACAAAAAAAACTTTATATAAATATACAGGTTGGAAAGAGGATAATCAATGAAAGAACAAGAATTAAATACAATGATGTCAGTAGTTTCAGATCCGATTAATAATGTTTATAAAATCGAATCAAGAAAAGACTTAGAGGAAATTCAAAGAATTATCCGCATCTTCAACATTAATGAAGAACAGCATATCAAACATACTATGCTTTCAATCAAAAATTTAGCAACATTCAGATTAGTATTGAGTAATAATTAGAAATAAAGAAAATATGGTTTAAAAAAGCTCCCAAATTGGGAGCTTTTTACTTAATATCAAATCTAACTAAACAAACTGATTAATGGCGGTAAAAAAAGTAATAAACCAATAATTACAGCAATAAATGTAGTAAACATAACAGCACCAGCTGCAATATCTTTCGCCATACCAACAAGCTTAGAATACTTATTTTTATACATTGCATCAAGAGAAAATTCCAAAGCAGAATTTACCATTTCTGAACATATAACACCCGATATTGTCAACAATAAAATACAAATTTTTGTAATAGAAAAATTTAAACACACTGCTAACACCAAAATTAAAAGAGCTGCGCAAAAATGAATTCTTATATTTACTTCACTTTTCAACACCAACCTTAGGCCTTTTTGTGCATTTAAAAACGTTCCCCAGAATCCTTGTGATTTAAATTTACTCATACTCCAATACTTTCTAATGCTTTATTTTGCATATCTACAACAAAATTATAATCCTCTTCTGTCTGATGGTCAAATCCTAACAAATGCATAATTCCGTGACTAATCAAAAAGGCCAATTCATAATCAAAAGTTGTACCTTTTTTATCAGCTTCTTCTTGAACTTTGTCTAATGCAATTATTACTTCTCCGAGATTTATTTCACCATCAAAAATGAATTTTTCTTCACCATCTGCAAAAATCGAAAATGTAATAATATCAGCTGGATAATCTTTATTCCGATATTCTCGATTTATTTCGTGAGTTTTAATACTATCACAGTACAAAAAATCAAAAGAAACTGTATCAAATTCATGACCACAAAAACAAGATTGCTCATAAACTTCATACATATAAAATTTAAGAACCTTTTTAGCTATATTAATAAACTTTTTTTCATCAATATCTCTATGCTCAAAAATATTTTCACTAAAAATATTAATCTTTGTTTTCTTCACTGCGTTGTTCCAACTGTTTAATTTTATTTTCTAAATCTTCATCCAATAACTTGCTTGGCATAACAATTTTGTTTTTTTCAAATTCTTCATCGAGATTTTCTTGATATTTAATTCTGTTATGTTGCATACCGCGAAGAATTCTACTAAATGTTGCAGCCATAACTTTTAAATCGTGCAAAGTCAACGGACTATCAGCAAGTTGAGTATCATTTAAGCGTTCAACAATAATTTTATCAATTATATTTTCGATTTCTTCTGGTGTTGGAGTTTTTAAAGAACGAACAGCGGATTCAACAGCATCAGCAATCATTAAAATCGCTGTTTCTTTCATGTTAGGTTTTGGACCTGTGTATCTAAATTGTTCTTCTTTAACGTTTTCAATACCTTCTTCTTGAACAGCTTGATTATAGAAGTAACTTGCCAAACCTTCACCATGGTGTTGTAAAATAAAATTATGAATAACTGGAGGTAATCCATATTCTTTAGCCAATTCAACACCATCTTTTGGGTGAGCTGTAATAACCATTTTACTTAATCTTGGATTTAATTTTGTATGAGGATTTTCAATACCAAAATAAGACTGGTTTTCAACAAAGAATAATGGGCGTTTTAACTTACCAATATCATGATAAAATGCACCTACTCTAGCCAAAATAGGATTTGCGCCAACAGCCTCTGCAGCAGCCTCACACAAATTAGATACCATCAAACTATGGTGATAAGTACCAGGAGCTTCGAATTGCAAACGTTTTAATAATGGTTGATTGTGGTCAGCCAATTCTGCCAAACCATAAGGAGTAATGACTTTAAACCAACTTTCAAATGCTGGGATTAAACCAAGTGCAATTACAGAACTTAATACACCATTAAAGAATATAAATACACAATTCTGTAGTATTAAAACATTTTCAATATCAATTAAACATTTCTCAATTAAGTATATGCTCATAACCATAACCAAACCAGCTAAAGAAATATGGAAACCCGTTTTGATTAAATCAAAGCGTCTTGAAAAACGAATTCTTGAAATTGTAATCATTGTAATCATGCCTAAAAGCACAAACGTAATTAACCATTGCAAATCATACTGTGCGCCTATTGCTAAAACAGAACATAGAATAGATGTCGCAACAAACCCAACCCTTGGACTTAAAAATATCGACATTATAATCATGTAAGCCGGTATTGGTAAAATATATGGTGAAAACCCAGTAGGCATAACCGCTGCAATAATAACAATGATAACAGACAATACTGCAGAAATTGTCAAATAATTAGGTTCTAAAAACTTCTTCTCAAAAAACTTCATATAACCTAAAAACATCAATGTCGCCAAGAATACTAAAATGTATATAGCTGTTAAACCTTGCCAATTTAATTCATAAACGTTATAACCAGCTTGTCTTAAAGCATCACGCTTTAAACGTGTTACAGGTTCGCCTTCAAATAATATTTTGTCACCCTTTTGGAATGTAATTTCATAAGGCTTTACTGAATTCATAACATTCTTGCGAGCTATTTCAGTTGCGAATTCATCAACAACAAGGTTAGGAACAATAATTTGTTCTAACAAAGCTGTAATAACTGAAATTTGGCGCTTTGAAACATTAGAAATTATATTTGCAGATATCAACATCTCAACGTTATCACGTTCAAAATCGTTTTCTGTAATTCCAACTCTTAAAATTTTATCTAATGTCAAATTAGCTTTATCAAAAACTTCTTGAATGCTTTTTTCATCAGCTTTTAACAAGAAATTGGTTATAAACTCTTTATTATTGTTTCCTGTTAAATCAAGCAAAATTCCCAATTCTTCAAGCTTAATCGAATTGCTTGTTTCTTTTTTGCGAATTTGCATAATTGAACTTTCTAAGGTAAGCAAATTAGTTTTAATAAATTCATCTTCTGCGGCTGTTAAAACTGGTTCAAGCCTTGAAGCAACTTCTTTACGTTGTTGTTCTGTACGTTTCACATCAACTACAGTCAACGTTTTTTGCGCAACGATATCGCGCTTACTTATACCATTTTCAATAATATTTTGAAAGAAATAATTCTGAGAAGAAATTATTCCTGTCATCACTAAAGTAAAAAACAAAAGAGCCGAAACTTTAATTGTATTAGTTGAAGTTAAAAAAGCTCTAAGATTATTTAATATTTCATTTTTATTCATAATCAATTCCTTATTATTTAATACTTATTTTATAACTTCCTGTTTTTTTTTCAAGTATTGCATATCTTGACAGATATATTGAAGATGTATAATAGTCATGTATCCTTTAAGGGAGAATTAGGGAATAGTTTGGTTTCTGCTTTTAAATTATTAACTAATAAGTAAGTAGCTGACTAGCATTGTTAACAATTCTTAACAATAAGTCAAAAACTAGCAATTTTTATTTTGTTAGCACTTCATATATATAGGAAGGTATTTGTAGGAAAAAGTCATGGAAGTAGGAAGAATTCAACAAAATTATTTAAATCCTCAGCGTCAGCTGAAAACGCAGACGAATCCAAACTTTACTGGTGGTGTCGCATCTGTAGGAAAAGACCTGATAGATTTGATACCAGCAAAAAAAACCATAAATTTTTTAAATAAGTTTGAATGGCTGAGAGGTGAATTAGGTACAATTATTATTACAGCATTAGGGACAGGTTTAGTTGCACCAATATTTATTGGTTTTAACCCTTTTGTTAAAGCTCCAAAAGATGCAACTAAAGAGCAGAAAGAAGAAGTTAAAAATAACAAGCTTTATACAGCAATGAGACAACCTATCTCTGCAGCCTTAGCAATTTTATTCCAAGTTTGGGCATTAAAACCAATTGACAAATTCTTAGACAAACAATTCAACGATCCTACAAAATCTAAAAAAGTTGCTATTGATCTTGATCAAAGCTTAGTAAATAAAAAATCATATTTAGAAACTGTAATTGAAGCAGAAATGAAAGCTGAAGGCACAACATATGCCAGCAAAAAAGCATTTAAAGAAGAATTAGCAAGAAGAGTTGCAGTTCGTAGCGAAGAACAATTAAACGGTGTTGCTGAACAAATCAGAACTACTGGTGAAATTGATATTCACGGAAGAAAATTACCAAATCAACATATTGCAGAAATTGCAAACTCAAATATTGATAATTATATTAATGATGTTCAATCACATATTATTTCCCCAGAAGGTCTTGACTTCTACAAAAAAAGAGCAACCCTTCTAGTCGAAAATGAAGATTACTTAAAAAGAGTATTCGGCAATTTACCTGAAAACAATCTTGAAGAGTATTTAAAAACCGAAATGAAAAATGCTCCGGATGACGTAAAAGTAATTTTTGAAGAAATTCTTGGCCACAAAAAAGAATTAATGGAAAGCAGATGTTCTAGAACATTAGAACGTATCGAAAGAATTAAAGATGCTTGCGGTGAAGGCGGATTTACTCCTGAAAAATATCTAGCAAAAATGCAAGGTGATAACAAACTTGTAGAAGATATCATCGAACAACTTGAAGATGCTAAGATAAAAGATGTTGCAAATTCAGACGGAAATATTATCAAACAAACATTAGAAAGATTAAAACGAATTTGCACATACGACGAAGCTGCTAATAAACAATTGCACGGCATCTTCCACGATACAGAAACAATGCAAAAAAATGCAGGCAAAATCTCAGAAAAAATTTATAAAGATATGGCAAAAGGCTATAAAAACTTTGTTGAAGGTGGATATAAAGGCTTCAGCCAAGTAGCCAAAGTATTAACTGGTGTGTTCATCACATTACCAATTACTTGTACAGCATTAAACTGGGTATATCCAAGATTTATGGAATTATTCTTCCCTAAACTCGCTGGAGTTAAAAAGGAAGGAGGTAACAAATAATGGGTATCGTTAGCGGATTATCAAAAATTAAACCAATGCAAAAAGTGGTAAATGCTTACAGAAAAAATCCTGCGAAAGCTATTGCGATTGCTGCGATTACATCAGTAGCTGTTAAAGACGGTGTTGGTTGCGCAATGTATGTTACACAAAGTTTAAACAACAAAAAAATTCCTGAAGATAAACGTAAATTTGTTGCGGCATTAGACTTAACTAACGGCATATTAATGATTGCGGCTCAAATCGGTATGTTCTTCGGAATGAGAGCAATAAACAAAAAAATGTTTAGCTCTTGGTTTGATAGTTCTTTCAGCAAAAATGCTAAGAAAACAATTGCAACTCAATGGAGAATGTTACAGAAAAAAGCAGGAAAAGTCCCTGATAGAAAACACGATATTTACAAAAAACTAGACAAATATGAAAAAGATGCATCAAATATCTTCTCATTTGTATCAGAACTTGCAGCTGCAACAATTATCGGTAAACGTATAGTCGTTCCATTAATCGCAACTCCGTTAGCTAGCAAACTTAAAGCTAAATGGGATATTGCTGATGCGAAAAAAGGTGGAGCTAAACCTGCCGAATCAACAGAACAACCAAAAGAAGAACAACCAAAAACAACTAATCCAATCGAAGACATAGATGAAACAAATCTAATTGAAAGATACAAAAAATACTACAATGTAGCATAAACAATACAACCTACAAATAAAATAAAAAAAGCCTTTAAATAAGGCTTTTTTTATTACTAAAATGGTTTTGTCTGATTAAGTTTCAATCTCAAATCTCTAAATCTTGCGATATCTTCTTGAGTTTTACCAGAATCTTTAAATACCGCCTGAGTAGATGGATGCACCATCAACACATAATCCATATGAATTTCCAAGAAATTGTAACGACGAGGAGATTGATTTGCATTTCTTGGATAAATTTCCGCATTAGTCACTGCCAAGAAACGTCTTTCTCTGTCATTTAATAAATCTGTCAATTCACGATTTGTATTTGTATATTTAGAAACGTGAACAACACCTTTAATATCGTGATCGACTGTCAAAATACTAACTTCTATAGGAACTGTATCAATATTTTTTGCCATAAAAACCTCTCTTATAGGTAATAGTATATAATATTTTCATGCAATTGTCTATATGTAAAGATTGTTGTAACATGAAAAATTTTAAACTTACACCTTTTCAACTTTTTTCTTCAATCTTGCACCATATGTTTCGTGGACATCAACCACAGAAATGAATGCATTTGGATCTATCTCTTTGATAATATCTTTCATTTTAGACATTTCCAAACGAGAAATAATACAATAAATTATGGTTTTATCAATTCTAGAATATCCACCTTGGCCATATATATAGGTAATACCAATATCCAATCTTTCAATCAAAGCTTGACCTATTTCATAGGATTTGTCGCTAATAATACGAACAGATTTTGAACTATTCATACCTTCCATAACAATATCAATAACTTTGTATGCAATGAAATAAGTCAACATTGAATACATTGCTTTTTCCCAGCCAAAAACAAGACCTGCACCACAATAGATGAATATATTCAATCCCATAATAAATTCACCCACTGAAAGTCCCCATTTTTTAGATAAGACAAGTGAAAGGATTTCGGTTCCATCAAGAGAACCTTCATTTTTAAGAATTATACCAACACCAGCACCCAAAATTATGCCACCAAACACCGTCGCTAATAGTAAATCTGAAGTCGCAACATGATGATGAAAAACATTCAATGCTAACGAAAATACAATAATCGCATAAAAGGTTTGTGCAACAAATTTCTTACCCATTTTGGTAAAAGCTAAACAAATGAATGGAATGTTTATCAAAACTACAAGTACACCTAAATTAATCTTTGTAAGATAACTTGCGATCATTGAAATACCAATAACACCACCATCAATAATGTTATTTGGCGCCAAAAACCCCTCAATTGCTGCAGCCGCAATGAACGCACCCACCGTCAAAAACAGCATTTTTTTTAGAACTAAAATAATTTTTGATTTCAATGAGATTTGTTTTTGTGGCATATTATTTCTTCTTTATATTGATCAAATTATTAAAATTAAAACCTGATTTCTTTTCTTCTTCAGCTTGTTTAACACCTAAAATACTTTCCAAATCAGCTTTTAAAGAAACCAAATCTTCATACTTTTTTAAAGAACCTTCAACCGCAATAGACACATCACCAGTTTCTTCTGATACAACTAAACATGTTGCATCACTAACCTCTGACATCCCAATAGCAGCCCTGTGTCTTGTGCCATATTTCCAACTAAGTTTTGGATCTTCAGTCAATGGCAATAACACACCTGCTGAAATAATTTTTTCTCCACTAATAACAACCGCACCATCGTGCAATGGGGTATTAGTATGAAAAATAGTCAACAACAATTCTGTTGATACGTCAGCATTTAAAGTTGTTCCTACGTCATAATATGTATTACTTAAGTCATTCTGAAATACTATCAACGCTCCAGTATGAGATTTTGAAAAATATTTTACTGACTCAACTATCTCTTTAACAACATCAATTCGTTTATCAGCAATGTTTTTATTTGAATTACCAAACAATTGATTTACAAAATCAACTTCGCCTAAAAATCCTAAAAAACGTCTTAATTCTGGTTGGAAAATTACAATCAAACTCAATGATACCAAGGCAACCATTGATTTAAAGAACACACCTAAAATTTTCAAATCTAAACGGATTAATATTTCACTCATAATCCAAACAAATACCAAGAAAAACGCACCTTTTACAAATTTTTCAGACTGGGTATTTTTAATAAATTTTTTATAAAAAACAAACAAAATTAAAGCGATAATAAAAATTTCAAACATATTTGTCCAACTAAAAGACAAATCCATAACAGATATTAAATTTTGGAAATATTTTAAAACTGCTTCAATCATTACATTTCAACCCATTTGGAATAATTTCGTGAGATACCAAATCTTCGTATGTCTCTCTATTAACTATAATATCAGATTGTGAATTATTTACAAGTACCATAGCAGGTCTTGGAGCTTTATTATAATTAGATGCCATAGAATAATTATAAGCACCTGTATTGTAAACACACAATATATCGCCTTCTTCAGGATTTGACAATTCTATATCTTTAATCAAAATATCTCCAGACTCACAGAATTTGCCCGCAATTGTTACCTTTTGTAAAGCTTCATCGCTTTCTGGTTTATTGGCAATTTCTGCAACGTATTCAGCTTGATATAAAGAAGGGCGAGGATTATCCGCCATACCACCATCAACTGATATGTATTTTGTAGCCTGTGGAACCTGTTTTGAACTACCCATAGTATAGAGCGTAACACCGGCTGTTGAAATTATACTTCTCCCTGGTTCTAGAATCAATGTTGGTAATTCAACGTTATATTTTTGAGTAGTCTCATACAATTTTTCAATTATAACTTCAGCAATTTCATCAACTGCAGGCGGACAATCCGTATCAATATATTTAACGCCTAATCCACCACCAATATTGATTTCATTTAATTTCAAACCAAATTTTTCATCAATTCTTGCAATTTCTTTTATCAAAATTTCGATTTCATCCGCGAAAATTGAAGATTCAAAAATTTGAGAACCAACGTGCGCGTGCAAACCTTTCAATGATAGATTTGTATATTCGCTCAATATCAGATCCACAACTTCATCGATTTGAGTTAAATCAAACCCAAATTTGCAATCTAAATGACCTGTTTGGATATATTCGTGGGTATGACATTCAATTCCTGGTGTAATTCTTAGCAAAATATTAACATTTTTGTTTTTACTTTTTGCAATTTCATTCAACAAGGTTAATTCAAAGTAATTATCAACGGAAATTCTTCCTATATTTACATCTAACGCTAAACACAATTCATCATAAGATTTGTTATGACCATTAAATAACACTTTTGACATATCAACACCCGCTCTATGAACTGTATAAATTTCACCCCCAGAAACAACATCAAACCCAAAACCTTCTTGCGAAATTATAACAGTAGTTGCAAGAGAACAAAGAGCCTTTGATGCATACATCATCTGCGCTTTTGGATATTTAGCAAAAGCTTTTTGGTAATCTTTACAAATGGAGCGCAAAGTATATTCGTCAAGCACATACAATGGGGTCGCATAAGTTTCTGCAAGCGCAACTAAGTCACAACCACCAATTTCTAAATTACCGTTTGCATTAATTTTTGTTGTTAAAGGTTTAATAAATTGATTTGCTGTAGCCATGTAATCTCCTTAGAAATATCATAACACAAGAATACTCTATTTTTACTCAGCTAAATATATGAATCAAACTTTTAAAACCAAACAAAGTGTCAAAATTAGAGAATAATATACCATTAAATTTCGAGCTTTCAAAAGCCTAAAATAAAATTCTTTAACCTCTCCTCCACTGACAAAACTTTTCAAAGATTTATGCATAACATAAATCAAAGGTAATAATATAAAAGTAGCCAAGCAATATAAATTTTGTGTTAAATATGCAAAAACAAAAGTGAATAAATAACCCAAACCATATACCACCCAAACCCCATTAATTGCACGATTTTTAGAACCTAAACGACAAGCTAAAGTTCTTTTATGTGAGCACAAATCTCCTTCATAATCTAACACAGTATGAACATACATTAAACCTATTGTAAACATAACGACGGCTAAAGATAAAAATAATACTTCTAAAGAAAATTTTTGTGTCATTACATAATACACACCTTCAAATAATAAAGGGCCAAAAGTTACTCCGACAGCCAACTCACTAAATCCGAATTGCGACAATTTAGAATATGCCAACACAACAATTCCACCAATTAATGCCAACCATACAACAAGCAATCCAGCTCGTAAAAATAATATAAATCCAACAATAGATGCTATTACGCAATAAATAATAACCACTTTTAAAACATCATTCAAAGTAGCCTTTCCTTCTTTTATATAAGCACATTTACACTTTTGTGCATTATCTGTAATTTTTTTATAATCTACATAATCATCAAATAAATTTGTTGCCAATTGGCCAAAAGAAACACCTATCAAAGCCAACAAACCATTCAAAACATTCCCATTAAACTTTAAAGAATATACAAATATTACAACCCAAGACAATATAGTCATCGGCAACGAAAATATTCTTGAATTTTGCAACCAAAAAATAACTTTATTATTTATCATAATAAAATACTATTTAACCCCTTTACAGCTTCATAACTACCACCAGCTTCTAAAATTTCCTCCGCTGATAACCCAAATAGGGTAATTAAACCATAAACTTCTTTATCACCATTTTCAAGCATTTCAACAACTGTTTCTATTGCTTCATTCCTTGATAACTTAGAAAATCTATCATTAATTCCTAAATGTAAACTTCTTTTTTTAGCCTTCCCCACTCTTATAAACCCTTTCTAAAAGCTAATAGTGCCGCACCTATCATACCTGAATAATTTCCGGCAGATGCTTTAACGACTTTTGTTGGAGTAGTCACAATTTCATCATTTGTTTTATTTGTCAAATACTCTGTATCAACAAACTCTGCCATAGAACCCGACAACACAATACAATCAGGATCAAAAATATTTGCTAACCCAACACAACCCGCTAAAATATCATCTTGCCAGGTGTTAAAGATTTTAGTCATTAAATCATCACCCGACTTATAACCATCAACTATATCATAAGTTGTTACATCAGGATTTCCCGACATTTCTTCACCAGTTAATTTTAGCCCAGTACCAGAGCAATATATTTCAAAACAATCCCAAGCACCACAAGTACATTTTCTGTGTCTGTCAGTTTTTAACTTAAAATGCATCTCGCCTGCGGCTCCGTTTTTACCTTTCAACAATTGTCCATTTACAATTATTCCACCGCCTACACCTGTACCAAGTGTTAGCATCACAGAATTCAAACAACCTTTTGCAGAACCAATTTCATATTCAGCCCAAGCAGCACAATTTGCATCATTTTCCACAAATACAGATTTATTACTCAACGCTTGAAAATCAGTTGAAGAGTATTCTTTTGCAATATTACCAGTCGAACCTAAAATTCCTGTATTTTGATTGTTTACAGCACCACAAGTCGAAAAAGCAACAACATCAACCTCATCTTCATGTTCAGAAATAATAGTTTTAAATGTTGAAATAATTTCTGTATAAACTTTTGGAGTTGAATATTTCTCAACTTCGCTAATAATTTCACCATTTTCATTAATAATAGTGCTATAAATTTTTGTACCACCAACATCAATTGCAAGTGCTTTTTTCATTTTAACCTCTTTGGACAAACCTTTTTGTAATCAGTTGTGGACGAGTAATTGCTGAACCTATAACAACAGAATAAGCTCCAGCTTCAAAAGCTTTATCAACTTCATTAGGCTCCCATATTCTACCCTCTAAAATTACAGGTGTTTTAACTTCTTTTACTAATGCTTCCAACAGTGGGAAATCAGGTCCTTGCGGAGAATCTTTTGATTCTAATGTGTAACCAGCCAATGTAGTTGATAAAATATCTGCACCTAACTTAGCAGCCTCAACACCTTCTTCAAAAGTCGATATATCCGCCATTGCTACGCGCTTATTTATATGAATATATTTAATTATTTCTGCTAATGATGTTTTATTTGGTCGAGGTCTTTGAGTTCCATCAAAAGCTATAATATCCGCACCTGCCTCTACCAACGATATAACATCACTAAGTGTCGGAGTGATATAAACAATCTCTTTAAAATTTTGCGGAATAACTTCAGGTTTTGTGATTCCTATAACAGGAATATCCGTAATTGCTTTGGCATTTTTCACATCCCGCACACCTGCAACTCTTAAACCTCCTGCGCCACCTTTTATAACAGATTTCATCATTGCAACCATGCAATTTTCTGCATACAACGGTTCATTCGGCATTGCCTGAACAGAAACCACAACCTTGTTCTTCAAACGAGTAATTACATCCATAAAAGCATTATAACCTAAAAAAAGATTTTTGCGTTATAATGTTTATTATTAAAAAGTGGAGAGATTTTATGGAAAAAGAATTAATAAAATATATGTACCTTACTCAAGACGTAGAAGTTTACAAACGTGATAATGGTCACACAATTGTATTAGCGCACAAAGAAGGTGACTTAGTAAATGTAAGCACATGGGTTAAAACAGGTTCTATCAATGAAACTGATAAAAATAATGGGATCTCACACTTTTTGGAACACTTAATGTTCAAAGGGACAAACAAACACGAAGCTGGTTATTTCGACAGAACATTAGAAGCTAAAGGAGCAATTGTTAATGCTGCGACTTGGAAAGACTATACATACTACTATGTAACTCTACCAAAAGGAAAAGAATGCTGCGATTTAAACTTAGCAATTGAACTTCACGCTGATATGATGCTTGATCCAATTCTTCCTTATGAAGAAATTGGTGCGCCTTTTGATTTAAACGATACTTCTGTTACAGACAAAAGAGAACGCCACGTTGTAATTGAAGAAATTAGAATGAGAAAAGATCAACCTTGGACAAAAGTTTACAACATATGCAACCATAATATGTACACACAACATCCGTACAAACGTGATGTAATAGGAACTCCTGAAATTATTTCGCAAGTGACTCGTGAAGATATTATGGATTACTATCAAACATTCTACACACCAGAAAACATGACTACAATAATAGTTGGAGACTTCAACCACGAAGAGGTTTTGGCAAAAGTAGAAAAAGAATTTGATTTTAAAAATAGACAAAACGCCCCTAAAAACGACCTTGTAATTGATACTCCTGTTGTTGAAACAAAATATATTGAAACAACTTCAAACGTAAACACAGCTTACGCTATGTTTGGTTGGTTAGGTCCTAAGGCAAGCAATCTAAAAGATACAATTTGCCTTGACTTAATAAGTATAATTTTCGGTGATGGCATAAGCTCAAGACTTTATCAAAATCTAATAGAAAAACTTCCTGAACCAGTTTTCAATATGATAGGTTCTGAACACTACCAATTTAAAGATGGTAACAATTTCTTTATTCAAGCGAACTTCAAGCCTGACAAAAAGGATGAAGCTTTAAGCCTTATAAAACAAGAACTTCAAGGATTATTAACTAATAAAATAACTAGTGATGAATTTAAAAAAGCTGCAAAGAAAACAAAAACCAAATTTGCATTTTCTGCTGAAACTGTTTCTGAAATCGGTGAAAATATTGGTTATTTTGCGACAGTTTGTGAAGATTTAAAACTTGTTGAAACATATTTAAAAGAGCTTGAAAATATAACAATTGAAGATTTAGAATCTGTAGTAGAGAAATACTTAAACATCAATAATGCTGTAATTTCTATACTTATGCCGGAGGCTTAATGAATAACTTACAAAACGAACTGGACAAAGTTAAAGAAAAATGTTTATCTTGTCAAAAATGTTCGTTAGGTAAAACCAGAACGAATACCGTGTTCTCTGGTGGAATTCCCAATACAAAATTAATGCTAATCGGCGAAGCTCCTGGGTATTATGAAGATCAACAAGGCGAACCTTTTGTTGGAAAAGCTGGGCAATTATTGGATAGAATTTTTGCATCCGTTGGATTATCAAGACAAAAAGATGTTTACATTTGTAACACACTAAAATGTCGTCCTCCTGAAAATCGCGATCCCTTACCAGAAGAAAAAGATGCTTGTCGTGAATACCTAGATGCACAAATTGAAATTTTAAAACCAAGAATTATTTTACTATGCGGCCGTGTTGCTGTTAATTCTATGCTCAACACAAATCAAGGGATAACAAAGGTCCGTGGCAAATGGTTTGAAGGTCCCCATTTTTCAAAAATGATGCCAATATTTCACCCTTCATATTTATTACGAAATGATAGCCGAGAAAAGGGTAGCCCTAAATGGCTTATGTGGCAAGATATACAAGAAATTAAAAAAGTTTATGACCAATTAGACTGATTATAATGTTTCCATAGGCTCAACCACAAAGTCAATCAATACGGTTCCTTGTGTATTAAATGCAAACTCTAATGCCGATTTTACATCTTCTAATTTCTGAACCCTTTGAGCCTTTACTCCATAGCTTTCTGCAAGTTTAACGAAATCAGGATTTGAAATCTGAGTTTGAGAATATCTACCTTCACATTGCCCTTGTTGCAACTGACGAACCATACCCAAATAACCATTATTCAAAATCAAAATTTTAACAGGCAGATTATAATCCATACAAGTTGCCAATTCTTGCATATTCATTTGAAAAGACCCATCTCCTGCCACACATACTACAGGATTTTTAGGATTAGCAATCGCAGCACCAATAGCCGCAGGAAATCCAAAACCCATTGTTCCTGAACCGCCAGAAGTTAAAAATTTCAACGGTTTGTTAAATTTTAAATTTTGAGCAGCCCAAAGTTGGTGCTGTCCAACTTCAGTTGTTACAACAATATCTTTATCCTCTATAATTTTTTGCAATTCTTGCATAACCTGAAATGATTGCAATTTAGAAGATTTTGCAACTCTTTCAATATTTAAATTTTTCAATTCTTGAACATCTTTCCAATCTGCATTTAAAACATATTCACCAGAATTGAATTCTTTCAACATATCTGCTATAACAGTTTTTGCATCACCTTCTAATCGTAAATATGCTGGAATAACTCTAGAAATTTCTTTTTTATTAATATCAATTTGAATAAATTTTCTAGCAAGTTCACCTTCTTCAAACTTGCAAGTAATTCTATCATTAAATCTTGCGCCAACTGAAAGAACTAAATCACTTTGTTTTAAAAGTTCATTTGCAGACTTGTCACCAAATATACCAACCATACCAAAATAATTTTTATTATTTTGCGGAAACGCTCCTATCCCCATCAACGTTGTTACAACTGGCAGATTAAGAGCCTTAACAAAAGCTGTTAATTCCTTTGATGCTCCAATTGATCCTCCACCTGCTACAACTACAGGGTGTTTAGCCAAACAAATTTCTTTTAACGCGTGTTTAATATATATATGCTCTTCTTTTTTATTAAAACTACAGGTTAACCCCTTGTATTCAACATCTTCATACAAGACATTCTTAGCTAAATCCACAACTACTGGACCCTTTTTGCCACTCATCGAAGTTTCAAAAGCTTCAACAAGTGTTCTTTCTAAATCATTTGCACTTGTAACTTGAAAAACCTTCTTTGTACAAGATTTTGTCATATCACAAATATCAGCCTCTTGAAAAGCATCTTTACCGATTAAATCTGAGAATACTTGCCCCGTTAAAACCACAAGGGGAAAACCGTCTAAATAAGCATTCACTATTCCAGTAACGGTATTTGTTGCGCCCGGACCAGAAGTAACCAAAACAACACCAGGTTTTCCTGTAACTCTAGCATACCCCTCTGCCGCATGTGCTGCCGCTTGTTCGTGACGCACTAAAACGTGTTCTATATCATTTTGTTTGTATAATTCATCATAAATTTTTAAAACAACGCCTCCAGGGTAGCCAAAAATCTTTTCAACACCAAGATTTTTAAGAGTTTCTATTATAATTTTTGCGCCTGCAAATGTTTTTGAAATAGTGTTATTCATAACATAATTTTAACATAAAAAAAGAGCCTGCATAGTGCAGACTCTTTTTAAACTATTCACTAATCAATTGTTTCCATTGTTGTTTTTTAGTTTCAATTTTCTTTTTAGCAGCTTCTTGTTTTGCTTTTTGTTCTGCTTCTCTAGCAGCTGCTTCTTTTTTATAAGCTTCTGCTTTTGCTTCTGCTGCTTTTTTCTGATCTTCAATTTTTTTCACTTGGGCTGCTTTTTGAGCTTCTAGTTCTTTTCTTTGAGCTGCTCTTTTTGCTTCAGCATCAGCTTGTTGTTTTTTATAAGCTTCTTTTTTATCTGAAATTGATTTAACTACAGCAGCTTCTTTTTGATTAATCTTGTTAGCTGTGTCATTTGCCCATTGACCAAAAGTTGTTGTTGCTGCAAATGCAGAAGTTGTAGCAAACATAACTGCTGTCATAGCGATTAACATTTTTTTCATAATAGTTTCTCCTTATTAATCTTCTAACAGTATTCTCAACTGTTCTCTTTTTTGTTCTAAACGTTTTTGTGTTGCATTGTAAGCTTCTTGTCTAGCTTTTTGCTTTTCAAGAATTTTAGCATCACGTGCTGCTTTCTCTGCTTCATATTTTTTTTGCTGTTCTTGAGCTTTTTGTTGTTGTTCAAGAATTTTAGCATCAATATCATTTGATGTTTTATCGATTTTTTGTCCAAATTCCCTCATTTTTTGAGTGTATTTAGAGAGAAAACTAAACGGTGATTGAGTTGACTCCGTATCTGAAGCATAAACTGCAGATGCTATAGACATAACCACAAACGCTAATAATATCTTCTTCATATAACTCTCCTTTGTAATACAATTTTAATATTTTGCGATAATTTCGTCAATACCTTTTTTAGCGACGTTAAAGATTTCTAACATTTGATTGTATTCATAAGCTTCGCCTTCAGCCGTTGTTTGAAACTCAACAATTTTGCCACTTTTAGTTAAAACTATATTTGAATCAACTTGAGCAGTTGAATCCTCTGAATAATCCAAATCTAATCGAACCTCACCGGCAATAATACCAGCAGAAATAGCTCCAATAGGTTCAATAATTGGATTTTCTTTTAAAACACCTTCTTGTAATAATTTTTCAATAGCATCAGATAAAGCTACAAACCCACCACAAATACTTGCAGTTCTAGTGCCACCATCTGCTTGAATAACATCAGCATCAATTGTAATTGTAACATCTGGCATCTTATTTAAATCAACACAAGCTCTCAAACTTCTTCCAATTAGACGTTGAATTTCTTGGGTTCTACCTGAGATTTTTGTCCTTTCTCGTTGGCATCTAGTACTAGTAGAAGAAGGTAATAACGAATATTCAGCTGTTACCCAACCTTTTTCTTCGTCTTTTGCCATCCATTTTGGTTTAGCATTTTCGACAGACGCCGTTACAATAACTTTTGTATCGCCAAATTCTGCCAAAACTGAACCCATAGCATGTTTTGTATAATTTCTTGTGAATTTAATGTTTCTTGTTTCATCATTTTTTCTATTTTCTCTCATACGTTGACCCCTCATAATTGTAATCCCACATATAAATTTGTCCGCAATATCTACATACTGCGTGTTCATTCATAAATTGCAAATCTGGAACAAAGGTGTAGCCATCTACCGTTATTTCTATATCATTATTACTATTATAACGCTGACTAAAGTGTCTATCGCCTTTGTAATCTGGCGAAAACATTAATTCAAATTTATCTATTGATTTGCAATTTTTACAAATAAACATTATTTACCTTTTTTACTGATTTTTGGTGTTTTTATTTCTGATAAATTTTTATACCATAAAGACCAACAAATACTACGCATTGGAAGTGTCAAACCAGCCACAATAAAACAAATTAAAGAACTTAAAATTTGTTTCGCAACATCCAAAGCTGTAATTGCAGGCAACATAAATTCTGAAGTCACTGCATTAATATTATCAAGAGGCACCGTACGAGCCCAAGATTCAAGACCTCCTAATAAAACTTCACTTAATCGAATAACTTCAAATAAAGCTGTAACACAATACATCAAAACATAATACGTAATTACACCTAAAATTATCATTATTAAAAAAGTTCTTGCAAAATTTCCTTTTATTAAATTAAAGCTTCTTTTGAAACATTCGATTATTGATTTATCTTCCTCAAATGTAAAAACTTGAAAAACTAAAATAAAATATATAAAAAAGATTAAACCAATAACCCAAAACAACGGATTAATCGCAATTATTGATAACAAGGTGATAGCTAATAACAGGCCAATAAAAGTAACAGTTCTTTTAGTAACAACTTCAGTATGAGCACCTAAATCATATAATTTGCCAGTTGTCATAACAGCTTGCGTCATAGAATTCAAAGCGCCATATGCTACCAAAAAATCCCAAAATGCTTTTAAAAATACAACAAATCCTGGAATAGTTATAATCAAAAGAGAAACCAAAATAACCGTTGGATCATTAAAAATAGGGTGTTTTGCCATTATTGATGGTAGATTTAATGTTAACCAAAAGGTTAAACCAAAAATTAAAACTATACCAATAATTTGTCCAAACACAGGAAATAACATATATTTAGAGAAAGTTCCAATATTAAAAAAATATAATTTTACCCCTTCACCTAAAATATTCCAAACACTATTTTTTAATTTCAATTTCGCCATATACTCTCCTTTGATGTATAATAATTTTATTACAAATATATTTAAAAAAACAATGACAAATTACAAAGATTTAATAAAAAGTTTTACTGAAGAAGATTATAAAAACAACAGTGTGAATTTACATATTCATACAACTTATTCTGATGGAAAAGGAAATTTTACAGATATAATTGAACAGGCAAAAAATTATAAAGCAATTGCAATTTCAGATCATAATACACTTCAGGGCTATTTAGAAAATAAAATACCTAAAAATGTAATTCCTGCAGTTGAATTTGATGTATGGTGTGGATATGTATTTATGCATCTTTTAGCTTACGGAATTGACGTTAATTCAAAAGAACTGAAACCTTTTCTTGCAAAATCAAAAAGAGAAACTGAATGGGATATAATTAGAATTTTTGCAAAAAGAAATATAAAAAAGCTAATCCGAGCAATACATGATGCTGGTGGAATAGCAGTTATCGCGCATCCAGCGTGTTGTTGGGCACTAAATCTTGATAGATTTATTAAAAAATTAAAACGTTACGGTTTAGATGGTGTTGAGGTATATTACCCATATCCAAGACATAGAGGGATAATCAAATTTAACACTATTGGCAACGTCAAAAAAATTGCACAAAAACACGATCTTATAATGACAGGCGGAACAGATTTACATGATGTGAAATTTTAATTATTGTTATTTCGCAAATATTCTTCAATAAATCCGTCTAGTTCTCCATCCATAACAGAATCAACGTTACCGACTTCAAAGCCGGTTCTGTGATCTTTAACCATTTTATACGGATGAAATACATACGAACGAATTTGAGATCCAAAGTTTATATCAACATTTTCACCCTTCAGTTCTGCCAATTTTTTCTCATGCTCCGCTTGTCGCATAGCTAAAAGCTTAGATGCTAGCATTTGCATAGCATTTTCTTTATTCTGCAATTGTGAACGTTCTTGCTGACATTTGATTACAATACCAGTAGGTTTGTGTAAAATTCTCACAGCTGTTTCAACCTTGTTAACATTTTGTCCACCTGCTCCACCAGAGCGCATGGTATCAATTTCCAAATCTTCAGGAGGTATTATAATTGTTTTTTCATAGTCTGCAATTATTGGCGAAACCTCTAGAGATGCAAAACTTGTCTGACGTTTTCCATTCGCATTGAATGGGGAAATTCTAACCAATCTATGTACACCTTTTTCAGCTTTAGAATAGCCAAAAGCATACTTACCCGTTATTTTTATTGTTGCGGATTTTATCCCCGCTTCTTCACCATCCAATTTGTCTAATAATTCAACTTTCCAATTTCTAGTTTCTGCCCAACGCATATACATACGAAGCAACATACTTGCCCAATCTTGAGCGTCAGTGCCACCAGCTCCTGCATTAATGGTCAAAATTGCATCCGCTTCATCATATTCACCACTTAGCATCATTCTTAATTCAAAACTATCTAAAGACTTAGCCAAAGAATTTACAGCCATTAAGCTTTCTTGAACCAAATCAACATCTTGAACTTCTATTGACACCTCCGCATCATCAAGCGTATTCTGCCAAGATTTTAGCATCTCAAGATTTTCTTTAATTTCCTTTATTTGTGCACCTAACTTTGAAACAAGATTTTGATCAGACCATATATCGGGCGCTTGCATTTTTTCTTCTAATTCTGATAACTTATGAGTTAATCCCTCTGGGTCAAAGACACTCCTTTATCTTTTCGACTCGAGGTTTTATCATATTTAAAAATTGTTTTAATTCTGTTTCCATACGTAAATAATACAATAAGACTATTTTTATTGCAACGACAAAGGAAAAATGTTATACTCAGGACATAAAGAATAAAGGAGCAATTATGTTAGGAATTAAAGCAGCTATAAAAAGGATTTATTCTAGCAAAAAAGATTGTTTTATGAAACACTCAATATTGTTTGCCATAACTGGTGTTTCATCAATTTTTAGTGTAGCCATTAACGAAGTTAGTAAACAAAAAGAACTTGACCCAACAAGCTGGGGATGGGCAGTGGCTGGTATAGTATTTTTATTTATTTTAGGAGCTTACATTATTGGATACAATGTTAATTTTATGCACAACTCCTTTGATGAAGATCGAAATGATATACTGCCAGAATTCAATAAAACTCATTGGAACACTTTCGGCAAAGTATTCCCGTTATTACTTGTATGGACAATATATTTTGTAGTAGCTATTATTGCGGGCGTGTTTACTTCACTTATGTTACCCGAAGTAGGTCAAATTGCTTTAGTGGCAATTATTATTGCTGTTAGTTTTATCGGAATATTCTTACAATTCGTCTATGCAAGATACTCAAGATGCTTTTCCAAAAGAGGGTTGTTCAACATTACATTACCGATAAAATATATTTCTAAAACTGGTCCTAGCCTATTTAAGCTTTGGATAAAATTTATTCCATTTTTTATCTTGAATATAATCTTAGGTGCACTTGCTGTAGGTCATTCAGTATTTGCATATATTTTAACTGCTATAAGTGGTTATATTAGTTTTGTTGTGAACCTTATATATGCATTCTGCATTGTTCAAATATATAAAGAAAAAGTCGAACCTTATGAAAAATATGATTAAAAAAATGAGGCAAATGCCTCATTTTTTTTGCGAAAATTTTAAGACAAAAAAATAACACTCCTAAGAGTGCTACTTTTTGTTCAATCTTTGATAACCTACTATTCAATATCAAGATTTTCAGTTGCTTGAAGCTGTTTTTTTCTAATGTTGTGCATTACAGCATCAACGAGTAATTCATAAGACTTCATATTTTCCACATTTGGAATTTCAGCCTTAAGTTGTTCTCTGACCATTGCTTCCAGCTTAATTGCGTCAGACATAGACTGCAGTTCAACACCACTAACCATTTGGACATATTCTTTTGATGTTTTATCTGCATTTTTATTTGCGAAAGTCAGCCATCTTAATTTTGGACTAATTTCACTTTTAAACTTTTTAACGATTTTTAAATTGTTGAAACGGTTAATCATAACTACCTCAAATCTTTCACACTATCTTATTGTACTATCATAAAGTAATATGAAAAAAATAATTTACTGTTTTATGTTCTTTGTTAACAAACTGTTACAAAAATAGCTAAAACTCAATTATAGCTTGCTAAAATCCGCCAATACTTCGTATTTTTTCTTCAACAATGATAACAATGCTAATCTATTTTTCTTAACATTTTCATCTTTATCCATTACTAATACATCAGTAAAGAATTTTTCAACTGCTGGATTAATAGCTTCTAATGCTTTCAAATATTCATCATAAGCTAAATTTTCATTAACAGATTTTATAGCCACTAATAAAGCATCTTCAGCTTGTTCTTTGAACAGTTTTTCATCAACAGAAGTCGTAACATCTTCTTTTAAAATTCTAATAACACGATTTGCGCTTTCAAGCATTTGAGGAGAGTTTAAAGTTGAAACGACTTTTACTCTTTCAACATAATCTAACAAGTTTGCTAAAGGCTTATTAGCACAAGCTTCCAATACATTTTTCTTGTATGTGTCCGCTAACATAATAATCAAACGTTGAATAAAGAACTCTTTAACTTCTTCTGCACAATCTTTTTGGATAGGAAGAAGTTTTACTGATTGTTCAATATATTTTTCCAAATCTATTTTCAAACCTGCATCTAGTACAGTTCTCATAACACCTAAAGCGGCACGTCTAACACCCAAAGGATCTGAAGATCCAGTAGGTTTTTTACCATCAGCAAATACGGCACAAATTGTATCTAATTTGTCAGCGATACCCACGATTTGTCCTTCAATACCTTTTGCTGTTTCACTTTCAGCATTTAATGGGAAATAGTGTTCTTTAATACCTTCGGAAACTTTTTCATTTTCTTTTGATACTCTTGCATAATCAGCACCAATAAAACCTTGAAGTTCAGTAAATTCAAATACCAAACTTGTAGTTAAATCTGCTTTACATAATAGAGCAGTTCTTTCAATAGTTGGAGATGAAACATTCAAATCACTTGCAATATTATTTGCAAGTTTAATAATTCTTTGAGTTTTGTCATAAACAGAACCCATACCTTTTTGGAATGTTACCCCTTTCAAATCTTCAACATAGTCAACCAGAGGTTTTTTAGTATCTTCATTGAAAAAGAATACCGCATCATCAAGTCTTGCTTTAATAACACGGACATTACCAGCCTTGATATTTGCAAACTCATCACCGATATAGTTTGTCATTGTGATAAATTTATTGATTAATTTACCATCTTTGTACAAAGCAAAATATCTTTGATGTACAGCCATAACGGTAACTGTTACTTCTTCTGGGATTTGTAAATATTTAGGATCAAATTCACAAACCGCAGGAACAGGATATTCTGTAATAAATGTAACTTCATCCAATAAATCATCACTATAACGAACAGAAGCGCCTAACTTATCAGCTTCAGCTTTAGCTTTTGCTACAATCAATTCTCTACGTTCATTTTGGTCAACGATCACGCAAACATTACGCATAGTTTCAATGTAATCATCAGGAGATCCAATCATAACTTTTTGTTGAGCAAATCTATGACCACGTGAATATATAGATGATTCCCTATCAATAATTTTTATTTTAACTTCATCTTTATCTAAAATTGACACAATCCATCTGATTGGACGAGAGAATTTTTCTTCGTTATAAGCCCATCTCATAAAGTGGGAGCCTTGAAGCTTCATAACAATAGATGGAACATTTTGTTGTAGAAGTTCAACAATAGATTGACCTTTAACAACGATTTTTGCGTGGACATAATCGTCTTGAATGTACAAATCTTCAGGTTTTAATCCGTTTTTATTCATAAAACCTTCACCAGCACGAGAAAGATTACCATTTTCATCATATGCAACCTTTTTAATAGGTCCTTTTACAATTTTTTCTTCATCAGGGCTTTTAGCTTCAAGGCCTGCAACAATAACAGCCAAACGTCTTGGTGTTGCATATACATCAATTTTTTCAAATCCAACTTTATTTGTATTTAAAAAGTTTTCAAATCCAACTTTTAACTGCTCAATTGCAGATGGGATAAATCTATAAGGTAATTCTTCTGTTCCAATTTCTAATAAATATTTGCTCATATCTCGTCCTTTACTAACATTCTTTGCCTAAATTATACGCAAAACAAAAAATATTGTAAATAAATGAGCTAAATAACTTGTTTAATTTGTTCAACAATTGAGGAAACTGCATCATATTTAGCAAGAGCTAAACTTGCTTGTTGCATTTCATATAATTTGTTAGAGTCATTAATTAGATATTGCAACAAATCCAACAGAGTTTCCGCAGAAACATCAGCATCTTCTAAATACAGTCCAGCGCCTTTTTCTTCCATAAATTTAGCATTTTTTCTCTGATGATCCGCCGCTGCATATGGATATGGGACAAAAATCGTTGCAACAGCAGACGCTGATAATTCAGAAATACTTAATGAGCCAGCTCTAGAGACAGCAATATCTGAGGCTTTCATAACACTAACCATATCATCAAAATAAGAACGGACTATAATATTTTTATCATTTACATAATCTGGATAAAATGTAGCCAATTTTTCTATAACATCTTCAAACTTTTTCTTACCAGTTTGAAATATTATTTGAGCATCGTATTCTTTAGACAAAGTTTTTAAAATTTTGCAAGCAGCACTATTAATCGATTTTGCCCCTTGCGAGCCGCCCATAAAAGATATCGTTAATTTATTTTCAAGTCCTAAAGCTTTACGAGCATCTTCTTTTGAAAGTTCTTTAAATTCTTGTCTTAATGGATTGCCATTTATAAAAACCTTTTTATTCTTGATTATGTTTTTTGCACAATCAAAAACAATGGACACACTAGATGCTAATGGCGCAAGTTTACGAGTAACCAAGCCTGGATTCGCATCACAATCGTGCATAACAAATGGAACATTTAACAGTTTTGCTGCAATCAAAGCTGGTGCGGAAACATATCCCCCAGTTCCAAACACAGACTTAGGACGATATTTTATTACATAGAAAATTGAATTTAAAATAGAAAGTCCAAGTCGCAAACTCCAACCTAACAAATCTAAAGTAGCTTTTCTTGGTAATCCTTGAACACAAACTGGTAAAAATTTATATCCTTTTTGTTGAACAATATCTTTTTCCAAATTTCGAGGATTACCTACATAAAAAATTTCATATTCTGTCTTTAAAGCCTCAGCAACAGCAACTGCTGGATAAATATGTCCACCAGTTCCACCACCAGTTATAAAAATTTTAGGTTTATTTGGTTGCTTCATTGACATTCCTTATCTTTTTAATTCTTTTTCTGGAGATATTTAGTAAAATACCAACCATCCATAATGATACAATTAATGATGAACCACCATAGCTAATAAACGGTAACGGCACACCTGTTGCTGGCAAGAATGAACTTGCAACACTCATATTCAAAAAGGCTTGAAATCCTATTGAAAAAGTTAGACCGACTGCCAAAAGTTTTCCATACATATCAGGGCATCTGCCAGCAATTAGAAATCCTCTCTGTACAAAAGTAAAGAATAATCCAATTACCAACAAACAACCTATAAAGCCCATTTCCTCCGCAATAATTGCAAAAATAAAATCCGTATGACATTCTGGCAGATATCTCAATTTTTGAATTGAACCACCGTAACCAACACCAGTAAAACCACCTGATGCGAATGCCATTAATGATTGAATAATATTGTAACCCGCACCTTGAGGGTCCATTTCTGGATTTCGCCAAATCATTAAACGTTGCATTTGATAAGGTTTAATAATTGTTGTTGCCGCAACCACAATTGCAGTAACTCCAGCCACAACACAGCTTAAAAACAATTTCATGGAGCCACCTGCGCATAAAAACATTACAACTGAAGTTGAAAGAAGTAATATTACCATACTCAAATTCGGTTGAATAAAAATCAACGCAATCATTATCAAAATAGGGATTATTGCAAATATCCATTTTCTTTTATCAAACAAATCTGCATCTTCACTAAATGCAGATGCAAGTAACAATACAACAACAGGCTTTGCAAATTCAGACGGTTGTAATTGGAAACCAAAAAGGTTTATCCATCTTGTTGCTCCATTAACATTCACCCCCAATGGCGTGAATTTAACCAAAATCAATAACAAAATTATTAAAAATATCAGAATAGTATTCCATTTAGCTAATTTTTTATAATCATATCTTGTAAACCACAATAGCCCACCAACACCTACAACAAATGCGGCCAACTGTTTTATTAAAAATTGCGCAGGGTTTCCCCCTTCCAACAAACATTTTGGAGCTGATGCTGAAAAAATAGCTAAAAAGCCCATAATAACCAAAAACGTAACTACCAGCAACAATGTTTTATCAGGAGTCGCTTCAATTATGCTTTGAAAAGGTTGTTTTCTTCTAGGAGTTCTATCTTCAGATCTTTGATAAGACATAATCTTTGAAAACGTCCCCCCTTTCCTCATAACTCTTGAACATATCAAAGCTTGCACATGCTGGAGATAACAATACTACTTCTGGATTCAATTCAATAGATTTATCAATAGCGGATTGCATAGTTGCTTCTTTGATAATATTGTTAAATCCACAATTTACAAGATTTTTTTCAAATCTTTCAGTTGCCTCTCCTATCAAAATAATATTACTAATATATTCCTTTGATACATCACAAAACTCTTTTAAACTAGTATTTTTGTCACGACCTCCAGCTATTAAAACAAGATTTTTACCTTTAAATGATTTTATCGCAACAATTGCAGCTTCTGGATTTGTAGCTTTTGAATCATTATAAAAAACAACATTATTTAGGTTTGCTACATATTCTAATCTATGTTCTGGAGCTTTAAATTCCTTAATTGCAGAAATAATTGTTTCATTATCAATACCTGCTAATTTTGCACAAATAATTGCACATTCAACATTTTGATAATTGTGTTCTCCAACAAGCGGACAATCATTCACTGACATTATAAACTCAATAACACCATCTTTTTCATAAATGAATTCGTTATTTTTTACATAACAAGAATTTCCACCTTTGCGATCCCCAAAGTAGAACAGTTCACCTTCTGCGTTAAACGTTTTTAATTTTTCGTCACACGCATTCAATACAGAATATTTTGGTGCTTGCTCACCTAAAAATATTTTAGCTTTTGCGGCAAAATAATTATCTAAGCCTTGGTGCCAATCAATATGATCAGGGGTAAAATTAGTCCAAACGGAAATAAATGGTTTTAATGAAGGACTCATTGCAATCTGATATGAACTCATTTCACATACATAATAATCCAATTTATCATCAGCCAAATCACAAGGTGGCTGCCCAATATTACCACAGGCTTTTGCATTAAATTGCTTGCCAAAAATATGTGCAGTTAGCGCAGTTGTCGTTGTTTTACCATTTGTTCCTGTAATCGCAACAAAAGGAGTTTCACTCATTTTGTATGCCAATTCCAATTCTGAAATAACTGGAATATTTTTCAATCTTAAAAGTTCAATTATAATACTATGAGGTGGAATACCTGGACTGGTCACTGCAAATTCTGCACCATCCACAAATTTTAATGAGTGTCCACCTGTTTCAATTTTAATACCAAGTTCTTCCAATTCAGGATTTGCTTCTACATTTTTGCTCTCAGTTAGATAGACATCATAACCATGACGATTTAAAAACTTAGCTGCAGCTATACCACTTTTTGATAAACCTAATACTAAAACTTTTGTCATACTATAAAATTCCTTTTTTAAACAATTCAAACAAACCTAATGCAAAAATTGAACAAATTAATGATACAATCGCAAACACTATAACAACTTTTTTCTCACTCCAACCACACAATTCAAAGTGATGGTGAATAGGAGCCATTTTAAAAACTCTTTTACCTGTTGTTTTAAAACTTGCAACTTGAACAATTACAGATAAGGTTTCTGTAACAAAAACAGCTGCCAAGAATATTAAAAGAAATTCAAATTTTCCCATAACAGCTAATGTTCCTAATAACCCACCAATTGCTAAACTACCTGTATCACCCATGAAAACCTGAGCTTTTGGCTTGTTGTACTTCAAAAATCCAACTAACGCACCAGCTACTGTAGCTGATATAATTGCAACTTCAGGATAGCCACTAAATAATGCAATAATAGAACAAACAACAAAAGTCGGAATACCAGTAGATGCTGCAAGCCCATCTAATCCATCAGTTAAATTATAAGCATTTGACGCTCCTGTAATTATAAAAACTGCCAATAATGGATAAAACCAATGTAAATTGATAACAAAACTTCCGATTGAAAAATATGAACCATAAGGATTTGCCATCATTACATACAACGTTGGTAATAAGGCAATTGCAATTTGTCTTAAAAGTTTGCCCTTTGGAGTTAAACCATCATTACCTTTACCCTTAATCTTGATATAATCATCCTGAAATCCAGCAAACGTATAAAACACAAGAGTAATCAGAATAATAAATGCTTCAGTTGAAAGTCTTTGCGCCAACATTAAAGTTATAATTGATGCAATAATTACAGCGACTATAATAAAAACTCCACCAGTTGTAGGCGTACCTTGTTTTTGAGCGTGAGATTCTGGCGCAAGTTCTTTTACATACTGGCCAATCATTTTTTTCTTTAAAAAATCTATATATGGCACCCCAAACAAAAGGCACAAAATCATTCCTAAAAGGAATGCAACTGTTATCATTATCATTGCTTACCTCTTTTCAAAGCCTCAACAATCCCCTCAAACTTCATTGACCTTGAAGCCTTTAAAAATATTGTATAACCGACATTTAAATTATCAAGAATGTAACAAGAAACTTGTTCGTTATTATCAAATTTCTCAACCTCTAGCCCTTGATTTGCAAGCTCTTCAGCGATCTCTTTTGCCAGATTTCCTACTGTCAAAAATTTAACATTTTTAACATCTAATGTTGCTAAAAATCTACCAACTTCTCTATGATACTCACGTTCATTATCACCAAGCTCACCCATATTACCAAGCACAACAACCGGATCTTGATATAATTCAATAAACGTTTTAACTGAAGCTTTCATCGATTCAGGGTTGGCGTTATAACTATCGTTAATGATTTTCAGCCCTCGAACTTCTTCAACTTCCCAACGCTTTTCGATAGGTCTATACAAAGCAAGTCCTCGTTTAATATCTTCGTAATTCATACCAAGCTTAAAACCGACTTCGATAGCAGAAAGTGCATTCTCAATATTGTAATCGCCTTCAACATTCAATTCATATTCCCTGTTTTTATAAATAAATCTAGAATAAGATTGACGTTTTTCAATAATTTCAACAGCACTTATTGAATAATAAATTTTTTCTCCATTATATTGAAGAACATCTTTAATACGTTGCTGATTTAATGAGATAAATGCTCCATCATGTTTTAAATATTTAGCAATTTCGCACTTGGCCTTTGCAATATTTTCCAATGAACCTAAACGACCAATATGAGCAGAACCAGAATTTGTTACAATTGCATAATTAGGTTCAGCATATTGAGAAATTAATTCAATCTCTCCAAGCCCTCTCATGCCCATTTCGACAATCAAAACTTCTGCATCAGACTGCATTTCAAAAACTGTTTGGCAAAAACCAATCTCATTGTTATGATTAGAAAAAGTTTTTACAGTTTTGAAAGATGTACTAACAACAGAATTAACCATTTCTTTTGTAGTAGTTTTTCCCGAACTACCAGTAATACCAATAACTTTTGGATTAATTTTTTTTCTGTAAAAATTTGCAAGTTGCAAATAAGCTTTCAATGTATCCTCTACATTAAAAACCACTTTTGCATCATCATACACAACACCTTTAGTTGTAAAATAACCAACAGCACCCTTACTCAAAGCATCTTGTATAAAAATTTCCCCATCAAAGTTTTCGCCCTTTAATGGTAAATATATATCACCTGCTTTAATAGTCCTTGTGTCTGTCGAAAAACTATATTCTAGAGCGTCTTTACACTCTTTTAAAACTATTGCCCCACAAGCCTTTACAATCTCATCTTCTCTCATATGCTAATAATACCCCAAAAAAACTTATAAAGCATTAAGTTAACAAATATTAAAACTACTTGACAACAAGCTTTCACCATCAGATAATTAGCATACGTATTAGTATGCGGTAACTCGTTATAAAAACCCCCATAGACACTAGCTTTAATTTAAACCCTAAGAGCAATTGTCTTCGGGAGTACGAAACCCAAAATGAAAGGAAAGAAAAATGTACGCAATCGTAGAAACAGGCGGAAAGCAATACCAAGTTGAAGAAGGTCGCTACGTAGAAGTAGAATTGCTAGACGCAGAAAAAGACGCAAAAGTTGTTTTCGATAAAATCGTTATGATCGTTAACGGCAAAAAATCAAAAGTTGGTCAACCATATGTAGATGGTGCATCAGCTGAAGGTGTTGTATTAGCTAACGATAAAGCTAAAAAAGTAATCGTTTTCAAACAAAGACCTAAAAAAGGTTACAGAAGAAAATACGGTCACAGACAAGGCTTTACAAGAGTTATGATCAACAAAATCAGAACATCAGCTCAAAAGAAAGCTGAAACAGCAGAAACAACTGAAGCATAATTAATTAGTAAAAACTACAAGGAGAATAAAAATGGCACATAAGAAAGGTATGGGATCCACCAGAAACGGACGTGACTCCGAAGCTAAGCGCTTGGGTGTTAAAAAGTTTGGTGGAGAAACTGTTAAAGCAGGTAACATTCTTGTTCGTCAAAGAGGAACAAAAATTCACCCTGGTAACAATGTTGGTATCGGCTCTGATGATACATTGTTTGCTCTAATTGATGGTGAAGTTAAATTTGAACCACACAGACGTGATAGAAAACAAGTTAGTGTATACGCTGTATAACACACAAATTACACACAACACAAAAAGAGAGTCCCGACTGGGACTCTCTTTTTTGCTATTCAATTTTTAACTAAGCTGTGTAACAAACAGTATGTCCACCCAATTTTGCCATCTGCTCTGCAGCAATCATACCTTTGTAATAAGCAAGACGCAATTTTTCTTCAGTTGTCATGTCAACACCTTGTTCTTTTTTTGACATCAGTTGTTGATAATCTAATTCTTGTTTTGCAGCTTTACGAATTTCTGCTTGTTCCCGAAGACGTTCAAACGTTAGATTTTGGTTAGTAATTCCCGGATTACGCCTTGAAGTAATACCCAAACTTCCACAAGTTTCACACATAATAAACACTCCTTTCACACAAGTACGCAAAGGTATATAAAAACTTTTTTTCGATCTTGTTGCTACTTTTACTTCAAATATAAAGTTTTTGTAACAAAACGAGTAAAAAATTAAAGATATTTTAAAACACTACCGATAACTAATGTGTAATTAGTGATCTAAGGAGTATCTCATGATAAAAAAGATTGAACAACCTACTTGCAATATAAGCGATAGCGTTGAATTTATATTAAGAGGAGCGAGAAAACGCCGTTCTATGGCGTTAATGAATGCGAAAGCAGTAAATGCAGACGCAGGTATTCAAGCCAAACTGGTAGCAGTAAAGTAGCCAGTGTTTATTTAAGCTAGAGAGATTAATTAAAGGTCGGAAATACCGACCTTTTTAATTTATCTTTACAATTTCGGCAATTTTTTATATTGTGAAGCTTTACCAAAAATATGATTAGTAGGTTAAGAATAAAAAGATATAATAGAAAATGGGTTTAAAAAGCATTTTACAGAACAAACCAACACAAAAACCCCGCGCTTGTTTGGGAACTGGAATACTCCAACAAATATGTATTTAGAATTAGCTTCATAAAAAAAGAGCCCTAAGGCTCTTTCTTTTTATTTAATAACGATATTGACCAACTTTTTAGGAACAACAATTGTTTTTACAATTTCATGTCCTTCAGTCAATTCTTTTATTCTTGGACTATTTAATGCAACTTCTTTCAATTCATCTTGAGAAAGAGCTTCATCAACTTCAATTTTGTCCTTAACTTTTCCATTAACTTGAACAACAAGAGTGATTGAACTTGCTTTTGCAAGATTTTCGTCCCATTCTAGCCAAGCTTCTTCATGAATAGAAGTTGTAGCACCTAATTCATGCCAAGCTTCTTCTGTTAAGTGCACTGCAACTGGTGACATCAATTTTAGCAATGTTACAACTGCAAAACTTAACACTGATTTATCTTCATCATCAAGATTTGATTTTTTACCTTGCCAATCGTATATAGCATTTGTAAGTTCTCTATATTTAGAAATAACCGTATTGAATTGGAAGTCATTAGAAATATCATTTGTAATTCCTTTAACAGCCATATGAACAACACGCACAAGGTCATCATTTTCTTTTTTCAATGTTGTTGCAGGTTTTGCATTAATGTTGATATTATCTGCATTTGTTGCTACTAATCTCCAAACTCTATTTAAGAATTTGTAACAGCCCTCAACGCCAGCATCTGACCAATCGAAATCACGAGCTGGTGGAGAGTCTGACAAGATGAACAATCTTGCAGTATCTGCGCCATAATTTTCAAAGATTTCATCTGGATCAACAGTGTTGCCTTTAGATTTTGACATTTTTGAACCATCTTTCAATACCATACCTTGAGTTAACAAGTTTTTGAATGGTTCATCAAAATCTAACAAACCTAAATCTCTAAGAGCTTTAGTGAAAAATCTCGAATACAACAAGTGTAAAATTGCGTGTTCAATACCACCAACATATTGATCCACAGGTAACCATTTATTTACTAAATCTCTATCAAAAGGCTTGTCTGCGTTTTTTGCATCAGAGAATCGCAAATAATACCAACTTGAGCAAACAAATGTATCCATTGTATCCATTTCACGTCTAGCTTTTTGTCCGCAAATAGGACAAGTTGTTTCTGCAAAAGTTTCAGAAGTTGTAATTGGAGATTTACCCACAACAGAGAAATCTACATCTTTTGGCAACATTACAGGAAGATTTTCTTCTTTTTCTGGCACAATGCCACACTTATCACAATAAACTACAGGAATTGGAGCACCCCAATAACGCTGACGAGAAATTAACCAATCACGAAGTCTGTATTGAGTTTTAAATTCACCAAAACCACCATCAACAGCTTTTTGTGTAATTGCCTTTTTAGCTTCAGTATTTTTCATTCCATTGAATTCATTAGAATTTACAAGAATACCTTCTTCTGTATATGCTTCTGCTTTGCAATCTGAAGGATTTTCTGGATTTTGAATAACAACTTTCAACGGAAGATTATATTTCTTAGCGAAATCAAAGTCACGAGTATCGTGAGTTGGAACAGCCATAACAGCACCTGTACCATATTCGACAAGAGCATAATCTGCTGTCCATAATGGGAATTCTTCTCCAGTGAATGGGTTAATACAGTGAGTACCCAAAGGAACACCTGTTTTAACTCTATCAGTTGAAAGTCTTTCGATTTCAGACATTTTACGAGCATTTGCTCTATATTCTTCAACAGCCTGTTTATTTTCAGGAGTTGTAAGTTTTTCAATATCTTTATATTCAGGCGCTACAACTAAATATGTAATACCGTGAACTGTATCAGGTCTTGTCGTATAAACAGGGACTTCTAGACCTTCAATTTCTTTAACTTTAAATCTAAATATTGCACCGTGAGATTTTCCAATCCAGTTTGCTTGCATAGTTTTAACGTTATCACCCCAACCTGGAAGTTTATCTAAATCTTCTAATAATACATCGGCATATTCAGTAATTTTCAAGAACCATTGAGAAAGATATTTTTTTTCTACAATGTTATCACATCTCCAGCATTTGCCGTCGATAACTTGTTCGTTTGCAAGAACTGTTCCACAAGTTTCGCACCAGTTAACAGCAGCTTCTTTTTTATAAGCCAAACCTTTTTTATAAAGTTGCAAGAATAACCATTGAGTCCACTTGTAATAATCTGGTTTGCAAGTCGCAACTTCTCTATCCCAATCATATGAAAGACCAAGCATTTTTAACTGTTTAGTCATATATGCAATGTTTTCATCAGTCCAAGTTTCAGGATCTGCACCGTGTTTCATAGCTGCGTTTTCAGCAGGCAAACCAAAACTATCCCAACCCATTGGATGTAAAACGTTAAAGCCTTGAGCTTTTTTAAATCTTGCAATTACATCTGTAATTGTGTAATTTCTAACGTGTCCCATATGGAGTTTCCCTGATGGATATGGAAACATTGATAAAGCATAGTACTTAGGCTTGTCAGAGTCATCAGGAGTTTTAAATGTGCCTGATTCTTCCCAATTTTTTTGCCATTTTTTTTCTATTTCTTGTGGAAAATAACTTTCTTTCATTCTTTTTCTCTCCCTGTTTTCAAGAAAATCCTACCATGAAGAAAGTCTATTTTCAAAACAATTTCTTTACATTATTACTATTTTGAAACTTTTAACGTATAATAAGAATATGAAGAGATTAGTTTTAGCTTTATCTATTTTACTAACTGTTGGTATAACAGAACCTGTTCATGCCGGATTTTTTGCCGATAAAAAAGCTGAAATCTCACAAAGTTTCGAAACTAGAGCGGATAAAAGAGCAATTAAAAAAGTTCTTAAACTTCAAGAAAAATATGCAGCAAAATATGATTTAGCTGGACTTTCTACACTATATCATCAAGATTTTGTAAGCGCGGATGGATTTAAAAAAGATATTTATTTTGATTTAATCAAAGACACTTGGAAATCCTATCCTGATATTGTTTATTCTTCTGAAATTAAAAATATTAAAATTAATGGAACTCAAGCCGAAGTTGACACTTTTGAGACTTCGCTTGCAACTACAACCCAAGTCGAAGAAGATGTAAAAATTTATGGTGAATTAAATTCCATTTCTAACGGCACATATTATCTTAAAAAATTCAATGATAAATGGCTTTTCACCAGCGAAAAAATTAAAAATGAAAAATCATTTTTGAAATATGGTGACACAAGATATATTGAAATGGATTTGATATCACCAGAAACTGCAAAAGCTGGTGAATACTATACTGCAACATTAAAAATTGACAAGCCGAATGATGCCTTTATTGTTGCATCAATTTGCAGGGATAACATAACCTATCCGCAACCGAAATCAAAAGAAGTATTCAGAAATCTTCCTGATGATAATATTTTAGAAAGAATGTTCATCGCTAATAAAAATGGTAAAAATGAATATAACATTGCTTCAATAGGAATGTCAAAATCAAGAATTGTAGCTTTTAATAAAGTTCAAGTCTATATGGCTGGTTTAGCATTTATAATGACAAGAGTTAATATAGAGGGTGAAGATGCACAACAAGATTAGTAAATTTTCATATTATTCAGTATGTTTTGCTTTCTTTGTATTCTTTACTTTGTATTGCTCTGATTTTATTGTCAGCCAACTTATGCAAGGCTTTACATATTCAAATGATTTGTTTTCTTTAAAATATGTCGAAAATACAGGTGCGGCATTTAGTATTTTAAAAGACTCCCGAGAAATTTTAATCCTTGTATCTGCTTTTGCTATATTTTTAATTTTTTCATACATACTCCGTCATATTTCAACAATCTCAATGAAATCAATATTCTTTTTATCAATGCTGTCTGCAGGAATCGCAGGAAATTTACACGAAAGAATTGCTCTTGGTTTTGTTAGAGATTATATACATTTGAATTTTGTAAATTTCCCTGTATTTAATATTTCTGATATTCTTATTAATGTTAGTGTAATTGCAATCATTGCAACAATTTTATTAAAGAAAAACTTATGATAATTTTTATTGATGAAAACGACGAAAATAAAAGATTAGACAACTATCTATCTGATATGTTTGCGAGTATTTCACGCTCTAAAATTCAAAAATTTATTAAAGATGGAAAAGTTTTAGTCAACAATCTTGAGAAAAAACCTGCCTATTCTTTAAAAGAAGGTGATAAAATTGAATTTGAAGAGTTTGAAGAAGAAGAGTTAAAAATAGAACCACAAAATATTCCTCTTGATATTGTTTATGAAGATGACAATATGCTTGTAGTAAACAAACCTTCAGGAATGCTTACACATCCAACATCAATTGAAAGAGAAAACACCTTAGTAAATGCACTATTGTATAAATACGGAGAAAACTTATCTAATATCAACGGTGAATTTAGAAGAGGAATATTGCATCGTTTAGACAGAAACACCTCTGGACTTTTAATGATTGCAAAGAATAATATGGCTCACGAATTTTTAGCACAACAGATTAAAGACCATACAATTACTAAAAAATATAGAGCTATGGTTAAAGGGAATTACAACGGAGATGAAGATAGAATTGAAGAACCTATCGGTCGCCATCCTAAATATCCACACAAAATGGCTGTCGTTCCAATAAAAGACGGAGGTAAAGAAAGTATTACACTACTTAAAGTTATAGAAAGATTTAAAGAAGCAACATATGTCGAATTAACTTTGATTACAGGAAGAACTCACCAAATTAGGGTTCACATGAGTCATAGAAAGCACCCCGTTTATAATGATAGTATGTATGGCTCTGGTGAAAGCAGAGTAAAAACAGAAGAACAAGTCTTACAATCTTATTATTTAAGCTTTACAAAACCTGTAACAGGTGAAATAATAGAATTAGAAATCGAACCTGATGAAAAAATAAACAAGGTTCTAACATTTTATAGAAGTAGGAGAAATTAATGAAAACTATATTAAACATAATATCTTATTTAGCAATTTTGGGTGTAATTTATATTGCAATAATTAATGAGCCTCAAATGATTAATATTAATCTGCTATCTGAAAATATGATAGTTGCAATGGGGTTGCAAGATGTTAGTAGAATACACAATTCCCTTAACTCAACAACTTATACTCTAATAGTTTTAGGTGTTGGATTATTTACAGGAATTTGCTTACTTGGACAACTTTATTTATCAGAAAAAAATAAACTTAACGCATACAAAAGAGAATTAGAAAAAAGTTCTGTGTCAAACAGTTCTAATTCGTCTAGAGTTCAAGTACTAGAAGCAAAAATTGCAACATTGGAAAAAGCCCTAGAAGATGCTTTGAGGAAATAAATGAAAAAAGCTTTTACACTTGCAGAAACTTTAATAACATTAGGAATTATCGGAATTGTAGCTGCACTTACGATACCAACATTAATTGCAAGTTATAATACAAAAACTTGGAATACAACTGCAACTGTTTTTGAAAGAAAGCTAAGTGAAGCTCTAAGAGCAATGAATACTCAACAGAGTCTAGCAGGACATACATCCACCAAAAACTTTGTGGAAGAATTATCAAAACATTTTAAAACCAGCAAGATTTGTACAAATAATGAATTAACAGATTGTTTTCCAAGTGTTGTTTATTGGGGAAGTGGTAACCAATCCCCTGAAGAAGTTAGTATCGATATTATTAAAAACGCAGAAAACTTTGGACAAACAGATTGGGAAACAGAAGTTGTCGGCATTTTATTTGCAAATGGAGTTAGTGCTTTAATTGCGTATAATCCTTTAGTCAATGGCCCAGAAGCCTGCACACAAGACCCTTTTTCCAATAAACATCATGGAGAAAATTGTATTGCGATTTTATATGATATAAACAGCGATAAAAATCCTAACACCCTTGGTAAAGATCTTCGAGCAAATAAAAATGTAAAAAAACTTGGTAGAAACTGCGCCGTTTCGATTGGTGAAACTTGCTATACAACAACTCCATTTTATCCAACACCAGTTACAAAAGCTGAGTGCGAACAAATGGTAGTTGCAGGTTATGGCATTGAAAACTGTGAATATGACGAAGATTATTGGGCTGGAGCTGTAAAAGAGTGTGGTGGAATTGATAAGCTCCCAACCCAAGCTCAAATAACAGAATTAGCAAATCACGTTTACAATGGAACGACATATACCTTACTTGATACGAAAAAAGCCACTTCTCTTGGTTTTGACTTAATTAATTATGATTATTTTAGAGTGTGGTCTAACAAAGAACACTCCGCACAAAAAACATACGTGCGACACTTTGGAGAAACAAAATCATATTGGAGCGGAAGCGAACGCTATAGTAATCTTCCTGTCGTTATGTGTTTAGGCAAATAAAGAGAGGCCGCATAACGCGACCTCTCCTTAGTATGAAAATCTCTTTTACTCTGCAGTTTGTTCTTTTTGTTGATTTATCAAACCTTGAAGTTTTTCTTTGATTTCATCTCCTTTTTTCTGCAAATCTGAAACAACATCGTCAGCTTTTGACTGAATTTCCTTTACTGTTGCATCAGCTTTTTTCATTGCATCTTTTGCTGAATCTGCAAGCATCGCACGTGTTTCTGCTCCTGATTTTGGGGCCAATAAAATACCTGTAATTGCGCCTATAGCTCCGCCTACTATAAAACCTGCTAAAAATCTTGTTGCTGACATATTTTCACTCCTTTTCTGTTCAATTACATTTTTACGTCAATGATAATTTTTTCAATCACCATAAACGGCTATTTTTTAGAAAACAATCCAAAGACAGAAGCAAATCCTTTCAAAAAACCACCTAAAATATTTTCTGAAATTGATTTTGTTTTGCCTACGAATTTTTCTACGGCATTTCTGATATTATCAAAGCCCTTGTCTGTTGTTTTTACAAGTTCATTTATTGTCTTTAAAGTTTCACTTAATTCTTGTAATGTAGGTCTCAATTCTGTATTCAATACTTGAGATGTTTCAGTCAAATTTTTTGCTAATTTAGATAAATCAATCAAAAGCTTAACTAAAAATCCAGAAACAACAATAAGTACAATACCTGTAACCCATGTCAAAAAAGTAAGACCTTGATTTAATGCTACTTGTGATAGTTCCATAGTTTAAGTTCCTTTCTTAGTATGTGAATTCACTTTCAGCATCTTCCAGCTCTTTTGCTTTTCTCATTTTTCTATTTTTAAGCATATTGCTGAATTTTCTCAACTGTCTTTCTAATTTATATCTCATCAAATCAACAGATTCTAAAGCTTGTTTTTTAGCTTCAGAAATTGCTGGAGAGTTTTCTTCATACAATTTGCAAGCAGCTTCTTTAAGTTCACGTCTTGATTCTTCACCTGGTTTTGGAGCATAAAGTACACCAGCAACCACACCGCCGATTACACCTGCGATAAGCCCCATTCCAAACATAAATGATTTTTTGCTCATAATTACCTTTCTTATTTTTTAGTTATTATATCATATTTTTTTATGAATTACAAGCCCAACAATCTCTCAAAGTCATTGCCATACGGATTGCAGAAGCATATTTTTTCTTCTTACCGCGTAACATAAAAAGCAATAAATAAATCAACACATTTTGGACAGTTGCAATTATATATTTTTGTCTTTGTCTTCTACTGAATTCTACAAGAGAATGAACACCCAAAACAAATTTTTCAACACTTTCCTTAAACTTTTTTAAATTAGTACAAATTTCTGGTCTAGCCAAGCATAACTTTTCATCTAACGCCAAAACCTTTTTGTCCACTTTCGTAATTAGACAAATAATATTAGTTGCGATTATCAACTCAGCTATTAAAATTATTGCAATAAATAGATACATGTTTTCTTACTTTTGTATTATATTTGAAGTATAGAATAATTCCGTTTAAATTGGAATACACTTATAGGACTATTTATGAAATTTTACATAGCTTTATTTACATCAAAATTGGCATACATTGGATTAAAACTATTAGGACGTCCTGCAACTTCTTTTGCTGGTTTTGTTGCTTTGAAAATTTGTCCTGACTTCATGAAATATACAAAAAATCACATAAATAAAGCGTTTATAAATATTACTGGAACAAATGGAAAAACTACAACTTCAGGGATTTTAGCTCATATATTAGAAGCAAATAACCAAAAAGTTATTCATAATCTCAAAGGCGCAAACATGCTTTCAGGAATTGCAAACGTATTTGCAAGAAATATTTGCCCATTTAAAAAATATGATTATGCTGTTATTGAAACAGACGAAGCTTATTTAACAAAAGTGTATGATCACGTACAAGGAGACTATCTTATTGTAACAAATCTTTTTTGTGATCAATTAGATAGATATGGCGATTCGGATTTTACAGCTAAAACAATTCAAGATGCCATTAATAAAAATTCAAATCTTAAACTAATTTTGAACGCAGACGACCCAATAGTTTCTAAATTTGGCGAAAACAAAAATGCCGTATATTTCGGACTAAAAAACAAATGCGATTATCACGCAGAAGTTAAAACGTTTGCAGACCACATCGAATTGACAATTAATAGTACTCATAATTTTAGCGTAAACTTAATTGGAGAATATAATGCTTATAACGCACTTGCAGCAATCGCAACAGCATTAGAAAACGGTTTTACAAAAAAAGAAATTCAACTAGCATTAGATTCTTACCACACAACATTTGGAAGAGCTGAAACTCGTGTTATAGAAGGCCACAAAGCTCTTATTCAGTTAATAAAAAATCCAACAGGTGCTAATGAAGTTCTAAAGACTTTAGATACAAATTCTAATATCATTATAGCAATCAATGACGAATACGCAGACGGACGTGATGTTTCTTGGATTTGGGATGCTGATTTTGAAAGTCTAAAAAATGTCACAAAACCAATAGTAACATCAGGGATTAGAGCTTATGATGTGGCGACAAGATTAAAGCATGCAGGCATTTCTGCTGAAAAAATTATCATAGAACCAGATATTAAACAAGCAATCAAATTGGTTACAAATAAAATATCAAAAGACGAAAAAATAACTATTTTACCGTCTTATACCGCTTTGTTAAAAATAAGTAAATACTAAGGAGAAGAAAATGTTATTAGGCGTAAACATAGATCACGTAGCAACACTAAGAAACGCACGAGGTGGCGTTGAACCAGATACTATTAAAGCTGCTGAAATTTGCGAACTTAACGGTGCTACTTCAATTACAACTCACTTGAGAGAAGATAGAAGACACATTAAGGATGAAGATATTAGAACACTAATTCATACTCTAAAAACTAATATGAATTTAGAAATGGCCGTAACTGATGAAATGCAAAAGATTGCGCTTGAGGTAAAACCTCACTCTGTATGTCTTGTTCCGGAAAAAAGACAAGAAGTTACAACTGAAGGTGGTCTTGATGTTGCAGGTCAATTAGAAAAAATCACTGAATTTGTAAAACCACTTAAAGATGCTGGTATCTTAGTAAGTTTATTTATAGACCCTTCTGAGGAACAAGTTGAAGCCTCAGCTAAGACTGGCACACAATTTATTGAAATGCACACGGGACAATATAGCGAAAAATTCGGCACTGAAGAAGAAGAAACTGAATTTTTAAAATTAAAAAATTCTGCAAAATTCGCCCAAAGTTTAGGCTTAAAAGTTAACGCTGGTCACGGACTAAATTACGAAAATGTTCACAGAATGCACGAAATTCCTGACTTATACGAACTAAATATTGGACACAGCATTATATCAAGAGCAATTTTTGTAGGATTACCTCAAGCCGTTAAAGAAATGAAAGAATTGGTGAAATAATGAAAAAAACAAACGAAGAAATTATCCAAGAAATGCAAGAAGTTGTAGCTCAAATGGTTATCGATGACTTAGAAGAAGATCCTTCTCTTGCTGATGAACAGTTTGAATGCGACTGCTGTGGCCAATTAAAGCCACTTGCAGGCTCAGTTGAATATACAGGTTACAGATTATGTAACGACTGCGTACTTATTGCAGAAACTGGATTTGCATTAAACAAAATCTCTGACATCCAAGAAGTCATTGATGCCATGGAAGATCGTCGCCTAGAAGGCCTCTGCAATATTATTAAAGATGAAGAAAGAAGAAATAATAATTAATTAGAATTAGATAAAACTAATTCTAAAGTATTAATTTTTTGTTACATATAGTTATAAAGAATTAGCCAATGGGTATAAAAAATTTATACCCATTTTTTTTTGGGGTGGAGTTACGTATATAAAAGAAAGGTAAAATATGATGAAAAAAGAAGCATTTACGTTAGCAGAGGTTTTAATCACATTAGGTATTATTGGTGTTGTTGCAGCAATGACGATTCCAACATTAATTTCAAACACAAACGGTGCACAATTTAAGACAGGATTTAAAAAAGCATTATCAACTTTAAACCAAATGACATTAATGAACCTAGCAATAGAAGATTACGATATGTCTTCATTAATTGCGGGAACTCTTGATGAGCAAAAAAAGGGAAGCGGCGCTCCACAAAGAACTTTAGCATATATTTTAGGAAGTAGAACAAACGCTTATTATCTAGATAATTATGCCTTTCCTGATGCAGGGATAGAACTTAAAGGATACTACGAGGCTGCAGATGGCACACAAACTGAAGTAACCGCAACTGCAAAAGGCGATACTTGGGTCGTTTACCAGTTCCAAGACAATACGGCCTTTGGATTTCCAATAGCAGCTGCGGCTTGCGACGAAAGAGGTAAAGAAAATTGCATGGGATTTATTGATGCTAACGGTGGTACTACAGCAAATCCTAACACAGTGCAAACATGTTCAACAGGTTCTGAGGGTAATGATTGCGTTGTTAATTCTAATGGCGTGAAAGATATCTTCCCAGTCTTTTTCTACGGACAAACCGTTGAACCAGCGTCTGATGCGGCAAGACAAGTATTATTTGGCAAATAAAAATTTTAACGCAAACCCCAAAAGCGGAGGAATACCACCTCCGCTTTTTACATGGTATAATAAGTTTATGGATAAGAAGATTTCAGACAAAGTTATTAATAGATTAACTCTATACCACTGCATTTTACAAGATTATATAAGCAGTGGAGAGAAATATATTTCTAGTGGGCAAATCGCAGCTTTATTAAACATTGATGACTCACAAGTTAGAAAAGATATCAGTATTCTAAATAATTCAGGCAAATCAAGGATTGGTTATATTGTAGAAGAATTGAAAACTTCAATTGAAAAAACTCTTGGATTTGCAAAAACAAAAAATGCATTTATTATAGGTGCAGGTAACCTTGGAATGGCTCTTGCAAAATATGATAACTTTACAAATTATGGACTTAACATTATCGCACTTTTTGACAATGCCAAAGATAAAATTGGTACTACAATTAACGATAAACTAGTTCTTGATATCAGCAAATTACCTGAATTAGCAAAAGAAAATAATATTGATATTGCGATTTTGACAGTTCCTGGGAAATTCGCACAAAAAACAGCAGACTTTCTTGTTGCTGCAGACATAAAATATATTTGGAATTTTACTCCAACTGTTTTAAGTGTACCCAAAGACGTTCAAGTTTGGAATGAAAACTTAATGGGTAATTTCTTGCAATTCACTTATAGCATTTAAGTTATAAAGATATCTTAAACCTTCTAATGTAAGAGTAGGATTTATATAATCAAATGGTCGCTTCAAATAATTTGCAATCAACCCTGAGTAGCCACCTGTAGCTACAAGAATTGCTTTTTCACCTAATTCTTTTTCACACTGTTCCACAAGTCCATCAATCATACAAGCAGTTCCGCGAATAACACCAGAAAGGATAGCATCAGTAGTGTTTCCACCAATTGCTTTTGTAGAAATCGCAACATCTGTTCTTGGTAACTTTGATGTAAATTTGTTCAAAACTTTCATTTGCAAATTAATTCCTGGAGCAATAACACCACCTATAAATTCACCATTTTGGTTAATTATATCAAATGAAGTTGCAGTTCCAAAGTCTATTACAATTGTTGGTTTTTGATATAAAACATAAGCTCCAACCGCGTTAGCAATTCTATCTGCACCAACTTCATCTGGAAAATCTGTTTTGATTCTCACACCAGTATTAATTTTATTTGATAAAAATACCGGCTCTATATTGAAAACATTTCTTATAGCACTAATAAATTTTTTATTTAATTCCTCTACAACAGAACCTATAATACAACCATCAATTTTAAAATCTTTAAACAAAGTTTTTAAAAGAACTTCGTATTCTTCTTGTGATAAATCCTTATCTGAAGCAAGTCGAAATTCTTCAACAAAAGCTTCATTATCAAACAATCCTAGAGTAATATTTGTATTTCCTATATCTGAAGTTAAAAGCATAAAAATAGTCCCTTTTCGGGACTATTTTATATCAAACAAACATTTTTGTAAAATTTAAGTCATAACTGAATTTGGCTGACCATTTGATAGCGTAACATTATGCACTTGACCATGTGGATTTGCATTATATGCTAAAAATGCAGCCTGAGTGGCTTCTTGTTCCTTTTTCTTAAAAGGATTTAGTTTCAAACTTGCATAATCAGCATTAAAATTATTAGATTTAATTGCTTCAATAGGACTCTTGTTAGTCATATTATACTCCTCGCTCTTTGATATACTATATATATATTAAGTATTTATTTTTTGCAAAATTAACAAAATTAGAGCAAGTTGTTACATTTGTTTACACAAGAGCTATTTCCCAAACATTTTAGCTTGAAGCTCTAGGGCTGTTTTAGTTCTTGCAAGGCCACCTAAAGAACTTTCTTTTAATGTAGGTGACATCAATTGACCTGTTTGATCCATAGCGTCAACAACCTCATCGACAGGGATTTTTGTTTCAATATCAGAAAGCGCCATTTCACAAGCAGTCATTGCAATAATAGCCATAAATGGATTTCTTTTTACACAAGGAACTTCCACCAAACCACATACAGGGTCACAAGTTAAACCTAAAATATTCTTTAATGCCAATCCAACCGCATTCAAAACTTGTTTTGGAGTTCCACCTAAAAGCTGAGTAACCGCACCTGCAGCCATGGCAGCAGCCGCACCACATTCAGCCTGACAACCAGCAACTGCACCTGCTAAAGCCACTTTTGCCGAAATAATTCGACCAATTTCGCCTGCAGTAATCAAAGCATTCACTTGACGTTCTTCTGATATATCAAAATCTTCTGCAACAGAAATAATAACCGATGGTACAATACCACAAGAACCAGCCGTTGGACAAGCAACAATCTTACCCATTCTAATATTTTCTTCGCTCGTAGCCAAAGCATATGTCATGATTTTTTCAAAAGTTTTACCAAAAATCGCAGGTCTTACAGCAAAACGTTTTTGCAATTTATCACAATCATTACCGCACATGCCACTCATAGACATTTCAGTTGACTTAAGACCAGTTCTGATAGCTTCTTTCATAGCTTGCAAACTTGTCATAGCACATTGTCTAACCAAATTAACTGGGACTTCACACCATTCAGATTCATAAGCTTGTGCGACCTGCCAAATTCTTTTACCACGTCTAGTACATTCATCTAATAATTGTTCAAAAGTATTTATAGCCATCTATTCTTCCAATTTCTTTATGTAACTCACAAAATAAACTTTTTCTATATTTTTAACTGCATCAATAATACTAGAGTCAATATCACCATCAATACAAATACACATTGAAGCTTCTTCACCTTTTGCATATCTGTCACAGTGCAATGACGCTATATTGATATTCTTTTCTTGTATCAAAGCAGTAACTTTGGAAATCATCCCTGGAACATCTTCATAAACCAACATCAATGTATTATATTTGCCAGTCAATTTAACATTAAAATCATCAATCTTTCTAACAGCAACTTCGCCTGCACCGACAGACTCGCCATATATTTCCATTTTACGGGAACCTTTTTCAAATATGAAATCAACAGCATTTGGATGCTTTTTAAAATCTTCATAATATTCAAATGAATAATCAATATTCTTAGCTATTTCTGTGTTAAAAATATCTTTTATTCTTCTGTCATCCACTGACAATCCGAGAACGCCAGCCAACAAACCTTTTTCTGTTCCGTGCCCTTTACCTGTTTGAGCATACGAATTATACAATTTAAAAACAACTTTTTCTGGTGCATCATCAAAAACATTCTTTGCCAAAAGACCCAACCTTACAGCTCCTGCTGTATGAGAACTTGATGGACCAATCATTACAGGTGAAATAATATCAAATATTGATGTCTGTTTCATTAAATATATCTCCTAATGTATTAATTATACATCAAAATATTAATGATTTTGTAAAATATACTTAATAAAAGGCAAAAAAATTTAAGCCTTTGTTTTTATATATATGTAGGTCTTAATTTTGTGTAAAAGGAGTATTATGTTCAGCCCTGAATTTATGAAGTATTTGATGAACTATCCAAAAGAAGAAACCCCAACTAAAAAGACTATTGAAAGAAAAGAAATCCACTTTAAATCAACAAAAAGCGGTCGCTTAGCTGAAATCGTTTTAACAGTAAAAAAATAGTTTTTTCGTGCCATTGCGATAAAAACGATTCGCATCAAACGTCAACGAATAAAAAAAAGAGCCTTATAATTAAGACCCTTTGGAATAACTTTTGATCATTCCTCGTAAATAGTGTGAAGTGTAGTGTGTGTGCTTAAAATTTCTTTTGATTCCTCAATTTTAAGCGTACCTCGTGTTTACATATATATAAAAAATTTTGAGTATATATAATTGCTATAACTTTTGCATAAATCGTAATTTTGTTTACAAAACTTAATAAAGTTACATGAAGACCTTTGTGTTTGCCTAAAAAATGGGTATTATATAATTAGATATTAAGGAGAAGATTATATGAATATTCTAATTGCAAATGATGATGGCATCGCAGCTAATGGTATTAGAGCTTTAACAGAGGAACTTTCAAAACATCACAATGTTTACGTTGTTGCACCTGATAGAGAAAGAAGTGCGGCAGGACATTCTTTAACATTACATACACCACTAAGAGTTGAAGAACTAGAAGAATCTAAATCTGGTGCAAAACGCACTTGGGTTACAAACGGAACTCCTGGAGATTGTGTTAAATTGGGCATCAACGCAATTTTAGCACCGGAAGAACAACCTGATTTTGTAATTTCTGGTATTAACCACGGTCCAAACCTTGGTTCTGACATTCTGTATTCAGGTACAGTTAGTTGTGCTATGGAAGGTGCAATGTTAGGAGTACCTAGTATTGCTGTTTCTTTAGCTAGCATGCATTGCGAATACGAAGATTTTAAATATACAGCTAGATTTATCGTAGCTTTACTAGAAAAACTAAAAGATTATAAGTTCCCACCTAAAATGCTTTTGAACGTTAACGTTCCAGCACTTGATGATGACGACATTATAGGTGTTGCAATAACAGAACTTGGTCGCAAAATGTTTACAGACAACTACGAAAAACGTGTTGACCCACGTGGCAAAATCTACTATTGGATGGCTGGAGAACTTATAAGCGAACCTTCCACTGCAAACACTGATATTGCAGCTGTAAGGAACAATAAGATTTCAATCACTCCAGTAACTTACGAAATGACAAGAAAAGAAACAATGACTGACCTTGGCAATATTTTATGCAAAGGTGACGCTTGCGATTGGATTTAACTATTCAACAATAACTCTTGCTGGAAAACTGTTTCTTAATAATTCATTAGCAACACTTTGGGCTTTTTCTCTTGATGAGAAAGAGCCTACTTGTAATGTATAAGCACCACCTATATTTTTAATAAATGGCTCTACATTTAAACCAGCATCCATAATGATACCTTTAGCGACTTCGGCCTGTTCTTGTGTAGTATAATACCCAACAATAACTTTAGCATTCGTTAGTGTTGTAGGTGCAGGGGTTGGAGTTGGGGCAACAGCTTCACCACCTAGAAGTTGTTGAGATTTAGTTTTTGGCTCTAGAGTTATAACCTCTTCTTCCTCTGCAGCACCTATAACCCTGCGCTTTTGTTTAGGCAAATTAACTTTTTCATCCAATTCTGGTGAAAAAGTTTCATCACCTTCTGCGTATGAATTATCTTCCTGTTGAATCATTTTCAAACGTTCATCAACACTTCCACGCTCAACTTCTTCAACTGCAACTTCTGAATTATCTTCTATCGCTACATCAACATCAGGTGATAACTGTTTTACAACACCCAAAAATAAAACAAGCATAACAAAAAAAGCTGATATGAACAAAATCAATCCTTCGTTTGGATTGTTGTTTAATTTTTGTTTATATTCTTTATAACTTATATGAGAAGCTTTTTCCAATTTCTCTTCATTTTTGTACGCCATAAATTTAGACTCCTCTAACCTTTGTTGATGCTAATATTATATCATCAATTTCTTCTGCATAATTTTGCATAATTTCTTTTGCGAATTCGTCAATATCAGTTATACCTAAATCATTTTGCAATCCACAAGCCGCCACTGGAGCACCTTCTGAATCTATATTTATACCTGTATGGATTAATACAGATGTCAAAGATTTAGTTGCTATAGAAACAGTCAACTTTTTACCACAAACAAACAAATCATCGCCATTTCTTGTCACAATAAAACCTCTTTTTTCTAAAACCTCTTTTATTGTACAAATAAGCAATCTTTGCCTAAAAACACCCTCAACCAAGTCAACATTAAATTGTTCTGTGATAAAACTAAGCATATTTTTACTATAAATGGGTTCATTATTTACAACGTCTTCAATATCAACCATTTCGGATAGTTTAACTTCACATTCACCCTTGAACGCAACAATTGCATCACCCATAATTTTAAAATTTTTGTAAATCCAATGAGGCGCTAATTGCCAACCTTCGTATTTAATATTTTCATTTATTAAAAGTATTTTCATTTAAAATAAAATCCCTATAAACTTATTATCATTGTTTGCTATTAATGCTTTTTTCAATCTTGTGCAAGATTCACACACTCCACAATTTTTTTCACCACCTTGATAACAACTATATGCTAATTCTAGAGGTAAAGCATTATCAAGGGCTTGCTTTACTATATCATTCTTATCAGAATTAATCAAGGGTGCTAACACTTTTGGCTGTTTTGTAGTTGAATATTCAAATTCTGCATTAATTCTTGCTACAAATTCTTTAGTGTTATCTGAAAAAGTTTCAGCTTCTTCCTTATTTGCACCAATCAAAATATAATCAAAATCTTCGGCATCAGCAAAACTACCTGCAATATTCAAAAACAAACCATTACGATTAGGAACCCAAACAGACTTGGACGTTTCTTGAATACCCTGTGGCAATTCTTCTTCAGAAACTAGAGCTGTATGAGTAATATCTTTTAACCAATCTAATTTTATAACTCTATGTTCTATTCCATAATATTTACAAATCTTTTTGGACGCTTCAATTTCTTGCACTACAGATTTTTGCCCATAATCAAAGGTCAAAGCTAAAGTAACATTGTACTTTTCTTTGCTTAATCCTAAACTTACCAATGAATCCAATCCACCAGATAAAAGAATAATAGACTTAGTCATCTTCATATTCCTCAATCATATATTGAGCCTCTTCTTTTAAACTCTTATGATAAACCGGTAAACTTATAACTTCATCTAAAATATCTCTACCTTCAAGATTATACAAAGCTATTAAAGCATTTTTTCTAACTTCTTCATCACTATCTTCTAGACAAGCCTTGATAGTTTCAACAGCCATAGGATGATTACTTTCCATCAAAGCTTCAATTGCATTTATTCTAACTTGTGTAGATTCGTCACTTAAAGAACCCTTTAAAGCTCTAAAAACTCTATCATTATCATCTAGTCTAAGTTTTGTCAAAGCCTCAATTACTCTTTCTTTCAAAAAAGTAAATTTATTCATCAAGCCTTGCTTAGTTTCCAAAATACTAACAAGTGGATCTATAGCTCGCATATCACCAATAAGTCCTAAAGCTGAAGCTGCAGATTCTCTTAAATAAACAGATTTTTCTTCTTCATCTTTCATAACTTCAATTAAAGGTGCTACCGCGTATTTATCACCAATTTTCCCTAATGCATCTGCACAAGATAATCTAACTTTATAATGTTCGTCTTTGTTATTTAAACAATACAACAAAGGAGTTACCGCATTAGTATCTTTATAATTAGCAATAGCCTTTGCACACATAGCACGAACGCTGACAAATTTTTCTTTTTGAGAAACATCAACACCATCATTTTTCATCAAAAGCAAATCCAAAAGAACACTAAGCGTAGATTTTTCTCTAAATCTGTCTGCTTGACGAATAACATTCATCAAAACATCTGGATTGTTTGAATACGTCAAAATATAGTTGTAAATCTCTACCAATTCTTCTTTTGAATATTCATTATCGAGAGCACAAATATTACTGATGACTTTTTCAGCGTCAGTTCCATCAAACAAATTACATTTTTTTGCAATTGTATCGAAATCCAACTCTCTTCTCCTGAGAATAAATATACTATAAAAACATATTACAAGCAATTTTTGATAAAAAAAAGAACCTCGATTGTTCGAGGTTCTTATTAACATATGACGCAATTAAGCTTTTTTCGTATCTTGGTTTTGTCCTGCGACTTTTTCTGCATTTTTCTTATGCATATAAGCCCCAATCAGGTTTGCCGGCTTCATAACCAGAACAGGAACCAGATATCTGTAAACCATACCAAATACTGCTAGAGATTTAAGTACGCCCATACCATCAATTAACGTTGTAAGTCTTCTGTCTCTCAAGAAGTCTAAGTTCAAGTCTCTTACACCTTTAGTTATAGTTTTTGTCATTTTTTCTAATGTTTCTGTGGAATGACCTGATTTTTTAACCCATTCTGCTAATTTTTCAGGAGCATCTTTGAATGTTTTCTTAGCTGCTAAATAAGATTTAGCTGTTACTTGCTCTGGGATATTAACTAAATCATCATTGTTCAATCTCGCTTTTGCTGACCATTCTTTAAATTGTTCCGGTGATAATTTACCTCTCATTTCGTTAATTCTATCATTAGCAATCTGAGGAGCTTCATCCATCATTTGGTAAATATTTTTTGCATTCCAATTGCCCAACAATTCAGTATTTTTTGCTTCAGGTTTTGCATCAATATAGTTAGCTGCAAATCTTGTTGTAACACCTTCCCACCAATTAGCTAATTTAGCATCAATCAAGTAAGAACCCGCTGTTGATAACCCCCAAGTTAAAACATCATTGATTGCTAATGTTTTACGTTTTTCAGGATCCAATTTATCATTTTGCAGTGTTCTAATTGTATACATACTAGAAATTAATGTTGCACCAATCGCTGACATGTGAGTTGTCATATTTTTAACATTTTTAGTTTTATCTACAAACCATTTTGCAAAATCACTTTGAGCAAATCTTCCAAAATAATTTTCTGCCAACCAATCTGTAAATTTGTCATAACGTTTTGTAATTGGGTCAAACAATTTTGATTTAACTGCTTGCTCACCAGCTTCATTGGCTAATCTTGCAACACCTGTAAATGCTGGCTGACGGTTTTGTCTAAAATTATTATTGTATCTATTATTGATATTCATTGTGTTCATAGTAACTTGCATTATTTGTTACCTCCTTTTAAGAAGGACTCTACCGTCATAACATTATTCAATACCAAATTTTGATGCATACTCATAAAGTTTTTTATAGGACCTTGTTCTTTTGGTTGTTTAGGTTTTTTCTCCATACCAAAAACATATTTCAAAATTGGAGGAATCAATGCAATTGTCATCATTGCTTTAGGAACACCTAAAATTAAAGTATCAATTGCCATTTGTGCTGTTTTACAAACGTTTTTATAAGCACCAGATTTTTCAAGTTTTCGCTTACCAATTTCTTTAACACCAAACATTTTTTCTAAACCTTGAAGGTATCTTTTTGGATTATCTTTAACTTTTTTAAATGCTTTATCGAATGGTGCCATAACAAGAGCTGAAACAGTAAAACCAATTACAGCTGATGCAATCGCGTGAGATGCCGCGTACATTGCATCTTCTCTATCATCTTTTGTTGCCATCGCCATATTTGTAGCTGGTCTAAGTCCACCAGCAACAACTAAAGCAACTAATGCTTGGGCGACTGTCGATTTTTCTTCGAAAATTTCTAATAATCTATGGAACTTTTCATTTCTAAATAATTTATCAGATGCTTTTTGCCCTAAATCTTCAAAAACTTTAGCGGCAGCCTTGCTCGTTTTTTGACTCGCTCCGCTGCCGCTAAATGCTACACTATATCCTCTATTATTTTCTTCACACAATCCCGCACCATACTCTTTGCTCATAATCGCCGGATTCATATTCTCCGTACGGTGCTTCTGCTTCAGTGAATTATCATATTTTATAGAATGAATCTTCATATACCACCAATCAACTTTCGTCTATACAATTATTTTAAATCAAAGCAAAATTAAATTTGCTAGACATGTTAAAAAAGTTTACAAAAAAAATTGCTTTTCACTCGAAAAGCAATTCCTGTATGAAAAATTCATCTTTACAATTGGTGTAAATTTAACACTAATTTGTAAAGTTTTATATATCTAATGCCAAATCTAAAGTAGGCGCTTTAGCAACAATAGCACTTGATGAGATGATATCAACACCAGTTGATGCAATAGCATTGACGGTATTCAAGTTCACATTACCGCTAGCCTCAACAATAGCTTTGTGATCAATAATTTCGCATGCTTTTTTCATTGTTTCAATATCCATATTATCAAGCATGATTATATCTGCACCTGTTGTAACAGCTTCTTTTACTTGTTCTAAAGTGTCACACTCAACTTCGATTTTGTGAGCATGTGAAATATTTTCTCTTAATTTTTTAACAGCTTCTGTTATTGAACCTGCAAGTCTGATGTGATTATCTTTAATCATCGCACAATCTGACAAATTAAATCTATGCAAAGCGCCACCACCAACTTTTACAGAATACTTTTCAAACGCTCTAAAATTTGGTGTAGTTTTTCTAGTATCCACAATCTTTGCAGAATAAGAACCAATAGCATCTTGATATTTACCTGTTTCAGTTGCTATACCAGACATTCTTTGAATGTAATTTAATGCAACTCTTTCACCCATCAATAAATACTTTGCAGGTCCTTCAATATCGGCAATTTTATCACCTTTTTTAATTTTATCACCATCTTTAAAATGGAAGTCAATTTTTATATCTGAAGACAGTGTTTCATAAACAATCTTAAAGACTTCACAACCGCAAAGAATACCTTCACTTCTTGTGTTTAATTCACCTTTCAAATAATCTTTTTCAGTCGCCAAATTTTCAGTTGTAATGTCGCCAAAACCAATATCTTCTTGCAATGCTGCTTTTACATGATCTTTTACATAAAAATTACTTAACAAAGCTCAATTCTCCTTCTTCTTTTGTTAACAAGCTATGTTTACTTTCTTCATTAGTATTCAAATAATCCAATCTATAATGCGCTCCTCGAGATTCTTTTCTTTGCAATGCTGATTGAATAATTAATTTTGAAACAGTAAGCATATTTTTAAACTCATATTCTTCCTTATTCAAACATTTTACACTTCTTGGAAATCTTTTTGACAAGGCTTGAACTTCTTCTAACGCAGTCATCAAACTTTTTTCATCACGAAGAATACCTGCACCGCGCCACATAATTTCTTGTAAGTCTTTTTTAAATTGTTCTACATCAATTTCTTCCATCAAGATTTCTTTAGAATATTTATCTACAAGTATTTTTAAATCTTCATCTATCTGTTTTGGAGTCTTTAGCTCTTTATCTTTTAAAAAGCTTGCAACTTCATACGCACAAACTACACACTCCAAAAGTGAATTGCTTGCCAGTCTGTTACCACCGTGCAAACCAGTTGAAGCAACTTCACCAATCGCATACAAACCATTGATAGAAGTTTGGCCTTCAATGTTTGTTTTAACTCCACCCATTGAATAATGAGCCGCAGGTGCTACGGGTATAAAATCTTTTGCAATATCAATATTATTTTCTAAACAAATCCTTGAAATATTTGGAAATCTCTCAGCAAGTTTTTCTTTTCCAATACAAGTTGCATTTAAATACACAAAATTAGAATTATTTTCAATCATCTCGTTATAATTAGCACGAGTTACAATATCACGAGGTGCAAGTTCTTTTTTCTCATGATATTTGTGCATAAACTCAATACCATCAGCATCAACAAGTTTTGCACCCTCACCACGAACAGCTTCAGAAATCAAAAATCTATTCTCACCACCATCAATCGCCAACGCTGTTGGATGGAATTGAATAAATTCTAAATCTTGCATTACTGCACCGGCATTATAAGCTAACGCAATTCCATCACCTGTTGCAACTGCAGGATTTGTTGTATATTTATATAATTGACCCAAGCCACCAGTTGCTAATATCACGGCAGATGAATAAATGGTTTCATATTCTTTAGTTAAATCATTGAATACAATAACACCTTTGCACTCTTTATCAGAATTCACCAATAATTCAAGTGCAGTTGTTTGCTCATAAACTTCGATATTTTCATTTTGAGTAACTTCTTTGGTTAAAGCTTTTTCTATCATTTTACCAGTAGCGTCACCACCAGCATGAAGAATTCGTCTAACACTGTGCGCCGCTTCACGAGTGAAACACAATTCGTTATTTTCGTTTCTGTCAAATTCAACACCAAATTTTAGCAAATCTTTTACAACAGAATCAGATTGTTCAGAAATAAACTTAACCGTATTAAATTCACTTAAACCCGCCCCTGCTTTAATTGTATCAGTAATATGGGATTCGGTGGAATCAAGCTTGTTATCTTTCATAACAGCAACCATACCACCTTGAGCATAACGTGAATTACTTTCTCCAATTTTTGATTTTGTAATTAACAGAACGCCATCTTGCAAGTTTGAAGATTGCTGCTCTATTTTTAAAGCTGCATATAATCCTGCAATTCCGCTACCTATTATTACGACTGAATATTTGGAGTATTTCATTTCTCATCCCTTATTTCATCTACAATATTCTAAACCAAACTATTTTAAATTTCTACCCTCTTTAGATAATTTTTATAAAATTTTAAAATCAAAAACGTAATTTAAATTAAAACTAATAAAAATAAAATATTATCCATCATCATTTTACTTTTTCGGATTAAATCCAAATCAAAGCAATTTATAAAGTGATTATTCAGAAAATTCAGGAGACACAATGATTAAAATACTACTTGTTGAAGACCATAAATTAATGCGTGTTGGATTGAAATCCTTATTTGAAGAATTTGAAGAGTTTGATGTAGTTTCAGAAGCTCAATCCGGAAAAGAAGCTATTGAAAAATACAAAATAACACACCCTGACGTTATTTTGATGGATATTGGACTTCCTGATATATCAGGGATCGAAGTTACTAAACGAATAATTGAAACAAACAATTTAGCCAAAATTATAATGTTAACATCCCACTTAAGCGAACAAGATGTACTAGATTCACTACACGCTGGAGCTAGTGCATATGTAATGAAAGATATTAACATTGAGATTTTAAAAACAATTATAAAAACAATCAAAGATGGTGCAATGTGGCTTGATCCTCAAGTTGTTCCTATATTAAGAGAAAAAAATTGTGGAGTAATTCCACCACGACAAATGTCAAGAGCAATGTTTAAAGAACAACACGCAAACTTAACCCAAAGAGAATTTGAAGTTTTAAAACTTGTTGTTGACGGCAAATCCAATAATGAAATCGCCCAAGAATTAACAATTTCAGAACATACAGCAAAAGCTCACGTCTGCAATATTATTCAAAAACTTGTTGTTGATGATAGAACTCAAGCTGCTGTAAAAGCATTAAAAGAAGGATTAGTATAACCAGTTTTTGAATATTAGCCATGTGGCTAATATTCAAGTTTTTCAATGTATTTCACTTGTAAATAATCTTTATTTATTGTAAAGTGTAACGTATAGGAGAAGGTCTGTGCTTTACACAAAAAATGAAAAAGATATTGTAAAAAATAAAATTTCTGCAATTATTCCTACCATCCAAGCGAATACCGAATTATTAACTAACTTAATCAATACACTTGATAAAGATGATGCAGTATACGAAATAATAATCATAAACAATAGCACAAAACCTTTACCAGAAATCAATTCTACAAAAATCAAAGTTTTGGATTTTGGAAAAAATTTATACGTTAATAAAAGTTGGAATATAGGTGTAGAACATAGTCAAGCTGAATTTTACGCACTAATTAACGACGATTTAATTTTACCAAATGATTTTTGTAGCAAAACATTACCATTTCTTTCTGAAAGCAATGGTTTATATGGCTTTGATAAAAATTTTGTTCAAAATATAGATCACCCAGAACCATATAAAGAAAATTACGAGATTTACATTCAAAAAGCTGACGCTAGAATACATGCTTACGGAATGATAATGATGGGTCATCGAAATAATTACCATGCTATTCCTGAAAACTTAAAAATCTTCTGCGGTGATGACTATCTATTTTTTATGAACAACCAAAATGGCAAAACAAACTATAAAATTTCAGGTTGTAATGTAAAACACTGCCATCAATTATCAAGTTTAAAACCAGAATTCTACAAAATAGAACAAAAAGATTGCATTAACTTTAAAAAAATTAATAAAAAATACAAAATTCCCAAAGCTTTTGTACCTACACCTACATATCCAAAAATATTAAAGAAAATATTTCAAGTTTATGGTTGCATTGAAAACAATCAAAAATATAAATGTATTAATCTGTTAGGTTTTACTATAAAATTTAGAAAGAGAGCGAAATAATTATGCCATTTGAATTTGAACCACAAAAAATTAAAGATGTTATTCTAGTAAAACCAAAAGTTTTTGGCGATAACAGAGGTTTCTTTTTAGAAAGTTATAAAAAATCAGATTTTTTTGCAAATGGAATTAATGTCGAATTTAATCAAGATAATCATTCTAAATCCACAGCACACGTATTAAGAGGTCTTCATTACCAAGCAAAACCTTATGGCCAAGCAAAACTTGTTCGTTGCTCAAAAGGTAGAATTTATGACGTTGCAGTTGATATAAGACCAAATTCAGAAACTTTCGGACAATATGTAAAAGTCGAGCTATCGGAAGAAAACAAACAAATGTTGTTCATTCCTGAAGGTTTTGCACACGGATTTGTTGTCTTATCTGATGAAGCTGAATTACTTTACAAAGCAAGTGGCGAATATAACGCTCAAGCAGACAGAGGTGTATTGTGGAATGATAAAGATATTAATATAGATTGGGAAATAGATTTTGAACCTATTTTAAGCGAAAAAGACAAAATTCAACCAACATTAAAAGAAATTAATTTAGAGGAGTTAATATAATGAGAATTTTAGTAACTGGTGGTGCAGGATTTATTGGAAGTTGTTTTGTAAGACACATTCTTAAAAAACATCCTGATTATAAGGTAATAAATTTAGATGCCTTAACTTATGCCGGCAACATCGAAAATCTTGACGATATCAAGAACAATCCAAATTACAAATTTGTACACGGAAACATTTGTGACAAAATGTTAGTTCGAGAACTTATTGCTGAATCTGATTGCGTAGTAAACTTTGCTGCAGAATCACATGTTGATCGTTCAATTACTGGCCCTGAAATTTTCATAGAAACCAACGTTCAAGGCACATTAAATTTATTACAAGCTTCAAAAGAGATTGGAATTGAAAGATTTTTACAAGTTTCAACAGATGAAGTTTATGGCTCTCTTGGTAAAACTGGTTACTTTATGGAAACAACACCGCTTGCACCAAACAGCCCATATTCAGCATCAAAAGCGAGTGCTGATATGCTAGTAAGAGCATATCATGAAACTTACAAAATGCCTGTATTAAACACTCGTTGTTCAAACAACTACGGACCATATCAATATCCTGAAAAACTTATACCATTTTTCATTTCTCAATTATTAAAAGGTGAAAAAGTTCCTGTATATGGTGATGGATTAAATGTACGTGACTGGTTATACGTATATGACCATTGCGAAGCTATTGATGTTGTTTTACACAAAGGCAGAATCGGTGAAGTTTATAACATTGGTGGGCACAATGAAAAAACAAATATGGAAATTACAAGATTAATCCTTGACGCAATGGGTAAAGATGAAAGTTCCATCAAATATGTTGAAGATAGACTAGGTCACGACAGACGTTATGCTATCTGTAACGATAAAATTCAATCAGAATTAGGCTGGAAACCTTCATTAACTTTTGAAGAAGGTATTAAATTAACAATAGATTGGTACTTAAATAACCAAGAATGGATGAAAAGCATTGAAGAAAAGAAAGCGAGCATTGTATAGATGAAAATATTAGTAACTGGCGCTAATGGAATGCTTGGACAAGATCTATGTCCTATATTAGAAGATGTTGGAGCATTTGTTATTGAAACTGACGTGGATACTTTAGACATTACAAATTCGTCAATCGTTCATCAAGCACTTTCTGATATAAGACCGGATTTAGTTATCCATTGTGCAGCTTATACAAACGTTGATAAAGCAGAGGAAGACCTTGAAACTGCTTCACAAATAAACGCAACAGGGACTGAAAATCTTGCAAAAACTTGTGGAGAATTAGGAATTACACTTATCTATATTTCAACAGATTATGTATTTGATGGAACTGGTTTAGCACCATTAACACCTGACGACAAAACCAACCCTATTAATAGTTATGGATTAACTAAATTACAAGGTGAAGAAGCCGTTAGAAAATATTGTGAAAAGTATTACATTGCAAGAACCAGTTGGCTATACGGAATTCACGGCAAAAACTTTGTTGAAACAATGCTTTCTTTAAGAGACAAAGAGGAACTAAAAGTTGTGGATGATCAAATAGGTTGCCCAACTTGGACAGTAGAACTTGCAAATGGCATTCTTAAACTTTTACAAAAACCTTATGGAACTTACCACGTTTGTGGTTCTGGTCAAACATCTTGGTATGGATTTGCAAAAGAAATTTTCAAACAAAGCAATCTTTCTGTAAATTTACTACCATGCACTACTGAAGAATTCCCAAGACCTGCAAAACGTCCAAAATATAGTGTTATGAACAATGATGGTCTTTGCAGGAAGTGGGAAGTTGCATTACACGATTACTTACAACTAAGAATAGAGGAGGTTGTATAATGAAAGGTATCGTTTTAGCTGGCGGAAGCGGCACAAGATTACACCCTAGTACAGTAGCTGTATCTAAACAATTATTACCAGTATATGATAAACCAATGGTATATCATCCGATTTCGGTTTTAATGCTTGCAGGAATTAGAGATATTTTAATCATATCAACACCTCACGATCTACCAAATTTTGAAAAACTTTTGGGTGACGGCTCTCAATTTGGCGTCAAATTCTCATATAAAGAACAACCTAGCCCTGATGGGTTAGCTCAAGCCTTCATATTAGGAGAAGAATTCATAGGTGATGATTGTGCAGCTCTAATCCTTGGTGATAACATTTTCTATGGTTCTGGATTTTCTACTACATTAAAACAAACAGTAGAAAAAATCCAAACTAATGGTGGCGCTGCTGTATTTGGATATCAAGTAAAAGATCCTCAAAGATTTGGTGTTGTCGAATTTGACGAAAACAAAAAAGCTATTTCTATTGAAGAGAAACCAAAAGAACCTAAATCAAATTACGCAGTAACAGGTCTATATTTTTATGACAATAATGTCGTGGAAAACGCTAAAAACTTGAAACCTTCAGCTAGAGGTGAATTAGAAATAACAGATTTGAACAGAATTTACTTAGAAAACGGCAATTTAAATGTTAATATTCTCGGTCGTGGTTTTGCTTGGCTAGATACAGGAACACACGCGTCACTTTTAAGAGCAGCTCAATATGTTCAAACTATTGAAGAAAACCAAGGGATTAAAATCGCTTGTCTTGAAGAAGTTGCTTATCAGATGGGATTTATAACAAAAGAACAATTACTAGATAGAGCTAATCAATTCAAGAATAATGAGTATTATAATTATGTTAAAGCTCTAGTAAAATAATTTAACTTAAATAGCAAAAATTTTTATCATGGTTTTTATCTTATTAACGAGATAGAAACCATGATTAGTTTTCAAGCAAGATACATAAACTCAGCGACAATAAAACATCAAACTCAACCCTATGAATATCAAGATATGAACACCGCATTGGTTGAATTTGACTTCAATTCTCGTGCAGATAAACGCACTATTAAAAAAATAAGTAAAATGTGGTCGAAGGAATTTGATAACCTTGAAAAACAAGGTTTCGAAATGAGTGGGGGGACTTGTCTGGCTAAAGATATATACAAGAACTACAAAGCGACAAGTAAAAATCCTAATTTCAGAAAATATTATGCAATGACCTCGCAAACTGATCATTTCGAAAAACTAAACCCAGATAATATTTTAGGAATTGCACAAATATCAAGCGAATACGTAGGCACATATGACCTTGAAAATTTTCAGGTTAAACCAGAATATACGGCATTTATTAACAATTCAAAATATACAAAAATTGGAACAGGTTTTTTGAATAGTATATTAGAAGTCTTACCGTTTAAAGTATTTAGAGTAATACCGACAATAAATTCTGCCGAATTTTATAACAAATACGGCCTTAAATACGATCCTGAAACAATTACTTTTGGCATTATAAAAGAAGATCTATAACAAAATTAATACTTCATCTATATTATTGTTAAATGCCAATCTTTGCATTATAATAGATAATTATGAAACAATTAAAAGCTTTTACGTTAGCAGAAGTTTTAATAACATTAGGCATTATTGGTGTAGTTGCTGCAATAACCGTACCGACTTTACTACAAAATATAAACACTAAAGTCAAGGCAACAAGAGTCGAAACCATTAAACGAAAAATCTCAGATGGTACTAACAATATGATGTTACTAACTACTTTAAATGGGTACAGTAGCTCATTTGAATTTGTTAATGAACTTAAAAATCATATAAAAACCCTTAAAGTTTGTGATAGCGAACATATAGCAGAATGCTGGTCATCTGAAACCGTAACAAACTCTTTGGGCAACACAATAAATGTAAATGAAAAAGCCCAAATTGGACAAGATATTACATTAAAAACCAACACCAACAACGTAGGATTAATTTTGGCTGATGGCTCAACTATAATATTAAATTACAACCCTGAAGCACCTACTTATAGTTTAAATGACGAAATTCGCACAAAATCAATAACTTTAAACATTGGTAAAAAAACTAAAACCTATGCAAATTATAGCTCATCCGTAACAGATAGTATCGCATTTATTATGGATGTTAATGGAAGTAAAGGACCAAATAGCGAAGTTTTGCTCAACGGAAATCCACAAGATATACGTTCTTTTAACGGTGCTGCTTTCACACCAACATGTACAAGCATGGGTGGTATAATGACATCTGACAATCAAGTATGTTACTTAGGAACAAATTATTCGGCAATAGATTGTTCAACTGCTGCTAAAGCTAATGAAAGCTATAAATTTTGCGATGGGGATGGTGGAATTTCAGGATACACAAATGATTATTGGGCTGGTGCAAAATATACATGCGACCATATTGGAATGAAATTACCAGATGCAACAGCATTAGAAAATGTAAGAAAAAAATACAAAGATCTAGAAACTCCAATTCAAGAGGGAGATTACTGGCAAACGAATGCAGGCTGGAGTTGGCAAGCTGGTTACTCTAAATTTTGGAGAGGTGGTGGCTATGCACCAGTAAATAAACGAACTATTTTGAATGTAATTTGCACATTTTAATAAATAAAAAAGACACCTTTCGGTGTCTTTTTATTTACGCGCGGAGGGATTTCTCTTGGATTTGCTCCACGCTCACAGAGTTTCGCATTTGTGGCTTTGCCACAGTATGCTCAATCTGTTCGCTATCCGGACTTGCTTCGCTCCATGTATTTTAACAATTGATTTGAGAAGAAAGAACAGTGGGTTTGATAATTGTTGTTGGGTTTCATCCAACATACTAACTACTAACTAACAAAAAATATTTTTAGAGGGTTTATTACTTGTATAAGTAAAACATGAGTATATGCATGCAAGTAAACTTAAATCCAAGCATTAATTATTGCAACTATAGGTGTCAAAGCAATACCTGTTTTGGGATGCAAAAAAGACAAGCAACAAAATTTAGAGAATTAGTAGAAAAATCTTATGATGCTCAGATAAAGTCTTTTCTCAATAATAGTGTAATTATTGATATTCCGGAGGTTAGCAATAATACAAAATTAGTTAAAGATATATACCCTATTACAGAACAGCATTGGATACTTGTCCGTCCGCAAAATAAAGCTCTATCATTAGTAGAAATTGATGATGACGAATCTTTAATTTCTGATATTGAAAAAATTAAAACTTTTTTAAAAAACACTTATCCTGAACAAGACGTAGTATTTTTTGAACACGGCTCAGGTACAATTACACAAAATGGCGAAAAATTTATCCAATCCGCAGGCAAAAGTGTAATGTTCTTACATACACATTTTTGCGTTTTACCCCAAAATGTTAAGGGTGTATATTCAAAAATATTGGAAGAAACCAAGAATATTTTATCCAAAAACAATTGGAAAAATATAGACGCTATAACATATAAATCATCAGGAATTTTACCAGATTTCAAAAATATTGCTAAATTAAATAAAATTAAAAAAGAGGAATTTCCGCCATACATTTTAGTTTCTTATATAGACAACAAAACCGGTAAGGAAGAATCCACCATACTACTAGAACCTGTTGGTGCAAAAACACCATCACAATTATTGAGAAAAGTAGTTTCAGAACAGGTTAATGATTCTAAAGATGATTTAACTTGGGATTGGCGAATGTACTTAGCACAATTAAAGAAAAAATAAAAAAGCTGGTAGCTGGTTGGTTAGTTGTAGAGTGCATTGTAATGCACATTTATAATTTACCCCCGTGTGTTACAACGCACACTACTTATTTAGTCCTTTAAAATTCCCAAATGGGACTTTTTACGGACTTGGGGGTAAATATAGAAACAATCTAACTTTCCTCTATGGATGGGGAGGATAAAGGTGGGGTTATATGGAATCGAGTGAGTAACAAAAGTCACTTTTGGAGTAGTTTGAATTTTGATTCCCAATTTACTTCCTACCGTCAAAACCCAGTACCTTTATTAAACCAGTTTGAGAAGAATGAACAGGGAGTTTGATTATTTTTTTGTGCGATAAATTGTACTATACCGGCTACCGACTATAATTTAACACCATACACTTCTTTAAAATTTTTAATTCTTTCGATTTCCTCTGGAGTATTTTCCCTTATTGTGCTTTGAATTATTTTATCTAAGATATCTTTTTGTTTTTCAACAGGTATAAGATAAGGATGATTTAGCAATAATTGAGCTATTAATTGAGTTCTATACTCTAATTTATCTTTAAGCAAGCTATTTACAACTAAAGATTTTCTTAGTTCTTCATTCTTTTGATAAGAATGCTCCCAATCCAAATGGGTTATATGCTTTGATAAATCACTATTATATGAAGCTAAGACTGGTATACAGTGTGTAATAGGATGTTCTATTAGTATGAAGTTTTTTCCAGAATATTCTATATTACATAAGCGATTATAATCATCAAATTTTTTATTAAGTTTTTCATACATCTCTACTAATTGTTTAATACTAAAATTATCCAAGGTTTTATTATTGCTCAACAATTTTAATATAGAATTTGCAATTTTTTCTTTCAAATCATTTTCTTGCAACATCTCATTAATTGTTTTAGTTGAATCTTCATGCCAGTGACCATCCTCGCAATTAATGTCAATACGGTCGTTACCAGTATAATGTCTGTAAGCAATATCAGCATCATCGCTATAACGATCAACCACAATATATGTTTTTTGTCTCATACGTTTAGAATATTCGTTTTGTAAAAAACTATCATTATTAATACTATTTCTCATAGTCATAAGAATAAAGCTTTCTTCAATCGAGCCATATCCTCTATTATTCATATAATCCATAAATTCATTGATTTTTGTATTAATCATTTCTAGATTATTATTTTGATTTTTATTATTTGAAGGCTCTAGTTTACTTGTTTTTTCTAAACTATCAATAACAGTATTTTTCTCTACTTCTTTAGCTTTTTTAATATCCTCAGTATTCTCTGTAGCCAAACTAGAAGTGATAATTGCTGTTACACTTGGGAAAATTTCTTTGGTTTGTTCTAAAGCATTTATAATCCCTGAATAAACATCTCCATTTTTAAATTCACCAATAAATTGGGATAGTTTATTATTAGCAAAGGCTGCTATTGGTATAAACCCATTATTTATTAGTTCTTTAGTTAAATTAATATCAACAATATCAGTTTGTGAACCTATTTTATCTACAATCGTTCTGATAGCTAGTGTTTGTTCGTTTTTTAACAAACTTGCATCACCAGATAACTGCAATTTTGCTTTGAAGTTTGTATTTTGAGTTTGCTGAATTGGGCTGATTTGCATAATATACCACTCCGTAATCTGGTAAATAAATATTACCACAAAAGGTTTTCATCAACTATAAAATAATTAACATTGTAAAGATTTGTAGGAGCATAACAATGCCCCTTTAATTTTTCAAAATTCCCAAATGTGACTTTTTACGGACTAGGGTCAATTGCCTTCCCTAGATGGGGAAGGTGCCGAAGGTGGATGGGGTTATATAGAATCTAGTGAGTAACAAATGTCACTTTTGGAGTAGTTTGAATTTTGATTCCCAATTTACTTCCTACCGTCAAAACCCAGCTAGATTGCCACGCTTCGCTCGCAATGACGAAAAACAATTCCGACCAAAACGGACAAAAATATACACTCCATCCGTACGCAAATCCGTCGAACCTCCCAATTTAGAGGTTCTCTTCCTCTCCACCAAGTAAATAAAAAGACCTCCTAATAAGGAGGTCTTTTTATTTACGCGCGGAGGGATTCGAACCCCCGACCTTTTGGTTCGTAGCCAAACGCTCTATCCAACTGAGCTACGCACGCTTATATTTATTTTTCACAGAGTTTTCACTCACAAATCCAATCATATACAAAAAAAACTTTTTTTTCAAGCATTAAATTTGAATTATTATAACGTTATTTAAACAATTTGATTGATTGCTAAAAAATATATATAATAAAAGAATATGAAAAAACTATTCTGGATTATTATAATATTTTTTATATCTATATTTACTCAATTTGCAATGGCCGAAGATTTGTTCAAGATTACCGCTGCAAATTTCGACACATCAAACTCTTTAATAGTCCTCAATATGCAAGATGACTCAACTCAACCAGTTTTAAGTTATATCAAACTAGTTGAACTAGAAAATCCTAGACGTGCATATTTTGATATTCCTTCAGCCATCTTAACTACACCAAAACAAGATTGGAACTTTAATACAAAAGGCATTAAAGAAATTAAAATCAATCAATTCACAACAGATCCAAATGTGGTTCGTGTCGTAATGTATTATGATGAAGATTTCAATCCTTCTAGCATTAAATTTTTACGTTTAAAAAACAACTTATTCATAAAAATAAAAGATACAAAACTTGATGATCAATATTTTCACAAAACTTATCGTGATGAACATTCTTCCTCTAGCGACTTTTACGAATACTTGACTGTTGAAGTTCCAGACGAAAACCCACAACCAACAATGGTTGACCAAATCCAACAAGCTTTCAACTCAATTGAAGCCCCTAAAATGGATGAACCTACCTTAATAAAAAAAGATTTAAAATTAAACACCAAATACTATATCAACAATATCACACCTAAAGAAAATGGCGTTTTACTTAGCGGATTTGGGTCTGTCACAATAGAAAAACCTCTTATACTTAGCAATCCAGATAGAATAGTTTATGATATTCCAAATACCGTTGTAAACCGCGAAATCAGAAACTCAGAACACCAAATCAACGAAACTGATACCGTAAAAATTGGACAATTTGAAGTCAATAAAGCTCGTATTGTTATAACAACTCCTGACGTTTCAAAATACATTCCAATTTATTCGACAGATAACCAATCTGTATTAATTGCTCATACAGATAAAGTTAATCCGTCAACTCTATTCACTACCGCGAGTGATGTCATCGCATACAACAAGGAAAAAACAAGTAGCCAAACAAGTTCAATGATTTTATCATTCAATCACCCTATCGTACACGGAATAGATAGAACAGACGCTGGCTTAATTGTTTATTTATATAATGTAGCTAGATACAATGAAGAAGCCTATTTACAAACATATAAAAATACTTATTTTGCAAAAGGCACATTAGAATTGTTACCTAATATTGGACTAAAATTAACAATTCCAACAGAACCTAACACATTTGTAAACACTTATCTTGGCGCTGACAGCAAAACAATCAAAATCCAAATAACAGAACCTAAAAGAATTAAACCTAAAAATGGCGTCCGAACAATTGTACTAGATCCTGGACATGGCGGAAACGATTGTGGCGCAATTAGAGGGGATATTTCAGAAAAAGACATTACTCTTGATGTTTCAAAACGAGTTCAAGAAATACTTGCAAAACAAGGATACATTGTACATATGACAAGAGAAGATGACTCAACAATGTCACTTCAAGAACGTGTTGAATTTAGTGAAGACATTCAACCAGATATTTTTGTTAGTATCCACGTAAACTCAAGTGAAAAACCTGCAATTACTGGCATTGAAACTCACTACTATAGACAAGAAAGTCTGTCACTTGCCCAAACTTTACACGCTTCAATGGTCAGCAACGTAAAAGCTAATAATCGTGGCTTGTTTAAATCTAAATTTTATGTTATAAATCATACAACATCACCTGCGATATTAGTCGAAATCGGATTTCTATCCAACGCAGAAGAAAGAGCAGAGCTTGTCACCGAAAAACGCAAACAAGCCACAGCAAAAGCAATTGCAGAAGGAGTTCAAAATTACTTCAGAGATAACAAATAGACCCATAGCATTTTTTGATTCTGGTGTAGGTGCATTAACAGTTTATACCAAACTTAAAACACTTTTACCAAAAGAAAACTATATCTATTTTGGTGATACCAAACATATGCCATACGGCGAAAAAACAGAAGCTGAACTTCTTGAATACGCCGATAACATATTTAAATTTTTCATTTCTAAAAACGTTAAAGCAGTCGTGATGGCTTGTAATACGACATCTTCTGTAATTTATGACAAAATAAAAGATAAATATAATGTCAAAATTTATCCAATCATTCAATCTGCATCAAACATACTTGCACAACTTCCTGCAAAAAAAATAGGTGTTTTAGCTACTCCAGCTACAATTAAATCAAGTGCGTATAAACATCAAATTCAAAAATACAATCCAAACATGGAAGTTGTACAAATTGCTTGTCCTGAATGGGTAAGAATTGTTGAAGAACATAGAATTAATCAACCTCAAAGCATCTTACAAATTAAAGAAAAATTAGACGAAATGTTCGAATTTAACCCAGAAAAAATAATTCTTGGCTGTACACATTATCCTTATTTAATAGAAATTTTAACCAAATTTGCACCAAAAGCAATGTTTATCGACCCTAGTGTTTATTTTGCTGAATTTATTAAATCAGATCTTACATCTAATAATTTAATCGAAAACTCACAAGGTACAGAAGAAATTTATGTAAGCTCTTCTCCTGAAAACTTTAAAGAATCTGCTAAAATGTTTTATGAGCTAAAATCCACACCTATATTGGCTCTTAGCGATTAATTCTAAACATTTTTGATAAGTTTCTACAACTATAATATTTTTATTTTTATGCAAAACTTCATTTGTAACATTCAATTGAGTACTATTTTCTTTAATTGCATAAACTGGAATAGCTCTTTTTAACGCTTCAAATACTGGCGTTGAACCCAAAGCATCGTACGGCATTACAAGATAATCTAAATTTGAAATATTAATATCACCATTTAATAATGGCGCATTCGCTAACCCTAACAAAATACACGGCAAAAATGTAGGGGTAATATATTCTGAAGCAGCTTTCGGATTTATAATATCTGATGTAATCGTATAATCATCAAATGCAGGAGAATGAGCACATGGAACACGCAATTCCTTTGAAATATAATGAGACAAAATAGCTTCAACCCCTCCAACAGGATCAGCTCCTAACCCATTTGCATAATCTATGTTTTCTTCTTCTGGGTCTTCAAAAAAGCATACTATAGCAATGGCTTCAGCACCCATATCTATAAGTTTTTGAGATGATTTTTTAAGAGTTTCTATGTTTTTAACATTACCAACAGATGTTCCCATTTCTGTCATAAAAAATTCAACGCCGACATCTTGTTCTGTAATCTCATAACCAACTATATTAACACCGTAAACCATTCTTACTGCATTCATAGTGTTCAAATGAACATTTAAAACATCCGACGGAATTCTTTTATCAAAAACTATACCAATTTTATTATCCCCTGAAGGTAATAAAGACAATTCACCTTTAAAAAAGGAATCTAGAGAATAGCCTTCAACATAAAACATATTTTCTGTTATACCAGAAAACCCACCCGCATTAACCACATTTGGATTAACAATTAATTTTGAGACTTTGGCAAATTTTCTTGCCCAAACACTTGCATCACCAGCATAACCCCCAATTGATGCACCAATTCCAGTTGGTACTATAAATGCCCCTAATTGTTCACCGGTTTTTAACATAATAATATAATACAATAAAAAAGCGAACTTTGTAGCTCGCCTTTCTAATCTTATTATTGACCTGCAGATCCGTATGAGAAATCTTTTTTGATGTTGTTTTGTAGAAGTTTTGTCCAACTATTTTCAAATGCTGAAATCTCATTTAATCTGGTTTCTAAGTTGTTTTTCTTCATTTCTAATTCTGATTCCCAAGATTCAAGAACAGCCAAATCAAATAAATGGTCATTTTCATAACCTTCAATGATTACCATATACTCATCAGTACCATAACCATATTCAGGATCATAATATGCATCTTGACACTTTTTGTTATATTGCTGTTGAGTCTCAGCAGTCTTTCTAGATGCTGACATCATATCGAACATTACTTCTGCCAATTGTTCATTAATAGCAGATTTTTGCTTTGTATACATCAATAATGTTTCGTGAATGTTTGAAATAGCCATCGCTCTGTCCTCTTGTTTTATCTCTCTTACATATATAAAAACATGCAAAATAGTCCAATTTCAGCAAGTATTAGTTTTGTTACATTTGTTAATATATTATATTACACCTTATAAATGATGATTTTTTGAGGTTTGTGCTATAATAAATTTATTAGGAGAGTGAACTATGGATCAACAAACTTACATGAAAATTATGGGCTATGTACCAACAGTTATCGAAGCATCTTCAAGAGGAGAACGTTCTTTTGATATTTTTTCAAGATTATTAAGAGAAAGAATTATCTTCTTAGGAACTGAAATTGATGATGAAGTTGCAAACTCTGTTGTTGCTCAGCTTTTATTATTAGATAGTGAAAATAGTGAAAAAGATATCATGTTATATATTAATAGCCCAGGCGGTGTTATTACTGCTGGTATGGCTATATATGACACAATGCAATTAATTAAATCCGATGTATCAACCATTTGTTTAGGTGATGCAGCATCTATGGGCGCATTCTTATTATGCTCAGGAGCAAAAGGAAAAAGAATGGCATTACCAAATGCTAGAGTTATGATTCACCAACCTTTAGGTGGCGCAAAAGGTCAAGCAACTGACATTGAAATTGAAGCAAAAGAAATTATGAGAATGAAAGACATGTTAATTTCTATTATGGCTGAAAATTCTGGTCAACCTTATGAAAAAGTAAAACAAGATTGTGAACGTGATCACTTCTTAACTGCCCAACAAGCTCTTGAATACGGGCTTATAGACAAAGTCGTTACTCGTGAAAACAAATAACTTGTAACAAAACTTAACAAAATCTTTAAAAACATGCAATTCATGCGAGTTGCATGTTTTTATATAGATGTAAAGGTTAAAAAAGGTTAGTTATTTAAAGGTAGGAGTTACGACGATGGCTATTTTAATGTTCACCGCTCGGAAACATGATTTAACCAGCCGAATATTCCAATATCAGGCTAGGTTACAAGAAATCACAAGAAAGATTAGCGACTTGCAACAATATGCAGCTAACATTTCTGATGGTGAGGTTTCAATTTATGATATGATGAATACTCCTTGTTCTATGTTCGGTAGATCAATGATGTACATGCAGTATTCACATAACATGGCGGTTCAAAATGCACAAATGAATTTTATGGGAATGCAACCAATGCTAGCTCAGCAAATGATGCAGATGGATCCAAATTCTCAAATGATGTATCAACAATGGGTTCAACAAAACTTGTACAAACAAGAACGTGAAAGATTTGCTAAGCAAGAAGCTAAATTATTGAATCTTCAAGAAAAAGAACTTACTCAAGAAAAACAAAAAATCGAAACGGCTTTAAAAATGGCAGAATCCGAACTTGAAAGCACTAAAGAGGCTGAAAAGAAAGGTATAGAAATGTTCAAGCCAAACTATACAGGCCAATAATTTAGATAAAACAAATTTTTTATCCTATCCTTAACTAACCAATTTTAAGGACTCACTTAGACTGTGGGTCCTTTTTCATGTGACTATAATTTTATCAATTTTAATATCAAATTCATCATACGGCAATTCATCCACAAATAAAAGATTTGGAACGACGACTAAAGTCGAAGCCTTACAACTTTTCAAGAATCTATCATAATAGCCACCGCCATATCCTAAACGATAACCTTGCCTATCAACCATTAATGCTGGAACAATAACCAAATCTATTTTGTCACAAGATACAGGCTTCGTACAAGGTTCCATTATATCATATTTTACTTTTTCTAATTCTTCAGAATATGGACACACCAAAAGATTTTCATTATCCATTTTGGGTAAATAAAACATTTTATCATCACTTAACAATGCTCTTAAATCGATTTCATCCTTTTTAGGATAGTAAATCATGACATTTTGAGCAGATTGATAAATATCCGATTGGCGGATTAAAGAAACTAATTCTTGACTTATTAATTTAATATCAAGAGTTTTTCGAACTTCTTTTGCATATATTCTTAAATCAATTTTACTCTTCATTTTTTTAATATATAATAAACTCAAATGGTTGACAAATGCGAAAATAATTTAATAAATCCTAATTGGGGACAACACGGTTACATACAAGTTTATACTGGTAACGGTAAAGGCAAAACTACTGCATCATTGGGTCTAGCAATGAGAGCTTTGGGCAGATGTTGGAAAGTGCTTATTGTTATGTTTACAAAAGGTGGAAGTAATTATGGCGAACTAAATTCTTTTATGAATTTATCACCTACAATTCAAGACAACTTAAAAATAGTACAAGCTGGCCTCGATAGAGTGATTTACAAAAACAATCAAAATGAACTTGATGAAAAAGCAATCAAAGATGGATGGGAACTTGCGAAACAAGCAATCCTTAACGACGAATACCAGCTTATAATTCTTGATGAAGCCAACATCGCAATAGACTTGGGAATTCTTGATGTTGACGAAGTTGTTGAAGTCTTAAAAAATAAACCAGAAGAAATGGAAATTGTTTTAACAGGTAGAAATGCACACGAAAAAGTTATCGAAGTAGCACATTTGGTATCAAAAATTGAACCCATTAAACACTACTGGGATACTGGAATTGTAGCAAGAAAAGGGATTGAATATTAAGCACTTCTTCTCATCAAATCTGATATTTTTATATCTTTAGATGACTTAAGTTCTAGTTTCTTTTTTTCAACAGGAGTTTCTTGTTCTGTTTTAAATTGACTTAATCCAACTTTTCTATCGTTATTATCGTTCATAAAAAATATATTCTTAAAAAATGCTATTATTTCGCGCATGGGTAAATCTCCTACATAACCTATATAATACATTAAAACTAGAATTTGTGCAAATTTCATTAAACTTTATGTTATATTAATTATGTATGATAAAAGACTCAATAAATTTGAATAATAATAACTCTGAAATTCTGAAACAAGTTCAGAATGACAATTCCAATTCTTACTATAAAACTTTGGATGAAAATTTTAATCAGGCCATCAATTTACTTGAAAAAGATTTATCTCAACTTGAGATTATTGAATTACTAAAACATGGTAATATCGCTCAAAAACAAATTGCAGCCTTAAAAATTGAGCAGCTTAATTCTGTGGATGAAGCTATTATTTTAACCAGAAACTTAGTTGGGCAAGATGGCAAAATTAGAGAGGCTGTGGCTTTAAAATTTCTTGAATTTTCTGAAAATGATAAATACATTAACTATCTTTTCAATAATACTATATATGATATTCTTTTAAATGCAATAATAGATGTTAATTCCAACGTTTGCCGAAACATAATTTCTGCAATATCCACATTAAAAAATAACACTAATTTTACTCAATATTTTTGTCCCCAATTAATCATTTTAACTAACAATCTAATCGAAATTGTTAAACAATTTGATTTTCAAGATGGTAAATACAAAGTTAATAAAGAAGTTTTTAAATTATATTGGTGCTTGGAAACAATCTACGAACTTATTGAATATTTTGACATTGAAACAATCAAAAACATTGTAAAAGAAACATGCTTAATTGATGAATACACAATAAGAGAAAAAACAGCCAAAATACTTACTGACAATTTTGCAGATCCTTTGTTAAACGAAATTCGCAACAATTTAAAAACTGACAAAAACTACTATGTGCGCAGGTTTTAATACTTTTTATATACCTCTTATATAAAGAAATGTTAAGCATATTTCATGAAAATTTCATGTTTTGGGCAATTTTTTTTGCACGATTTTTTTTATAAAGATACAAGGGGATTACAATCGGGAAACAAAGGAGTTAACAATGGCAAGAGTTCTTATTTCAATGCCTGAAAATTTTCTAAACGAAATAGATTCAGTAGCAACAAACGAAAATCGTACACGTTCAGAATTAATCAGAGAAGCATTGAGAACATATATGTATAAATCACAAATTAGAAACAGCGCAAAAGCAACAACAAACGCAGAACTTCTTGAAGCATTACTAAGTTAAAAAAATAATTGGTCGAACTTTCTGGGGAAAAAGTAAAAAGGCTAGGGGAAAAATGAAAGATTATACTACAACAACTTTAGAAGAATATTTATCATTACCACAAAACAACTCAAATGCAGTGCTTGCAATTCCTGCAAAAGCACTAAGCGAACTTGAGGCAGTTAAATATTCTAAAAATCGTTCTGAACTTGTTAATAAAACATTGAAAAAATATCTTATAAATGCGAGACAAGCCCAAACAAATGCTAAAATTGTTGAGTCACTCCTCGCGTAAATGGTTAATGGTTAGAAACAAAAAGACCTGAATTTTCATTCAGGTCTTTTTTTAGTTATCTTAACTGTTGTTAATTAACAGGCTCGTTTAAACTATTCAACGATTTTGTCAACAACACCAGCACCAACTGTTCTACCACCTTCACGGATAGCAAATCTCATACCTTCTTCGATAGCTACTGGGTTGATAAGTTCAACTGTCATAACTACGTTATCGCCAGGCATTACCATTTGACCTTCGAATTGGATTGAACCAGTAACGTCAGTTGTTCTGATGTAGAATTGTGGTCTGTAACCAGGGAAGAATGGAGTGTGACGTCCGCCTTCTTCTTTTGTTAAAACGTAAACGTTAGCTGTAAATTTAGTGTGTGGTTTAATTGAACCAGGTTTGCAAAGAACTTGACCACGTTGGATTTCAGTTTTATCAACACCTCTTAATAGAGCACCTACGTTGTCACCAGCTTGACCTTGATCAAGTTGTTTTCTGAACATTTCAACACCTGTAACAGTTGTTTTCTTAGTTTCGCCAAGACCAACTAATTCAACTTCGTCACCAACTTTAACCATACCACGTTCTACACGGCCTGTAGCAACAGTACCACGACCTGTGATAGAGAATACGTCTTCAACTGGCATCAAGAATGGTTTGTCTAAATCACGTTCTGGAGTTGGGAAGTAAGAATCTACTGCATCCATCAATTCCCAGATTTTGTCAACCCATTTATCAGCACCACGTTGGATGTTTGGATTTGCTTGAACAGCTTCTAAAGCTTTCAATGCAGCACCGTGTACGAATGGAATGTTGTCGCCATCGAATTCGTAAGAAGAAAGAAGTTCTCTAACTTCCATTTCAACTAATTCTAATAATTCTTCGTCGTCAACCATATCACATTTGTTCAAGAATACTACCAAGTTAGGAACACCAACCTGTCTTGCAAGCAAGATGTGTTCACGAGTTTGAGGCATTGCACCGTCAGTTGCAGCAACTACAAGAATAGCACCGTCCATTTGAGCAGCACCTGTGATCATGTTTTTAACATAGTCAGCGTGGCCTGGGCAGTCTACGTGAGCATAGTGTCTAGCATCTGTTTCGTATTCTACGTGAGCTGTAGAGATGGTTATACCTCTTGCTTTTTCTTCAGGAGCAGCGTCAATTTCATCAAATTTTCTTGCTTGAGCTTTACCTGCTGCAGCCATAACACCTGTAATAGCTGCTGTCAATGTTGTTTTACCGTGGTCAACGTGGCCTACTGTACCAATGTTAACGTGCGGTTTGGTTCTTTCAAACTTTTCACGAGCCATGAGATTAATCTCCTTTTTTTCTACTATATACTACTATTTTTGGGTTTTATTCCACATATATAATCATATTTGCTCAATTTTTTTTGTCAACAATTCATTAAAAAACATCTAATTTTAGGCTTTTTTTTAACTCAATAAAAATTCAAATGTTACAAAATTTAACACTTATACAAAGTATAATCAATTAATTCACTTCACATGTTTTATATGGACATAAGTAAAAGTGTGAAAGGTGGTAAACTATGGCTATTAAATTGGATAAATTTTCTCAAAAAGCAATTACAGTAGCAAGAGATGCTTTAACAGGAAATCCAATTTCAAAAGCAAGAATGAAAAAACTTAAACCACTTAGTGGATACACAAAACCATTAGCACAACTCACACCTGATCAACAAGCTGTTATTGACGGTTACAAAGCAACATTAAAAGCAGCATTAAAAGAACTTCAATTACTAGAAAATGAATTAGCAAATCCAAACATCACAGATGATATCGCAGAAGAAATTACAGAAGCAATGGCAAAACAAAAAGAAATTATCAACACGGCTCAATACTCAATTCGTGGCGCTAAAAAAGCATTCTACGGCGAACAATTAATGAACGCAACTGCATAAATAAATTATACAAAAAAAAGAGACTCTAAACTGAGCCTCTTTTTGCACAATTTTGAAGTAATTATTCTTCTTCTGAAACTTCTTCTTCAGCTTCTTCTTGAGGAATATCTTCTTCATCATAAGCTTGTTGGTTCATTTCTTCTTCGATTTCTTGTTGAAGTTCTTCTTCATCGTAATTTACAACTTCTTCTTCAACTTCGTCATCTTGGTAATTAGCTTGGAAATTTTGAGCTTCAGCTTTTTCCATTTGAGAAACGCTCTTAATATCTATTTTCCAACCTGTTAATTTGTGAGCCAATCTTACGTTTTGACCTTCACGACCGATAGCCAATGAAAGTTGATCATCAGGAACAACAACCATTGCTTCGTGAGCATATTCATCATCAGCCAAGATATCAACTGAAACAACTCTAGCTGGAGATAATGAGTTAACGATATATTCAACTGGATCTTCTGAATATCTAACGATATCGATTTTTTCATTTTTAAGTTCACCAACGATTGTTTGAATACGGCTACCACGAGGTCCGATACAAGCACCTACGCTATCAACTTCTGGGTCATTAGACCAAACTGCAATTTTAGTTCTGTAGCCAGCTTCTCGAGAAATTGATTTAATTTCAACGATACCGTCTTCAATTTCAGGAACTTCAAGTTCAAACAATTCTCTAACAATTTCAGCATGCGCATGAGAAACAATAACTTGTGGAAGTCTTGTTGTTTCTTTTACGTTAAGAACGAAAACTCTGATTCTGTTACCAGATTTGTAATATTCTCCTGGAATTTGTTCTTTTTGAGGCATAATAGCATCAGTTTTACCAATATTTACAATAACGTTTCTATTTTCAACACGTTGAATAATACCAGTAGTCAAAGTACCTTTTTTATCCATAAATTCTTGAAGAACAAGATTTCTTTCAGCTTCTCTAATTCTTTGAGTAATAACTTGTTTAGCTGATTGAGCTGCGATACGACCAAATTGTTCAGGTGTAACTTCAATTTTAACTTCATCACCTTCTTCAACGTCTTCGTCGATTTCTTTAGCTTCAGCCAAAGAGATTTGCAAATCGTCATCTTCAACTTCTTTTACGACAACTTTAGTACTAAAAACACCGATTTCACCTGATTGTTCATCCAAAATTGCTTCGATGTTAGCAGCTTCTTTAGTGTGCATGTGTTTTTTGTAAGCTGCAACCATTGCATCACAAAGAGATGCGATAAGAACATCTTTAGAAATTCCTCTTTCTCTTTCTAATTGTTCGCAAGCTTCAAATAATGCTGTTCCAATTTTAATCATGTTTTTGTCCTTTCATTATTAATCTATGTATAATTTTGCAGATTGAATATTTTCTTTAGGAATTAATAATTCTTCGCCGTCGTCAAAACGGAAGAATTTTAACCCTGTATTTGTATCATAATCAAGAATTTCACCCTTAAAGATTTTTTCAGTTTCACCATCAAGAGCGTTTTTAAGCTTGATACTAACTCTGCGACCTTTAAAGATTATGAATTCTTTTTCTGATTTAAACTTTCTTTCCAACCCTGGAGAAGAAACTTCCAAGTAGTATTTCACAGGAATAAGTTCATCCAAAAAATCACTCAAACTTCTTGTAACATTTTCGCAATCGTCAAGTGTAATATCATGATCTTTTGAATACAAAAAAATTCTCAAAAACCATCTGTGATTTTCTTTGGAAAAATCAATTTCGATAGGAATAGTATTAAAACGCATAGCTGTATTTTCAATTAACGGAGTAATTTTTTCTAGTATTTCATGCCTGTTAATATCCATCTTTGCCATAATACACTACCTTTCTTAAATAAAAGAGAACGGGGTAACCGTTCTCTTTTGTGTGCAATACTGCTATGCGATTATTATATAATAATAAGTTGTTTTTGTAAAGTGATGATAAATATATTTTTAATATATCTTTATTTATTATACGCCATAAGCCAATTTCTTAAATGCTATATCAAATTCATTTTTGCTTTCAAATGTTTTATCACCGATTTGATAAGTTAATGAGCTTGTCTCTTTATTAAAAGTAATCTTTACAGTTTGACCTTTTATTGAAACACCATTTGGATTTAATTGAGCTTGGACAAGTGCTCTGTTTATTTTAGCAGCTGTATCAGTATCACTCACAGCTTTTTTTGCTTTTGTTAATTCAGATTTGAAGGTTTCCAAGTTCACAATCTTGCCATTAATCAAACATTGACCTTTACCGTTTAGCTCGAATTTTTTACCATTTATAACCTGTGGTGTCCCAAGTTTAATATCAACACCTTGACCAATCTTAGTTGGTATATCATTAGCTATACTTTGACTTTTTTCATAAGTCTCCTTATCAACTGATTGACCATTAACTAAATAAATAGTAGAACCATCATTCAATGTGGCTGTTCTCAAGTCATTACCAGCAACTTGTTGAGATTGAACCCCCTTGAAACCGTCTGGTGCAGCACCTCCTTCATATTGAGTTAGAGCTGCAATATGCGGTTTTAAGCCTTCTAATTTACCTTTTTCAGTATTATACTCAGCTTGAGAAACACTCTTATTACCAATTAAATAGATGTCTGAACCATCAGGACCTTTGCCAGTTCTAAGTTCAACACCAGCTACTGTCACTTCAGCAGGACCTTTCATGATGCCATCAATTGCAGTTTGTCTCATTCCTTCAATATCTGACAATGCACTTCTCTCTTTTCTAGTATCGACTGCACCGTCAATTTTACCCAAAGCTTCATTATATTTAGCTTGTTCTTGAGCCTGTAATTGAGCAACTCTTGGTTGTTGTTTTGCAATTTCAGCACCTAAAACGTCAACATCTGCTTTTGCTTTAGCATGTGCTGCAATAGCACCATCTGCAGTTTCCATTTGAACTTTAACTTCTGCTAATTGTGCATTAATGTCTTCTTTTTTAGCTTCTAAATTTTCAACATTTACTTTAGCATCCTTGAACGCAGCTTGAGCAGATTTATAGTTTTCTACCGCTGTTTTTTGTCCCTCAGTAAATTTATCCACTTGTATTCCTGCAGCTTCAACTGCTTGTTGAGCTTTTGCTTCAGCTTGTTGAGCTTCGATTAATTTTTTCTCAGCGTCTGTAACTCGTTGTTCTGCCGCATCAAGAGCCGCTTTCAAGACAGCTTTTTGAGGATTATCCTCTGACAATGCATCATACTGTCCTTTTATAGTATCTCTACCTGTCTTAGCAGCCGTAAGACTAGCTTCCGCTAACTGAGTATTACCTTGAGCTGCAAGAAAATCTGCATACGCTTCATTCTTTTTACCCAATGCTGATCTTAAAGCATTTTCTTTTTTAGGTAAATCACTTTCTGCACTTCGCAAAGTTTTGTTAGCTGTTTCTAACTCAGAATCAGCTGTTGATAAATCTCTAAGCAACTGACCTTTGGTATTTTCCAATTGACCTTTAGTTTCTGTAGCTTTTCTAGCCGCTGCTTCTAAATCTGGCAACTTAGCTTCTAATTCACCTTTCTTAACTTCTGCATTTTTAATTGCACTATTTAAAGATGCAGAATCTGTAGCATTTGCCATATCAGAAACTAATGAAGCATTTTCACTGCTAATACTTACTGCTCCAGCGCCACCTACATTGCCTGGTTGATCGCCACCAGCTTTAACTTTAGGAGCATTCGGATTTCCTGTTTTGTCAGATGAACATGCATCAACGATATCTTTTATTAAACCACCCACAGCTTTACCAGCTTCTATGCCCATCATACCCAACATCATAATTTCTTGCGGAGACATTTTTTGATCACCGCTTGATGATTGAACTAATTTACCAAAGCTACCAGTATTAAGGCCTGCGTAAACATTTGCATCTGCACGCATTCTAGCCATACTCTTGGCTCTAAGAGTTGTAGTATCATACGCATTAGTAGGTCTTGCAGATTGTCTCCATCCGCCTGATTGAACATGACCAGTAGAAGGGCCTAGTGGTCTTGTGAACACTTGCTTTCTAGGTATTCCGTTGTTTCCAGGAATGTTACTGCTCATTGCTCTTCTCTCTTCTTGTACTTCTTACATATATAAAAACATGGCAAAACGCCCGATTTCACATGTTTTCCAATCTGTTACAAAAGTTAACAATTAATTTAAAAAGGGGAGAGATATTTACTCAATTACTGTTACCTTCCTCACTTGAGGAGAAGGGTAGGGGTGGTGTTTATAAAAAACTGCTACAAAACCTTTCAACAGTTCAACCAATTTATTCTCCCTCTAGGAAAGAGGGAATATATAAAAAGCCTCCATTAAAGGAGGCTTTTTCACACATTTTACTCAATTTTAAATTTTAACCATGCAAGATATCTAACAAATCATCCATTGTTACAACATCATTATCATTGTTAATATATACACCATCGCGTTGTTTTGTATATGTCACGCCATGTAATTCCAGTCGTTTACAATCCATTGCCAAAATTTTACCAGCAACTTCCTGTTTGAAGGTTTCAAATTTGTTGTGATCACAAATTTCTTTACCAATCATATACATATTATTACCCGATGCATCTTCAACTCGTCGGACTTCAACTTTATCAACCACCATAAATGGTTTTTCATCCTTGAATTCGTCTTTTGTAACAACAACAGGTTTCGGTTTAACAAGTCCTTCTTGTTGCCTTGCGTTAATATCACCAAATACATTCGTTTTTGGAATATCTTCCATCGGAGTCAATTGAATATCCATATTCATCATTTCTGGTTCAACCTCAGGCTGCTTGATATCTTGAGGTACTGAACTCATATAATTCATTACCATTTCCATATCTGATGGAACTTCTTCGATAATTTGAGGTTCTGGTGCTCTCATTTCTGGAGGCATTTGAATTATCGGAACTTCTATCGCTTGAACTTTTTCCTCAACTAATTGTGGAGTAGGTTCAACTTTATCAACTCGTTTAACTTTCTTATACGGTGATTCTACAGAAGCTTTCGCAACTGGTGCAACCTCTGTAATAAATTCCATTGAAAACTCACCGTTCATCGGCATACTAGTTGCAAAACTCAACGTTGTTGCATAATATTCTCTGTACATAACCGATTTTTCCGCAGTTGGTAATTCTTGTACTGCAGTTTGCATTGTCGGATTACAAGTCCTAGCTTTCGGTTTTTCATAGCCACCCTTCACAATACCAGGAGCTACACTCATCTTTTCATGTTCGTTTTGTGCCATATTTCTCTCTGTCTTTTTTATATAACTACATTTATAAAAAAAATCTTTAATTCCCAATTTCAATTCTTGCCATTTTCGTTACAAAAGTTAATACACTATAAAATCCAAGCCAGGTTGCGGAAAGTTTGACTGCAAGGCTTCTTGCAAACTTTGCAAGTGATTTTTAACTTAAATTAACAAATTAAATGTAAATTTTTTGAATGGAATTTTAAAGTGCAAAAGTGCCTTAAATCCATCATTTTAAAAATATTAAAAAATATTATGTAACGACTTTGGCATGCCAAGAGTAAAACCTCTTTCTTTTTTTTGATTTTAGCCATAATATAGAGGAACAAATCTGAGGAGATTTGGTCGATGGGGTTAAGATAGCATTTACTCCGTTAATCCATCCAAAGAACGATTAAATCCTTATAAAAATCGTTTAAAATATGGATAGAAGTTTAGAGTCTTTATAAATGTAGGAGATTTTGGTAGTGTTAAAACATGGGTATATTCAAATCTATACAGGTGACGGAAAAGGTAAAACAACAGCATCATTAGGATTGGCATTGAGAGCATTAGGTCACGGTTGGAAAGTTCTAATCATCCAATTTACAAAAGGTGACAGCGCAACTTCATACGGTGAAATCGTTTCATCATCAAAATTTTTACCAAACCTTGACGTAGTTCAATTTGGTATGGACAGAGTTTGTTACTCTCACAACGTTTGCATGGACGATTACAAAGAAGCAAAAAAAGGCTGGGAATTCGCTAAAAACGCTATTCAATCTGGCGAATACCAATTAATAATTTTAGACGAAATCAATATTTGCACAGCGATGAATATGATTAAAGTGTCAGATGTTAAAGAAGCTTTAATGAACAAACCTGACAACTTAGAAATCGTGTTAACAGGTCGTTATGCACACCCTGAATTGAAAGCTATGGCTCATTTGGTTACAGAAATGAAACCAATCAAACACTACTTCGATATGGGTGTTATGGCTAGACAGGGTATTGAATACTAGCGCAAGCGAGCGGAGGGCGTAGAGCTTCGAAGACCCATTAAACGCGAGCGAGCAAGACAGAGTTTTAATGTAAATCCTTTTTGTTTCAGAAATGAAATACCGGACGTTCTTTAAGGGGAGGGTCCGTTTTTATTATGCAGTTACTTTACATAAATACAAATATTATTTGCCAAATAGCATGTTTGTAATATCATAATATTGGTTATACTAGCCTGATAAGCACGACTTAGTCCGAGAATACGGATGGGGCGGTATAGCCCGTAGTACAACACATTAAACAAAAGGAGAAAACCGATGCCAGTAGCATCTATGATTGAACTTTTAGAAGCAGGTGTACACTTCGGACACCAAACACAAAGATGGAACCCTAAAATGAAACCGTATATTTACGGTGCAAGAAACGGTATTTATGTACTTGATTTGCGTAAAACAACTGATTTGCTTGATGAAGCATATGCAGTAGTTAGAGAATTCGCAGCTCGTAATAAAAACGTTTTGTTCGTAGGAACAAAAAAACAAGCAGCTGAAGTTGTAGGTGAAGAAGCAACAAGAGCAGGTGCTTATTACATCAACAGAAGATGGTTAGGTGGTATGTTAACTAACTTTGAAACTATCAGAGCTAGAGTTAACAAACTTAGAGAACTTGAAGATTTCATCGCTTCAGGTCACGCTGAAAAATTACCTAAAAAAGAAATCGCTCAATTGAACCGTCAATTAGGCAAATTAAGCAAAACTTTAGGCGGTATCAAAGAAATGAGAGGTTTACCTGATTTAATCTTCATCGTTGACCAAAAGAAAGAAGATATCGCTATTAAAGAAGCTAACAAATTAGGTATCCCTGTTATTTGTTTAGCAGACACAAACGCGGATCCAGATGGTATCGACTACATTATCCCTGGTAATGACGATGCAATCAGATCAATCAAATTAATCACTTCTAAATTAGCTGACGCTGTATTAGAAGGCAAACAACTAAAAGAAAACAACGCTAACCAAAAAGCTAAAATTGAAGAAATTAAAGCTGAAGATGCTGGCGTAGTAGTTGAATAAGGCATTAGGACGCTAGGGCACTAAGAAATCTCTTAGAGCCCTAGTATCTTACTAACATAGAGCCTTTTAGTAAAATTAAATAAGGAGACTTGAAATTATGAATATTACAGCTCAAATGGTAAAAGAACTTCGTGATAAAACAGGCGCTGGTATGATGGATGCTAAAAAAGCACTTGTTGAAGTTGACGGTGATATGGAAAAAGCAATGGAAATCCTTCGTCAAAAAGGTATCGCTTCTGCTGACAAAAAAATGGGTAGAATCGCTGCTGAAGGTCTAGTTGGTTCTTTCGTTTCTGATAGCGTTGGTGCTATTGTTGAAGTTAACTGCGAAACAGACTTCGTAGCTAAAAACGAAGAATTCAAAGAATTAACAAATTGCTTAGCTCAAGCTGTTGCTGAAACAAACCCAGCTGACGTTGATGCATTTGTAACTTCAACTTGCCCTAAATGCGGTAAAACTATCGAAGACGTAATTAAAGAAAAAATCGCTTCTATCGGTGAAAAAATCACTTTCAGAAGATTTGTTCGTTACGAAGGCGCAGTTGCTACTTACATTCACAACGGTAAAATCGGTGTTCTTTTAAACACAGATAAAAAAGATGATGAATTAATGAACGATATTTGCTTACACATCGCTTCAAACGCTCCTGAATTCGTTTCAAGAGAAGAAATTCCTCAAGCAGTTATTGATGAAGAAACAAGAATTGAAATGGGTAAAGAAGACTTACAAAGCAAACCTGAAGCTATCAGAGCTAAAATCGTTGAAGGTCGTGTTAACAAGCTTATGGCATCAAGAGTTCTTCTTGAACAACCATTCGTTAAAAACCCAGACGTTACAATTCAACAATTAATCGAAGGCAAATTGACTATCAAAGCTTTCACAAGATTAGTTCTTGGTGAAGGTCTTGAAAAACGTCAAGAAAACTTCGCTGACGAAGTAATGAGCCAAATCAAAGGTTAATTATTATAACTTATAAAAAGCAGTCGAGTTATCTCGACTGCTTTTTGGTTGGTTAATCACCATTTTTCTATATTTTCATGTTATGCTACTCATATGGAAATTCTATTTAACCCAATTGTAGTATCAGTTGTATTATTATGTACATTATGTCTATGCAAAATCAATGTACTTCTTGCTTTAATGATTTCATCTATAGTTGCTGGACTCATTGGACACATTTCATTGACTGATATTATGCATACATTCATAAATGGTATGGGTGGAAACGCTGAAACCGCTTTGAGTTATATTCTATTGGGAGCTTTTGCTGCATCAATGACTCATACTGGTTTAGCACCACTTTTAGCTAAAAAAATAGCAAATACAATTAAATCTAATAAATACTTATTAATAATGATTTTAACTGGTATAGCAATACTTTCACAGAACCTTATACCTGTTCACATTGCGTTTATACCAATTATAATTCCACCATTAATTTCATTAATGAATAAATTAAAAATTGACCGTCGTGCAATTGCTTCAGCATTAGCATACGGTTTAAAAACTCCATACATTGTAATTCCTGCAGGTTTTGGATTGATTTTCCAAGGCTTATTAGCAGATAACATCACTCAAAATGGAATGGCCATTACTAAATCAGAAATCTGGCATTACACATGGTTTTTAGGTTTAGCAATGACAGTTGGTTTATTCATTGCTTTATTCATAACTTACAGAAAACCTCGCGAATATGACAATATTCAAATTTGCGAAAACACAAAGGTAGAATGTCTAAAATTTAATAAAAACCACTACATAACTTTATTTGCAGCTCTTATGACATTAACTGTTCAATTGTGGACAAATTCATTACCTCTTGGTGCATTAGTCGGTTTAGGAATAATTTTTGGAACAAAAACAATTGATCATGACAAAATGGATAGACTTATTAATGAAGGTGTTGGAATGATGGGTTATGTAGCATTTGTAATGCTTGTCGCCGCTGGCTTTGCAATGGTTCTAAAATCAACCGGTGGTGTTGATACATTAGTAAATGCAATTACACCATTTATGACAAATAAAATTTTAGCCGCAGGATTAATGCTTTTTGTTGGTTTATTTATAACTATGGGAATTGGCTCTTCTTTTGGCACAATCCCAATTTTAGCAGTTTTGTATGTTCCAATTTGTGCAAATTTAGGGTTTAGTATCCCAGCAACAATTATCATTATCGCAGCTGCTGCAGCTTTAGGTGACGCTGGATCACCAGCATCAGATACCACACTTGGGCCTACAGCTGGTTTAAATATTGATGGACAACATAATCATATCTGGGACACCTGCATCCCAACATTTTTACATTACAACATTCCATTAATAATTTTTGCAATGCTTGCAGTTGTTTTATTCTAAATTACTGCTATAATACTTTCATAAGGAGTTTTGTGTATGCTTGAAAAAATAGAAAAATTTCAATTAGTTTTATTAGCAATAATACTTGCGTTTGGGGTATTTTTTGCAACAAAATATGCTACAAATTCATTATCTCGTGAAGGTATCTCAGTAACGGGCTCATCCTACGAAATTGTCAAATCTGATTCTGGAAAGCTTTCGTTTGATATAAAAATAAAAGCACCAACTAAGGCTGCAGCATATAGCATTATGAAAACGCAATTACCAGTTGTTCAAAAATACCTAGAAGAAAAAGGTATAAAAGCTGATGATATCGAAATTAAGACATATCACGGTTACTACAATTATAAGTATAATACAGCCGCAAGAACCTACACAAATGAAGTTGAATCATTTAATTTATCACAACCAGTAATGGTTACATCAAATGACGTGAATAAAATCAAAGAAATTTCAATAGATATCCAAAATTTATTGGACAAAGGTATTGATATCAATATAAACCAAACTTCTTATTACTATTCAAAACTTGCAGACTTAAAAGTAAAATTATTAGAATCAGCAACAAATGATGCAAAAGAAAGAGCTTCTGCAATGTTAAAAGCGACTCATAATAAAGTTGGTAAAATTCAATCTGTCAAAATGGGCGTATTCCAAATAACAGAAGTTGATTCTACAAATGTTTCGGACATGGGAATTAATGATACATCCACAATTGATAAAAAAGTTACAGCAGTAGCTAATGTCGTATTCAAAATCAAATAATGAGGGTTATAATGAAAAAGATTTTATTTTTAAGTGTAATATTTTTAGTTTCTACAAATTACGTTTACGCATATCCTAATATGGATTTTTCTCCAGTAGGCACTCCTTTTATGCTTATGCAACAACAAAATTTTAGACAAACTCAAGCTGATCATTTGAGAAGATTTGAAGATGATTACAAAGATGCTGAAGAAACCTATATGGACGATACAGAGCAAAGAATTGAAGAATACAAAATTAAAAATCTGAAACAACCCACAAAAGTTGAATTAGGCAATCAAAAAAAAGAATTACCTGCGGTTACAAAAGAAGAAAATCAATTTTACCAACAAAATGGGAAAATTTTCATTAAGCATTCTGACAGCACAAAAGAACCTAGCTATATGGAAGATTAGTTACTTTCTCCAGCTCTGAAGCCGCACAATGCATAAATTATCGGCAAGGTTGGCCCTGCAATTTTTTGCAATACAGGGAAATCGGACATTGCCAATACACCTATTGCGTCATCGATATTTGCAATAGAGTCTTTTACTGTTAATTTTCTATCTTTTTCAAAATCACCAGGGTCTGCGATAAAATTAGAAACTTTCGCTGCCGCAAACATACCACCAATTAACCCAACTGCAGTAGTAGCGATTTTGCCAAGTTTAGTGTTAAATATTTTTGATTTTTCTGTTACTGTTTCCAAAGCTAAAACCATTGCTGGAGGGATAGAAGCATTGGCGAATTGAAAAATACCTTCATTTACTTTTCGTTTCTTATCAAATGGATCAGCTTTAATAACACCACCGGCAACACCCCCAATAATTGCACCCGCACTCACTCCAATCAATTCCATTAAGCCATATTGAATTTTAAATGGATTTGTTTTTTGTTTTTTAGCAAACGCCAACAACGCAACTGCAGTCCCAATTACAGAACCAGTTAATGCTTGGATTTCTTCTCTGCGTTCTGTTTTATGAGTTCTGTGATATCGATAAGACAAATAATCATTTCTCTTTGTCGGATTACTCGCAAATGAATTTAATATCAAATATTTAGGGGTCTGGTTATTTATTTTATCAATCATTTTTTCCAAGTCCGATTGTATTCCACTATGATTGTAGTATAAACATTCTAATTAAACAGTGGTAAAAAGTATAATCTTTACATTTAGTAAATTTAGGCAATTAAATATCTTCAAAAAAACTTTATAATCTACTAAAAAGGAGAAAATATATGAACATATTTTTAAGATGGATAATGTTCGCTTTATCAATAATTTTTGTATCATGGATTGTTCCAGGGATAGAAGTTTCAAGTTTTTTACATGCAATGTTGGTTGTAATAATAATAGCTCTTATTAATACTTTCATAAAACCTATTTTACAAATAATTACTTTACCAATAAACATCGTAACTCTTGGTTTATTTAGCCTTTTAATAAACGCTCTATTATTAATGTTAGCTGGTACGCTATCTCCTGGATTTGAAGTCGAAGGATTTTTAAGTGCTCTAGTAGGCTCGGTAATCTTGTCACTTTTCACTTTAGGAATAAACAAAATTTGAAATATTTATGTTAATATATCTTCACGTATATAGCAAAAAAAATTTTGTTTGGATATTATATGAAAAGCGTCCTAAAACAAATGTAAAAGGAGAAGGTATGATAAAAGCAATCAGAGGGTATAACCCTAATTTTGAGGCCGCACAAGTAAACATTTTAGCGACCTCAGACAACCATGGTAATGTTCACAGCTTACCATTGATGACAGAAACTATTAGAACTAACAAAAAAGATATTTTCGTAAAGGCTGAAGAAGAAAGCACGTTAAACATATTTGCTTTATCTGGTGACTGGTTTATTAACCCATCAAAACGCGGTTTATTAACAAAACCAAAAGCTACAAACGGTGATATCCAACATCAATTCTTAAATAAGACAATCAAGTTTGTAAATGAACAAGCAGGTAAAGATTCAAACTTTGATACCGTATTCACAATGGGTAACCACGATTTAGATGGTGGCGACAAATTTATGTATAAAGTTATGAAATCATCACCAATGAAAACTCTGATTACCAACGTTGACGTTGAAAATTCGCCTGAATTGCAAAAATTAATGAAAACTACAGGTGACAAAATTGTAAAATCTGCTGTTTATGAAGTTCAAGATGACAAAAAGCCAGACTTGAAACACAAAGTTTTATTCGTCGGTGTAACAATTCCAAGTATGAAATTCTACAACCCAGGATTGTTGAAAGATTTAAAATTCTTAGATGACTGCAACAAAAAAGACGCTAACTTAAAAGAAGGTGATCTTCAACAAACATTCAATGCTGTTAAAGTAGAAGTTGATAAATTCAAAGCTGAAAACCCTAAAGGTGCAGTAGTTCTTCTATCACACACTGGTGCACCAATTTCTAAAATGATTAGAGACTATGTTCCTCAAATCAACGTTGTTTTAAACGGTCACGATCACAAAAACTTAACTTCGTTGAAAGGTAAAACTAACATCAACTCTTTAGGTAAAGACAACGAAATTATCAAATCACTAAATCTAAGATTTAATGATGATGGTGATTTAGAAACTATAGATATGAACACATTCTTCTCTAAAACAACAGTTAGAGATAATATACCAACTAACCCTCTACAAAAATTCCTACTTCAAAGCTTCGCTAAAGATATGCAGCCAATTGTAAGTTTGAGTGACATTTCTGGTAATCCTAAGGAATTGGATTACGGCGAATCAATACGTTATCAAAATAGTCACCTTGCAAACTACTTAACAAGTGCAGTTAAACGTAGTGTTAGAGAAGTTTGTGGTGACAAAAATGTTATTGTTGGTATTCAATCTTCAATCATCAGAGGCGGCATAAAAGATGGTTCTAATAACCTTGACATTATGAAGATCTTTGACGGTGTAAGTGAAGACCTATCTAACGTTCAAGTTGGTGCAATAAGGGGTGAAGAACTCGTGGGCCTTATTGTTGAAAACATTCAAGGTAACTTGAAAGATCGTAAACGCAACACAATTATTCAATGGTCAGACATCCAAGTAAATAGAGGATTAATTGCTAAAATCCTTGAAGGTAAATCTAAACAAAGCTTTGCTGATGCAATTAAAGTAAGAAGTGAAGTTAATAATGATTTCGTTCCTGTTGACTTGAACAAAAAATATACACTTGCACTTGGTGAAAAATTCTTAGTTAAAGACGATATTGTATGGCCAGGAAAAATCCGTGGCAAGTTCACATCATTGAACATGACTTATGATACATTGTTCAGAAATTACATTGCATCTGATGAAGTGAATTATCAATTGAAGGTAACACCTAAAACTACAGAACAAAGAATCATATAAAAAAAATATCCCCGTTAAGGGGATATTTTTTTAACCAATTTCTGGAACTTTATAATCTGATTTTGGGATATTGTTCACATCTCTTGTTAAAGGTTTTTGAGCATCTGGAACAACATTTTTTTGAACATGTGTTTTTGGAGTAATGATAAATACTGGTGTATCTTCTGCATTTTGTATTGCTATTTGCATATTACTAATCAATACGCACATAACAACAATCAATGCCAAATTTGATACCAAACAAAGAACTTTTAAAAGTGTGTACAAAAATTGTTTCATATAACCATCCTTTCGAAAAATATTATAATACAAAAATGAACAATTTGAATATTTTTTCGTTATTAATTATATAGAGCAATGATAAGGAGTGTGCAGTATGAAAAAATTTTTTACTATTTTAGCTTTATGCGGAATTTTAATGTGCGGATTATCAGCATCTGCCAAACCTATGGGAGGACCTCATGGAGGACATCATGGTGGGCCACAAGGCATGCCCCCACGACATCACATGCATAGACCAACAATGGGTCATCACATGATGCCCCCTCCAATGCATTTTGGTCCAACTTTTAGGCACCGAATTACCTGTCCAGCGTACAGAGGCTATGGCTGGTGCACATGCCATAGACATTACAGAAATGGCATTTATATAGATTTTAGAGTCCCTATAGTTTTCTAAGATGCCTTTTTTCCAATTTTATCTGAAACAAATGTGGAAATCACAGGAATTATCACATAATAAATGCCACCCAATAATAACGCAGCTTTTGCTATATGAATACCTTCAATATACTTATGTAAATTTGTAGAAGTTTTATTAGCTTCTACAAATTTTTTGATGAATTTTTCTGTTGGTTTTTCCAAACACTTATCAAGAGTATAACCACCAACAATGCTTAATCCTGTAGAAATAATCGCATTGTAAATAAGAGGTTTTTTACGTTCTTCTTTTATATCTTTGCTTTTGCCAGCGGTGGCAACAAAAGTTGCCGTAGCTAACGTGTCAGTTAAATTCATTATATGCAACGCGAATTTAGAGTCTTTAAAACGTTCACTCAAATTTTGCACAAATTTTGTATCCATAATTTTGCCAAGACCTTTTGCTAACTTTTCAGTAGGTTTAATCCCAGTAAAACTCACGTCTTTAGTTTTTTGGGTTTCTTCTTTTTTAGGAAACAACGTTGACATAATCGGTGGAATTAATTTACTAGATAATACAGATTTTGGTGCTGCAATAACAAATCCTAAGCCCAATTTGAATAATTGAGAAGCAAAAGAATATTTTTTTGAATGTGCTAGCACATCTTCTGCCCCTTTTAAGGCTTTTATTGTTGAATCTTTAAGATATTTTTGCGGATTTGTGTCTATCTTTGCTATCGCATTAGCAACTGGTGCTGATGCTGCAAACATAACACCAAAATTTATCAAGCTAGACGAAATAGATTTAGCACAAGCGTACTGTTTGTTTTCTCTATCTGTTTTTGGGGTTAATAAAACCGTCAAAGGCCTTACCACTGTAGATAAAGCAAGTGAAACTCCACTAGAAAATAGCATCCCTTTATTGGACGCTAACATAAGTCCTTTTTTTAAAATTCGGCTATTATATATCCCTTGAAATGAAGGTTGTGTATTTTTTACATTTCCTACGTTCACAACTCTATTAGACTATACACATGACAAAAAGTAAATTAATATTGTTGACAAAAGCTTAGAAAATTTCATAAAATAAAATAAATGCTAAACGACTTATCTATTAAAGAATTTATAAAATTAGAATTAAGTGGATGGAAAAAGTATGAAATCATTGCACTTTGCTTAGTTTTTTTGACCATTTTCGTCAGTGCTGTAATCTTCAAAGATAGCATTATTGCAATAATCTCTGCGGTTTGTGGCATTCTTTATACTGTTATGGCTGGAAAAGGCAAAATCACTTGTTATCTTTTTGGTTTAAGTGGTTCAGGATGTTATAGTTATTTAGCTTTTTCTAACGCTTTATATGGCAACTTAATTTTATATCTTTGCTATTACATTCCAATGCAAACCCTTGGAATTTTTAAATGGAAAAACAATTTAAAAAAAGAAACAAATGAAATCGTAAAAACACAACTTTCTAATAAAGATAGAATAAAACTATTTATTATCACTTCTTTAATCAGTATTATGGCAATTTTAGCCCTAGATTACTTTAACGATTCTCAACCAATTAAAGACGGAATTACGACAGTTTTTTCTATAGTTGGAATGTATTTGACAGTAAAACGTTGCATTGAACAATGGCTAATTTGGATTGTAGTAAACGGACTTTCTTTCATAATGTGGCTTAATGCTGTTATGCACGGAGCTAAAGCTTATGCCACAGTAATTATGTGGGGATTCTATTTTATAGCTGCAATATATTTTTATTACACTTGGAAAAAAGAATTAGAAAAAACTCAACAAGCATAATATTTCAACTATTCACCTTTGGAATAGATTTTTGATAAAAGCTCTGACACTTTAGAAACTTTTCGGGCATCAACTTTATGTCCTCCAGCAGGCAACAGGCAGAAATCTTTCAAAATTCCTTTCCTTTTCGCCTTTTTAGCTAATTTTCTTGCGCCACCCAAAAGAGTTACCGTATCATTTTGCGACTGTATAATATACGTCGGAGTTTCAACTTTAGAAATTTTATTCAACGAATTAAATCTTAAATTATACAGCCATTTTAATGGATTTATTTTATCCGTGATTTTTTTAACATTTTCTGGTATTCCCATTCCAACAGTATTATTTGTTAGAAACTTTTTGCCAACATCAGCCATATTTGAAATTGGACATATCAAAATTAAAGACTTTAAATCTTTGTGTCTGCTTGCAAAATTAGTCGCTAAAGCCCCACCCATACTATGGCCAATTACAGTGATATTTTCCGGTTGAATTCCTTTTGTTTCAGTTAAATATTTATACGCAAGCTCAACATCATTTCGCAATCTATCTTCTGAAATGTAAGATGGTTTATTAGCTCCATAACCTCGATATTCTACTGCGAAAACTCCCGTTTTTTGATCTAGTATTTGCGAATATAATCTTTGATAATTACTTACATTCTGAGACATTCCATGCAAAAATAAAACATAATTTTCGAAATTTTCTAGATTCATATCCCATACAGAAATCTCCGACGCCTTTCCTTTATTCAAGCGCAATATATTTACCTTACCTTCTAAGGCAGAAGAAATACCATCCACCGCTTTTTGAGAATTCTTTGCTACTTTATTAAAATAAGTGTCCATATAATGTGATATTGGATTTACCACATTTAAAGACTTTAATCTACTTTGAAAAGCTATATTATTTTTTACTTGATTATTATTTATCGGCTGAATCATAATGGACACTCATTGTAAAACAAAGTATACAAAAACTCAAGACAGCACTATACCTTAATACCATTCATCATTCTTAATTTTAAAACTCTTGCTTCAAAAATATCATTATAATTTTGCGGTAATCCAATATATGCCCTATCTTCTTCGTCAATATTTTTTAGAAGATTTTTCATAGCCGCAATATATTTATTTGTAAAATTGGTTTCATCATCTCGATACATATGCGACAATGTTGGAACTGTAGAAGGTTCTTTTGGATTAATCAAGTAATTCAAAACTACCGCCAAGTCAGTTCTATGAAGCCCTAACATACAATGCATATAGCATCGTCCTTCGTTCATCTTGTCAAAGAATTCTGGCAACTGCTGTACAAATTCTTTATTTCTTGCCTTACGAACATCACTAGGGCACTTACAATTTCCCATCGGTGTAAATATTGGCATATTATCTTTTATTTTAAAATTAAAATAATCTAGACCATATTTTTGGCATTCTTTTGCATATTTTGTAGTTTTACCGCCCTCACGTCTAACATCAATTATGGTATTTACACCGTATTCTTTTAACTTTGCCAAAACTTCAGGCTTTTTATCCTTTAGACATATTCCTCTAACTGAATTTGAATCAATTAGACGGAAGTGCGCAATCTCCATTTCTTTAAGTTTGGTAATATTTAAGCTCCCAGTTGAACGAACAAATTCATCCGCTTCAGGTATTACGGATAATTGTTTTTTATTATTTCCATTAAAACTGATTGGTTTAACAATATTTGTACAATTTATTCCAATAATGCGCATATTGATTTAAAACTTGTAAAAATATTTTTTGCCATTTATTATTAAAAATTTTTTATAGTATAATGATTAAACATGAAAAATAGGTTAGCCGGAAACTTTGCATTATTTTTAACAGCACTCATTTGGGGGCTTGGTTTTGTCGCTCAAAGGGCTGGAATGGAGTTTATTGGGCCATTCACATTCAATGCAGTTAGAAGTTTTTTAGGCGCAATAAGTTTGGTGCCTTTAATTCTTTGGGTCAAATATTCAAAACCAGATGAAAGAACACCTAAAAGAAAATTCTGCCAAAGAGTAAGTTTAACAAAAGCTGGAACTTCTTGCGGCATAATGCTATTTATTGCAATGTCAATCCAACAATATTGTATGCAATATGTAGGAGCCGGCAAAGCAGGTTTTATAACAGCTTTATACATAATTTTTGTTCCAATTTTATCATTATTCTTTGGTTCAAAAATGGCAAAACGAGTAATTTTTAGCGTTGCTATTTCTGTAATTGGTTTGTATTTGCTATGTTTCAAACCTAACGGAAGTTTCAACATATACGATATGTTATTACTTGTTTCAGCATTCTTCTATGGGGCTCATATCATAGTCGTAAACAGATATTCAAACAGAGTTCATCCAATCAAGGCTTCTGCGCTTCAATTTTTAGTGGCTGGGGCTTTATCGCTAATCCCAATGTTTATTTATGAAACTGTTTCTTGGGCTCAGCTTGTTGATTGCAAAATCCCATTGTTATATGCAGGTTTCTTAGCTTGCGGAGTTGCTTATACATTACAAATGTTTGGACAAAAACACACATTCCCAGTATTGGCATCATTAATATTATGTTTAGAATCTGTATTTGCAGTAATTGGTGGAGTATTAATTTTAGGTGAGGTAATGTCATCAAGAGAAATCTGGGGATGCATATTGATGATTACTGCCGTAGTTATAGCAAATACAAAAATGGAACAAAGATTTTAAAAAAGCCCTCATTATGAGGGCTTTTTTATTAAAACTTTATCTAATATTATTTAGCAATAAAATGCTTTCGCGACACTTGTTTTTGCATCAGAAAGAACCGCATCATCATACATTTTATTAAAAGCATCTCTAGCTACTGCTGTATATACAGCATCAGAAACGCTATCATATGAATTTTGGCTCAATTCCACACCATATTTTCTTTCTAATTTTCCGATATCATCTGGTAAATTATCATATGCTTTGTCATAAGCTTTTACCAAATTCAACATTTTTTTAATTTTTTGAGTTACTTGTTGATCAGACAAATTAGTTAAGGCTTTTGACCCATATTCTGTCAGCAAAAATTCTCTTGTAGTTAAATCATCACGACGACCTCTATCTACATAGATTTCGAATTTGTCACCTTCTTGAAAAAGTCTAATTTCGTACTCAGGACTTGTTTTCGTTTTTTCCTGAACATCATTTGCTATACAATGCCAACGACGAGTATCTTTCACACTTTTATCAATATACATATTGGCCGTAAAATTAAGATTAGAATTGTTACCAATTTTCATAACTACTCCTTTTGATATTATGAAAACAATAAAACTACTAAAAAAAATATTTTTTTAGAATTTGAATTTTAAATTAATAAAAATTTACAAACATAATTAGCCACGATTTAAAGATAATTTAATTCTTTTCCCCAATAGTGTTAGTATTTTTATTTTTTTATTATCGCTTGTATATTCATTTTTTATTGAAAATGTTTTCTTTGTAAACGCTTTACTTCTTTGAACCAAACATTTTAAATCGATTTGCGTATTAGTAAGCTTTGTAATCTTTTTCATTTTTTTGTATGTTTTATTATCAACATAATTTGGCAAATCATATTTTGAATCCAAATCAATAAAATATTCACGCATTTTCTTTACATACTCGATACTAACTTTTAAATCTATACCTGCATACAATCCAGCATAGTATTGAGTGCTATTTATAAGGTTTTGTAAATACATTTTTCTAAAAACCTCTTTATATGGAGATTCTTCAATACATTCCAATGCCGCAAATTTCCCTGTAAAAATCTGTTGCCAATTTTTCACATTGACAGTAGCGGAACCTGGACGCGCACAACGATAATTATACAAAGGCTTTTTGATAACAGAAATCGAAGAAGAACACACATATGCTTTTACTAAGAAAACTGTATCCTCACACATACTTATGTTTAAGTATTTGATATCATTTTCTATCAAAAAGCTTCTCTTATATACTTGAGCCCAAGTACAACCAGTATAAAAATATGTTTTATCAAACTCTTTTAAATTAATCTTTGGATCATCTAATTTTTCTAGAAAAGGTATTACTCGTTTGGGATATTCTTTTCTAGTCTGTGTCAAATCATTATATTGATAGTTTGAAAATATTACTACATCATTTTCGTTTTTAGATATTTGATCATAAGCAACTTCACAAGCATCAAGTTCTAAAAAGTCATCTGGATCTAAAATCATTATATATTCACCAATTGCTTTTTCAATAGCAAAATTTCTAACCACTCCAGGACCACTATTTTGTTCCATTTGAAAAACTTTTATACGAGAATCTTTTTGAGCATATTCATTCAAAATTGCAAAACTATCATCAGTAGAACAATCATCAACACATATACATTCAATATCTACAAGCGTTTGATTAACAACACTATCCAACGCTTCTCTTATATATTTAGCAGTATTATAAACTGCGACAATTATACTTACTTTAGGTTGATTTTTATAACTTTTATTTTCTAAATTCATGCTAACCACTTTAATCTATCTTTTCATCATTCAATAATTTTTCTATAGCGTTGGCAATTTCATTTGAAACGCCATTCTTGTTCCAACAAAAAGATGTATCTAGAATTTGCAAACGCTTTTCTTGTAACGGATCATTATTGTTATACAACAAATCATTCAACAATTTTTCTGTTTCCTCGTTCGAATTTGATTTATAATAACCACCTATAATTTTTAATCCATAAGCGTTATAACCAACAGAATTTTCACTAATTAAATGTATAACAGGTTTTTGAGTCGGCAAATATTCTGATAAAAAAGAATTACAATCTGTTATCATCAAATCTGACGTTCTGAACATATCATAATAATCACCTACTTCATAAACCTGAGCATTAGGCAACGCTTGCCATTGCTCAAAATAGTGTTCTATCTCTTTCTCTGTCATTAATTCTCGTCTAACAACTTCTTTTTTCAATACCGGATGTGGCTTAAAGATAAACTCAACATCTTGATGCGTCTTGGCATAATCCAAAAAATATTGATAATTCTTATCAAATGTCCCATATTTTAAAATGGTATCTTTGCTAAAAGAATGATGTGGCGCATAAATCACACGCTTCTTGTTTTCTGTTTTCCATTGAATTTTGGAATTATCTAAAGATTTCAAATAAGCATCCAATTTAATAGATCCAACAACTTGCAAACCTTCAGGATTAACACCATTTTGAATCATCAAATCATATGCATCATAATTATCCATAAAATATTTAAATAATCTTCTATAAAATGGATCTTCATACTCATAAGAACCATTGTGCATAGAAGTGCCATAAATACAAAAACAAGTCAATGCGAATTTTGAAACAGTTTCTATGTCGTGTACGTATGCAATTTCCCAAGGTTCTGTATAAAAAACAATATCTGGTTTAAATATTGCTAAATCAATAAATTTATCATTTTGAACATCGTATGCATAATCAACATCATAACCTTTAGCTCTAAAATAATTATAATTATTTACTAATTTTTCTTTAAGATGTTTTCGTTCATACTTATTATATTCAAAAGCCGTTGTACAACTAATTAAAACTTTGACATTAAATTTAGGATTCTTTAATAAATTTTCGCACAATGAATCATACGAAAATTTAGCACAAGAAGTTGAATTGAACAAAAATATAACATTTATTTTATGCGACTGAGATTCTTTTTTAATCCTTTTTAAGACATTTGAGTAATTTTCTCTAATCTGCTCCTCTACATTATATTTTTTTAAATCATTATTGTTACTTCTAAATAAATTTGTCAAATTTAAGAATTTATTGTTCAATAGAGTTAATTTTTCTCTATTAATTTTTAACACTGCACCTAGAAAACAAATATTCACATGCTTATTATTGTGAGCTGTATGCACTGATAAAATTCGCTTTAAAATATTCAACTTTCTCAATCCCTTAAATACGTACTCTATTATCCTATATCATAACACAAATAAGGTGTTTTATAAAAACAAATAACACAAATTTTTATACAAAAACTTCAAAATTATCAAACAAAAAAAAACTGGAAGCTTCTACATTTGAAACTTCCAGTAAAATGGTTGCGGGAGCTGGATTTGAACCAACGACCTTCGGGTTATGAGCCCGACGAGCTACCAGACTGCTCCATCCCGCGTTATTTAGTTTGTATAATCATTATGCACGCTAAATATTAAAAATCAAGTACTTTTAAAATCCCGCTAATTAGTTTGCAAATCAAAAAAATTTGTATTAAGATTAAATTAACTTTTTAAGGAAAGTAAGGTGAAATAATTATTCCTTCACTGGGCCGCAGCCGTAAAGTCGGAACGCTTAAAAAGATTTTGGGACCTCGAGCAATAGGGATTTATGAATGAAAAAGATTATTTATTTTATTTTATTTTGCATGATTACATGCCCTGCTTATTCTATCGAAGAAAAGCATATTGACTTAGAACCAATATTTTTAAAACTCGAAGATGAAGAAGAATCGGAAGAAACTTCTAATATCTTATTTGGGGAAGCAAAACAAAAAGAGATTTATTCCCTAGATAATTACATGGAATCAGAGCGAACAAGAAGTGCAAACATTGATGTGATTTCACGCGAAGATATCAAAAATCAAAATACACCATCATTTTCTCAATTATTAAATCAAATCGGAAGTGTTACTACACAAAATTCTGGCTCTGATGGTAATGTAACCTCCGTTCGAATTCGAGGAACTGATAGAGTTCGTTTTACAATTGATGGAGTCAGAGCAGATAGACCTTCATTAACCACACCTGGAATAGAATCTCAATTTTTTCTAGCCGATGATATGGAACGAATTGAAGTAATTAAAGGTCCTCAAGGCAACGTTTTAGGTACAAATGCTTCGGGAGGTGCAATAGCTGTTGAAACCAGACGTGGTCGTGGTCCTTTAAGCATTGAACTCGAATCAGGAATGGGTAATTACGGCGGGTTTAAAGAACGTTTTGCTATAATGTCTGGAGACGAGAAAAAAGACTATTATATTTCAACAACATGGAACAAAAATTCTGGTGGGATGAGAACCTCCAACTTTGGTCGGATTTACAATGACGGGTTTAATTCCTTAAACATTGTCACAAATTTTGGAATTAGATTATTGGACAATAAAGCTGAACTAAGAGATGTTTTCAGATTTTCGAATTCTAAAAAAGGTTTAGGTATAGGTTACGACAACGCAACATATGCCTATTACAACGATTCTAACAACTATGCTAAAAACATAGATGTAATGAACGCTCTAAGCTTTAAGCACAAACCAACTGAAAATTATAACTATGATGTGAAATTAGGTTTATACCATAACAGAAACAGAAACTATACTTTACAAGATTGGTTCTCTCCAGATGAATACTCTATATCATCAATAGGAAGTACTCGTCTTAATTTCATGACTCAACATAATATAAAATATAAAGAATGGAATACATTTTCTGTTGGTTACAACTTAGAAAATGAATTTATTGACGGAACATCAAATTCATTAATGTACGGCAGTTGGACACCATTTCCTATGAATCAATTTAGTTCAAAATATTCCGGCTCAGTTTTGCAAAATGACGTCTATATAAATGATGTTATCAACATAAAAGATAAATTATTTATTCGCGGGGGATCTAGACTTATTAGCAACTCCGAATATGGAACCTATGTAACACCAAATGTGTCTGCTGCATTAGTTTTACCAACATTTAAACTTAAAGGTGCAGAAACAAAATTTAGAGGATCTTGGGGGCAAAGCGTAAACACTCCAACTCTATATCAACGTTATGGTGGTTTTAGAGATAGCTGGATGGCTTGGACAGGAAATAGCACTCTAAGAGCTGAACGTATGACGAGCTGGGATTTAGGTTTAGAACAAAGCTTTATGGATAATAAATTAAAATTTGAATTCGGTTATTTTAATAGCGATTACAAAGATTATTTGGCAGCTTATTACACAATGGATCCAATCACTTACTATACAACTGGCTATTATATGAATATAGATAAAGCTAGAATTCAAGGTTATGAAGCAAAAGCAACTTGGAAACCTAATAATAAAATTAAATTTGTTTTAAATTATACCTATACAGATTCAGAAGATAAAAATACAGGTTTCGACTTGCCTGCAACACCTAAAAATAGATTAAATGGCCTTATATATTGGACACCAATTGAACGATTCAATATGTATATGGGTATAGAAACCGCATCCGAAAGAACAATGAGCTCTGCCGCACCTGACACTACACCTGGCTATGTTGATGGTAAAATAGGTGCCAACTTACGATTATTCGCTAAAAATGGATTAAGCGTTGATTTAAAAGCAAATGTTTCAAATCTATTTAACCAAAATATTTCTATGTACAAAAATACACTGAATAATATGTACTATTATTCTCCCAAAATCCGTTTTATGACAGGTATATTTTTGAAGTATAATTTACCTGAGAAGGAAAAAGTATAGAATGAATAAGAAAGTAGCTACTTTAACTATTTTAATAATCTTGTTTATATCAGCATTATGCTGCTCTTTATTCTATAATTTAACACCCGAAAATAATTCTATTATTTTCGAATTTATAAGAGTCCCCAATACACTAAAAGCAATCATTGCCGGAGCATCACTCGCACTTGCAGGAATGATTTTGCAGGCCATAACTCGAAACCCGTTAGCAGACCCATACTTAACAGGATTATCCTCTGGTGCAGGCTTAGGCATCGCAATGTCCATACTTTATTTCAATAGCATAAATTATTCACTTTTTGGATTTGTAGGTGCTATATTAACAGCAATTCTAGTAATTTGTTTAAGCGGATTTTCAAAATTTTCAATTTCAAAATTAATCCTTATCGGTATATCTATCAATATTTTAGCAAGTTCTATAATCGCATTTTTAATATTAACAAATGCGGAAAAAGCTTATGCGATGACACTTATTTTATCTGGCGGTTTTAGTAGTGCAGATACATCTATACATCTGTTGATAGCCTTATTTATAATGGCGCTAACAACTTGCATAATTTTAATCCCAAAGTTAAACTTAATGAGAGTAGACTCAGTATTAACATTTAATTCTTTTAAAAAAGTTATAAAATACAATATTATCTTTATAATATTATCAGCTTTTTTAACATCACTAGCCGTTTTTACAGCAGGAATTTTAGGCTTTATAGGTATCATTGTGCCACATTTATCAAAAATATTAGTGGGAAATGATTTTAGAATTTTGTTTTTCACAAATACTATTTTAGGGGGCTTTTTATTATTGCTTTCTAATTTAATTTCAACGAATTTAATTGCCCCAATGCAAATTCCTTTAGGAATAGTAATTGCATTTATTGGAGTTCCAATTTTTATATTTTTCTTATTAAGGAGGGATTTTGAATGATAGAAATCAAAAATCTTAACCTTAATTTTGGAGATGAATCGATCTTTAAAAATATTGAATTGGCCATCCCTGAGAATAAACTTACAATGATTGTTGGCCCTAATGGAACAGGCAAAACAACTTTACTTAAAATATTGAATGGCGAAATAAAAACAAAATGTGACTTCAAAAACACCTTTAAAAAAGTGTTTTATCTCCCTCAAAAAATTTATTATTCAAACGGAATAACAACTTATGATTATGTTTCTTCAGTATTATTCAAAAACAGTTGGAAATGGTTCTTGAACAATGAAGAAAAAGAACTCGTTCGAAATGCACTTATAAAAATGGATTTATTAGAAAAACAAAATTTAGAAATAGATAAACTAAGTGCTGGAGAAATACAAAGAGCAAATATTGCAATGGGATTACTTTCTGGTGCAGATTTATTTTTACTAGATGAACCGACATCAAATATGGATTTAGTAAATCAAATAAAAACACTTGATATTATAAAAAAAATGACTAAATCGGGAATTTCAGTTGCAATAATAATGCACGACTTGAATTTATCTGCGAGCTATGGCGATTATTTTATTGGAATAAATCAAAGACACGAAATTTATAAGGCTGATAAAATTAATTTCTTTACACCAGAAATTTTAAATGACATCTATAACATAAGCTTTAAAGTAATAAATAATGAAGAAAAATTCTATGTACAAATTTTTAATTAGTTTAATTTTAATATTATTCAACAATATTGCATTTGCAGAAGTTTCTGACAAAAGTTTTGTGAGCCTATCACCCGCACTTACTGAAACAATGTATGCCCTTGGAGCCGAGAATATGTTAAAAGGCGTTTCTAATTCATGCACATATCCAATTGACGCAAAAAATAAAGAAAAAATAGGCGACAGTTTCTTCATAAACGAAGAAAAAATTATACAAATAAACCCTAATTATATACTAGCATTAGATTCATCGGAATTTGCTTTGAATAAATTTAAGAAATTAAATATAATTCCAATTTGTTTAAAATACAAAACAATAGATGACGTTCATAAAAACATATTTGAATTAGGAAAACTAACTAATAAAGAAATAACTGCAAAACAATTGGTAGAAAAATCAATCAACAATATTAAATCAGCAAAAACTAAAAATCCAAAACGTATTTTATACCTAGTTCAAACTGAACCAATGATAACTATTGGCAAAAAAAGCTTCATTTCTGATGTGATTAAAAACTCAGGAAATACCTCAATAACAGCTAATATTGACTCATATTATCCCATTGTTACTGAAGAATTCTTAATAAGAGAAAATCCTGACATTATTGTTGTAAGTAATTTTACAGATAACTCCAAAATTAAAAAAATATTCCCTAACACTAAAATCATAGTTATGCCGAACGAACTAAACGATATAATTAATCGCCCAGGACCAAGAGTTTACAAAAGTGTGGAATTCTTTGCCGAATTATAAAATATTAATAACTTTTTACAGCCCCCCAAGCTCGAATTGTACCCCTCTCATATTTTAATAAATAATATCCACCATCCTTTACATATTCGATAGAAGCCTCCATATGAATTTTATCTTCGTCAGGTGGCATACCTTTTCTGGCACGTTTTTTATTTGTCTTTTCTCGCTCTTTTTTACGTTTTTCAAGCATCTTTTGATATTCTTTGTCGTTGTTTTGATTGAAAGCTTCTTTATCTTCTTCGACCTTAAACACAGGAATAATCGCTACAGGTTTTTTGGTTTGCATGAGAATTAAAAAATCTCGTTCATCCGATAATGCTAATTCATAATGTCCTGGAAGAATTAAATCGCCATCTTCATCCATAATTCTATCCACAATAATCAACAAAGGATAATCTGAATCTCTTAAAGAATACTTGTAAATCGCTTGAGAACCCAAAACAACCCCACCAGTAGCTTGCGGTTCTATTGGACGTGGACGAATTTCCGAATGCATTAAAACGGTTTCTGTATAAACACCTTCTAACATTATTCTAATCCTTCAATAAGCTTTTTAATGGCATTATTGATTTCGTCAAAATTTTTACCAAGTGCATTTTCTGTTCCAACAAAAATCAACGACAAATATTTTTGAGAATTGCCTAAGTTATTTTCTTTTAAAAGCAATCTATAGCTTTCTCTCATCAATCGTCTTAAACGATTACGTTTTACAGCTCTTTTATGAACTTTTTTACTAACAACAAAACCTACTTTTGTAAGAACTTCTTCTTTTTTTAGAATGCCTGCAAACAAAGTTACTCCACCCTTATGGGAGGAGTTTTTAACTTTATATGTTGCTTTAAACGCGGATCTGTTTTTTAATCTATATTGTTTTGGTAACATTTTCCGCCTTTCGGGTTTAAATACTATTTAATCCTCTAAGCACGTTTTTTAGCAGTGATAGCTAATTTATGACGACCTCTAGCACGACGTCTGTTCAATACTTCACGTCCGCCTGGAGTTGACATTCTTGCTCTAAAACCGCTAACACGTTGTCTTTTTACTTTTGTTCCTTCTAGTGTACGTCTCATTTTCTTTATTCCTTTTTATTTATATTTGTCGTATGATTTTTATGTTAAATGAAAAAAACTTATTAGTCAACACAAAACAAGTGTGAGGTTAAATAATATGAACAAAAAATTAGGTTTTATCGGTTGTGGCAAAATGGCAAGCGCAATTATCAAAGGGATATTAGCATCGGAAAAAGATTATGAAATAAAGGGTTCTGAAGTAAATCCTGAAATTGCAGAAACCGCTCAAAAGCGTTTAGGCATTCCAGTTTTAACAGATAATAAAATGCTTACAATTGATAGCGATGTAATTATTATAGCCGTAAAACCTAATTATGTAGCACAAGTTTTGGAAGATATTAAAAATGAACTAACACCGGAGAAATTAATTGTATCGGTAGCCGCTGGTGTAAGCACAGAAAAAATTGAAAACATTGTAGGAAAAGCCAGAATAATTAGAGTTATGCCAAATACTCCTGCTCTTGTTTTAGAAGGTATGAGCGGAGTATGCAAAGGCAAATACGCAAATGAAGACGATGTAAGTTTTGTAATTGGTATGCTATCTGCAATTGGCAAATGTATTGAAGTCAAAGAAAATCAAATGGATATAGTTACAGCTATTTCTGGCTCTGGCCCTGCATTTTTCTATCAGGTTATAGAAGATATTGCACGTGCTGGAGAAAAATTAGGCTTAGATTATGAAAAATCTCTTATGCTTGCAACCCAAACTGCATTAGGCTCTGCTAAAATGGTTTTTGATAGAGGTGATTTATCCGTTCAAACCTTAATAGATAACGTCGCAACCAAAGGAGGTTGTACATTTGTTGGAATAACAACAATGAACGAAGAGAATTCAACCAAACTATTTTATGATGTAATTGATAAAACAGCACAAAAAGCTAACGAATTAGGTAAATAAATTAAATAATCTCGTCTGCCATAGCAAGAAATTCAATTATATTCATAATTTTAGGATGCTTCTTACCTAAAAACCCTTGATGAATACCAATTAAACAAGCTGGACAGGCAGTTAAAATGATATCAGCACCTGTATCTGCAAGATTTTTAGCTTTTTCTTTTGACATTTTTACTGATAATTTTGGATTGTGCAATGCAAATTCTCCAGAAAAACCACAACATTCATCATAATTCTTTGCTTGAATATATTCCACATTTTCACATTTTTCAAAAAGTGGCTTTAAAAACGCATCACTTTTTAAATGGCAAGGCTTATGAAAAGTTACTTTTAATGACTCATTAAAAATAAATCTTTTCTTTTGAATAGCAAGAAAGTGACAAATATTTGCGATATTATTTTCAATACCATCATACTTTTTTAATACACTCTCACAACTTGCACAATCTGTAATAACATAATCATAATTATCCTTTAAATATTGCATATTATGTTCTTTTGCTTGTTCAAAACGCTCAATATTACCACTAGACAAAAAAGGAATTCCACAACAATCAAAGTCCTTTTCAATTAATTCAACATCAAAATTAGAAAGGACTTTTTTCATTGCTATTTCAGATTTTGGATAAATCGCATTTGCACAACCTTTAAAATATAAAAGCTTAGTTTTACCTTCATTTTTAAGCGGTAATACTTTTCTAGAAAAAATCTTAATTATTCGATTAAAAACATTTTCAGATTGCAAAAATTTAGTTATTTTACCGTAAAAAGTATCTTTAACATATTCAGATTTTGCCACAGAAAAAATCTCACAAACATCAATATCTGACGGACAAAAATCTTTGCATTTACCACACTTTAGACACATATCAAGATATTTATTAATCGTTTTTGATAATTTTAAATCACCTTTCAAAACACCCTTTAGCATTACAAATTTGCCTCTTGATACAGCACAATCATTTCCTGTAAGTTTATAAATAGGGCAAATTTCTTGACATTTACCACATTTTGAACATTTATTGATTTGCTCACCGTAATCTGATAATTTTTTCATTACTACACCAATGCTCCGTGAGATGCATCACTCACATTTTTTGCATATTTTGCTAAATATCCAGATTTAACTTTTAATTCAAATGATTTTAATTTTTCACGTCGTTCATTTAAAACCTTTTCTTCTACCAAAAGATCAATAGAGCGATTTTCTATATCAACTTTAATTCTATCACCATCTTCAACCAAGGCAATAACCCCACCGTTAGCTGCTTCGGGACAAATGTGACCTATACATATACCTCTAGTTGCGCCTGAAAATCTACCATCTGTTATTAATGCACAAGATTTTCCTAAGCCTTTTCCTACTAATAGTGATGTTGGTGCTAACATTTCTCTCATGCCGGGTCCACCAACTGGACCTTCATAGCGAATAACAATAACATCACCTGCGACAATTTTATCTTCTTCTAAGGCTTTCATCGCATCTTCTTCACAATCAAATGTTTTTGCAACACCTTCAAATCTATAACATTCTTGATCTATACCTGAAATCTTTGTTACACATCCATCTTGAGCTAAATTACCATACAAAACACCCAATCCTGCTTGTGCATATTCAGATTTTTCATAAGGTGGTATTACTTGTTCATCACTCCAAGAAGATTTTGCAATTTCATGAATTTTCAAGCCAGAAACCGTTTCCGTATTATTCAACAATTCACCTAAAGATTTTAATACTGCTGGAATACCACCTGCATAATGAAAATCTGTCATTGTCAATATTGATGATGGATTAATTTTTACTATTTGATGAATTTTACGACTTAATTTGTCAAAATCATCAATAGTAACATCAATTTCACCAGCATTTGCAATCGCTAACAGGTGTAAAAACGTATTTGTAGAACCACCTAAAGCCAACGCTGCCACAATTGCATTTGTAAGCGATTCTTTATTAATAATATCAGATGGTTTAATTTCATTTTTAACCAATTCTACAATCTGCATACCACTATCAAAAGCTATTCTTCGTTTTTGAGAAGAAACTGCAGACGCGGATGAGCAATAAGGTAAACTCATCCCCAACACTTCAGCCAAACACGCCATAGTATTTGCTGTATACATTCCTTGACAAGCACCAGCTGAAGGGCACGAATTTTCTTCCATAGCAAGTAAATGTTCTTCAGCTATTTCACCTTTTCTAAAACGTCCAACCGCCTCAAATGAACCAGTTACCATTGTTAATTTATTTTCACCACGACAAACACCATCCAACATAGGCCCAGCCGTAACAATAATTGCAGGAATATTTAATCTTTGAGCTGCAATAATCATTCCTGGAGTAATTTTGTCACAGTTAGATAATAAAACAATACCATCAAGTTGATGAGCAGCCACAACACTTTCAACGCAATCTGCTATCAAATCTCTTGATGGAAGTGAATACCTCATTCCACTATGTCCCATTGCAATACCATCACAAATCGCAGGAACTCCAAAAACAAACGCTTGACCACCTGCAGAATGAATACCTTTTTCAATTTGACGCTCTAAATCTCTCATTCCAATATGACCGGGAACTAAATCAGAAAAAGAGCTTGCAATCCCAATAAATGGTGCATTCATATTATTTTTACTGACACCTGTTGCCATTAAAAGTCCTCTATGAGGAGTTCTTGCTATACCTTTTTTAATGCTATCACTTTTCATAAATTTATCCTGTAATTTTTATAATATTAAAATCTTCATCCCATTCAATCTCCCCATCAAGATTAATTGAGTGGTAATTAAACATATTTTCAATCAATAATGGTGAAAACAATCCCATTTGACCAAGTTTTTTAACTATATCTGGCAATAAACTTGTACTACCTGCTAATGTTCCTTCTTTTGAGGTTGCCTTTAAACCATCAAAATATATTTTTTCACCAGCAAAGTTCATCTCTTTCAAATCACTTTTAGTTATTGGTAAACAATCTGAGATTAACAATATTTTCCCAAGCGGTTTGGATTTAAATACTAACCTTAAAGCTTCATCTGAAACATGTACACCATCTGCGATGACTTCTGCATAAATCGCATCATTCACCAGAGCTGAAAGCGTTGTAGATTTCCCTCTGTGTGAGACTGGGGACATTGCATTAAACAAATGCGTTACACCATCACAGTTAGTTAAATCCCCTCCAATACAATGTCCAGCTTGAACCTTTATTCCTTTAGCTCTAAGATATAAAGATAATTCAGAATTATTATCTAATTCTGGAGCTAATGTAACTATTTTTATAAAATCATCCTCTATAAACCTGTAATTTTCTATAGTTGGCAAAAGAAACAATTCACTATTATGAATACCTTTTTTTTCGTGATTTAAAAATACACCTTCTAAGTGGATACCCAGTATTTTTGCCATCTCTGATGTTTGCTTTTGAGAAGCCTCTTTAATCACCAATATCTGTCTTTTTAGGTTATCAATAGTATCTGTAACAAGAGTTGGAAAAATCCCACCAATACCATACTTTTTAATTTCTTTTGACAAAAACAAAACATCTTCCACATTGCAAGTACTAAAATCTACTCCAAAGGCTCCGTGAAAATGTTGTTCTATCAAAAGTTTTGTTTTCATCTACACACCCTCAAAAACTTTTCTAGCTTCTTCCCGATCGTCAAAATGAATAGTTCTATCTTTTAAAATTTGATAATCTTCATGACCTTTACCAGCAATCACAATAACATCATTATTATGAGAAATTGATTTTAAAAGTTCAATTGCACGCCCTCTGTCCATTTCCACAGAAACTTTATCCGGATTTACAGATTTTAATCCAGCAATAATATCTGTGATAATTTGTTGAGGATCTTCACTTCTTGGATTATCTGAAGTGATTACAATTTTATCAGCAATTTTTTCTGCAATTGCACCCATTTTAGGTCGTTTTGTTGCATCTCTATCACCGCCACAACCAAACAAACATATTAAATTTCCATCTTTTGGAGTAATTTCTCGAGCTGAATTCAAAACATTTTCCAAACCATCTGGAGTATGAGCATAATCAACAATTACCAAAGGTTTTTTAGCAACAACTTCAAATCTACCAGCTACACCTTTTATTTTTTCTAAAGCATTTAAAGCAACTTCAACATCAATATTCAAAGCAACTGAAGCTGTAATAGCAGCTAACACATTATACACACTAAACATACCGTTCATATGCAGACTGACTTTATATTCTTTACCTAACACCACCAAAGTAAATTCAGCACCATTCAAAGAAAAATCAATATCTTTAGCCATTATATCTGCATTATTTTTTATCCCGTAAGTATAAATTTTAACATCTTCTGGTACAATATTTAAGAATCTTTCACCATATTCATCATCAATGTTGATTACAGCAAAATTATCTTCTTTTAAATTTCTGAATAGAATCGATTTCGCATCAAAATAATTTTCCATTGTAATATGGTAATCTAAATGATCTTGAGTTAAGTTGGTCAAAATTGCACCATCAAAACGGCACCCCCCAACACGATTTTGTTCAAGAGCGTGCGAACTAACCTCCATTACAACATTATCAATTTTTTCCACATCCTTAATCATTCGAAGCATAGCTTGCAATTCAGGAGCCTGTGGGGTTGTATGTTTTGCATCTCTATATTCCCCATTTGATGATAATTTATAGCCCAAAGTCCCAATTAATGCGCATTTTTGTTGATTTTCTTCAAATATTTTTTGCATCAAATGGGTAACAGTTGTCTTGCCATTAGTTCCTGTAATACCTATCAAATTTAATCCTAAAGAAGGTCTAGAGTAAAATCTATCTGCTATATCCGCTATTTTGTGACGAGTATTTCTCACAACGACTTGAGGAATTTTTATATCAACAGGTCTTTCAACTAAAAGAGCAACTGCACCACTATCAATTGCCATTTGTGCATATTCGTGACCATCAGTATTTTCACCAACCAAACAAATAAAGATATCACCTTGCTTTGTTGTTTTAGAATTATATGAAATTCCGCTAACTTCAACACTTTTAAAATTCACCAAATCTTTATAATCTAGATATTCTATTAACTCTTCAAGTTTCATTATTACTCCTTAGTCTTTTTTGGGGGGTGTAGTTTTATCTTGTTTTAAGTTTAAAATTCGTGCAGTTTGTTCAGCTATTTCATAAAATACTGGACCTGCAACAGTATTACCCCATACAGGACCAACTTTTGCACTATCTACACAAACATATATTAAAATCTGAGGATCAGACGCTGGTAAATATCCAATTGTTGAAGTGTAAGAAAGCCCTGTATAACCAGAACCACCTTCTTTTGGTTTATTAGAAGTACCCGTTTTAGCCGCAACATTATATTTTGCCATTTTTATCGCAGATTTTCCGTTATTTACACTTGCAGCGAGCAATCTTGTTATAGTTTGAGCGGTTTCAGGTGAAACAACCTGTACAGAATGGACTTTTTGTTCTAATTCTTCTGGTGAATATTTTATAATATGAGGTGTTACTCTAACACCATCATTTGCCAACGCTGACATAGCTGAAACCATTTGCATTGCTGAAACAGAAGTCCCGTAACCATATGACATAGTTGCGTGAATACCTTTGTCCCATTTATGCCAAGCAGGTAACAAACCAGCGGATTCTCCTGGTAAATCAATACCGGACCTTTGACCAAAACCGAATTTTTTCAACATATCATAAAATTCTTTTGAACTCATAGTTTTAGCAATATTAATTGAACCAATGTTACTAGAATGTTCAAACAAGTATTCCAAAGAAATCATCCCTGGATTCGGATTTTTATCATAGTCATAATTTCGAATTTGCCATTTACCAATAGTTGTTTTACCAGTATCTAAAACTTTTGTATGCTCCGTAATCTTACCTAATTCCATTGCACTTGCAACAGTTATTGGTTTAAATGTTGACCCTGGAGGGAAAACATCCGTTAAACTCCAGTTTTTCATTTGCAACGCACTTGCTTTTCTGAAATTATTCGGATCATATGTAGGATAAACTGCATATGCAAGTATTTCCCCATTTTTAGGATTCATAACAATCGCAGTACCGCGAAGAGCTTCTTTCTCTCTAATCATTTTTTGAAGTTCTTTCTCGCACACGTGCTGAATTGCAGCATCAATTGTCAATGTAACATCTTCACCTTTTGGATTAATTGTAGTTGCAACTGGATCTGTTGTAAAATCGTAAATAATTTTACCATCACGAGTTTTTTGATAACGAACTGCGTGTTCAACATGCTCTAATTTATCTTTTGCAGTATATTCAACACCATTTGCAATATCTGCATCGAAATTATAATATCCTAAAATGTGTGCAGCTAAATTACCTTGCGGATACGTACGAGTGCTTTTTTTACCCATACTAATTTCTCTCAACTGCAACTTAGCAATCTGCTTTGCAGTTGCTTTATCAATATCTTTTTTAATTGTAATAACTTGATCAGGCTTTTTGAGCATAGTTAATAATTTGTTATATGGGATATCCAAAATTGGAGAAAGTTTTTTAGCTAACTCTTCAGGAGTTGAATCATAACTTGCCGGGTGTGCATAAACATCCATATAAATTTTATCAGTAGCTAGTTTTATACCATTTCTATCAAAAATATCCCCTCGTAAAACAAAATTTCTGCTTACACGTTGATTTCTTGCTTTAACGCGATATTTACCAACATCAATAATTTGTATAACAAACAAATAAACAATTAATGCCGCAGCAAAACCAATAAAAAATACTTGCATAAACGCAAGAAGTCTGTCGAAACTTCTTATTCTTTTTTCTCTTTCAGTTTCTTGATTACGTCTTCTCAATTCTGCTCCCCATTTTATCTTATTTTAGCATAAGTAATAGTAAAAGATATAAATATTAAATAAAATTACAAAAAATCTTTATTTTTTTAATGTATTATATTGTTATGAAAAAATTTTGGATTGCTTGGGGTGTATTTTTAATAGGACAAACTAGTTTTGCTCTGGATATTGTTTATCCTAAAAAGAGCGAAGTTAAAATAAATTCAGAATCAACTTTTTTTATAGGCGCCTCAAACCCTAAAAACACGCTTACTATCAATGGCGAAATCGTTAATGTGCACGAATCAGGTGGATTTGCTCACGTTGTTAAATTAAATGATGGTTTAAATAATTTTGAAATAATTTCAGGCGATGATGTTGTAATTTATACCATAAACAAACCTAAAAAAATCTTAAATAAAAAAACGACACCACCTAAATTAATTCAATATGAAAAACCAAAAGAAGTCCTTACATCAAAAAATCTCACACCTTTAAGAACAACTCCTGTTGACTCTGGAATAAACAGAATGTCACATTTCCAAGAAGGAGTACCGCTTATTATAGACGGAGAAAAAAGTAGTTTTTATAGAGTTAGCCTTGGGAAAGACAAAAAAGCTTGGATTTCAAAATCTAATGTCAAAACCACTCAGAATAATCCCTCAGAGCCAGCTACTTTATTAAATTATGATTACAAAGAAACTAAAGATTATTATACTTTCACCTTTCATTTAGATAAAAAAACACCATACGAAATAATTGAAGGAAGCATTTTCTATCTAAAACTTTATAACATTAAAGATGTTCCTGAAAACACTTATGTATTCACATTCCCATATGCAACAGTTGCAGAAACAAAAAAAATAGCTGGCTACAGTAGTGAATACAAAAACAATGATCTCGTTTGGGAAATCAGAAAATTCCCAGAGATTAATACTAGATATCCTCTTAAAAATATTACAATAGCCATCGATGCAGGGCACGGAGGAAGAGATTCTGGGGCAATCGGCTGTCTTGGAGATAAAGAAAAAGACATAACTTTAGCAATCGCTAAAAACTTAGAGAACGAGCTAGAAAAACGTGGAGCTAATGTAGTAATGACAAGAACTGATGATAGCTCCGTTGATTTGCAAGATAGAGTTAACAAGGCGAATGAAAAAGATGCTATGTTTCTAATTTCTATCCACGGAAACGCTTTACCTGACCACTTGAACCCTCTTGAACATAAAGGCACAAGTATTTATTATTACTACAATCAGGCAAAACTTTTGGCTGCAAATGTTCTTCTTTCTATGACAGAACAACTAGGAACACAAAACGACAAAATTCGTCAAGGAAGCTTAGCATTAGTAAGAAATACAAACGCTTTGAGTATCTTAATTGAAGTTGCGTATCTCATAAATCCAGAAGATAATGTTTTATTAATAAACCCAAAATTTCAGAAAAAATGTGCAAAATCCATTGCTGACGGCATAGAAAACTTTTTAACACAAGACGAAGAAGATTAAAAAAAAGGAGCCATTAGGCTCCGTTGGAATTAAGAATAGCTGGAAGTATGAAAAAGATTTAATTATATTAAACAAGCACAGCACGTGATTAACAATTACCCACGTGACTAGTAATTCTTCCAAACTTGGTTCTATAAATTTGTACTTATGATTAATGTTTAAAATTTTAAAGCAAATTAGAATTCAAATATGAACAAAATATTATCAATTCTACATAAAGCTCGATTTTGGAAAGTCCTTTTTTGGATATTTTTAATTTTTGCATTTTATATCTGGCTAAAGATGCTTACAAATACTTACATAACAATACAATTTGACGAGCTTGAACCTTTTGAAGCTAATATGCCTGTATATTACAAAGGCTTCAAAATCGGAAGAACACACGCAATAAAACCAAGTAAAGACTTTAAACATACTTATATTCAAGCCGTTATAACATATAAGGATCTTAATTTGCCTAAAAATACTACAGCAATTGTCAAAAAACGTAATAAAGGAGAATATCGAAAAGCCTTGGATTACATCGAATTAGAATATCCAGATTCTCCTTCTATTGTATTTTTAAAGACAGGTTCCGTGATTAAAGGGACATCCTCGTTAGACTGGAACACTTTATTTTCTCAACAGGCAAGCGACGGTAAACTTGATGGACTTGCAGATAGTGTTAATGATTTAATGGATAATTTAAATACATCGGTTGAAGCTCTATCTATGGTTTTTATAACAATAAACGATATACTTAAAGAAAACAGACCCAATCTATTAAACGCAAGTTCAAATCTTTCAAACACAACAACAAATCTCTATGAAGTTTCAGCAAAAATAAACAATTCTATGACTCAAGAACGTTTAGATAACACAGCAGGAGACTTTGAAAATTCATCCAAAAACTTTGATAATACTTCAAAAAATATAGAAGAAATTACTGAAAATTTAAACCAGATGATGCCATATATAGACGCAACAATTGTCGATTTAAATTCTACAATGTGTAATATAAATCAAATTTCTTGTGGTATTTTGCAAACTTTAAAGAAACGTATGGGACTGTTAAAACTCTTGATAGGGAAACCTGTTAATTAATATTGCTAAAAATCAACTATAATGGTAATATAATAAGTAGCACAGTATATATTGGAGTTATATATGTCAAAAAAATCAGGTTTTACGCTTGCAGAAGTTTTAATAACATTAGGTATTATTGGTGTAGTTTCCGCAATGACAATACCAACATTAATCCAAAATTATAATGAACGAGTTTGGAAAACTAGTGCAGAAGTTTTTACTAGAAAATTAGAAGAAGCTCTTAAAACAATGAATACACAACAAACTTTAGCTGGCCATACAACCACTGAAAGTTTTGTTGAAGAATTAAGTAAACATTTTAAAACTAACAAAGTCTGCCAAAACGATGAATTGTTAAATTGTTTTTCTGACATTGTATATTGGGGAACAGGCGATGCTACTCCAGAAGAAATAGATATGTCAAAAATAAAAACTGCACGTAATTTTGGACAAGACGATTGGAACACAAACATTATTGGGGTACAATTTGCAAATGGCGTAAGCGCACTAATCGCATATAACCCTACGACTGGAGAAAATTCTTGCTCGCAAGATCCATTTTCTAATAGAATTACAGGTTCCGATTGTTTAGCTATATTATTTGACACGTCTGCTAACAAAAATCCAAACACAAGCGGTAAGGATTTAAGAGCCAACGGAAACGTCCTCACCTTAGGCAAAGGCTGCGCAATCGAGATTGGTGATACCTGTTACAGAACACCTGTGGAAGTTACTCCATACTATTGGCAAGGTTGTAATAGAGACGGGACTTCGACCACTTCTGCTTCAGACAGAGCTTTTATGCAAGAACATGGCCTTAATTATTGTTTAGGTACACTTGGTGGATATTTTGGCGATACATGGGCAGGCGCTGTAGAAGCATGCGGAGGAAAAGCCAATTTACCGACAATGTCACAATTGACAGAACTTGCAAATAAAGTACATGGAACTGATGAAATTGGAACTCTTACAAATGGAAGTAGTTGGTCGTGCCCATCAGGTTCATCTAATTGCTTGGATACTGATTTGTTATCCTCTTTAGGTTTTAATAAATATTCCAAAGACTTTTATATTTGGTCTCAAGATGAAGGAAAAGGGCTATACTTTAACGGCAATTATGTGCAAGCTGGAAGTACTAGAGCATACGATAAAGCATATGCATTGTGTATAATGAACTAAACAACTCCAAAATGGTTAATATGTACAAAAAAACATTCTTCAAACTTACTCAAAGCTCTACATATACAAATCTTTGCAATAATTACAATAACTTTGCTTACACTTTAGCCGAAGTTCTAATTGCTCTTGGAATTATAGGTGTAGTTGCAGCAATTACAATACCAACACTCGTTGCGAATTACAATGAAAAACAATGGAATACTGCCGCTACTGTTTTTGATAAAAAATTAGAAGATACTCTTAAAACTATGAATACTCAACAAACTCTAGCAGGACACTCCTCAACAGAAAGCTTTGTTGAAGAATTATCTAAACATTTTAAAACCAATAAAATTTGCCAAAATAATGAATTGTTAGATTGTTTTAGTGATTATATTTATTGGGGTGGAGGAGAAGCAACTCCTGAAAAAATTGATATGTCTAAAATTAAGTTCGCTAAAAATTTCGGTCAAGACTCCTGGGATACAAATATTGTTGGAGTACAATTCGCTAATGGAACAAATGCATTGATAGCATACAATCCAATTACTACAGGTGATTTTGCTTGTACTCAAGACCCTTTTTCTAATGAGATAAATGGCCAAAATTGCTTAGCTATTCTTTATGATACTTCTGGAGAAAAAAATCCAAATACCAGCGGTAAAGACATTCGAAGCAATCCTAACATAACAAATCTTGGCAGTACATGTGTATTTGAAATAGGAAGTTCATGTTATACAGTCGCTCCTTTTACCCCAACTCCAATTACAAAAGCAGAATGCGAAGAAATAAAAGAATCTCTAGGTATAAATGAATGTGCAAACGAAAACGATTACTGGGCTGGAGCAGTAAAAGCATGTGGCGGAATAAATAAATTACCATCAAAAGCACACCTAGCAGAAATTGCAAATTATGTATACAATAGAACTGATATTATTGGAGATGCAAGCAAGTATAACTTAAAACGAGACGACGAAAAAGCACTTTCCCTTGGTTTTCAATTTACAACTGGCAGCTATTTTGCCGTTTGGTCAAGAGAAGAATATTCTGCACACCAAGCTTATTACAGAAATTTCAACCCTGGTTCTGCAAATCTTGCACATAATAACCGTGGTGACATTGTTCGACAAGCTATTTGCATAGAAGAATAAATTATAAAAAGAGGATGTAAATTTACATCCTCTTTTTACTATTTTTCATCTTCTAAAAGATTTTTTATTTTTCTTATACCTTTTTGAATAATATTTTCATTTGCAATTCTTTCAGCCTCAGCTTGTGCCGCTAAAAGTTCTTCCAATGTAGCATTTGGATTATTAACATCTGCTGGAGGCAATGTTGCTACAAAATTTTGAGCAGCTTCAAGATCTTCAACTGTTGTCAACCACTTAAATGAATCAATTAAAGATAGCGGTTTTTGAACATTACCTCTTAATACAACTTGAAAATTTGTTGTACTCATAGCATTAAAATCTTCTTTAAATTGAGGGATTTTATCCATATCTTCTTGTGTAACTTCTTCACAGAAGAATGCAAACATTTTTGCAGCTGCAACGTTTAAACCAGGTGTTGCTTTAACCAAATTGATTGGGTTAACTGCAGCAATTGGTCCTAACATATCAGCAATTTTTGAACCTAATCTTGCTCTTAATTTCATATCAGCTTCGTTACTCAATAAATTCATTCCTCCTGATATATTCATACACATTACTGGCCCAACAGAGGTTATTGGATCTAATGATACTTCACCATTATTCATTATGATATGTCCATTCAACACATCAAAGTGCGATGTTTGAATTGAAGTTAATGAGTTTATAACTCCACCCAAAGCTGTTTGAAAGAATTGAGATTCTCTAATGTTTTCAGCAAGAATTAAGTTTTCCAACTTACCAAATGGCCCAAGTTGCCCATCAACTATCTGGAAGTTAATAGTGCCGTTAATACCTTTCATTTGATCTTCTAATGTTGTTGCAGCTCCATTGATAGTTAAATCTGTATCAAAAGATGCAGTACCAGACAATGTATCTTTCATATTCATAACTTCTAAAAATGCTCTTTCCACATCTATATTGTTACCTTTAACTTTAGCTGTCAAAAGCATATTTAATAAGTTCGCTGAAACATCACCGTTAACATTTCCGCCCAAAGTCAATGTATTCAAATCACTCAAATAGAAATGATTGTTTTTCAATGAAATTTTACCAGTTGTATTTGTTAACAAAATTGGTGGAGATGAAATTCGTTTAAAATCAATCTTACCATTTTTTAATTCCAATGGAATATCTGCAGGCACAGAACTGACTGCACTTGGCTGAGCAGGTGGCATAAGATTCATTGCAACTTCTGAGATTTTCATAACTTTTGGAACATCAAAATTACTTGATGTAACTTCCAAATTATTTACTGTAAACACTTCTGCAGGTTCCAAACTAGCAGTTGAAGAAACTTCTATATCAGAACCATTCAACAATAATTCTTCAACTTTAACAACAAGATTTTTTGCCCAAAATTCTAAATTTAAAGTTTTCATCGTTGTATATAATTCAGGAATATTTAAATCCCAAACTTGAAATTCACCTCTATATTTTGGTGAATGAGCTTGACCAAACACAAGAAGTTTTCCGCCTAAACTAAATAATGAGTCTTTAAAAGCTGCTATTTTAACTTCTAAATCTTCAGGAATTACAATATTAATTTGATTTATGAATGGAGCTGGAGTATTCAATTTAGTAATGGTACCAGACACAACCGCTACTTCTTTTGCTCCTAGCATATTTTCTTCAAAGTTTTCTGTAAACACAGTTGGTTGTTCTTTTACGTATAAACCAGTATCTTTTATGTTTAATCTATCTCCTTTAAATGTAATTTTTGCTTGCATAATACTTTGCAAACCATTCACTGAATTAATGTGAACTGGAGTAATATAATTTATTTTGTCGCCTTTAATCTGACAAATCATATCTTGTCTTTTTGCAGTTCCATTAAGTAAGAATTTGAACGGAATAACACCTTTTGCATCAACAAATGGTTCAGCCATTGCACCTAAAATTTGTTTTAAATCCAACGCCGCCAAATCACCGTTTACTGAAAGATTAATCAATGGATTTTTATTATATTCTAAAATTTGACCTTCAGCCTTGATCACAGAAGACTTGTTGATATTAACTTTTAATGGATTAATAGCAATATTTTCTTCATACACAACTATTTTAAGTTCTGGATTTGATATTACAGAATTTGTTGGAGGCAAATACACTTTCAAATCTTTGTTCAAGACTTCCCCAACAATCGTTTTGAAATTACTTGAAAATTCTGCTTCAGTTACACCATCAGTAATTCTCAAACTACCATCCGCAGTTGACATATCCAAATCAGACAATGCAACTTTTATATTAGAAATTGCTTTTTTTAATTCGCCTAACAATTTAATATCTAAGAACAAATCACCCGATTTGATATCATAAGCTTTTTTCAAATCAACTGGCGCAAAAGCAGCAAACAAAGCTGGTAACGGCAATTTTTCTGCATACAATGAAATATCTGCAACAGCTTTATCATTAATTTCACCATCTGCTTTCAACACTGCATCATTTATATACAAATGAGTATCTGAAATTTTTACAGATTTATTGTCAAATAGTACATTTGCATTGATATTTTTCAAAAATAAATTCAATGCTTTATTAGAAATATCACCTTCTCTAACAACAATTGCACCATTTGATTTTATTTTTTTGAAATTAGTTTTTATTTGTAAGTTAGCTGCCAAATAGCCCTTCGCTTTTAAATCATCTAAATCATTTTTAATATGCAAAGTATCCATAAATGCTTTAGACAAAACAATCAAATCATTAAAACAAATTTTAGGTGCTAAAACATTTAAATTAATTCTTGGACGATTTCCGTAATTAACCAAACCTGCCAAAAATACGCTTTGATCTTTAGCAAAATACAAATTTGTATTAATTTTTGCTGACACACCTTTTAGAACAGCTCTAAAATAACTTTTCGGTAATTGATAGCCTGAAAGATTCATTGTGATATCTTCAACATTCACAAAGCCTTTTAATACAACATTACCTTTTCTTGTTTGACGAGCCTTAATTTTTGCATCAATATTAGTTTTTAAATCATAATCTCTATATAACAATACAGGATTTACAAAAGCCATATCAGCTCTGTAATCTGGGTCATCTTCTTCATCTAATTCAACAGCTGGAGGAATGAAAGAATTTATATCAATATTAGCTTTAATATTAACATTTTCATCACTCAAAAATTCCGCATTAGTTCTAACTTTAAATGTTTTTAAATTATTACAAGCAGCTTTTAATTCATTACCACGCAAAGTTAGATAATGTTTTGAACTTAAATCATTAATCACAACTGAATAATCATTAACTTTGACATTCGGGATTTTAATTCTAATTAGTTTCGCTATAAAATTTGGTTTTTGTGGTGCAACTTCTTGTTTTTGTTTTTGTTCGTTGATTATATTTTCAACAATTTGCATAATTTTATATTGAGAACCATCTTCTTTAATCTCAATATTTACAGAAGGATTTTCAACTGTAATTTCTGAAACTCTAACAATTAAAAGGAATAAATTTGGCAATGAAAGCTTTGTTTTAAAAGAGTCAGCCGACAAAAGATTTGAACCATCAGGCAAATCAATTTTTATTCCATCAATTTTTACACCAGCTTCTAAAATTGGAGTTGTAACAATTCTAGCGTTTTCAAAATCAATATTCATATGTGCTTGTTCTGACACAATTTTTTGAATATCCAGCTTAAACGCATTCAAATTAACCTTTCTTGGTAATACAAAAAGAAACGCCAAATATAATAATACTAATAATCCTAATAGTGAATAGCCAAAAATTATCAATCTTTTTTTCATAAATTCCTCTTTATTTTGTATGAATATATTATTGAATAATGAAAGGCAGAAATAAATAATTTTTGAAAAAAGTTTACAAGTTTATTAATAAATTTGACATAAACTTATAACCACAACTATTATATAACGATAGGAGTAATTACAATGACAGAAAAAGAAAAAATGCTTAATGGTGAATTATACGATTCAACAGACAAAGACCTTGTCGCTGATAGATTATATGCGAAAAGTTTATGCCAAGAATACAATAAAATGCCATATTCCGAACGCAGAGAAATGAATGATATTATGAGTAATTTACTACACAAAGTGGGTGAAAACTTTAACATAGAACCCAACTTTTTCTGTGATTACGGATATAATATTGAAATTGGTGACAATTTCTATTCTAATCATAACTTAGTAATTTTAGATTGTGCAAAAGTGACATTCGGCAACAATGTTATGATTGGCCCTAATTGTGGATTTTATACAGCATCACATCCAATTGATGCAAAAACAAGAAATACATTCCTTGAATTTGCAAAACCAATAACTATCGGAGATAACGTTTGGTTTGGGGGTAACGTTACTGTAAACCCAGGAGTCCAAATAGGAGATAACTGTGTTATTGGCTCTGGTAGTGTTGTAACAAAAAACATTCCTACTAATACTGTTGCTGCTGGAAATCCTTGCAAAGTTATAAGATATATCTAAAATACCTCATCCAAAACTTCTTTTGTTCTTATAACCGCATTTTCCAAGCTAGAAATGACATCAACACCGTCCAACTCTAATTCTTTATACTTTATTAATTCATTAAAAGAATTCCAAATTTTTTCAAATTCTTTATCATTGATCTTCTTATCTTTGCACAAATCTGAAGTAAACTTATAAATCTCGAATTTTTCAGGTTCAAGACAAGGTATTTTTTGAGGTTCAAGTTCCATCACAGCAGCTTTATAAATTTTCTTGATTATTGCCTTTTCACATCCTATAGGTGGTTCTTTAATATTTACCAATGCATCATAGATATCATTCAAAGGATACAAATCTTCTTTGTATATAGATTGTGTTTTATAAAAATCAATTGCCGTCAAACTTTGACTGTCAAAAATAACATTTGTCCCATAAGGATCAAATATCATATCTTTTTTATAAGCTTCTGAAATTTGATTTAATAGATTGCAATATGCGGACTGAGGCAATTGAGAAACCTTAAAAATTGACTCTAAAACACCCATAGGGGTCATCCCAATACTAAAAACAGGGCGACCATTAATTTTCTTCATTATTGTCGCACCATTACTCAATCTTGCAACCACATGATTAACTTTGTCTTCGTTGTTTACTTTTAAATCAAAATCACCAAAATAACTTATTAATTCTGTATCATCATCAATATTAGAATGAGGTAATCTCACACAATAATTTGTACCTTCAATTTGAAAGACTTCCGCTTCACTTCCGACACCCAAACTATTATTTTCATTTTTAATTGATTTTATAATGGTAGCAATAATTTTATCTTCTGGTTGAGCTAAAAAATTACGTGCCGAAAAAGTAACGGTATCTATATTATTTTCAAATTGTGGTTTTATCTGATAACTTGCATTGCTAATTGGATTATTTATAGGTTTTATAAGGCTAAAATTAATTTGCATAATCAATATAAATACAAACAAAAAATATTTTGCCAATCTTGAAAATATTTTTCATCTGAAATAAAATTTTTTTTAAAGAGGTATAACACGATGCTAAACAATATTTTAGAAAATAGAAAAGGTTTTAAACTCGTTTGTGGCGCTGGAAACGAAGATGCAGCTGAAGTTGAAAAATTAGTCACAATATACTCAAAAGCTGGATGTCCATTTTTTGATGTTTGCGCAAAACCCGAAATTGTCGATGCAGCCAAAAAAGGCCTACAAAATGCAGGTATTTTAGAAAATAGATACCTTTGCGTAAGTGTTGGAATAAACGGTGATCCTCATATAACCAAAGCTTATATTGATCAAGACAAATGTAAAAAATGTGGCAAATGCTATTCGGTTTGTCCTCATAAAGCAATTATTGAATTTGACAAATACAAAGTTAAAAAAGATCGTTGCATTGGCTGCACACTATGTGCCAAATCTTGCCCACATAATGCAATTTCTATGGAAACAAAACTGATAGATTACAAAGACGTTCTTCCAAAACTTATAGAAAAAGGAATTGATTGCATAGAATTTCACGCAATTTCTACTGATGAATATGACGTCGATGAAAAATGGCAGCAAATCAACGAACTTTATAATGGATTGCTATGTATTTCACTTGACCGTTCTGAACTTGGAGATAAAAAATTAAAAGAACGAGTCGAACGCTTAATAAAAAATCGTGCACCTTATACAACAATAATTCAAGCAGACGGTGTTGCTATGAGTGGTAATAACGACGAAGCAGGTACAACTCTTCAAGCTGTTGCAACGGCTCAATTATTCCAAAACGCAAACATGCCGGTATATATTATGATGTCTGGGGGAACAAATACAAAATCGACAGAACTTGCCAAAATGTGTGGTGTAAAACCTCATTGCCTTGCAGTTGGCTCTTACGCTAGAAAAATAGTCAAAGATTATTTAGAAATGGATAATCTCTTGCAAGATGAAAAAGCGTTATCTGAAGCTGTTAAAATTGCAAAATCTTTAATTGATATTTCTTTGGAGAATATGCAAGATGATTAGCTTAAAAACTTCAAGCTGGCAAATCGATAACATCGAAACTGTTTTGTTTGACAAGGATGGAACTTTTATTGATTTGCATTACTTTTGGGGTAAAATGACCGAACTTCGCGTTCGAGAAATTATAAAAAGATTTAACCTAAAAGATAACTTATTTAGCGAACTTTGTCTTTGCTTAGGTTTTGACATAAAAAACTATAAAATGATTCCAGATGGAATTACTGCGATGTATTCTCGCTCAAAAATTATAGAAATCTTTAAACACGATTTAGAAAAATATGAAGTGAAAATTTCTGAAAAAGAACTTGAGGGAATTTTTGATGACGTAAGCCAAGAATTTTACAAAAATATCCACGAATACACAAAGCCGATCGATAACGCAATAGAATTTATAAAAAAATTACACTCTAAAGGAATAAAGCTTGGAATTGTAACCTCTGATTCGGTTAAATCAACAAAATTAACTTTAAAACACTTTGAATGGGAATATCTTTTTGATTCTGTAATCGGTCGAGAATCTTCACCTCATACTAAAGAGAGTGGCGAACCGACTAAAATAGCCCTTGAAGAATTAAACGCAAACCCTCAAACAACAATTATGATTGGAGATGCTCCAATGGATTCTATTTCTGCCAAAAATGCGCAAATAGAAAAAACTATTCTTGTTGCAACAGGGCAAATCCAAGAAAATATTCTCAGCACGACCTCACCATTTACAGTTAAAAACTTGGATGATATTACAATTCTTTAAAAATGGTTTAAAAAAATGTTAAATGTGGTATTATACAAATATTAGGATAATTTTGCGAGGATTTTTATGCATCATACAACAAAGAGAATGGTTTCATCTAAAAAACGTTCTGCATTCACAATGAACGAACTCATGATTGCAGGTGCAGTAATTGGTATTATTGCAAGTATTACAGTCCCTACTCTTTTGGCAGATACAAACAAAAAACGAAATCAAATTTCAAAAGATAAAGTAAACCTTGCGATGATGAGCGCATTAAAGGCCATGAGAATTGAAGGTAACTTAACTGGCAATGATACAACCGAAAACTTTGTTGGCGAATTGAAAAAGCATCTAAATATTAACAAAATATGTTCTAAAAATGAACTATCAAAATGTTTTACTAACAACTTTGTTTTGGCAGGGGAAGATAAAAACATTTCGCAATTTAGTACTGCAGACGACCTTGGCAAAGATTGGAATACAAATGTTAATGGCCTAATACTTAATAACGGGGCAAGTATGTTAATAGCTTACAACCCTAACTGTTCAAAATTTGCCCTCAATAATTGCATGGTTGCAATATACGACACAACTAAAGGGAAAAGTGGGACATCACTCACAGTTAATAACGTAAATTTGGGTGCATATAATAATACCACTGCTAATAACAATATCGGTAATAAAATTGAAAACAATGAAGTTCAACAGCCTGATAATACCGGAACTTCAGCTTGTGGTGATTCTCCTACAATGACAAATGTTTATGGCAACACGTTTTTTAAATTATACATGAATGGTTCCGCTGGTGGAACTCAAGAATGTATAGACACACACAGAACAACCTTGGCGGCGTACTGTGAATCTTCTGTTAACAAGGGTGAGAATGGAATACCAATGGATATTGACCCAAATTATAATTACCTCACTGGAATTCCTGTAGGGACTTTTGTTTGTCACTATGCATGTGTAGCTCTAGGCACACAAATTACCCTAGCTGATGGTTCACACAAGAAAATCGAAGATATTTCATATGACGATGATTTATTAGTTTGGGATTTCGATAATGGAAAAATGTCATCTGCCAAACCTGCTTGGATTAAACAAGCTGAAGTCGCTGATAGTTATAACTTATTGACTTTCTCTGACGGAACTCAATTAAAAACTATCAATCAACACAGAATTTTCAACAAAGATTTAGGTAAATTCACTTATCCTATGACTGATGAAACACCATTAGGCACTACAACATTATTAGCTGATGGAAAAGAAGTTCAGTTAGTTGATAAAAAAGTTATTTATGAGCCAGTTGAATTTTACAACTTGATTACAGCAAATCATTTCAACTGTTTTACATCAAATGTTTTAACTTCAAATAGATTCAACAACTTGTATCCAATTAAAGATTACAAATTTGTAAAAGATAATAGAGAATTGACACCATATTCAGAATATGAAAACTTTGTATCTAGAGATTGGTATGAAAAACTTCGCCTTGCAGAACAAACTTGCGATGAGGATATGAAATTATACTTGTCTAATCTTGTTAGACTTAACAAAAGACAACTAGCTTTGGTATAATTCAACATTTTTAAATCTATTAATATTTTGTAATATAGCATTAAATATTGGCAAAAAACTCCGAAAATATTTTTTATTACACTTGTAGTGTTTAGTAGGAGTTTAATATGCCATTGAATGATGTACAAAATTCGACAAGCGTTAAAAAATTTCAACCGTACGTTACTCAACCGATTCAAAATCAAACACCTAGAACTTCTAATGAGCCTCAAACGCTTTCCGAAGTCACAATTCCACGTGCTCAATACTACAGACAATTTATGACAAATGGTCAAGTCGAAACCTTCTCTACAACAAGAGCAAATGACAACGAAGCTGTTTTAATAGAAATTTATGAAATAGATAAAGAAGCTTTTGCTGACACAGATCCATATGATAGTTATGAAGATTTTAAATCAATTCTTAGCCGTCATCAGTTAGCAACTTACGCAATAAAAGATTCACAAAACAATGTTGTTGGATATTACCAACTTGAACCAATCCAAAACGACGATTTATATATTGATTCAATCGGTATGAAACCAGAATATAGACGTTCAAGAAAAGGCTATCAAGCTATTCAACACGCTTGGAAAGAAATTCTTGATTATGCAAAAGCTAATAATGTTAAATCTTTGTCACTTCACGTAAATTCAGAAAACCAAAGCCTAGTAAATATGTATAAATCTTTAGGCTTTACTATCTCCGAAACATTAAACAACTACTATGAAAATGGCGCTGGCGCATATTTTATGGAAATGCCATTAAATTTTGAAATATCAGAACAAGCTGTAGTATCAGAATCAACAGAAACAGTAACAACTCAACAAGTAGAACCCCAACCTGTTACTCAAACTAGAACTGAAGAAGCACAACAAGTTACAGAAGTTGTAGTGCCACAACCTTCTGCAAAAGAAATTGCTATCAACAAATACAAAGAACAATACAATGAAATAGCCCAAGAACTTCGTGCATCAGGCACAACAGCAAAATCAGACATAAATAACTATGTTGAATTATTTAGTTATAAAGATTCAAACGGTTATCCTGTTATAGATAAAGATTTGAAAGCCGTAGTTGATAGACTTATTGTCCTTGAAGAAGACGATTCTTATTCTCGTAAATATTATTCAACAAATCAATATATATCCAAATTAATTGAAAAAGACAATTCTAGCAATGTTATTATTCGCTCAGATGTTGTTCCTTATTTAGAATCATTAAATCGAAAAGGGATGAAAGCAAGCAGATTCAACGATATTATAGTGGCTTGCATGGGCGAAGATAAAAATGGTAATTCTCGCATAGACACAAGAGCATTACAAATGGCTATCAAGCTAATGGATTCTGGAAATAAAATCCAAGAATATAATATACATCGTGTAATATCCAGCTGTTTTGATAACGGTGAATTTAATGAAGAAATCGCTGATTTTTATAAATCTCACTGCTATTCATATGATCACGACGAAATATCTACTGTTTTGAGGGCTATTACTACACAAAAAGACGGCAGGCGTTCTTTAGCTGGCAATAGAATGCTTTTCTATGAAATAACAGAAGAAATTAATAAACGTGCTGGCGGCAAAGTGTATAGTACCTACGATTTGCAAAGTATTTTAGATACAGGTTGTGATATCAAAAACTATTTAAAATATTTTGATTATATAGAAAAAGAATTTAAATTTTATGAACACTCTGATACCGCTCGCTTAATCGATGCTACTACTGGTCATATTTACACTACTAACTATACCGGAGCATACGAGAAAAAAGAACGTCACGATCAAAGAGCAATGACTGCATACAAACAATATAAAGATACTTTTATAACATCTGAAGATTATTCAGTTAAAAAAGAACAAAGAACAGCATTCCTTGAAATTCTTCAAATATGCAAATCAACTGATGCGTACGAAACAACTGGATTTGATCAAAAAATTCTTGATAAAGCCATACAATTAAAAGAAGCAGGATTTGCACTTGTAGAGAACAAAGATAGTTATGCTTGTGATAAAAATTTAACTATCAAAAATATTTTACAAGCTTGTATTTTAAAGACAAAGGACTATTTCTCAGGAAACGAAAAAATTGAATTCAATGAAGAAATGTTTAATAAAATTATGTCTTTGGATGATGAAAATAAATATAAAATGTCTAAAGCCGTAAATTTAGCAAAACACTGTAAAGAAATTGACCATAAAGAAGGTGAACGATTCAACTTTGAAGCTTTTGATATAGTTATAAATTCAAATATACATCCTAACCAATACAATTTGTTAAAAAGTTTCTTAACTACCAATTATTCTGGTGATAAAGTTTTCGATACAATAACTTTGAGAAACTATACTACAGTTGCTCCTCGTTATGAAATACACGACGTAAGCAACAGAAATAGCAGTATGCGTTTAGATTACACACCTGAAAATTATATTATAGACGCTCTTAAAAAGTTAGAAAATATGGATTTCCCATACAGTTATAAAGAAATAACATTGAACGGTCATACATATAAATTCCAAAGAGAAGGTGATGAAATAACAAAAGACCGTGCCAATCAAATTCTTTTCAATGCTTGTTTTGATTCAGATGGTGACAAAAAAACATTTAATCAAAATACTTTCAGAAAAGTTATTGATCTTCTAGAAAAAGGTCACGACGGTGTTGTTGTACAGACCATCATCCACGATTGCGAACGTTATAATTTAGGCAAAGAAAGTTTTAATATCGAAAGATATAATAAGACTTTAGAACTTATTGAGCAAGGTTATGATGCAATCAGTGCTTCCAAAATTGCAGCTTATCATGATAACGAAAAACTCGAAAAATGTATTGAGTTGTACAACATGGGCTGCAGAGGTCAAGAAATTTCTGCCGTAATCGGCTCTTGTTACGAACTTACAGAAGCGGCTACCGGATTGATAAAAGAAAAAAGAGAATTCAATGAATTAGCTTATGAAAGAGCAAAAGAACTTATTGAAAAGAAACTTCCTGAGACAATGTTGAGTTCATGTTTTGATAAAGGTAAGTTCAAAGACAGATTATTTAAACTTGCAATGAATTTAAATGAAAGACAATATTCTCCTGAACAAATCAAAAAACTTATGGATGCGTGTTTTGAAAACTATTTCAACCCTGAAACCGATTCTTCCCATACAAGAACATTCAACTATGATGCATTTCAACATATTACAGAATTGGAAGTTTTAGGCATTCAAAAAGATAACATTGCGGAAGTATTAAAATCTTGTAACCCAAGCCAAAAGTTCCACGAAAATGCATATGAAAAAATTTCTTCTTTGTATAACAAAGGTTATGACGATTTAGGCATCGCTAAAATTATTGAAAAAAGTATTAAAAATGGCAAATTCAACGAAGATAGATATGCTGATTTATTAAAACTTTGTGCTCCTCACAAACAATTACAAGATCAAACAAACAATTGTGATGCAAAAATTATTGAAACCTTATGCGAAAACGAAAATTACATCAACAAAGCCAAAGAAACATTTGGTAATGATGTTATGAAATATGCTGAAGCATCAAAAATTTCAGGTTACGTTGCTTTAGCTAAAAATTGCAACTCAATAATTGCAAACAATTCCGAAGCTTTCGTAAAAGATTTACAAGAAAGATTGGCTCAACTTCCATCACCTGAATTGAAAGTTAAAAGGCTAAAAGTTCTTGGTGCATTATCAGGCAAAGTTTCAGAAGATGCTTTAAAACCTCTTGTTCAGATGATTAAATCACCTGCAATGACTGATGAACAAATTAAAATAGCAAACACAATTTTTGCAAACGAAGACAAGTACGAAAAACAAATCCAAGATTTTATGGATGCTATTAGAGTTCCAGCTCAAACAAGAAGTGCTGTCCAAACTTACTTAGAAAAAGAACGCCTAGATAAGCAAATCGACAGACCAAAACCTATAGAAGAACAAATTGAACAAATGAATGAATTTGCACAAAAAATGCTTTCTAACCCTAAAATTCCTTTGGATAAAAAATTAAAATACATCGAAGAATATAAAGAAAAACAAGCTGATATGCGTGCTAACCCTGAAAAGTATACAACTCCTAGAATTTTCCCTAAAACTTTGGCAAACCTAGGTAAAGTAGTTCAGGCCTACGTAAACATTCCAAACGATGACACCAGATTTAACAACTCTATCTATGAAAAAATGTACGAAAGAGCCGGTGTTGAAACTGATGCTGAACTTTTAAAAGCCATCAAATACGATTCAAAATATTTTGATCAGCTTTTAGTTGCAACTAGTGATTTTTACAAAAATTTCCAAAAATTAATTACTCTTGTAAAATTAAACCCAAGCCAAAAATTAACAGATATCAGAACAATCATGCCTGAAGAAGGCTCTGCAATGTACGCAAAATATGTTGAATTAGGTTTGGACAAACAAATTGAAGCCAACCTTGATACAATTCGTCAATTCAAAGCAAATCGCTTAAATTTCGATAAATGGAATACATTTGACCCTGAATTAAAAGGTGAAGAATTTGATGTACAAATCGACCCTGACGTTGAATATAAAAACTTAAAACACAATATCATTAATGAATTCAATGATTATCTATTTGAAAAAATTTCATTAGCTGAAAGAGAAAAACTGACTGATGTTTTACAAAAACAAGGTTTCACTTTGTATAACAACAATATTTACAGAAACGGTAACGATCTTACAAACACTGACATTGAAAGATTTTTAGAAACAGTAGTAAACCATTTTGCAACAAGCAATTACTTCAAATCAGCTCAAGGCAAAGGTAATGAAACACTTACTCAAGATGAAATTGATGGTGCAACAGGTTTTATGGATCACATTAACGGTTTCAAAAAGAAATGTGAAGACATCAAAAATGCGAAAAATGTTGAAAACTTATACTTCAGATTAGCAGACGATGATAATATCGGCAGAAACATATTCTTTGGCAATCACGTTGGATGCTGTAACAGTGTTGCGAGTTCATATGCTGGCTATTCTGCGCCATTACACTTGTTGAACAACTTCAACAGAGGTATGGAAATCGTTGACAAGTATGGTAATTCTTACGGAAACTCTTTATGCTTCTTTGCTAATATTAACGGTGAGTTATCACTTGTTATCGACAGTTTTGAAGCGAATGGTAAACTTGCATCAAACCCAATTGTTACGGAAAAAATGTTAGAATTTGGTAAACAAGTTTGCAAAGAAATGGGTAGACCAGATGCAAAAGTTGTTGTAGGCCCAAGATATAGCAACATCACTTTAGAAAATCTTATGACTGAAGCTAAAGAAAAAACAGTTGATGTTGTCGGTTCAGTTTCAATCCCTACATACTGCGACACTGTTGGTGGAAAAAATGTTTTAGACCAAATCAATAAACCTGTCAAAGGTATAACAATATACGTACAAAAATAATAGACCTACAAACACGAAACGAGAGCACACCTTAGTCGGTGTGCTCTCAGTATTTATCTATCCTTTACTAATTCAAATCTGAATAACTACCTTCTTGAAAAGCTTTATCAATACGATCCTTAGTATCAACAAAAACTTTCACTTCGTAAATATCTTGCAATATCTGAAAATGAAAGACTGCAAAGGATTTCGGTATACGCTTCAGCATAAGCCTCTGCATAAGCTTCTACTAAAGCCTTAAAATCCTCCTCTTTTATATTTGGTAAGTCGAGTTTATTCTCAATACTATTTTATTCTCTACGATAGATAAGGTATAACGTTCATGGTCATAAACAAGATTTGTCATTTCTTCAGGTGTAATTGAACCTTTGACATTTAAATATTTACTTTCATTACTATCCCATATACGTACCGATTTATTTTCCCCTAAACGATTTTCAGTAATTATGGCAAATAAACCATTTCCCTAGCTACGACATTGTACATTATCTTGATTACATATAGATTTGTTCATAAGCTACCATTTTAAAACTCCTTTTACTCACAAATAAACTCAACTTTTTTATAACGTTCTGCAGGATTTATCCCTTCAAATATTGTCAGTTTTGAACTAATATGAAGAACTTCATCATAATACTTATCATAATTTTGTTCAGATAAAATTTTACTCACTTGTGATAAGTAATAACCAGAACAAATTCTTTGATAATTATATTTATTTCTAAATTCATTACTTAAGTTATACGTTTTTGTTAAGTATTTTTTCGCTTTCTGATACTCTTCTTTTTTTAATAATAATTTTCCATATTCATAATCCGTTTCAGCTATATACATTCCTATAAAATTCAAATACGAATTTACTGGCATAATATTTAAAGGCAAATTAGCATAAAGTTTATATATATATTGCTCTGCTAAATTATAATCACCAATTGCAGAAAAAATTTTGCTATAGCTCAAATTGACATTATATAACTGTATATCATTCAAAACATTTTGATGTGCTAAATCATTATAATATTTTGCTTTTGTTAGATCTTTTTGTTTTAAATGTAAACTACACAAATTATTATATAAGGTTGAAAGCTCATACTTGCATTCTGAACAAGTCTTACTGATATTTAATGCTATATCATAAAATTTTTGCGATTTTTCTATTTGACCATTTTTAAAATAAATATAAGCTAAATTATTATAAGCTAAAAAACTATTAAATTCTTTTGTTTCTCCCCAATAATCAAAATTTAACATCTCCAATGGAAAACTAGTTAAGCAGTTATCATATAAATCTATTATTTTATC
>JAZUAO010000017.1:0-26309 GCA_045638025.1 Candidatus Gastranaerophilaceae bacterium
GCATCTTACTTTTTGCTTTATGTAACACAATACGAATTGTGTTACATAATTAGACACATATTGGATATTTTTCGTATGTGGAAGGTAATATGGACAAGTAATTTAAGGAGTAACATATGCAATTTGTAGAACCAATACGAGACAGAGAAACAATTAACCTTGTAAAACGAATTTTAAAAGAACACGGAACTCGTGATTATTTATTGTTTTTAATGGGTATAAATAGCGGATTAAGAATTTCTGATATTTTAAAACTTAAAGTTAAGGATGTTTTAAACAAAAACTATATTGAAATAAAAGAACAGAAAACGGGTAAGCTAAAGCGATTTCCTATTACTAATTCTTTCAAATCAGAATTAGATGAATGCTTAATTGGTAAAAACCCTGAAAATTGGCTATTTTCTAGCCAAAGAGGCTGTAAAGCTATAACAAGAATTCAAGCATACAGAATTATTAATAATGCTTGTTTTCAAGCTGGAATTGAATATAGAATCGGAACTCATACTCTTAGAAAAACTTTTGGATATCATTTTTATCAAGAGAATAAGGATGTTGCTTTGTTGCAAAGTATTTTAAACCATTCCGCTCCATCAGTTACACTTAGATATATTGGTATAAATCAGGATATTATTGATTCCAGCTTGAATGCATTTAGCTTATAAAAAGCCTTTTAATACTAGTGTTTTAAAGGGTGTATGTTAAATTTTGTTACAATTTTTCATAAAACATTAAAGATTTTAAATAAAATGCCGATATATAAATTGCAAGGGTTTTGTAATTTGACTTTTTGTTCAAATTATATTTACCCCCATGTAACACAATTCGTATTGTGTTACTTTTTTTGTAACATATTGGATATTTAGATTTTTGTCATCAGACAAATTTACTTCTATTGGTGCATTAAAATTTAAAATTTCAACTTAATCACAAATCCTACATTTTTTATATAACAAGCATTGATAATCAGAATATAATTCATTAAAAAGTTTTTTACTAGTTTCATATTCGTCCAATATGTCATAAAATGTCCAATCCATTCCTCTTGACGGAATCATTGCATTCAAACTTTTAATAAATTGTTCTTCTTTTTCTTGGAGATTTTTATTATAAAGAACAGGTGTTGCCACATTATGTTCAAATAAATCTGCAAATACTCTTCGCATAGTTGATATTATAACTTCTTGGTTTCCATTATTTGCAATAATTTGAGCTTTATAATTTGGAATATATGAAATATAAGTATTAAAATTTCCCCAAGCGTCAAAGAGAAATTTCATATGTTCTATTCTCAGTTTAAATATTTCAGTATTATGTTGCTTTTTTTGAATTTTTTTTTGTTGCCACATAAACCAACCTGTACATATAGCAATGGTTGGTGCTAATGAGGCAGATAATATATCCATTGCTAGTTTCATTGTTTCTATTGTTATATTACACATCAGAAGATTCTCCTATTTTAACCGCTTCTTCGGAAGATTTATCATCGACCAAAGCTTTATTTATTTCACTTTGTTCAATTATTTGATAATCTAATCTTCCTAGATTCTTTTCTGCTCTGTTATATTCATTAAATTTGTTTATTAGCCACATTATTTTTTGTTTAACTTTTAAATCATTTTTATTCTCTTTTAACATCTCTAGTAATCTGAGTTTATGAGTAATACATTCGTTCGTGAAAAAAAACAAAAAATTATTTAGAAAAGGTAGTCCATCCTCACCAGGCAAACAATAATGAGGTAACAATTCATATATTTCTTTACTAACTAAAACTCTTGGATAAATAGCAATTTTAGATTCCATTTTATATACATCGAGTAGTGCATTGCCATAAACAAAAATTTCATTTATAAAAAACTCTCCTTCTGAAATACCACCCCGTAATAAATAACCATATCTTAAAGCTTCATTGTAAATATTGGAAACAACATTTAATAATCTTTGGATCTTCTTTTCTTTTTCTGGGCTTTCTTTTTCGATTTGCATTGCAAGTAAAATATTGTCAGAAAAGATTTTAACGACAATGTCTTTATCTTCATTAAATATCCCTTGCGCTTCGTTAAATACATCTACATAAAGCATATTTAAAAGGTTAAGGAATTTATTGTCTTTATCTGCTTTAATTTTATTAACACCACCAAGTATATCCAAATAAGCAACGCAATAATTTGACGTATGAAGCGTTGTTTGTGGTTCCCTTGTCTGACCTGTTCTAATTACCAAAAATAGCCTCCAAATGCTCTTCTTTAGTTTGATTATTTATACTTGTAATCATTTCTGGTTTTAATTGAGTTATCAATTCTTGTTTCATAAAAGTCTCAAGAGCATTTTCTTTACAATAATCGAAAATACAATTATCACCTAATAGACTCTTATATTTATTTTTAAACTCATCGGTTGTATTTGTATCAACTATGAAGATTTCAGGATTGTATCTATTATTACTCAAAGCTGACTCAAATAAATACTTTACTGCTAAATCTGTTTCTGGAAATGAAAAACCAATAATATATATTTTTTTAGCTTGTTTCAAATAATCATATGCCTTAGTCCACAAATATTGCAAAATCCTATGATTATATAAGGATTTTTTATCTAATATTGGAGGAATTATATAAGGTGCATAATTTCCAATTAACTTCTTTTCTATCTCAGTATCTTTGTTGGCGCAATATATTTGATTAGTATTATCCGCTTCTGAATAATACCAATTAACTGAACCATGGAGTTTTAATATTTCAGGCATTTTTTCTGTTAAATTAAAAATGTCACCAATTTTAGATTTAATGTCAATCACTGTACCTCTGTAAAATTCATCAAGAGATTCATAATCTGTTAAAACTACACTCACTCGAGGATTAAGAATTTGGTGGTTTATCAACTGCAAGTTTTTTTTCTACTATTAAGTCATAATTCAAAGTAATTACTGGGGAACCTTTTATAAGGATATATGCCCATAAAGCTTTAAATTTATCATAGTTTAAATCTGTATGAGCTAAATTAATAGAGAAATGATCGTGAATCTTTTTAGTTAATTTTAAATACTCAGCTTTATCTGACAATTTTTGATATTCTTTTTTCCAAGGTAAATCAGTGGAAAGATATGTTAGTATTTTTTCAAAGTTATCAGAATTATTGATAATTATTTGTGGTATATTGCGCGCATAGTCAAATTTAGAACTGTTTTCACCCAAAAGTATTCTGGATAAATCTCGCATTAAAGGATACCTATCGCATATAGCTTTTGAAAAACCCGCTCCTAAGAAAAAAATGCTGTCCACTAAATAGACCTCCAAAATCTTAATAAGATAATTTTATATTAAAGATAAATACTATTACACATTTTCATTAAAATTATATGAAAAAAATTTTATAGATAAAATATTGCTAGTATGTCAAATGATTAATATATGAAATTATTCTTCAGACGACAAGCATTTTTCTTTCAAATTTATATTAAAAACAGTCCAATCTTTTGGAAATCCCATTTTTGTTTTATCTACAGATTTATAGCGATTGAATAGTATTTGTAAATCATTTTCATATGAATTATCTTGAGCCATAGTTATAAGATAATAATTAATAATCATTGCAATATAGTAAAAACGATTGTTATCTGCACCTTTAAATTCTTCGATTTTGTCATGTTTCGATGGCGAAATTCGGAAGATCCTATTAAATAATCTTGAATGATGAGCACAAATATTTCTGATAACGCTCAATGCAAACAACCAATTTGAAAATCTTATAAATTTTGCATCAGAAGTAAATCCTAAATATTCAACTATTTCTTTCTTGTCCTTAGGGTTAATATTTTGATAAAGTTTATTCAATGAGCCAATAGTAAATGTTTCTACGACCATCCAAAAAGGAGGTAACTCCGGTTCACTATATTTACTATAATAGTTTGCAATAAAAGTTTCTGCATACTCATCGTCTTTTTTTCTAATCTCTTTGTTTATAATATCCTTACAAATTTGGACATAATCAAAGTCTTGATTTGTTTTAGGATCTATTTGTGTTTTAAAAGATTCTTTCTTTGTAAACCAATGGGAACCATATTTTTTACACATTATATTTGAAATAGCAACCCTATATGCAATTTCTATTTTTTCAATTGCTTTAAAAGTTATATGGCGTAATTCACTATCGAAATTATATAAGTTCACTAAGTTAGCAAATTCTACACCATCATAAAACGTATGCTTTTCATCTTTTTGAAATAATCGCATGTATGAAGATAAGTGATAATATCCGACTCTTTTTAATATCGCTACTGCAGAATCAAAATCATCAACTTTAAGATTCCTTGATATTAATAAGTTTAATTGTTCTTCTACTGTTAAAGATTCTTTATTAAAATATTCCAAAATCTTTCCCCATATAATGAAAAAGGCAGACCCATTTTAGCATATTCAGAGGCTCGGTCTGCACTAATACCTTCATTTTAGCATACCACCATGGCATATGCAATACTTCTTTTTTACGAGATTGTGACACTTTCACTGAAAGCATGACTGTATCTGGATTTTACATGGTTAACATTTCTTAACACTTATTTTACTCTTTGTTTAAATAAAACTACGATATGTTAATGATAAATTCTTCGCTTTTTCCGACGCATATACCATCTTTAATTATATATGCTTGTGCCATATGACGACCTTTGTATGCAGTACCTTCCCTTCTGATATTCTTTTCTCCGGGCTCACTTGCATAAAAGTCTCCCCTAAGTTGATGGATGCCAGCGGCTTTTGCCTCTTCTCCCGTATTTAATATTTGCCATTGTACTGTATAAGGCTCTATTGCATCTGTTTTAGCTGTAAATTGTATCGTACCATGTTTAGGCAAAGGGCTTCCGTTGCTTTCGTAGTTTCTAACTTGATCACTTTTTTTAAAAGTTGCACTAATTTTAACATTATTTCTCTTTTGCATAATCCAAGGTGGTGTTTGACGATATGGAAGATTAAATGAAGCAATAGGATTGCTCATATATTGAGTTTTTGTATTAATTGCTGATTTATTCGTATTAGGTCGTATATATCCATATGCTTCATCCAATACCTCTGAAATATTAATATTTTCATCTGTTAAATCTTCAAACAATTTATCTATAGAATTTAACCAACCAAAAAATAATACAGCTTTTCTTGGTGCTTCTTGCCACTTGTCAGCAAAATTTTCTTCAGAATTTACAGGATTTTCGACCCAGTATTTACCATCGCGAGTTTCAATATATTTTTTCATCCCCTTACAGATATTAAATAACGTTTCACATAATGTCTCTTCACCACAATATGCTTTAGTTGCAAGAGTTGTTATGATAATTGAAATAGGTTTATCTTCATCTGCACCAAACATTAAATCACGATGTCTTTTTAATAATTGTATTGCTTTTTGTAATACATGCTTTTTTTTATAATCAGGTAGCTCATCAATTGATTCATTACTCATAGAATTATATGCTTTTATAGATTTTGTTTTATTTTTTATCTCATTGAAAAACCAAGAAACGTAACCTTGAGGATTGCTCTTTAGCCAATTATTGCTATAAGTATAGTAATCTTCCTTCTTTTTATCAGTTATATATATTGCTTGTTTTTCTAGTTCTATTCTATCTATCAAAGTATTAAAGCTAATAGTATTACTTGGTATTGCAGGTAAAACATCAATATGGAAATTGCGAGAATCAGAGTATCTTAAAGTCCAACATCTTCGACCACCATCTTTTGGATCTAACATTTTTTTATACATAGAGTTTTCTTTTAACCTATTACCAACCAAATCTTTTAATTCTTTTTGCGTTAGTTCATTAGTTGTCGCTTGTAATAAACAAACTACGTCGACATCATGTTCACAACCTTCTAATGGTATTATTGCTGTTCCCAATGCAAATGAACCTTGAGGATATATTTGTGGTTTATAACTCTTTAGTGCCGAAGATTCACCTGAAAGCCAATTACCAACTGATTCATAATTATATTTAGCTTCTTCATATTTACTATCAGGTATGGCAATAGATTGAACTATTTTTTGTAATTTATCTTCAATTGCATAGATGTTTTTTGTAATCATTCTAATTCTCCTTCAATCCTAACCACGTACTTAAACCCAGTTTCTATTTCCACCTGATTATATATTTCTAGTGGCATATCAGATTTTGGTAAATATAACCTGCCAAATTCAATACATGCAGAAACGGGCATTGCAGAAAATATTTTTAATGCTGTTCCCTCTTTATAATGAGCCTTTATTTCTTCCAAAAGTATCCGGACTCTTTGTCGAAATTGGCATAAATTTTCTTTTGTTTTTAAGATATCAGGTTCAGGATTTTCAACAGAGAGTTGCCATATATCTAATTTTTCATTAGGCAACGCTCTACATATTCTTTCATTATTAATTAAACCACTTATAGAAAGATTGAGTACCGGTTTCGCATCTTCCAGTAATTTAGGTTTTACTGAATGAAAAGCTAATGAATTTTCTTCTACTGACCATAACCAATTACCATTCCTATTTAGTTGATAGGTTTTAACCCTATATTTATCATTAAATAAATATCCAAGGTACATAAGGAGAGGTTGTGGTGCTAAACCAAATAATGAAACATGCTTAATATTTCCATTATTAATTTCAGGTAGCATTTGCTGCTTAAAGACATTTTTTAAATGCTCTATTTCAATGTCCCAATAATGAGGGTTATCGTCATACCAGCAATGTTTTAAATCAATACTCCTCACTCCCCCCGTAGGATAATATTCAGGTAATATAGTTGAAGCGACCTCTCTATCATTAATTATGATTGCACGAGAGCCTATATTTGCCGAATATTTAATTATAGTACTTTCCATATTGGGCATTATTGCTGTTACTCGTTCAATTCTTTCTTCATGCTTTCGCTTCATTTCTTTCAGACGTTCAACAGAATATTCCTCAACGTAATCCTTATTGTCAATCAAATGATTGTGTATAGGACAAGTTAACATTAAGTTATTAACATTTGTCGCAAGCTCTTTAGATAACTTTTCATCACCTCTTGGTCCATTTGGTGTCCAAGAAATGATATGCGCTATGTTTGAACCATTAATTTTTGCAAAAGTTACCCCATCGTACCATAAAGGTTTATTACAACCTTCAAACTCGCATCTACCACCTGATTTTGTCCATAGCTCAAATTTTACTGATTCTGGTATGGAAGGTCTTTGTTTCTTCTCTTTTTTTGCAGATTTTGCAACATACTTCCCAGTTGACATACTAATCCTCCAATCATAAAAATCATCTAGCCTATATTATTTATATAAGCTCTCTATTAAGTCTGGTTGATATTTAACGGAGGATTTACTGCCTTCCAGCCTGTTGTTGTTTGCGATAATTGTTTAATGCCGAGTACACTTACTCCTTCAAAAATATCTACAAATATTATAACATATTATAAGTGTTTGTTCAACACTTAACCATGCCTTTATGCTATCATCTCCATCTCATAGTTAATTACATCTTGTTCTATATGTCAAATTACACCACAACAAAGCGAGAGCTTTGTCAAAGGTTCTTGTATTTTATTGTCCGTTTTGGTCGGAATCAAACAAAATGTAGGTTGGGCTTTTAGCCCAACAACACTAAATCATAGCGGTTGGAAGTAAATTGAATAATAAATTTCAAACTGGACGAAAACGGTCTTTTGATGGACTTTGTTTACAATGTTTATCCCCAAAAGGGGAGGCTAGGTGGGGTGCAATACAAAATAGTTCCCCCTATTTACCTCTTAGCAAACGTGATATTTAGTCACCTTTGCTTCGGCAGAGTCTCCACTGGGGAAGAATGTCCTTCGTTTATCCCAACTTGAGCCAAGTCCGTAGGAAGTCACATTTGGAAATTTTGAGGGATAAATGAAAATTTAGATGTTAGCATTACTATGCCAACGACAAATAAAGTCGGCTTTATAAAGCCGACTTATTTAATAAATACTTTTATACTTCCCATTTAAAATGAATTTTTTCTCCATCTTTAGACACAGATGTATACTTCCCATATGATGGAACATTGATAAACTCACTTTTTACCCATGATAATTGGGGCTTATCTTTTTGAGACTTTAATCCTGTTGTAAAAGTAGTAGTTGGTTCACCCTTATAAAACCATTCTTCAATATTAGTATTAATACTTATTGGTTGCTTGTTAAGCTCCCTTACTTCTGTGATTTTTTCAGTTATATTTAATGTAAAACCTTCACCTTGTGGGACATTATTTCTTTTTGACATCCTTTGAACAATTTCTTTAAAAGGCTCTATTGCATCTTTTTTATAAGCATGAGTTACAGTTGTACCATCTGACATATCTAGGTATTTAACAACTCTAGTTCCATTTTTTGCTACTTTATCAAAAGTTTTTGTTAAATAAACTGATGATTTATCATATAAAGCAATTGGTGTCATTTTTTCTCCTTTCAAAAATTTATCTTTTAGTTACTAATCTTTTATTGTTTTATTTACTTACATACTTATACGCAGTTTCTTTTATTCAAATAATAAACCCTCTAAAATTATTTTTTGCTAGTTAAATTTAAATAAATTTGTATAGTTTTGTTAAAAAAAAATTTAAGGAGCACGTTAAATAGCAACCTTTTCAAAAAAAATGTTTTTATATAAGTGTAGTGTGTAAGGTGATTTGACGTGTTAATTCAAAACAATTATTATCAAAATTCTTTGAGTAATAGATTTGCTACGAAAGCAAATTCTCCTCGTATGTCAACACCTGCACAAAATAGTTCGCAAATTCCTTTTGAAGGTCAAAAATCGTCAACACTTTCTTCTTGTAAAAAAGTTGCTATAGGGGCGGTTATTGCAGTGGGTTTGCTTATAGCTGCTGATGTTGTATTTAATAAAGGTAAGAATTTAAAAAGACTTCAAAAGAAATTTTTAGGATTATTTAATAAGAAACCTAAATCCCAAAAAATTCACAATGCTTTGCCTCAAGGTAATACAAAAGTTGTCGCAGATGCTAATGTGCCGACAGCAAATGTTAAACCTGGTAAAGTTGCTGATGCAACACCTTCAACCACAAAAATTAAGCCGACCAATGCCGTAGAAATTAAACCAGCAAAAATTGTTGTTAAAGAAATTAAAAATCCTAAAGGTAAAGTTACTACAATTGAAAGGTTTGAGTTTGATGAAGCTGGAAATATTTTAAAATTCACTTCTGAAAACCCACAAAGAGGTACAATCGCAAGTTATAATTATGTGACAGGTGAATATACTGTGCAAGGTGCAAGATATAAGGTAAAAAATGCTGCAGGTGAAATTGTTGAAGAGGTTAGAACAATAAATTATCCTGTAGAAAAAATTGATCCCGAAAATATTAATTTCACGCAGCAATCAATGGGTGAAAATTATAGGGATTTGGTAGCATCATTTAGAGAAAAAGGATGGCAAGGCCAACCAGTTGATCTTGTTAGAACAAAGGATGGACAATTTATTTCTATGGATAATAGAAGAATTGCAGCAGCTCGTGAGGCAGGAATTGATGTACATGCTATTATTCATGAACTTGATGAACCTTTGACAAGTGGTAAATGTGCTCAGTATCGAATAAAAGATCCTAAAACTAAGGATGCTTTTGAACCTGCTACTTGGGGTGAAGCTATATATAATAGACTTTTCCAAAATGGGTTAACTGAACCATCAGGTGGTATTAATTTAATTGCAGCGCATCATGTACCATCGACTATTCCAGATGCATTATTAGAAACTAGAAAAGCAAGTTTATTTAATTTGTATTTTCTTGGATTGAAGCCGTATTCGCCAATTTATTTTTAAATAGAGTGGTCAAAAAAAATTTTTAGTAGTTTTATAAAAGAACAAAAAGGTGTATAATCATGATAACTAAGATAATCCCAGTAAGAATACAAAATAATTATTTACAATCAAAATGTAGTAATCCAATTAGTTTTGCTGGAGTTGATACGTTTGAATATTCTAATGAAGATAGCAAGGAGCGAATTATGTTTGATAAATTGATAAAAGAAATGGAAGATATTGTGAATGAGCAGCATCCAAATGCGAATTTCAGATATCCAGAAAAATTTAAAGAATATGATTCTAGTGAGAAATTAGAATCTGCTGGTTGGAGTTTTCCTAAAGGTAAAAATTTCTTAACTAATAGAATGCAAGATTTGAAAGTTTTTCATAAAGTTGATAATTTAGTCCCATTTGCAGAAGATGAAGAAGGCTCTGAAATGGCTTGTTTTGTGATAGATAACGCGCAAAATGATAAAGTTACTGTTGTTTGGCCATTTGCAAGTACAGAAAATTTATATCAAGGCGAATATGAAGATATTACTGAATGGTTTGAAGAAGGTATTTAATGCTGAATTTATCGTATGGAAATTTAATTTTACCTAATAAACCATCTCTAAAAAAGGACGGTGCTTTTTCTTTGACGCAACCAAGAAGTTTTCAAGTGTCATTTGAAGCTAGAGAAAATGACTTTTATGTTCAAATGAGTAAAAAAATGGCCTATGCATTGCGTCACAAACCTGAGCAATGTGGGCTTAAATTGGATAAAGAAGGTTTTACTAGTGTTAATGGAGTGTTGGAATACCTTAGATCAATCAAGCGTTTTTGTGATGTAACAATCCAAGATATTAAAGATATGATGGCTAATATTGAGAAAAAACGCTTTGAATTGAAAGGTGAGAATATTAGAGCTTATTATGGTCATAGCTGTGCCCAAAAAATTGAAAAAATAGCATCTCCGCCACCAGAAATTTTGTATCACGGAACTTCTCATGAGGCAGCTGAGAAAATTTTAAAAGAAGGTATTAAATCTCAGAACAGGCAATTTGTGCATATGTCTTTGGATGTCGAAACGGCTACTAAAGTCGGTTCAAGACATGATAAAGACCCTGTTATTCTAGTTATAGATACTCAAAAAGCAAATAAAGATGGCTTGAAATTCTATTTAGGAAACCAAACAACTTGGCTTTCTGATTATATTCCGCCAGAATATATTACGGTTAAAAAATAGGTTGAGGATGTTTTTAATTTGTCAGGTATAGCCTGATTTACATTTTGTTGGGTAGATATTTATCCAACATAAGATTTGTTTATGATACAATAGCAACAATGAAGGAGAGGACATAAATATGGAAAACTTTATTACAACCCACGGTATGCTTATCTCCGGTGCAATTCTTTTGATTGCATACGTATTTATTGCGACCGAAAAAATTCAAAAGTCTGTTGTTGCATTAACTGGTGCAGCATTAACACTTTTGTTAGGACTTTTACCTTTCCACGGACATGTGGATTTACAAGCCGGAACTTATATCAAATCAGTTTTTGAATATGTGGAATTTGAAGTTATATTCTTGCTTATTGGTATGATGATTTTGGTTCACATCGCAAGCAGAAGCGGTGTTTTTAAATGGATGGCGTTACAAATTTTGAAAGCTACAAAAGGACATCCGAAAATGGTATTGTTTGCGCTAGCTGCATTTACAGCGGTTGCATCAGCATTTTTGGATAATGTTACAACTGTTGTTTTAATTATGCCTGTGACTTTTGTTATTGCTAAAGAATTCGATGTTGACCCTATTCCATTTTTGATTACTGAAGTTTTGGCTTCAAACATTGGTGGTACAGCTACTTTAATCGGTGACCCTCCAAATATTATTATTGGTGCAAGAGCTGGTCTAAGCTTTATGGATTTTGTAAATGAATTAACTTTAATCATTGCAATTATCTTCTTAGTTTCAGTTGGTGTTTTAGTCTTTATGTTTAGAAAAGGTTTGAAAGCAACTCCTGAAAAAATGGCTTACATTGCAAACCTTGACAACTCAAAAACAATTACTGATAAACCTCTAATGATTCGTTCAATGATTACATTGGTATTAGTTATTTTAGGTTTTGTAACTCACGATTTGACAGGGATACCAGCGTATGTGTTTGCAGTTGCAGGTGCATCATTCTTATTGTTATTTGAAGAGCCGAAAGAAATTTATCAAGATGTTGAATGGCTTACAATATTCTTCTTTGTAGGTTTGTTTATCATTATTGGTGGATTTGAAGCTAATGGTGGAATAAGTTTCTTGGCGGATAAATTAATTGAGCTTACTCAAGGTAGTTTGAATGCAGCGACAATGTTTATTCTTTGGGGGTCAGGAATTTTGTCAGGTATTATTGATAATATTCCTTACACCGCTACAATGGCTCCATTGATTGAACAAGTTCAACATACATTGCCATACACAGGTCATGGTCATCACCCATTATGGTGGGCATTATCACTTGGTGCTTGTTTAGGTGGAAACCTTACAATCATCGGTGCGGCTGCAAACGTTATTGTTAGTGAAACAGCTACATCAAAAGGTTTCCCTATTTCGTTTATGAGATTTATGAAATATGGTGCTTTGATTACGTTTATTTCATTAACATTAAGTTCAATTTTCTTATATGTTAGATATTTACATTAATTGTAGATATTCAAAATGTTAAAAGACCGATACAATATCGGTCTTTTTTTATTACAAACTAACAAAAAAATTATTTACGTGTTTTAGAAGGAGTATGAATATTTCTTTTAATCCAAAAGTTAATTTTTGCGCAGGCTACGGTGATCCTTCAAGAACAATGAAGAAAAAATATACCGATTATAATTCTATAAATGAAGAAATCAATAAATATACGCTTGCTAATGAAAAAATAAACGAACAAATTAATTTTTTGCAGCAAGAAATTATGTTTATGGTTATGGCATATCAGAATTTGACTGATGAAGACAAAGAAGCTGTTAAAACAAAAATGGAAATTATGAAAGAAAAAATTGAAGATTTAAAAGATGAGATTGAAAATAATCGAGCGCAATCTTCTGCCCTTTGGTACGGCTATCACGAAAGACTCTAAACTATTTTTGTTTATTGATACTTAAAGCCTTTTGGGGCTTGTATTTTCTAATAACTTCATTTGTGTTGTTATCAATACGTTCTTTTATGGATGCAATTCGTGAACTTTTAATATTGTAGCTTTGTTAATTAAAGTATCGGACAAATTGTTTGGATGTTCTTCAAGTCTGATAAAATAGCTGCCTTTATTAGAAAATATATTATATTCTCTATACAAGGATCTTAATTTTGAAATAATTGGCTTATCAACTTTACCAACAGTCATTGTGATGCCCCAGCAATTTTCACTTTCTGGTTCAAAGTAAGGTTTATAAGGTTTCACAAAAATGTCAACATCTTCGGCTAGTTGTTTTAATTTTGGTCTAGCTTTTTCGGCAGCGTCAGCTACTTCTTTGCCAAATTCTTTTGCGAATTTTTTGTAAGGTGGCATATATAGTGCCATTCCAAAGCTTGTGTTGTTAGAAATTTTGTTATTCATTTTTATCTCCATGGATTTTTTAATATAAGTTTGTAAATAATAATTTTTGATAGCAAAATTTATTATTTTTAGATTTAATATAAATATGATTAATCCGATACAATATAATGTCGTATCATTTGCGGCAAAAAATCAATATAAGCACGAGCCGATAAAAGAGGCAGTTAGTATTCATAAAAGATTAACCAACGATGGTTTTTATGAAAGTCCAACAAGTAATTCGCGTTTAGATTATCTTTGTGCTGAAATAGATGAATTTAAGCAAGCGGTCAAAAATAACGATCGTGAAAACATGATAGAAGAAGTAGGCGATGTTATTTTTGATGCTGTTTTATTGGCAGATTATTACAATATTGATCCGACCGAAGCTTTAAAACAAGCAAATAGAAAAATAGATTCAAGACTTGTTCTTGTTGAAAAATACGCAGAAAAACCGTTATTAGAATATACGTTTGCCGAAAGAATGGAATTCTGGGAAAAGGCAAAACAAGCTCTTAGACTTCAACAGCAATAGTGTTATTTTTTTATCACTTTGTTTAGCATTGGTATGAAGCATAATAGCAATAGGCATGTAATAAAGGATGCAATTGCTAAAATTCCGAATAGTTGAGTTGGAGTCATCAATTCGTATTTACCTGCCCAGACTCCAGCAATTAAGTTCCCTAAAAAGCTTGTTAAAAACCAGCATCCCATTATGAGTGATAAAAATTTTCTTGGGGCTAGTTTTGAAACTAATGATAATCCAATTGGAGATAGGCAAAGTTCAGCAACTGTCATAATTAAATATCCACCTACGAGCCAAAGTGGCGAAACTAATGAAGTTAGCGATAAATGTCCTGCATATGCCAAAACTACATATGAAATTGATATTAAGAACAAGGCGATTGCAAATTTTTCAACTGAAGTTGGTTCTTTAGATTTGTTTCTTAATGCAGTCCATATACTAGATATTATTGGCGCCAGTGTGATTATAAATAAAGGGTTAAGAGATTGAAAATATTCAGTCGGAATTTCGTATCCTAAAAAATTCCTGTTTGTTGCGTATTCTGCAAATAGGGTTAATGAAGAACCTGCTTGTTCAAAACAAATCCAAAAAGGAATTGTGAATAACATCAGAGCTATAAGTGATAAAAATTGTTTTTTGCTTTCAGGGGTTGAAGTAGTATTCATTTCAGTTTTATTTTGTGTTACAGGATAAAGCCCACTTTCTCCAAGTAATTTATGTTCAAAAATTTTATATAATGATAATCCTATAAGCATTCCAATACCAGCTGCTGCAAAGCCGTATTCAAAGCTGAATTTAACAGCAAGAGTTCCACAGACTAAAGGTGAGAAGAATGCACCAAGATTTATGCCCATATAAAAAATTGTGAATGCACTATCTTTTTTCTCGTTGTCATCACCGTATAAAAGCCCTAAAACGGAGCTTATATTAGATTTAAAAAATCCGTTTGCAATAATCATTAAAAATAAAGATAAAAGAAAAAGACTTTTAGGGCCAAAAGCAAGCATAAATAAACCTATAATCATCAAGCTTGCCCCAGTAGCAATACATTTTCTTTGACCTAAATACCTGTCAGCTAAATAACCGCCAATTAGTGGTGTCAGATAAACAAGTCCTGTGTAAAGTCCGTAAATATTACCGGCATGTTGAGATGAATATGCAAGTGTTTGTATCATGTACAAAACAATTAATGCACGCATTCCGTAGTAAGAAAATCTTTCCCACATTTCTACGAAAAATAATAAGTATAAACCTTTTGGATGTCCCTGTTTGAAAATATTTAGCATAAACAAATATTAGCATATTTATTGAAAACTAGCAAAAAATAAATTGTCTAGATTTAATATTGATATGCTAGCACCAGTAAATTCAAGTTATAAGACTATTCATCCCCTAAAAACGTCTAGAGTTGCGTTTGGAAGCACTCGCCGAGGTTACATATATAATGATAAAAAATATGTAAATTGTTATACAGTATTTTTTAGAAATGATTTGAATTGGAAAAAATTTGTAAAGTATGTGGATTCTAATTTTAAAAATAAAAGACAGGTTAATGTAATTAATGGTGCTTGTTCTGATGGGACAGAATCGTATTCATTAGCAATAGCGTTGAAAGAAAATTTACCTGAAAAATCTAGCAGCAAATTCTTGCCAATTAAAGCTTTTGATTATGACAAAGAAGTTATCAAAGCTGCTCAAAGCGGTTTGATTTTGATGTCAGATGCAGAGATGGGTGTAGTAAAATTATCGACTCCAAACGATCATATATATTTTGAGGATACAGATGAAGTTCTTGATATTGAAGACGATTGTATGGCGCAATATAAATCGACAAAGAGGGTAAATGAGGATTTAAGAAAAAATATTATATTTGAACAAAAAGATATGTTTGAAGTGTTAGAAAATCTTGAAGATGATTCTAATAGTATTGTATTGTTTAGAAATGCTATTGGGCATTTAGGTGATGCATATGCAAATAAATTTGCGACACTAGCATCTGAAAAATTGAAATCAGGCAGTTTGGTTGTAATTGGTAATTTTGATCGCTTAGATACAAATATCTTTAATTATTTAAGAAAAAATAATTTTACAGAAGTTATGCCGTGTGTTTTTAGAAAAAATAAAGAAAAAACCTCATTTATTGAAAAAATAAAAAATTTTTTCAAATAGAATGGATAAATTATTTTTTTGCAGCCTTACGAGCTTCTACTTCTAAAAGATTTTTATAATATTTTGAAAAAGGATTAAATAAGTCAAGACCTTTTGCTTTAGGATAATCTAAATAAGCTTGGTAATATTGTTCTGCTTTTTGTTGTTCTTCTTCAGTTAGAGGTCCACGTTTTTGTACAGCTTCAGCATAATGTTGTTGGTCTATGACCATAGGGATTTCTGTATACTTTGCATTTGGATTTTCAAACAATGTGGTTACTGCTTTGAGGTATTTTTTCATGTTAACTTCTGCACCTTGTACAAATATTTTTGCATCGTCATAAGTCCCTGAATAATCTTGTTCGAGAATTTTATCAAGTTCTTTTATTGCGTCAATAATTTCCGGATTTTTTATACTTGAAACTAAATTTTTTATGAAAGCATAATTAAGTTTTTTAATACCATCATCCATTGCGGCAATCATTTCAAATTGTCTGGCATGTTCAAGTTCATGTTTTATGAGTCCATTTAGTTTTCTTTTACCAAAAGGATCGTGAAGATAATTTTTGTTGACCTCAACTTTTCCATTTATTATATTATATTGTGCACCAAGACTATTAGAACGCAAATGTCTGTCAGAAAGTTTAGCACTTGTTTTTGTGTTATATTTGTTGAATTTTTTAATTAATTCAGGCGAGTCATTTTTAATGTTTTTATTATGAATTGTTTGAATTCCAACGTAACTGGCTAAAGCGATAAGCGTTGATGTAATATAAGTTTTAATATTTTTGTTTTTAAGTACTTTTTTCTGTATTTCGTTTAAAGTGGCTGAAGGATTCTTTTTAGACCTGATAAACATAGTTCCTAAGCCAATAATTATAGAACAAAAAGAAACAATTCCAGCAGTTGTAGAACCTGTAAGATTTGCCCATTTGCCTCCATTTAACCTTTGTTCTTCTAAATCGTTTGTGCTTTTTATGAATGTATCAATGCAGTCAATTCTTACCTGTTGATTTTGGATATAGGATGGCTGAATTTTAAAATTCGAATCAAAATAATTTGAATTATTATTGATACTTAAATTTGTCATTTAAATAACCACTCCTTTATGTATATAAAGTAAAAAAAAATTGAATAGTTGCTATTAATATTACAGGTTTGTTGCAATAAGTAATATTTTTATTGAAGTGATATGATTTATAAAAGAGGGAAGTTATGGCAATAGAAAAAGTTAGAGAATATTTTAAACAATTTGGGATAGAAAATAAAATACAGGAATTAGCATTATCAAGTGCTACTGTTGAATTGGCGGCAAAAGCATTAAATTGTGAGCCTGCAAGAATTGCAAAATCACTTTCTTTTAAAGTTGATGAGCAAGCTATTTTAATTATTTCGGCAGGTGATGTCAAAATAAATAATGCAAAATACAAAGCATTTTTTAAAGCAAAAGCTAAAATGCTAACACCGGATGAAGTAAAAGAATTTATTGGTCATGAAGTTGGTGGAGTTTGTCCTTTTGGGATTAATGACGGTGTAAAAGTTTATCTAGATGAATCATTAAAAAGATTTGAAACAGTTTTTCCTGCCTGTGGAAGTTCAAACAGCGCAATAGAATTGAATATTCAAGAGCTTGAAAAATATTCAAATTTTATAGAATGGATTGATGTTTGTAATTAGTGAGCTACACACATTGCATAATAAGGAATATTATTGTATGACAATGATAAACGGCCGTAACCCCAGCCATATACCGTACCGTTTGTTTCAGTGAAGTTTACTCCACCTGCGCGATGAGATTCGTAATTCCCAGTTCCTGAAGCCCCTCTGGATTCTTCTGTCCAGATAATAAATGGGGGTGTCATATTAAGTGTTTTAGCCACAGGACTATCAAGTTGATATACTTTATTTTTATATAATTGAGATGCAAGTTTGCTTAAATCTGTTGGTGTTGGCATGTAATTTACACCGCCACATTGTGCAACTGCTGCAGCCCAATAGTCATTATTTGAACCACAAGCTCCAATACCAAGTTCATCTTTTCTCTCATTACATTCTTGCATTGACATAGGAGTTGATGGTACAAATGGAGTGCTGAAACATTTATCATTAGCTCCAATTCCGACTGTACAGTCACCACCAAAACCGTTCGCATTAAATGCTATTACATCATCTTTAAATTGATTTTTCCCAGATTGCCCATTAATTTCGAATATTCCTGTAACACAATTTGCAGTGGCATTTGTTTCAGGTTTTCCGTCAATCATGGTCCACGCATAATTGCTTGTACTTTCGAGATGAGGACAATCTTTTTGGTAATTTAATATCATAGGGGTTCCATCGCCCAAAATAATCCCAACAGAATCCGATGACCAGTCACCTTTGGTTTTTAAAAATGTTGTACCATTGCCAATTGAATTTAGGTTAACTTTATTTCCATTAGATAATGCGATTTCTTCATATGGCCAGCAACTAGAAAGTGAGCCTGAATCGCAGGTTTTTATAATATGCAAATGATTTGATAATTCGTCAACAAAATCTCTTGTGGTTTCATATGAAGTTATAAGGCCCAGAGACTTCATTGTATCTGTAGCTTTTGTGAATTTATACTTAACGGTTCTTATTTGTTCATTACGCTGTTTAGTTTGTATATCATTAACAAGGCTGGGAACAGTTAAAGCTGCAACAACCCCAATAATTCCCAGTGTTATTAAAACTTCTGCTAAAGTGAATGCGAATTTTTTAATCATATAATATTCTCCTGTGATTTTTAGTATTTTCTTAATTTTGTAATAAATCGTTCTAATCTTTCTATTGCAATTTTAAGGCTGTCAAGAGAATAAGCATAAGATATTCTTAAATATCCTTCTCCACATTCACCAAACGCTGTCCCTGGAACAACAGCGACCTTTTCTTCATATAAGAATTTTGTGGCAAACTCTTCACTTGTCATTCCAAATTCTTTTATGCAAGGGAATACGTAGAATGCTCCGTATGGTTCAAAGCACTCTAAATTCATTTTGCGGAAAGAATCCATTAAAAATCTTCGACGTTGATTGTAAGCTTGTTTCATTTCTTCAACATCTTTGTCACCGTTTTTTAAGGCTTCTATTGCCGCATATTGACTGATTGTAGGGGCACACATAATGGCAAACTGGTGAATTTTAGTCATTTGTTGAATAATTTCTTTAGGCCCACAAGCATAACCTAAACGCCAACCAGTCATTGCATATGATTTAGAAAAACCGTTGATAAGAATTGTGCGTTCTTGCATTCCGTCAATTTCTGCGATTGAAACGTGTTTATCTTTGTAGCTTAGTGCTGCATAAATTTCGTCAGACATTACAAGAATATCTTTTTCGATGCAAACTTTTGCAATTTCTTCCAAATCCTTACGTTCCATAATCGCACCTGTTGGGTTGTTAGGAAATGGTAAAATTAAGATTTTTGTTTTATCTGTAATTGCATTTCGTAATTCTTCCGCTGTTAAACGGAATTCATTTTCGCCTTTAAGATTTATAATTACAGGTTTTGCTCCTGCTAAAATTGCACATGGTTCGTAAGAAACGTAAGATGGTTGAGGGATTATAACTTCATCACCAGGGTTTATTATAGCTCTTAGGCCGATATCAATAGCTTCAGAACCTCCGACAGTTACAATTATTTCGTTGTCTGGGTTATATTCAATATTTTGAGTTCGTTTTAAATATTTTGAGATTTCTATTCTCAAATCTTTTAAACCAGCATTAGATGTGTAGAAAGTTTTGCCACGTTCAAATGCATAAATACCTTCATCACGAATATGCCATGGGGTGTCAAAATCAGGTTCGCCAACGCCAAGAGATATTGCATCTTGCATTTCGCTTACAATATCAAAAAACTTTCTTATACCTGAAGGTTTTATGTTTACTACTGTATCGGATAAGAATTTTCTCATGGGGTAATAATCTCTCTTTCATCTTTATGTTTTTTACTTAAAATTGTGCCGTGGTCTTTATATTTTTTTAAAATAAAGTGAGTAGCGACACTGAAAATGTTATCTAAAGTCGATAATTTATATGAAACAAAGTTTGCAATTTCTTTTAATGATTTCTCTTCTAAAATTACCATAAAATCATAACCACCTGAGATTAGATAAACATCTTTAACTTCTGGGTAGTTGTAAATTCTTTCAGCGATACTGTCAAAACCTGTTCCTCGTTGTGGTGTAACTTTAACTTCAATTAGAGCCGTTACTTTAGAAATAGAAGTTTTTTCCCAGTTTATAAGTGTGTGATAACCACATATAATTCCTTCTTTTTCAAGGTTAGAAAGTTCTTCCAAAACCTTTTCTTCTGATTGCCCTAATAATACTGCCAATTCGCTAAAATCTATTCTGCTATTTTTTTCAATAATTGATAATAACTCGTCTCTCATTCAAACCTCCAAGGTAATTTTACATCAATTGTAGCAGAAAAATAAGTATTTATTTATAAAATTATTAATTCAAAACATTAACATTTACAACTGGATATAATGGCTCACGTTTAATGTTGTGTATTTGTTGTAACATCAGATCTTCTTCATAAAATCTTTTAGAGTATTTATCACGTACACGGCTATCTGCATTGTTTCTTTTGATAATTACATCAACTTCTTTAAAATGTCTGTAATGTTCGCACAATGGTTTGGACTTGGTTTGAATACAAACGTTGAATTGGTCATCTAGTTTTTGGAGATCTTTTTGATATTCTTCGTAAATTCGTTGAAATTCTGGATCTTGTTTTTCTTCTTCATTGATTTGTTTTTTTAGTTTTTCAAGATCTCTGTAATAAGCATTTTCGTTTGGTTTGCTAGAAGTCATAGGATAAGAGTCAGTTATTGTGTCACTTTTAACCCAGCCATATTTGTATTGTTGAAAAGCAACATATTTAATATATGACCAGTCACCTTCTGTTTTTACTACACTAACAACTTGCCCTCTTCTTACTGTATCAAGAGTTTTGGCTTCTTGATTGGCATTTTCTTTTACAAGAGTCGGGTCCCAGTTTCCAATATATGCAGCATTAACAGTTGCACATGTGAATAGTAATGATAATAGTGTAATAAAAATTTTGAAATTCATTTGATGTTCCCCTATTGCTATTCAGGATTATATCATTTTTTTATTAAACTTACAATTAATGTAATGAAATGCAAAGAAACAAAAATCTCTTTATTTGAAAACATTTGAAATATATCTCAAATTGATTTTTTCATTTGTAAGTAATTTTTTAAGTCCTTTTTCGCACCATTTGTCTTCTCTTCCAAAAAGGAATATAAAAAATCTTTTCATCATAGTTTTGGGTAAAAGATTTTTTTGCCTTAAATCCCCGTATTCAAGTAACTCTTGTGCGAGTTCTATATTAGTATTTGGTAATATTTGCAATAATGAAAAACGTCCTCTTTGATCAAAAACAATTGATTTGTCATAACCTTTAATACATAAATGGCGACAGTCAGTCAATGACATGCGTGATTTTTTCTTCGCGTGTCCATGCATTACAGTTACGTGTTTTTTAATTTTTTCAGGGATAAAAATATCTTCAGTTGTGACAATAGTCCCTGAGCCAATTTTTTCAGCAAGGATTCGATTGTTTTTTGTGTCTGCGATAATTAAATACTCCCTTTCGAGTTTGTTAGCAACTCCAACAATTCGTTTTTTTGCATAAGAATATAATTCTTTTGTTGATTTAAATTCGGATTGGCGTTCAGCAAAAGAATTCAAGATAGCATATACAGGTGATTTTACGTCATTTGCTTGATTAATCATTGCATTAGTGTAAAACTTGTAAAAATAATTTTTTGTTAAGTGATAAAAATTTAACTGTAAATATTTTTTACTTGTCTAGCAAATTTTATTTTTAGAGTTTTTTTATGCTAAAGATTATATTTGTAAAAACACATTTTTATAATAGAATCAGGATATAGATAGAATAAAAGGATATGTGATTATGAGAATTCAATTAGTTAGTCCCGTAGCGTTTCAAGGAAAACCCAACAATTATGGTGTTGTAGATAAACACCTTACTCGTTCAGCTCAACCGTTGCCAGAAGATTTTACTTGGTTAAAAGATGATGGTGTGACAGATGTTATTAACCTGAGAACAAATACCGATACAAGTATTCTTTTTGATGAAGGTACAGAAGTTAGAAAACTTGGTATGAATTATCATAACATTGCCATAAATCACAGAAATCCGACCGAACAAAATATTGCGGAATTTCTTGATGTAATGGAAAATGTTGAGAAAAAGAATGGCAAAGCACACATGCACTGTTTAGAAGGTAAAGATAGAACAGGTCTTTGTGCATATGTATATGAACGCTTGAAAGGCATTGGAACTGCAGTAGAAAGTGAAGACAGATGGTTAAAATTTGGGCATAACACTGAAAGATATCCAAACCTTAGAGGTTGGGCAAAAGCTTTGGTTCCAAAACTTAAACGATAACCATAAATAAAAAATAAAAGCCTTGATTTTTAATCAAGGCTTTTTATATGTTAGGAAAAACTGATTTATTGCTAGCAAATTTTTTAAAATTGAGTTTTTATATTTATTGTTGATAGAACATAGGGTGTTTAGATGCAAATAACAAATCATATCTTAAATAATGCCAGATTGAGTTTTGAAAGTTTGCATATTTCAGAAAAGGCTCGTGAAGAAATTGAATACATGGGCTCATCTGTTAAACAATACTATGAAAAAGCTTGGCAAGATTTGGGTGAACGTCTTGAAGATACTCAAAATTATGATGTTGTTATAAATGAGAAATTAAGACCAGTTTTTGTTGAAAAAACATCAGGAATTGAATTAAGAAATGTTAGATTACGTTCAAAAGGTCTTAAGACAGTTACGATTTCGGCTAATATTTGTGATAAGACACGTCGCACAGATGATAGTTATTTGACTCTTCCAAATCAAGAGGGTTTTATTTTTAAGACAGGTGAAAATAAAATAATTGAAGATTGTAATGATATTTTTAAAATGACAAAAGTTTTAGAAGCATATAAAAAATCTTAAATTATGCATTTACAAAAATTAATACTATTTTGTTGCTAGTGCAATTCTTAGGGAATTATTGTCTTTATATATATAGTTTTAGTGTGTAAATTAGGTGTCGTGTATAAATATGATTTTGTGTTCAAATAAGGTCGAAAATACAAGATATGGACAAAATAATAAAATAACGAGTCCTAATAAAATAACTTTTGGTATTTCTGCAAAAGCTTGTACCAAGGATTCATTCTTTTCTAAAAATAAAAAAATGATTAGTGGAGCTTTTTCCGTTGCTGCATTATTAGGATTAACGCTTCTTTTAAGAAAAGGAATTCCTCAAAATATATTTAAAAAAGCTAATAAAGTTGTTAATGAGCAAGCATCTGAAGTTGTTGAAAAAACCTCTAAAGAAGTTGGCAACACTGAAAAAATTCTTTCAATTGCAGAAAAAGAATTGGATGCTATTGATTTTTCTAAAAGAAGTAACTTACTTGATACAGAATTTAATCGCAAAGCTGTTGATATCATTGAAGAATGTCAAGATTTAACTTATGATACACCAAATTTAAGGCTAATAAACGATTGGTATGATGAAGACTGTTTATATGATTTAGGCACTAGGTTTGCTACTGTTGCGAACAATACAGCAAGAGTAAAAGGAAATGCAATAATTGTAAACAACGTTCCGGAAATATTTTCCGGTGTTGATAAAACAAAACTTTTAAAAACATTAGATAAATTACCTTCTTTTTTAGAAAAATCGGATAGTATTTACCCATCAGAAAAAGTAACTAAATTTGTTGTAGATAATAAAGTATTTACAGCTCGTTTTATGGGATGTGGTCAATATAGTTATGTTTATAAGATTCAGGATGAACTGGGTAATCAAATTTGTTATAAAGCTTTTAGAGCAAATAGAATTAACGCAAGTTACAGTCATGGAGCTTATTCTGAAATTGGATTGTTGCAAGAAGCTTATAAAGCAGGTGTTACAGATGTGCCACAGCTTTATATGGCAAATCCAATAGGTAAAAATCTTCAAAATGGTGGCTTAGAGGGAGCTTGGCAGATTACAGAATTCATTGAAAAAGGTCAAAAAGCGCCAGCGGATGGGTTGAAGTTTCTAGATTGGTTACGTTCTAAACATCTTGTACATCACGATTTAAGCTCAGCTAATCAAATTGATGATTATATCGTTGATATAGGTGGGGTTTCTGAATCAAGAATAGGAGTACCGAAAGAACTTTACGGTTCAGAGGTCTTTAGATCTGGTGGTGATATAACAAATATTTTTATTGCACAACAACAAGGCAAATCTATAAGAGAAATACTACAAGAAGTGAAGACTGTTTTATAGTAGAATGGTGCGTATAAACGCACCCTAAGGCTCTATTTTAAAAAATTAAGTATTGCAGAGAGGCAAAATGAGCTTAAAATAGATATTTAAAATATTATTTTGCTTAATTAATTTTGTCAAAGACCAAGTTTTATTTTGATTAATAATCATTCTAGTCAATAGGTCTTTGCATGAGGTCACTATACATAGCAAAAAATTGATCATAATCTTCAAGAATTGTTTTCCCTGTATTACGAGATTTGAGATAGTTCATAACTAATTCAAAATGTAGTCTAGTATTAGTTTCTGGTGCATCTTCAATAGATTTTTCTGCTGCTACACGACATTTCTCAATAATACATTTTGCAGCACGTCCTAAATTGTAAGAATCTTTTGTCGTCAAAGCATCTTTATAAGCAACATGCATAAGAGAATCCAACAACAAGGCAATCATGTCAGCAGAACCATTCAATGGTTTAGGGATTTCTCCAAATATTTTTTGATCATCATCAATATCAATCAGATTGAATGCTTTATTTTCACCATCAACAAGAATATTATTTGGATTAAGTGCATCAACTCTTATTTTATTACGAGTTAAACAATCCAATTGTAGAGCAAAATCCTCATACGATCGTAATGGGAAGTTTGCTATTTTTTTTATCTGCTGTGCAACCAATTGTGCTTCTTTTCCAGTTATTGGAATATCTTTTTCTGTTTTTGCTTTATATCTTGAAAGCCAATTAGGCAATGAATGAGATTCTCCATTAACTTTAGGTATTATATATAAACCAGACCTATTAGATGCAATACATTGTCCAAAATTATGTTCTGGAATTACATTTGGAACAGATTCAAATGGCCCTAAATCTCCGCTCTTATATTCGTTTTTCATAAGTGCAATAAGAAAATCTTTAACTCCCTCGATTCTAAAAACTTTTTTAGAACCCCCTTCTCCAATAAGATTTTTTTCATCTGAACATATCTTTAACGCGACATCTTCAAATGAATTATCCTCATAAGCATTTTTAAATTGTTTTGTAAAAGTATCAAAATCAAGAGTTTTTGGTGCTAATGGTAATTTTCTTCCAAAAGTAATTTTTTCTTTTTTAGAATTACAACCTCCATAATATGTTTGATTAAATTTAATCATTGGAATAATATCCATTAAGAACCTGCCTTTTGAATTTGTAACAAGAAAATAACAACCCTGAAAAAAAATTTTTGATACGCACATATACATTTGCGTTTACAACTCTTAATGTTTATTTATGTCCATATATAAGGAGAGTTACAAAATAACACTCAGTTTGAGAAGAAAGAATAGTAAGTTTGATAAATTTTGTAGAGTTGCACCTAACCTTACATAGCTTAACATTGTAACAAATTTGGCAAAAATTTTTTTCACAAGTTTTATAATAATGAAAAGTTTAATAGAAGGTTTTTGTATGGATATAAATTCAATTTCAAATAAAACAGTACAAACAACATTTAAAGCAAATTTGAAAGTTAAACCAAGCTTGAGGTTTGAACAATATTGGTATAAAAATAATATGTCCCGTCCTCAGTTTCAATTATTAAAAAACAAATTCTCAAAAGCTACTAAAGATATTAAAGGTAATTTAATTCTCGATTTTGGTACTGACAAGCTTTTAGATGGTGGTTCTATTGAATATGCTAGAGGAAAATATTCTGATAAAATTGGCGTAAATTTATTTTATGAAGATTTAGTCTCAGACCAATTTACTGAAAAATTAGTAAAAGTACTTAATTTCTTTCAAAAAAGAGAAAATTTAATTGCCGAAATCAATAAATTAAATCAGGAAAAAGTAAGACAAGAGAATAGATTTGTAAAAAGAATATTTGAATAAAAATTTGTTAAAAAATATTTTAGTTGTGCCCCATTTCTATTCTCAAAATTCCCAAAAGTG
>JAZUAO010000018.1:0-1583 GCA_045638025.1 Candidatus Gastranaerophilaceae bacterium
TGGGTACTGACTTTACCCTTAAGGGTGCAAATGATTCACAGATTGCAATTAAGTCAGTAGAGGTAAAGGAAATTCAATAAAATATAAATCCAAAAAGGAGACCAACTATGATTTGTCAATAGAAAAATGAAAACTTTTTAATAAAATTTGTATGGCTAAAAAAGTGTATAGCAAATAAAGCATTCTTTAAAATGCTTTTTGAAAATTGAATATAGTTAAGGTAAGACTTAGGCTAAGTTAAACTCAACATTATCGGTCATCATTTTATGAATGACACGAACCAGCTTATGTGCTACATGACCTAATGCAGCATAGTGACGGCGACCTTGAGATACTTTTAAGTCATAATAATCTTTAAAAGTATCATTAACTAAGGTGGTTTGCCAAGCAGCATTTATCAAAGCGAATCTTAACAGTTTAGAACCTCTTTTAGACATTCGTGTTCTGGCTGCATTAAAATTGCCTGATTGATAAACAGACGGGTCAAGACCTGCATACGCAAGCAGTTGGCAAGGTTTTTTGAAACGGGATATATCACCGATTTCACCAATAATCATTGCACCGTTTAAAGAACCTATGCCCGGTATTGTTTTGATAACCGAATCAAGCTTAACCATAATTGCATTAATATTCTCATCGATTTCGTTTAATTGTTGAGTAAATAATTCAATTTGAGAAATAGCTTGAAATATCTGTAAAGATATGGTATCATTTTTAATACCGACAGATTGCGATGCAAGCTCTTTTAAAAGTACAGCATTAGACTGGTTAAAGTGTCCCTTAGAGGACTTGTAGAGAAGGTTAGTAAGCCTTGTGAGATGCATTTTCGCAATCTTGTCGGGATTTGGTTCTGTTTTGAGAAGCTCATAACAAGCCTTTCCGTGAATACCGGACTTGAAAAAGTACTGTAATTCAGGGAATAACAAATCCACATAAGTAACAAGTTGAATTTTAACCTTTGTCCTTGCCTTCATAAGTTTTTGACGGAAGCGACAGAGGTTTTTTAATTGCAAAGAATCATAATCTCGTTCTGAAAACAAACGATATTGATTCATAATCAAAGCCTTAATAATAAGGTATGTATCAACAGAATCAGTTTTAGTCTTTCTGATGTTTGTTTTTCTGAGAGTAGATGTTTGTATGGGATTAATAATACAAACATTAAAATCTCTGGAATACAGAAAACAAGTCAGGTTTTCAGCATAATGAGCAGTAGATTCCATTCCGATTAAAATCTCATTTTTAGGAAACTCCGAAAGCTCATCAAGCAGTAATTGAAACCCGTTATGGTTGTTAGAAAATGGAAACGGATTCACAAGTATTTCACCATCCGAATTCATAACTGCTGCATAGTGTGTTTGTTTGGCAACATCAATGCCAACATAGTACATTAAAAATCAACTCCTTTGTAAGTTTACACTGTGTTTGTCCACATAGTTTTATCATCATAAACTTGCGGGAAATGAAAGTTCAAAGACTTATCCAACTATAAATAATTTAGATAAAACTGTGGCAATACACTCCTTTAAATAGTCAAAGCTATAAATTTATATAAAAAGTCCACAGTGTTTTATTGATTATAT
>JAZUAO010000019.1:0-3269 GCA_045638025.1 Candidatus Gastranaerophilaceae bacterium
ATTCACTAATTCAAAGTAGTCGTATATAGCCTTTGGCAGTAACAACTTCAACGGATCTTCTATCTTCTCTTTTATATTTATCATAACACAAAGATACTTACTTTTTCACAAAATTCCCCACTGGAAATTAGGACTGAGCCAGTTTAATCATAAAAAATGATTAGTTTCATTTAAAAGTGATTATTTTACTGAAAAATGATTTTTGTACTCAAAAACAGCTGATTTTTGTGCTTAAAATGGTGGTTAAAGTCGCTTCTACTTCAACCAAGACTTCAACCGAAAAAGTCATGGTAAGTGCAACAGTTACAGTAGTTTGCTACAAGTGGAAAACACTATCTAATGGTGAAAATCCTTTAATGCTTCGTGTTACAAAAGAGGGAAAGTCACAGTATCAAAGTTTAGGCATTTCTGTGAACCCTAAGCATTGGAATTTTAAGACCAATGAACCTAAACCTAAATGTCCTAATTATGAGCAAATCCAGAAAATTATTATTGACAAGAAAGCAGAATTACAAAAGAAAATGCTGGATATGCGTGCAGAACAAAAAGAAATTACTACATCTGCATTGTTGATAAACGATAAAGATAGGGATGTTAAGATAGGAGAGTTTTATCGAAAAATCATATTAAGGTGTGAAGTAGAAAACAAATGTGGTAATCGTTTGGTCTATCTTAATTCGTACAGTTCTTTAATGCATTTCACAAATAACAATTTAGATATTCCATTTGGAATAATAGATGTCGCTTGGTTGGAGCGGTACGAGTGTTGGTTGCGTTCAAGAGGTAATAAAGAAACAACCATCAGTTTGATGTTTCGTACTCTCCGTAGTGCATATAATAAAGCAATAAAAGAAAAATGCGCTCAACAGTCTAACTATCCATTCGATGAATACAGATTAAGTAAATTTGATGTTTCAACTCAAAAGAGAGCTATATCAAAAGCAGATATTTTGAAGTTTATGAACGATGACCAACCTATAGGACATAATCAGTACGTTCAATTAAGTAAAGATATATTCATGTTCAGTTATCTTTGTGGTGGCATTAACTTCACAGACATGGCAAATCTAACTAAAGACAATATAGTTAATGGTAGATTGGAATACGTCCGCCAAAAGACGCATAAAAAAATAAAGATTGGCATACCATACGAAGCTATGAAGATAATTCAGAAATATGAAGTGGAAAGCATGGGCTACATTTTCCCGATACTTAATAGTAGTAAACACAAGACAGCTTTGCAGAAACAAAACAGAATACATAAAATGCGAGCTAAAGTTAATGCTAATTTAAAGGTTCTTGGCAAACGACTTGGCATTGATACAAACATTACAACCTATGTTGCACGACATTCATTCGCAAGTGTACTTAAAAAATCTGGTGTCAATATCGCACTTATTAGTGAAGCATTGGGACATTCTGATTTGGCAACCACACAGATTTATCTAGATAATTTTGATAATGACCAAATAGATGAAGCTATGAAGAATCTGCTTTAATTAAAATATCAACTCCGCTTGCTTAAAACAGGCGGAGTTTTTTGTACCTTTGAAGCAAAAATAACATTATGGATTTTCAAGAATTACCAAAAATACAAGAATTACCAGATTACAAAGCGAAGCATTATGAATACGATAAATATCTGGACGAACCATTACTAGAATATGTCTGGAAAATTGCAGACAAATTCTTTCCAGATTATGATGGTGAAAATTTTTGTTCATCACGTACTCCAGTTATTTTTGCTAACAGATATATTGAATGCAAACTGACTGATGAGGAAAAATATGCGAGATATATGGAAATCTATCCTCGTGACATTGAAGCTACCAAACAACACTATGCAGAACGTACACCACTTGACACATCGTTTAAGGACAAGTTTTTTAACAGCAGAGAAGTAATGAACACTATCAAAGCATTCAACCTTGATTTAGATAAATTCTGGTACTTGCTTCTTTTTGTTAATGATTTGGTAAATGATTGTTGCATAAATGCACCTGGACATGGGCAATCTGAACTTGAAAAAGTAAACGAAATGGCTGAAAAAATTTTAGAAGCCACAGAGATAATAACAAAAAAGAACGGTAGAGAAAACTACGAAACTAACGATGAATACACTCTTTCCATACTGAAATCTTCTGTCAAATATTTTATCAATACATACAATGACATTATAGAAAATAGCAAAAACAGAGAAGAACGCAACGAACGATTAAAAGAACTTGGACTAAACAGAACTATAGAAGATGGAGTTCCTATTAAATTTGAAGAAAAAGTCTCTCTTGACAAGTCACCAAGGACACGCTTGTTTGCAGAGTTTTTCCAATATTTTTTAAAAGATATAAAGGCTGACCGTGAGCTAATGGGCAGACATACTACAAGAGAAGATTCAACGGATAAACTATTATTTATATCAAGATTGACTTACATTGTTGGACTTCAAGATAAAGATTATTATGAAAGACACATATTGAAAGAAGGTAAATATGTAGCTAATCGTAAACTTAGCAATCTTTTAAGCAGATACAGAAATGAACCACTACCACCTATGACAGGTAGAATATATAGAAATTGGTAACTAATATACATTATTATATTAGATTTTTAGCTAATGCGTACTGGAAAGGTCAAACTTTTTAGTACGCATTTTTTTTGTGTACTGGAAACCTCTTACTTTTTGGTACACATATAACTATTTGGTTATCAATAATTTATCGTTGTAAGTTTAAAAATTTGTTTTACTTTTGCAGTGTCAAAATGAAACAAACAAGCAAGATGTACATAGCTGTTCAGTGGAGTTTGACCCCGATGGTCTTCACGGGAATGGTTGAGACCACAAATTTAAAAAAGAATACGATGACACATAAAAAAGAGCTGGCGAGCCAAAACGCAAGAGTAACCCAAAACCCAAAAGAAACCTCAAACGTAGAAGTCTTCGAAATCGACATCATGGAAGAACTGAAGTTTGAACATGAAGAATGCGAAGAATCTGAGTTAAGTAAATTATTGTTAAATCTTTAAAAAAAAATCCTATGAATAAAGAAAATTTAATTCAAACTGAGAATGGTAATGTAAAAGCAACCGAAAATTATGGTTTCAACTTTAATTTCAGCAACGAATCCACTGCTATAACAGCTCCATACGATAACGAAGGTGCTTGCGTGGAACTGAAAAAAGACATGCTCCGTGGAGACAACATTTCCATCAGATTTAGCAAGGACAACGATGGCTATCCATCAGCATGGATAGAAAGCAAAAATGTAGCT
>JAZUAO010000020.1:0-31634 GCA_045638025.1 Candidatus Gastranaerophilaceae bacterium
GGTTCATTGCATCATCATACGCATCTTGATCTGTTACTACAGATGTTGCTAATGCATATGTTACATAATTATTGTCATTATCTGGAATACTGATTGATACATAACGACCTGTTGCGTCTTTTTCTACTTTTACATTTGAAATGCCTTTAATTTCATTTGTTGTCGTTGCTGAACCAATTGTATAGCAATTTACTTGAGAAATTATGTATCCATTATCATTTTTAACTCTATCATTGCTTTCTAAATCTCTTGCACTATAAAAATATGGTTGCCAATCACCTGTTGAAGTATTTTGAATGTAACGAACATACCATTCACCTTCACCATATTTTTCATTTAACAATGAAATATAGTATTCTTCTTCTAATAATAAATTTTCTAATTGATCATCTGATAATGAATCTAAATAAGGATCATTATAAGTTTCAGTTGCTGACATAGTTACAGGTTCAACTTCAACTTCTTGAATTACTTGTTCTGTTTGTTCTGCTACCGCAACTTGAGGACTAGAGCTTGACGCTCCTTCTTTCACCCATTGACCGTCAGCATTTTTAGTACAAATTGTGATTGCATCAGCACCTTGTTTTGTATTATCTAGTAAATACGCATATGTGTATGCTGCATTATATCTACCACTTTCAAATTCATCTTTTTCAATAGTAGTGTTTTCCATTGTTAATGGATTGATATATGCATATTGTAACTTAGCTTCTTCTTCAGATGTTAAAACTTGAGGATTGCTCGGAGTGTCTGGAGTGTCAGTATCCACGTCTGTATCAGTATCGACATCCGTATCAGTATCAACATCAGTATCGGTGTCAATATCTGTATCAGTATCAGGAGCTGAAGTTCCACCAGTACCACCAGTACCTCCTGCACCACCAGTACCACTAGTACCGCCAGCACCGCCATTACCATCTGGAGGTGTTGCACCTGTAAATCCATCAATTGCACCTAAGCGTCTTAGTGTATGTGCACCAACCATATATTTGCCATCATTTGTATTAACAACCATACTTGATGCTGCTGAAATTGGTGTAAAATCATCTTCCCAAGTTGATAGATAACTGATTGTGTACATACCACGTTGCTTGTCTGCCATCAATGCGGTAATTTGGTTTGTAATTGCGCCATCATTGAATGAATAAACTGTTTTTGTAAAATTATCTACAGAAGGGGGAACAGGCACAGACATACCCAGCATATCATTATAATAATTTGCTGATTGGTTTGCCAAACAAGTACGTTGTTGGTTAATCTGTTGACCTTCGTACTCAACATTGGTTTTGCGAGCTGTTAAGCCTAAAAATCTAGCTTGTGATGCTGCCATTCCCATTTTGTGTCGCCTTGTTTCCTTTCCATAGACAAATATATCTACAGATAGGTTATCGTCACATGTAGAGAAAAACTTTAATAATTAAAAGAGAAATGTTAACATTTAGTTACATTTAGGCATTGTAATTCATTTTTCCGTATGTTACCCACCAATCATTTTCAGGAACTGGCTGATTTACGTAATTTCCAGTAATATGTGAGGATATTTGAGTTTTTTCCTCAGAACCATCACCAAAATCACCATGTGCAACGCTATCTAAATAATCTTCATTAGTTTGATAAGCTGCAAACTCTCCCCAAAAAGTTCGCTGGTACTCACTAAGTCTTTGGTAATCACTGAAAGATAACGTCCCTGCTGATATTTGATTTGAGTATGTTGTTTTTTGTGATGAATTTATATACCCTAATTCGCACATTTTATCTAAAGCCCCATCAGCAAATGACGGATATGCATAATTTTTCCCATCCGCACCAGGATAAATTAAATAAATTCCTCTATCATAATCATATTTTGAATACAAATAAGCAGTTGCATGAGTAAGCTCATGAATTAATGTTGATACAAGTTCATACCAAGGTGCCGATTTAGATATAAAATAAGAAGTACTTAATACCAATCCACAGCTAGACTCCGAGTCAGAAATAAATAAACCTTCTCCTGCCATATAGCTATAATACCCTAAAGTACCTGGATCACAATTACCAAACCTAATCTTTCCTGACGTTTGGTTTAGTCTATTAAGAGCTGCTAATTGCTCATCAAACCCCATAGCTTCTAAATATTCTTCCGCCTTATCTATTGCAAAAGCTAATTTTTTATCATTCGAAAGTTTTTGATACTCTGAATCAATAGTATTGGCATAATTTGTAACCTTAGAAGTAAAACTACCTTTGCCAGCTGTCCCTTCACCAAGTTGATACCCTGTGAAAGATTGCAATTCAGAAAAAGAAAGATTTCCATCACTTCCAGCTATTTTATCAAACACCAAATTAATATTCCCAAAAAAATTAGAATTTGAAGCTTCCCAATCATCTCTCTGAGTTAATTTCAAAAGTTGAGCTTTTGATAATCCATTATTTACATTAATACTTGTGTCATTAAGTGTATTTCGAGCATGTTGCAAAATATCCCATGCATCACCAACAGTTCCACTTGTTGTTTCAGTTGAAGATACAAATCCCTCTGTTTTTGTATGCAATTTAAATAGCATCTCTTTAATACTTTGAGCAAATTCTGTTGATGCACTTGCAGGAATCACATACTCTTGAGGAGTAACTGGGATTATATTAATATCAGTAACTTGTGTAATTGGAGCTTTTGATATAACCACTTCATCCACATTAGTAGAAGAATTAATTAGAGATGTACCCTCATCAACTCTCTCTAACTCAGATTGAATAGCCACAATATTTTGATCCAAGTTATATGTTAATTTTATAGTATTAATTTCCACAAAAATACTCCTTATAAATTCCCTTACGGAAATTAATAAGGAGTTCTTTAATAAATTTCTCATTTTATTAACAAATTGAAACAAATTTATGCTAATGCAACAAATTCACCTGTCGTGCCCTTATATCTATCTGATAAATAACTCAAAATAGCACCTCCAATTTCTTCATTTGGATCGAAATAAGGAGTTGTTTTTGGATTTAATGAATTCTGCACCAACATTTTCACCAATGGACCAAACGCATCAGGAACCTGAGTTTTTCTATAAATTCCAGCTAAATAAGTCTGAACATTAGGAGATTTTGTATCATTAAATCTTGATAAAACCGGATACATTTTATCAACACCTTTTGTGCCGTTATCTATCATTTTATCCAAAATATATAGAGTTTCAGTTACCTGAGTTTCATTATTAGAATGTTGCAAAATATCAGATAAATATGGCAAAGCCTGTTCACCCTGTTTTACAAATACATCCACTTTTCTAGGATCAACATATGTGCAGTTACTCTGAGCGTTAGGCAATTTGCACTGTTCATATTGCTGACGTCGTTGCCTATCACCTTCAACTATTGGACAAGGTCTTTGCAACGATGGGAAACTTGCACTTAATCCTCTATTCGATAATGTCGGTTGTATACCAATATTACTCATTTTTCACTCCTTTATGAATATACAAATGGCGCACCATTTTTAATTTCAAATAATATATTTTCAGCCATCGTTTTTAATTCAGTCTTAGATTTACCTGCATCAACTTGTTTATAGAATTCTTCAACTAAAGGTTCAATAGCTGCATCTTTTTTAGATTTAAAGTTTCTAAGCTCTGTTGAAACCAATCTTTGTTGAAGTTCTAATTCGGTCTGAGCGTTAATCTTTTTAACTTGAACATCTTTTATAGCATCTCCAACAAGTTTTCCACCATAACTCAATGCAGTAACACCAGTTATCCCAAAGAATAACTGTTTGAATTGAGGATTTGAAGTATCCAATAACCAGTTATACAAAAATGCTCTATAATCATCAACGTGAGAATAGAATGTAGGTTTTGGCGAACCATTACCACCCAAAGCTTCATTGACTTTAGTAGTCGATGTCATAGTTTCTCTAATAGCCTCAGCTGTAAATTTATCAATTTCTTCAGAATTCCACTTTAAGCCTTTCAATGTGCTTGTTATTTCATCTGGCGTAGATGCTGCAACATGGAAAAGATTTTTTAAATTTACTTTATCAACTTCTTTAGTTGCATCAGTAGATGAGTTCACAATTTCAGTAATAACTGCTTTAGTATCATTTATATACCTTTCCAAATGACCTTTTCCTTTAGTTAAATTACGCATTGCAACAAAGCCTAAACCCACAATAGAAGCCGCTGTTCCAACTCCAAGAGCTATATATTTTAGGTTACTATTTTTAGATTTTTCAGAATTTTTATCTTTGCCCATAAAACTTAAAAGATTTAATTTTTTACGTCCAAAATTAGGCAAAATCGGCTCATTATCATCTACTAAATATTTCTCAAATTCTCCCGCTCGCTTAGACAACATTCCTCTGATAATCTGCATTTTGCCAGAGAAAGATTGTGTTTCAACGTCGATTAATTTTTCTTGCAAATCTTTTTGAATATCAGCTTCCTTACGCTTTATCCAAACGTCTTTAAATCCATCAAAAAAGGTTTTTCCCATAAATGCCATCGCTGTTAATGCAAGGACACCAGCACCAGCAAGAATTGTTTTTTGATTAGGAGCTTGTACCATTTGATAAATTGCTTGATGCGTTTCTTCATTCAACGCAACGTTTCTAGTCGTTGCTGGCAATCTTTTAACCTGTTCAATACTCAAATTAATTCTTGCACTCCTTTTCACGAATGAAGTCATAAGTGCAACAGCACCCATTACCCCAACTACTAATGCCGAAATTGGCAACAAACTGCGTTCTTTAGAAGTTTCTTTTTCCATTAGTTTAACAGGCATTTTTGCATTCTGTGAAATTATCAAAACATCATAAGTATCGTGTAAATCTATACTCTGTGGGGTTTCTTTGTAAAAACTATTTACAATCACACCCTCTTTTAACGAATTATTAACTTTTCGCTGTGAATTTGTCATATTTTTTTGTTGACGTCGGCTTTCGGCGTCGATTAGTGGATTAATCTTCGTCATCGTTCCTCAATTTCTTATACAACTTATGTATAAATGTTTTTAATTCAAAAGTACGTTTAGCTTCATCAACCTTCTTATCATCATTATCGGAATCACTAGGCTCAAAAATACCAAAAATTGATTTTAATTTCTTTTTAAAATCCTTTAGTGGCTCTAAGAGTTTTTTAGATATTGCAGCCTTCAATTCACCATAGACGGCTGTTAATTTATCTGTTATATCAGCCAATTTTTGACTAAAATTTTGAGCAAAATTTGCTATGGCTGTTGGGAGATTTTTCAATGCATTTAAACCATTTGCAACTATGTTATTAGCTATAAATGCAATAGGTTTTGCAATAATAGCAGGCATTGAACTTTGAACCATTGCCGCGAATTGAGCAGCTCTTTGTGCCGCGTTAGCCATTGTTTTTTGAAAATTCGCAAGACTCTGTGCATGAGCTTGAAAATCTGCTTCTTTTGCTTGCTTAGCTGCCTTTTGAGCTCTTAAAAATGCACCAATTGCAGCACACTCATTCCAACTCATCTCTCCAGCTTTCGCCGAGAAATCAGCCTTTTTCCCGCCACCTCCAGACATCCCATTACAAATCGGACATGCACCAAGTGGAAGTCCGTGCGGACATGTTCCTATTCTGCTTTTTTGTGCTTGTACAGTTCCTAAGTGCATTAAAAAATCCTCATTCAAAAGAGGATTACTTTAAAAAAATAAACACTTCTAATCAGCACGTAGAATGTGTTATCTCTAGAGCATTCCGACTTTTACGGCTGCGGCTGCAGTTGAAGATCTTCACTTCATTTCCTCTTTTTTCAAGATTTTAATAAAAGCAAATAAAGCTGTCAAATAATTATGCAACTTTGTTTACATTTCTATAACCATTTCCGGCTCTGAAACCTGAAACAAAATACATAACAGGCAGTGCAGGTTCAATCCATTTTAAGCCTGATAAAACTCCGGCAGTCGCTATATCATCTGCATGCAACGCAATATCTAATGGTTCTGGCTTTCTTTCAGAATAAATTCCTTTTTTATCGTCTTTTTTCTCGCCACATAAAGGATTTATTACTTTCTTAGCTAAAAAATTAGCTATGTAACTTCCACCAACAATTCCTGTAGCAGTAATACCAGTCATAATTACAGCCAACTTTTTCATTGGAGTTAAAGCTTTTATAACACCTTTTTTTTGTAATTTTTCTGCTGTTAATAAAGCTGCACCTGCACCGACATTACACAAGAATATGTTTGCAAAATATTGATAAAATCCCTCTTTAATTTTATTAGCACGACCTTTTTTAGAAGAAGTTCCTGTCACGGAATCCGCAACCATTCCTCCTGCTATACCACTTGCAACAGGAATTGCACCCAAAACAGATAGTCTGCCAATTTCAGAGAAAATTTCTTTTGAGGTTAATTCTTTGTTTTCATTAAACAAAGTTTTAAATAAAGCGGTTCTGTTTGAATCATCTTTCAATTCATCAAACAGAACCTGTACAGCATCCTTTGAAAGGTGGTCTTTCTCGAATTTTTTAAGTATAGACAGTAATTTTTCATCTTTTAAACCTGATTTTTGAATATATTCTTGAACAGCTTTTGTCTGTTCCTGAATAATTTCTTTTGCAGGTTTTATATCAATCAAATTGAATTTCTTTGTAGCAATCAAAGTTGTTCCTATAATTGAAGTCGCAATAATAGCATTTTTGACAAATCTGTCTTTTTGTTCCTTATGCTTTATGGCATCACCCACCGCAATTGCCGTCCCTGCACCTATCAGCAATTTCGGCATTTGCTTATTTAATTTATTTATCAATAAAGGTTGATCTATATATTTTGTAAAAGCTTTTATTTTCATAGGTCTGTTTTAAGTTAGTCACAACTAACTTTTGTTAGTCTAGACTAACTTTATCAGAAAAAAATTTTGCTGTCAATAGTTACTTATTAACTGAGATAAACTTTTGGATTTTTTTCAAGTTATCATCAGAAATCAAATGTTCCACTGCACAAGCAATTTCTGAAGCATTATCCAATTCTAGAATTTCCCCAAAAAATTCATCCAAAACTTTATGCTTTTGAAGAATTTTTTTTGCAAGTTTTTCACCTTCTGTTGTCATTGTAACGACAGAATATGGGGCATAATTAATCAATTTTTTAGCTGATAATTGATTAAGAGCTGAAGTTACAGAAGCTTTTTTAACATTCAATGCAGTTGCTATATCAGTAACTTTTGCACAACCATGCTTCAAAACTTCCACATATATCGCTTCTAAATAATCTTCTAAACTTCCTGATAATTTTTCCATAAAAAGATTATAACATAGATTGAAAGTAAAATCGTATTTCAATAAAAATATTGACAAAGATTTTAAAAAGTCGTAGAATTACCTTACTGAAGTAAGGAAAGCATGGGTGAGATTCCCACACTGGTCCGCAGCCGTAAAAGTCGGAATGCTTATTTTGGTTAGTGTACACCTCGAGACTAGGAGATATTTTTATGAACAACACTTTATCAAATGGGAGAGTAGTCGACTTTGAATCGGCTAAAAAAACTTACATGTCTTTAAATGAATTTACTTCACAAAAAGACGCAAGCATCAAACTTGTTGACGATTATTTAAATTTATTAGACTGGAAAGTTAACGAAAATTCAAACATGTGCTACTCAATTCAAGGTCTAAATAACTATTTAGCATCTGAAATTAGTAAAAATTACTGGTTGAACAAAATTTACACACCAGAAATTAAAGCTGCTCACGAAAGAGGCGATTTGCATATTCACGATTTGAATATCATATCTGTTTATTGCGTAGGCTGGGATTTAAAAGATTTATTATCTGAAGGTTTTACTGGCGTAAAAGGTAAAGTTCAAAGTGCACCGGCAAAACATTTCAGAACTGCTTTGGGCCAAGTTGTGAACTTTATGTACACAATGCAAGGTGAAGCTGCAGGCGCTCAAGCATTTTCAAACTTCGACACATTACTTGCACCGTTTATTAGATACGACAATTTAACTTATGAACAAGTTAAACAAGCAATGCAAGAATTTGTGTTTAATATGAACGTTCCAACACGAGTAGGCTTCCAAACTCCATTTACAAATATCACAATGGATTTGACAGTTCCAAATTACTACGCCGAACAACCTGTAATCATTGGCGGAGAACTTCAAGAAGCTACTTATAAAGAATTTCAACACGAAATGAATATGCTTAACAAAGCTTTCTTTGAAGTTATGATGGAAGGCGACCATGCCGGTAGAGTATTCACATTCCCAATTCCAACATACAATATTACAAAAGACTTTGACTGGAATAACAAAGAACTTGATGGTTTGTGGGAAATGACTGCAAAATACGGTATCCCAAACTTCTCTAACTTTATTAATTCTGACATGTCACCAGAAGATGCTCGTTCTATGTGTTGTCGTTTGAGAATTGATAACCGAGAGCTTGAATACAGAGGTGGTGGTTTATTCGGTTCAAATCCTCTAACAGGTTCTGTTGGCGTTGTAACAATCAACTTGCCGAAAATCGCAGAAACGTCCAGAGACAAGGCTGAATTTTTTACCAGACTTTCAGAAAAAATGGATATTGCTCGAGAAAGTTTAGAAATTAAAAGAAAAGTTCTTGAAAATTATACTGACAAAAACTTGTATCCTTACACTAAATTTTATTTAAGAGATGTGAAATCAAGATTTGGTGTGTATTGGAAAAACCATTTTTCAACAATTGGCTTGATAGGCATGAATGAAGCTTGCTTAAATTTCTTACAAGACGATATTGGAAGCTTCCGAGGCAAACATTTTGCACTAGAAGTTATGGATTTTATGAGAAATAAAATAACTCAATTCCAAAAAGAAACTGGTAATTTGTATAACCTTGAAGCAACCCCTGGGGAAGGTACATCTTATCGTCTTGCAAGACTTGATGACAAAAAATATTCATACTATACAAATTCAACACAATTACCTGTAAACTACACAGATGATATTTTTGAAGTTTTGGATCACCAAGATGAATTACAAACAAAATATACAGGTGGAACCACTATTCACATATATGCAGGTGAAAGAATTTCTAATATAGAAACAATGAAAAATCTTGTCAGAAAAATTTGTAACAATTACAAATTACCTTATTTCACATTCTCACCAACATTTAGCATTTGTCCTGAACATGGCTATGTTGCTGGTGAACATTATACTTGCCCATCTTGTGGCGGAGAATGTGAAGTTTATTCTCGTGTTGTTGGTTATATAAGACCAATAACTCAATGGAATAAAGGTAAACGTCAAGAATTCAAAGATAGAAAAACTTTCAAATTCAATGAGGAAAGTCTATGCGGATAGGAGGAATCCAAAAAACTTCGCTTTTGGATTTTCCAAACATGATTAGTGCAATAGTGTTTACACGAGGTTGCAATTTTGCTTGTGGCTATTGTCATAACCCAGAACTTTTTAACTCAGAGGCTGAATATTCAACCTCTGAGTTTTTTGAGTTATTAACCTCTCGCAAAGGAAAACTTGATGGTGTTGTTATCACAGGTGGAGAACCATGCCTGCAGCCGGATTTAGTTGAATTTATAAAAGAAATCAAACAAATGGGATTTTTAGTTAAACTTGATACCAACGGCAGTTGTCCTAAAGTTATTGAAAAGCTGTTAAACGAAAATTTATTAGACTACATTGCAATGGATATTAAAGCACCATTAGAGAAGTATAATACAATCACTAATTCAGTTGTTTCAATCGACGATATTCAGACTAGTATCAATTTAATTATGAATAGCGGTATTGATTATGAATTTAGAACAACGGTTGTAAAATCCCAATTAAATTTTGAAGATTTTGAACAAATTGGTAAATTAATTAAAGGGGCAAAAAAATATTATCTGCAAAAATTCATCCCTTCAAAAACACTAAATCCTGCCTTTTTAGAAGAAGAAACTTATAATGATGAAGAATTTAAAAGAATAATCAATGCATTAACTTGCAAAATTTTATCAGTAGAAGTAAGATGATTAAGTAAAGTTTTCTTAAAAACGTATAGGGAAGTGTATTATTTATTTGTTTATCGGAGTAAAATAATTTTATGACAGCAGTAAAAGAACAATTATATTCGGATATTCCACCAACAAAACTTAGGGGTAAAGATGAAAAATTTAAACCAGCAAAAACCAATAAATTTTGGTTAACCGTTGCTAGTTTGTTTTTCTTCAACATGCTTCAAAATAGATTTTATGCATTCAGATATATTGGAGCTGAAAACTACTATGAACGAGATAAAAAATATCCAACAATTATGTACGCACCTCATTGCAACTGGTGGGATGGAATTGTTTTATACAACATAACTCACAGAATTTGCCGTAAAGAAATTCGTTTGATGGTAGAGGAATTAAATAGATTTCCAATTCTAAGACACGGTGGAGCATATTCTGTTTGTAAAAAATCTCCACAATCTGCAATGCAAGCTTTGAAATATTCTGTTGATTTGTTGGGAGATTTAAGAAACATTTTATGTATTTTCCCTCAAGGAATAATTAGGCCACCGCATTTTAGACCTATAATCTTCCAAACAGGATTAGCTTATATTGCACAAAATGCTGCTAAAAAATATGGTAAAGTAAACTTGGTTCCTATTTCTGTAGATTATTGTTTCTTAAGAGATAATAGACCTGAAGTTTTGGTTAAGTTTGGCGAAAGAATTGAATTAACTGATGGTAAAGTTGATAGAAAAGAATTAACTCACCAACTTGAACAATCAATGTTAAAAGTTTGTGATGACCATCATGAAGAAATTTCTAATGGTAAATTAGATGATTATAATATTCTGTTTAAACAACACTTAAAATGGTATCGTAGGATAGAACAAAGATTAAAAAGAATTGATTTACCAGATGTATCCAAAATGTAGTAAAAAAAAGACCTCTTAATGAGGTCTTTTTTTATGCGTCATATCGTTTGAAAGATTTTTCAATATTCTTAGAAATTACAGACTTGACGGTATCATATTCTGTTGTTAGTGATGAAATTTCAGTATCTAAGTTTTTCATTTTCAAATCTAAAGCTTCTTCTTTTGAATTAATTTTTTGTTTTTCTGTATTATACTTAGCTTCGGCTCTTGCAATAGCTTCTTCGTCCGCTACTTCTTTAATAAAGCTGTTAGTTGAGTAATTACCTTGATAATAGTTACCGTCATCGTTACAAGTAGAAATGAATAACACACCGCTTTGCAACATTTCTTGTAAATAATCTCTATCATCAATGTTTGGATTTTCAACCCAACCTTTTAAGCAAAGTTGGTTAAACATCGCATCATAGAAACCAGAATTCAATGCTTGGTTTGTATTGATACCTTGATCAACAAGGACGTCAAACTTGAACTCATCATCAATTAAATGTGTATTATCTGAATCAACTCTGTTAGACTCAGCATCAACTTTATATTCACTATATCTTTCGCCACCTTCCATATATTGCGCGAAATACGTTAAGTAAGCTTTTGCAATATTAGAAATATCAATAGATACAAGTCCTCTAGGTTTGTGGTTCCAAGCATTACCTTCACGATCTAAGTTAACAACACCAAAATGATCCGAAGTTGATACTTTACCATTTTGACCAAATCCAAGGAATTCAATAAAACCTTCACCTGCACTATTCATTGAAGTTTTATCAGAGTTCATCGTAGAATGTTTCTTTGAAGCCGAAGTGCTATAACTAGTACCATGTTTATCATAATCTAATAATTCTCTTGTCATAGCCTCTGCAACTTGAATTGCTCCGGCTATTTGAGCATTACCTGTTACATTCAACATATTTGCCAATTCTTCGAACATCCAATTCCAAATATCTAAATTTTGGAAACTGCGTGCCTGATCTGCCCTATCATCATCCTCGTGAGACCCAATTATAATGTATTGGTAATCATTATTTAAAACATCAATAATATTTAAATTCGTTTTATTTACTGAACCTGAACTAGAAGAATTATCTCCATTATATATTACAGCACTATTACCACCTGTTTGCGCTTTAAGAACACCCGCGTTAAATTCAGCGTAAAGTGTCATATCGCCATTCAATAGATAATGATCCATCATCTCATCTAATGTCATTTGTTCGATAGTAGCAGTAACCAAATCAGTAGTACCCAAGCCCATTTCTTGAGCATAAGTAATACCTTGATATGTTGCCGCAGCTTCTGGCGTAATCAAACCAGCGCCAGCCAAGCCTTCGATAAACTTATTACGAACAGTAGTTGACGGCAAACATCCCAAACCTTCTTGAGGAATACCTGCTGCTTTTGCAGCTGCCGCATATGCAGAATTTAATACAATTCTACCTGAAGAGTCTGTTGTTAATACTGGCATATGACCGTTCAACTCGCTTGGAGTCATTAATAAACCATAAGTTAATGCCAATGATTTGTCATTATTTCCATAATAATCATAAACTAATTTAGTTTGATTTAAAGAATTTTGATATTCATTTGAAATATCAGTCATATTACGAGATAATGCGATTTTCTGATGAGAATAACGCATTGATTGAAACTCACAATCTGCTTTACGAGATGTGATGGTTAATAATCTAGCTTGTGATGCTGCTAAACCCATTGTTGTCTCAATTTCCTTTCGTAACTTAGTAACATTTCCTGTTATTTCATGTTGTATTACGACATTTTTATAGAGAATCTTTAAAAAACACACCTATTTTTGTTACAAATATTAACATAGTTCAGCTAGACTTTTACTAAATATCCATTAAACGATTGATGTGCAGTAGTGAATAATATTCTATTGTAGTTATGGGGCAGAGGGATAATTATGAGTACTCAAACTATAAATTCAATAGATTCAAAAGAATTATACACCCAATACAACTGGTATCGAAACACTTTCAAACCTGTTGTACAAAAGGCCTGTGACGAATTTTTCCTGCCCGGTTTTAGGTTTGAAATGCTTGGAATAAGCAAAAATATTAACCCCTTAACAGACAAAGATGCCTACTTTGTAACTAAAATTCGTATTGATAAACAATATGATATGTTTTTTAGAAGCTCAGAAGGCGCTATATCCTTAATTTTAGAAAAAATTCTTGGCAAACCTAATCGTACATTTAACCTTAACAAAATGACCGACTTAGAAGCTAAAATCATTACCTCATTTAATGATTATATGTTTGGAATGGTCTCAGAATATTTAACTCCTGCCCCAGTAGGAGAATTAAGACGTACAAATTTTGATATCGTGCACTTGACGTTTATCATCAAAGATCAAGACAACAACAAATTTGGTAAATTTATGGTATCCCTACCTGATGCCCTTTTAAACCCAGAAAGTGTAATTTGTACTGGCGACAAATTTGAGAATACAACATTCAGCTCAAGTACTCTTGATGTAAAAATCAAAATAGGTTCAACAAGATTTTCGATGCACGATCTAAAAAGTCTTGATATCGAAGATATGGTAATTTTTGATAACAGCAATATTAAAAAATTAACTCTTGTTATTGATGATTACGAAAAAGAAATTAAATTAAATCCTAACTTAGGTTTAATTACACCAATAGAAGATAATGACGGAGGAGATAATATGGGAGCTAACAATTTATGGGATAGCATTGAAGTTGAAATGCATGCTGACTTTGATGCCGTTAGAATAACTCTCGGAGAACTTAAAAAAATCGAAGACGGAATGGTTGTTGATTTAACTTCTATCTATGACAACAAAGTAACTTTACGCGTTGAAGACAAAGCTATCGCTAGAGGGGAACTTGTTATAGTAAACGATAGATACGGTGTAAAAATCAATGAAGTAATCGCTCAAAAACCAGCTGAAGAAGTTCCAGCAACTACTGGTGGCGATTTTGCAGGAGACGATTTTGGCACACCAGTAAACAATGATTTCCCTATAGATAATTCAGCACCAGCTGGTAATTCACCAGAAGATGAATTTGACTATAGCGATTTTGAATTAGATGACGAAGATATTTAATAACATATAAGGAACAGACTATGGGTGGATATATTACGAACTTTGCAGTTTACACAATGGCAATGATAGGTTTAATCTTCTTTGCCTTATTAACTTATAAAAAATTCTTTTGCGGAACAGGTTTTGGCAAAAAATCTGACTTCTTAAACATTGAAGAAAGTATAAGTCTTGCTCCTCGCAAAAATTTGTATGTAATCAGAGCTGGCAATGAGAGATTTTTGGTAGCATCTGACAGTGATAGAACCAACTTAATTTCAAAACTTGACGAAAACTCAAAACCTAAAAGAGTTGATGTAAATTACGAAGAACTTCCTGTAATTGTTGACTTCCCAAAAAGAAATGATCAACCAATTATCAAAGAAATGCTAAAAAAAATAAATGAAATATAAGGGACTTAAATGGACACAGTTTTAAAAGATATAAATCCAGTTTTACAAATGCTAATAGTAATGTCAGTATTTTCATTATTGCCATTTGCTTTTTGTTGTATGACAAGTTTTTTGAGATTTGTTGTTGTATTTTCAATGCTTAAAACCGCTATGGGTACACAACAAGTTCCACCTGCAATTGTAATTATCGGATTAGCTATGATTTTGACTTTTTACACAATGGGCTCAACTTTTAGCAAAATGTACGAAATGGGCTCCGTTCCATATCAAAAAAGTCAAAATATGATTGCCGCAATCAATGAAGGCTCAAAACCTTTAAAAGAATTTATGATGAAACAAACACGAGAAAGTGATTTGGCGTTTTTTGTCGAACTTTCACAAAAAACCCCTCCAAAATCTCCAGAGGAAATTACTTTGTGGCAAGTCGCACCAGCATATATCATAAGTGAACTTAAAACTGCTTTTGAAATTGGCTTTATCATCTTTGTGCCATTCATTGTATTAGACTTGGTTGTTGCAAACATCCTCTTGGCTCTCGGTATGTTCATGCTGTCGCCAACAATTATTTCCCTACCGTTTAAGCTACTGATATTTATCGCAGTAGATGGGTGGGCACTAATAGTCCAAGGATTAGTCACAAGTTATAACTAGGGGTAAATTATGGAACCGTTAATAGAATACTTATCAAGTGGATTTATGACAATGTTGGCAATATCAATGCCTTGCGTACTAGTTGCTGCAGGTATAGGTTTGGTTGTCGGTATTTTGCAAGCTGTAACTCAGGTTCAAGAACAAACCATTGCCGCAGCCCCTAAGATTTTAGGCGTATTTTTGGTAATCATTATTGGTGGCGTTGGCTTTATCAAACTACTTACTAATCTATTTACAGATGGCATGGCTCTTGCGTTCAATGTTATCCCAAGAAGCTCTCAATACGTTCTAACATCTGATTATCACAAATATACAACACCTTTTGAAGGTGAGATGAAAGACAGATTTAGAAATCAAGATGAAATCAATGACATTATGAAAAATCCTGGTAAAATTCCATTCATTGATGATCAACAAAAAATGAAATACTTGCCAAGTCCAAGAACACCAATGCCAAAACCTAATTTTGTAGAAACAAACCAAATACTTGGAAGATAATTAAATGAAAAAATTACTGTTGACATTACTAATACTTAACTCACCGGTTCAAGCTTTTGAAAATTACATGATAATTTCAAGTTCACCGGTCAAATCTGTCACAGTTCAAAACAAAGAAATTCTTGATGCTGACCCAGTTTTTACTATTGATAATCAAAAAAAAGTTATTGTAATAACCCCAAAATCAAAAGGTAAAACAAAAATCCACGTTGAACTTTTTGATAATACAAAAACTATTGATATAAAAATTGAGAAAGATAAAACTTTGATAAAACCTCAAGAAGGTTTCAATTATTTTTCTGTTGATATCCCTCCAGAAGAATACATAATCCCATTGCCTCCAGCAAATGAAATATTACCAGAACCTCCAAAATTTAAAGGGGGTAAGTAATGGAAAATATTTTAAATGAGTTAATGAAAATGTTTCCAATGCTGAACACAATGCTTGGCGCAGGAATTATGGTGTTCGCTAGATTAATCGGGTTTGTCAGATTAGCCCCTGTATTTAACAGAAAAGAAATGCCTGGGATGATAAAACTTTCATTATGCTTACTAATGACTATTATCATAACACCATTTGTTAAAACCGATTTAATGATAATGGATTCCTTCGTACTATCAATACTTTTAAACATTGTTGTAGGAGCTTTAATCGGTTATATGGCTCAATTAATTTTGTTAGCAATCGATGCTGGTGCTGATATGATAAACATGCAAATGGGATTGTCTTCAGCAATGGTACTGGATCCAACAACTTCAAGCCAAGTATCAATTTTAAGTAAAATTGTATCGCTTTTAGGGATTCTTATATTCATCCATCTTGGCGGCGTATATTGGTTAATCAGAGCATTGATGAGAAGTTTTGAAATATTTCCAATCTATGCAACAAGTATTCCACTGAATGAACTTGTAAATATGGAATATTTAATAAGCATGTCTTCAAATGTATTATACATGGGACTACAAATTGCTTCACCTATCTTACTTGCAACACTTGGTCAAGACATTATTTTGGGTGTAATTTCAAAAACCGCACCGCAAGTAAACGTATTCCAATTAAGCTTCCTGTTTAAACCAGTACTAGGAGCAGCCATAATGGTTTGGATTCTACCGATGCTATTTAATATCATTAGCGAGTACTTCATAAGTTACTCAAATATATTTTAATATTGCTCACGATAAGAAGAATGATAAAATATAGAAATAAATAATTACATTATCAAGGAGAAAATATTATTAAAAATTCAGGCTTCACTTTGGCAGAGGTTTTAATCACCCTAGGCATCATTGGTGTTGTTGCGGCAATGACTATCCCAACATTGATGGTGGATACGATATAGTTGAAGGTGATGGGATAGGAGGAGGCTCTCCAAGATACTACTACGATAACGGTACATACATGATGAATGAATGCCTAGGTTCATGTAATACAGTTTATGCAATTTGTTTACAATAATAAAAATAACTACTTATAAAAAAGGCGACTCAATTGAGTCGCCTTTTTTTTATTTAAATAATGATCTTATGCTATGAAATACTTCTGTGATAAATCCTAACAATGTGAAATCAACATCTTCCAATTTTTCCAAATCTTCTTTTAACACAAACGTATCAAAATCAGGTTTTTGTGCAAAAATGTTAATTTCTTCCCTTTTTTCTTCCTGTTCTTGTCTTCCTTGGCTCATATAGCCCAAGTTTCCACCGCCACCATCATTTTGCATGTTAGCTGCGGCTTTGATAATTGGTTTTGAGCTCAATACGTTAACATCGAAACTCATTGTCCTGTCCCCTATGGTTTTCCCTTATATATATAAAGTATATTTTCCATGAAGTTTTGTTACAATTTAGGGATTTTGTTAAGAAAATTTTACAAAAAGTTATTGTTCAAATTTGAAAACAACTTGAGTCTTAAAACCAAGCTCAAAGAGGTCTTTCTTTTTAATTGCGTGAAAAATATCGGGGCGGTAATCGATATTATTTGGAGTTAAATATATTTCTGTAATATTATTTTCTGCATCATAATTTACACGAATTTTTTTTATCAAATTTACATGTGCTCTATCCAAACCATCTGCAATTCTTAAAATACCACCAAGACGCTTAACTATTTTTCTTTCTTTTTTATCAAAATGGCAATACACTTCGTGCTCTTTTTTATCAGGTAAACTTCCTCTATGATAACGGCAGACACAAGCAATTATTTCTTTTTGTCTTTCATTAAAATCTTCTAAACCATAATCCAAAACCAACTTTTGCGAATGCTTATTATGGCTTTTTGAATCAATGTAATAACCAATATCGTGCAACAATGCTGCATTTTCTAGGTATTTGCGTTGTTTATTAGACATCTCTTTCAACGTTTCATTAACACCATCAAAAATCATCATTGCCAATCTTCTCACTTCTTCTGGGTGAGATGAATTATTAGAAAACTTTTCCAGCATTTGTCCTGCAGTCAATTTCATAATTTAATTTTAGCAAAAAAATTTTCTTGCTTCAAATTTTATGTTATAATAAGTATGAATATGGAAGAAAGACGTCAAAATAATTTGGGAGAGAACTTCGACTTACCTGCATCGGTATTGGATGAAATCCAAAAGAACATTGAGGAGATCATCTTAAATTTTGACATACCTGAAGGTAACAAAATTGATGTTATTAAAAAGATCAATTTTATGTATTCTCAAACTCGTCATATGTCCGTAACTGATGCTCTAACAGGATTGTACAACAGACGTCATTTTGAAGATAATTTAGAACGCGAATTTTTAAGAGCGAGCCGATATAATAACAACTTAAGCTTTGCAATAATCGACGTTGATTTTTTCAAAAAAGTAAACGATACTTATGGTCACAGTACAGGTGATTATGTACTAAAAGAAGTAGCTTATTTAATTCTGCAAAACCTCAGAAAAACAGATATGGTATTCAGATACGGTGGTGAAGAATTTGCGGTAATCATTACTGAAACTCCATTAAAACAAGCAGTAATTCCATTAGAAAGACTTAGAAAATCTATTGAAGAATACCCTTTTAGTTATAACGGTCAAAATTTGAAAATAACCGTTAGCATAGGAGCTTCAGAAGTTAACGAAAAAACAGAAACAGTTCACCAACTTTTTGAAGAAGCTGACAAAGCTTTATACAAAGCAAAAGAAAGTGGCAGAAACCAAATCCAAACTAATTTATAAACATTGTCTGAAATTTTACAAAAGCAGCTAGGGCGTGCTGTACTGTATCCATTTTAACAACAGAAGCGGTTTTAGGTACTCCTAATTCTTTCCAATCCGCAGAATTTGGGAATCCGCCCTTTAAAGGTCCTTTTTGAATTTGAGCCAAACGTAAAAACTTTACAGCAGTATCAACCGATTTCATAATACGAATTTTCATCAAATCATCATCAATACTATTATATGTTGCAATTAAACCTTCAATAATACAAGCTATATTCAAAGGTTTCAAATCATCAATTAATGCGCCATAATATTGTTCATCCTTATTAACAATTTGTTTTGGAATAAATTGTTCAACCATTTTTACTAAATGATATTTTAATAAAAATTTCTCATCATCAGTTAAACCATTATTTTCAATTTCAAAAAGTTTTTCTGTAGCAAGCATTGCATTATAATCAAATTGAACTTCTTTTCTATCTTTACGTTTATCTGCTAGATACAAAAGACCTTTGATTGCCCCATCAAGCCATTTTTTCTTTGGATTAAATTCATACAAATACAAAAGTCCTAAAGGCGCATCTCCAGTAAAGTTTCTATTGGTATTTTCGTCTCCTACGCCATCATTTTCAATATCATAATAATTATAGAACTGACCACTTTTCATTTGCATAAATAATAAAAATTGACCCATTCCCTCAAAAACTTCATCTGGAATAAGCCCTTCCCCACGCAAATCAGAAAAAGCAACTAATGCCATAGCAGTTGACGATAATTTTGCCTTTTTACATTTTAAATTTTCTTCTTCAGGATCAGAAATTGCCGCATAACGACCGTAACCAATTGATTGAACATATCTATCAACAAAATATTTTGCAGAAGTCTTACGTCTTTCAGCAAATCCTGTAATTCCCAATTCTCTTTCACACAAATACAAAGAATAAAGCATTCTTGCGTGATTTGTTGTGTTATAAACAGTTTTATCAGTAGTGTATTTATTTTTAATATCTCTTACATAAACAAATCTACCATTTTCTAGCATATTTTCATTTACATAAGACAAAACATTAATAATAGAATTATGAACTTTAGAAAGGCTATTTTCACCACCAAGATAACGTTTAGCATCTTTAGAAATTCGCCAAGCAAAAATAGCTAACGCTAACGCAATCAAAATTATATAAATAATCTGAAACACAGCACCTTCCATAAACTAATTGTAGCATAAAAGTATTGCCACAATGTAAAAAAAATGGTAGAATTGTGATGTGAATAATGTAAGTAGAGTGAGTGAAGTAGGTAAAGTACTTATCAAGATATTGGACTTAACCAAACTATAAACAACATTACTTACGCTACTGACTCTACTTACATTACTGACTCAAACAGGGAGAGCAAAATGCCAGAATCAAGAACTAGACAATGTTTGCACTCATGGGTGGATGGGGTAGAACGTTCTCCTAGACAAGGTTTTGGTGATTTTCGCAAAGTTGCAGTTGAATGGTTGAATAGTTTAAAAGTTGAATGTGTGTTTACATGTTCCCTCTCCCTCAAGGGGCGAGGTGTACCATTGTGTCATTCTCAAGACGAAGCCTTGGGAATCCAGAAAGACGATAACTCTATAATTACAACAGTTAATATAAAAAAAGAAAGGAAAGAAATTATGACAAAGAAAAATGTAAAGAACTTGGTCACTTGGTCACCTAGCCACTTAGTCACTTCAACAAAACCTGCTTTCACTCTTGCTGAGGTGTTAATCACCCTCGGTATTATCGGTGTTGTTGCATCTATGACAATCCCAACACTTGTTACAAACATTTCAAATAGACAATTTGAAACAGGTGCAAAGAAAACAGAATCAACATTAATCCAAGCATTAATGATGATGAAAGCAAATGATGCTTTGGTTGGGCTTGGTACGACTGAAAATTTTGTTGGCGAACTCCAAAACTATTTAAAAATTTCTAAAGTTTGTGACAATTCTCATTTGGATGAATGTTATCCCGAAGAATTTACAGCAAATGGAGAAGAGTACGAACTTAGCTCTATGACAACATCTGAAGCTCTTGGGCAAAACTGGGGAACTAATCTTAACGGTTTTGTCTTAAATAACGGAACTTATTTCTTAACAGCATACAACCCTGGTTGTACAAACGATGACTATAGACAATGTGCAACGTTTGCATACGACTTAAATAGTATTGACAAAAATAACAATTTTACTGGTACAAATGGCGAATCTGATTTGGGTGTATTTAACGCGGTATTCTTTAAAGATGAAAACTCTGGTTGTACTTGGTCAGCAATTGAAGAGAAATGTAGCGGCAATACAACAACTGAATGTTTTAATAGCATAACCTCTGGTGCTTGCAAAACTGAAGAAGCTTGTACCGGACTAGGATCAGCAAATGTGGGTGACTATACTTCCGTTCCATATTGGGACGATGGACAATGTAAAATACGTCAGAGTGTAACAGACCCAACTTAATAGTTTAAAGCATAAAAAGAGGCGAGAAACTCGCCTCTTTTTACATTCTTGTAACTGTCAACAACATTTCATTTGGAATACTAAACTCTTTCACACCCATATGTGCAATGGTAAACATAAATTCTAATGTCTCACCATGTTGAACTTCCAATAATTCAAAAGGGATACTCATATCCAAAACATTATCATAAACCGCTTGAATATCTTTACCAGTTGGTTTGAATGCCCAAATATTACCTGGAATTGCTTTGATAAGCCTGATAAGTTTCAATTCATTATTTTGAATAGATAATTGCAATTCATTATGGAATTTTTCTTTAGACTGAGGCAAAATGTTTTCTGTTTTGTTTATCAATCTTGTTGGCGAAAGTGCATGTTTTTTGTTTGCATTTCTTGTATAAACATACATTTGATAAGTTCTTTGGACCAATTCAGGACTTTCCAAAATATACCTATTTAAATAAAATCTCAAATAAAAATTGTCTTTGTCATAACCATAACAAACTCTATCAAACAGTTTTGAATCTCTCAAAACTGGTCCATCCGGAATATCAATACATCCAGCATTCAACCAAGAATCATCATTTTTACCCAATGCAGGAGTGAATTCACCTTTAGGTTGTCTTGATGGTTTTGCAAATGCTGAAGTTAAAGGTTCATCAAGAAAATCTGGAGCTTTTATTCCTAAGTATAAATAAATATTTTTCAAATGTTCACGGAAGATGTAATCAAAAATATTATCTCGTCCTGAATCATTCGGTTCACCATACCACCAGAACCAGTCACTACCTTCACAGATAAAAAGTTCACGTTTGGCATATTGAATATGCGGATTTAAAGGATTCTTTTTAACAAACATTGAAAAATCATGACGAACTTGTTTTAAATAATTCCAAGCCAAATTCTTCATCGGTTCGTCTATCCAAAGTTTGAAGTTTCTATTAATCCAAGAACCAGGTGACACCTTAGGCAATTCTTTATGATGATTTTCTTTATCAATATATTCACTAATTAGAACTGTTTCTAAAGTATCATCTTCTTCTATCAATGTATAGATAGCTTTCAAGAAAGATAATCCATCTTCCATATAATTTTCCCAACAATTTTCACCATCCATAGCGATAGTCAACATATGTTTATTGTCAGGTGAAGATAATAATTTATTTTGAATTACCTTAATTCTGTCATACAAATCATTGGCAGCAGCCAAAGGATTGTGATTTGGATACTCAAAACTTATAAGATTAGGCAATGTAGCATCTCTAAATACAACCTTAATATCATTAACTTTTGCTTTATAATTGTAAGGTTTAACCAATGGATATGGGTCTTCCAAATGACCTTTAAAATCTCTTATGAATTCATTATTTATAGAATTTGATAAAATACCTTCATCTGAAACAGTCCAGTCAACACCTATTGATGAAAACATATCCAAAGTTTTCGGCCCGATACAATGTTCTGATGGCCAAATACCTCTTGGGCGTTTCCCAAAAATTTCTTCCATACGATCTAATGCCATTTGTGTTTGCATTTTGGCATCAAGTTCCATCTTCAATCCTTGAGGAGCATCTTCCGTAACCTTTTTAATACTTCTATTTTCTAACAATATCGGTAAAATTGGATGATAATAAGGGCTTGTTGTTATTTCAATCCGACCTTTGTCCAAATATTTTTTATAGGTAGGAACAATCTGTCTCATTATCTGACGTTGAATTTCAATAATTTGAACTCTATCTTCGTCAGTATAACCTTTGCCTTTTTTATATAATTTTTTAAGTTCTGGATATTTAGTTTTATGAGTAGGATCAAACCAAGCCAAATTAAATAAGGCCATCAAATCTGAATATTCCTGATCTGTAAAAATCTCAATACCAGCATCAGGAGTACTTTGTCTTTTTTGATAAAGCCTATTATACTCTTCATAAGGAAAAATCATTGATTGATAGTTTGCATCAAAAAAATTATTAATAATGAATAACTTAGCATCATCTGATAACAAATGAAGAGGAGTTACTGTCAATCTAGAATGAATATCATGCATACCATTTTCTGCATAATCAATTATTGAATCTAAAAGAACAGGAACTAAATTAAAATTTAATTTTAGCTTCTTAAATTTAGCTAAAATTTCAACCATATCCAAATAGTCTTTTACCGCATGCAAACGAACCCAAGGCATTAAAAAATCACCATCAGGTCCCAATTGATATACTGGCTGGTGCATATGCCAGTAAAAGGCTATGGATAGTTTTTTGGTTCGACTCATCATAATAATCTTTACCCTACAGGTTTATTATATCATTTTTTTTAAATCTTGTGAATAGCAGACATAAAAAAGCACATTTAGCGTAACAAATTGATACGATATTTTAACATTTAACAAAAATACTGCTGGTTTCAGCATGTTTCTGCTATAGTGGTAATAGGTGGGTTGGTTAGCCGAAATTTTTTATTACACCACCGTGAAAGGATATTATATATGAAGAGAATTTTATTGGTACTATTTACACTATTATTTAACGTCCAGTTTGCGCATGCCGTAAACGTTGACGCCTTAATGGATAAATATGTCGCCCCAGTTTCTGATTGGATTGCGAATTTGATATTTTTCCCAATCACGATTGGCTCTTCACAAGTTCCTATAATTATTTTCTGGATATTATTTGCTGGAATATTTTTCACTTTATATTTAAAAGGTATTGCTTTTTGGGGCTTGAAACACGCTGTTGATCAAGTAACAAAGCCAGCAGAAAAAAATTCTGATGGTTCAACTGGTGAAGTTTCATCATTCTCAGCTTTAGCTACAGCATTATCTGGAACTATTGGTATCGGAAGTATTGCAGGTGTTGCAATTTCTATTTCAATTGGTGGCCCTGGTGCTGCGTTTTGGATTTTCTTCGGTGCAATTTTGGGAATGGCAATCAAATTTGTAGAAGCAGCACTTGCTGTTAAATACAGAAGGTTTAACCTAGATGGAACAGTTTCAGGTGGTCCAATGCACTATATTGCACACGGATTAACAAGAAAGAAAATGCGTTGGTTAGGACAACCTTTATCAGTTTTATTTGCTATTCTTTGTATAGGTGGCGGTATTACTGGTGGTAACATGATTCAAATTAACCAAACTGCACACCAAATTATATTTATTACAGGCGGAGAAACAAGTATTTTCCACGGATATGCTTGGGTATTAGGTACAATAGCTGCCATTCTTATTGGTCTGGTTGTTATGGGTGGTATCAAAAGTATTGCTAAAGTTACAACAATTCTTACACCAACAATGTGTGGTTTATATATAGTTTCAGGTTTAATCGTAATTTTCGCTAATTTTACTGATATTCCAAGTGCATTAGCATTGATTGTTCGTGAAGCATTTAATCCAACAGCAGTTGCTGGTGGTGTGTTTGGTACTATTATTATTGGTTTAAGACGTTCTGTACAATCTAACGAAGCTGGTACTGGTGCTGCTGCTATCGTTTATGCAACTGCACAAACTAATGAACACATCTCTCAAGGTTTCGTAGCATTATTAGAAACATTCTTGACTGGTATTTTATGCTTGTTCACTTCATTCACAATTGTATTCTCAGGAATTTTGGAAGAAACTACTATTGGCCAAATTTCAGGTATTGAACTTGCCTCTAATGCATTCCAATCAGTAATTCCATTCTTCCCAATTATTCTTTCAATTATTGCTGTATTATTTGCAATGTCAACATTAATTTCTTGGGCATATTATGGACAAAAAGCTTGGACATTCTTGCTTGGAGAAGGTAAAAAACGTGTTATTGCATTCAACTTAATTTACTGCTTATTTATTATTATTGGTTCAGCAATGAACGTTAAATCCATCATTGATATTACTGATGCTATGATGATTGCAATGTGTGTTCCAAACCTTATCACATTGTACATCTTAGCTCCTGAAATCAAAGCTGATTTAAAAGAATATTGCCGTAAATTTAAAGTTGGTAAATTAATTAATAGAAATTGGATTGAACAAGAAGAGGTAGCATAATGTCAGAAAACCAAATTTTCGTCACAGTATCAGGTGTAGATAAAGTAGGTATCGTTGCTAAAGTTGCAACAGCATTAGCATTGCTTGAAGTAAATATCGAAGATATTAAACAAACAATTATGCAAGATCATTTTGTTATGTTTTTGCTTGGTAATATTGGAAAATCAAAATTTTCATTCAAAGAAATCAAAGACCAACTTACAGAAATTGGAAATGAACTTGGAATGGAAATTTGGGTTCAAAGAAAAGATATTTTCGATAAAATGCACAATGTATAAAAAAAGCTCGCAATCTGCGAGCTTTTTTATTTAATAGTTTTTCCTAATTCTTTAATTGTTTTTATATCGTCTTCTGGATTTTTGCCAACAGTAGTTAAATAATTACCAATCAAAATTCCTTCCACACAAGTTTTCAAAGCTTTCTTTTGATTTTCATCACTTAATCTCATTCGGCCACCACAAAAACGTAAAACAGATTTTGGATTAGCAATTTTAAATATCGCCAAAGTTCTTAAAATATTTTCTTCATCAATTTTATCGTGATAATTTTCAAACGGTGTTTGAGGTATTGGCATTAAAATATTAATCGGAATTGATTCAGGCTGAATTTCTGCTAATTCCATAGCCATTTCAACACGTTGCTCAATAGTTTCACCCATACCTAATATAACACCGCAACACAATTCCATTCCATATTTTTTAACCAACTTACAAGTATTAATTCTATCCTCATAAGTATGTGTTGTACAAACCTCTGGGTAATAAGAGCGACAAGTATTTATGTTATGGTGAAAACGTTTTAACCCGGCATCAGCCAAAGCTTTTGCCATTTCATCATCAAGAATACCTATTGATGCACAGCTTTTAATGCCGTCAACTTCATTAACTGCTTTTATTAAATCAACAACCTTATCAAAATCTTCTTCTGCTGGGGTTTTGCCTGATGTTACCACAGCAAATCTATCCGCATGATTTGATTTTGCTTCTTCAGCAGCTTTTATAACTTTTTCAGTTTCAATAAGTGGATATGTTTCAATATCAGTTCTATAATGTGAACTTTGTGCACAGTATTTGCAATTCTGCGAACATTTACCGTTTCTAGCATTTACAATTGAACAAAATTCCACATTATCTGAAACATACTTAGAAGAAATTTCTAACAACTCATCTAAGTCCATATTATATAATTTTAATAATTCATCCTTAGTCATATTTCAGCTCCAATCTTTATTAATTTTATGCTGAAAACACTTTGAAATCAATTACTAAATCATATAAATGATGATTTTTTAACCATTATCGTTATAATAGTAGTATGAAAAAATTATTCGCGATAATTTTCATACTCACATTGTGTACACCAACTTGTTTTGCTAAAGCTAAAGCAAATTATGACGGGATGGGCTATGTAGGCACATTACCTGACGTAACTAAAAGTTTTGTATCAACCGAACCCAAATCAACAAAACCAGTTGTGGAACAAGTTGAAAAATTCCATTCAGCAGACCAAGTAAAACCTGCCCCAAGGGATAATCCAGCATTTGTAAATATTATTCTTAAAAAAGACAAAAATTCTCAATATGTCAATGACATTAATGAGTTTATTCCTATGCTGGAAAAAATTCATGACGCTATCGAAAACAAAGCCGGTGTTCAATTATTTAATTCAAAGGTTTATTTTTTAAACAAAAACGCTGAACATCTACGTACAAAATATTTAGATAAACCAGAAGAAGAATACATCTCATTCAAAAAACTTATGGAAATTAGTACTCACGCTAAATCTATTGCACTTTTAAGAGCTGAGGCACAAAAATACAATCCATACCTAGCTTATAGCGGTGCTGGATACATCTACGATCCTGACAACATAAACGAACAACTAGAATATTTAAAAACCGAGCTTGAACGTGCAATTATGATACTGAAAGATGTTCACTAATCAATATGCCATTTAGCTTTAAGTTGTCTAACAACACCTTTGCTAACTAAATTATCAATTTCAGAATCAACAACTTCTATTAAAGATTCAGATTGTTCGCCTTTTGCAAATGCAACTGCATAAGGCTCTTTAGAATATCTTTTAGGTAAAATTTTCACCGAATCATCTCTCATTTTCTGTCCCAAAAGAATTGTATCATCCGAAATCATCGCATCTGCCTTGCCTTCTTTTAACGCTGCAAATGCCTCTGGGTATGTTTTATAACCAATAATTGTAATATTTGGTACATTAGAGCGTAAATTTCTTTCTACAGTTGAACCAAATACAATTATAGCTTTCTTATCTTGTAATTCCATCAAAGATGTAATCTTACTATCTTTTTTAACCATAATAGCTTGACCTGCAATATGATATGGGATAGAAAAATCAAGTATCATTTGACGTTGTGGAGTAATTGACATAGTAGCAATTACCATATCAACTTCCCCAGATGAAAGTTTCATAATTCTATTTGAGGTATTTACAGGAATAAATATCGCTTTATTTTCATCACCTAAAATTCGCTTTGTAATTAATTTTGCCAAATCAACATCAAAACCAATATTTTTTCCATCTTTATCCAAATAACCAAATGGCGGAGTGTCAATTTTAACACCTATAATAAGCTGATCTCTTTGTTTTATTAAGGAAAGAGTTTCCTGCGGAGCAACTTCTTTTTTTGCACATCCACAACAAATAAGTGATATAAATAATAATGCAGAAAAAACTTTTTTAAACATAATATACCTCTCTTGAGATAATTATAACATAAAAAAGAGCCCTTATAAAGGACTCTTTTTACACCTTTATTTATATTTGATTAGTCAAATACGTAAGGAATGATAGAAGCTTCTCTAGCACGTTTAATTGCTTTAGCAATCATTCTTTGGTGTTCTGCACAGTTACCTGTGATACGACGAGGAATGATTTTACCAGCTTCTGTCAAATATCTTTTCAATTTAGCTGCATCTTTGTAATCGATTTCTGTAACTTTATCTGCACAAAGGCTACAGTTTTTGCGTTTTTTGTCTTTTGACATATCTTGTTTTGCCATTTTAATTAATTTACCTTTCTATTTGTGCTTTTGCACTCGACCTAGTTTGTTTTTAATCTTTGTTTGAACTAAAACGGAATTTCATCTTCTCCGATTAGTTCATTAGCGAAATCATCAGATTCAAATTTAACAATATCATCAGATGAATAATTTGATGAACTTGAAGCAACTGCTCCGCCTTCACCCATTCTTTCAATTGTATTGGCATCAATTTCATAGATTCTTTTTTCTGAACCGTCATCCATTTTCACAGTATTTGTTTGAAGTCTGCCTTCAACTAAAACTTTTGAACCTCTATCGAGAGAATCAATAACGCCTTCTAACGCTTGGCGTTTTGAAATAACTCTAATAAGCATCTCATCTCTTTCATCGATGTTCAAAACAAATGCTGACACCGCAACGTTATTTTGTGTAAAACGTTTTTCTGGTGCTCTATAAACTGTACCTGTTACAACTGATTTTGCAATTGACATTTTTTACCTCAATTCATTAATACTATACGCTTGCTTTTTTTGAAACTTCTAAGAACATTGTTCTTAAAACGTTGTCATTCAAACGTAATTGTCTTTTGAATTCAGCAACTTTGTCAGCTGGCAAAGCTAAAACGATAGTTGTAAAGAAACCATCTCTAAAGTTTTGCACGTCAAATGCTAATTTTTTTCTACCAATTTTGTCTGTTGATTCTACTTTTCCGCCAAATTCAACAACATCTTCGCCGATTTTTGCGATAGCTTTATCAACTTCTTCAGCATCTAGATTTGGTTTGAATATAGCCAATAATTCATAAGTTTTCATGTTTATATTTCTCCTTTTTAGTGTTGTAGGTTAATATTAGCATAAAAACAAACAAAATTACAACATGTATTCAGCAGTAAATGAGTATTGAGCAGGGCCTATGAGGAAAACATGCTCATCTAGATTTTCTTTATTTCCTTGCCACTCAACGAATACAGGCCCGCCAAGCAAATTAACTTTGACTTTTTGTTCTGTTAAGTTATTTAAAACACACTGAACTACAGAACCACAAGCACCTGTTCCACAAGCGAGTGTAATTCCGCAACCTCTTTCAAAAACTCTCATATCAACTTCTGTTTTTGATAAAACCTTTACGAATTCAGTGTTTGTTTTTTCTGGGAAATATGGATGTCTTTCAACATCAGGCCCATAAACTTTTGCCAAATACATCGGATCTTCTTCTGTAAAAATTATACAATGCGGATTCCCCATTGAAACAGGGTGGATTTCAAACTCTTTATCTTGAACCTTGATTGTTCTTTCACCTTTAAATGGGATTTTCTCATTTTCTAAAATTGGTGCACCCATATCAACTTTAACAAAACCATCATCAAGAAGTTCTGGTTTAATAACTCCTGCAAGAGTTTCAACACTAAATTGTTTTTTATTAACCAAACCTTTATCATAAACATATTTAGCGAAACATCTCATACCGTTTCCACACATTTGCGCTGTTGTTCCGTCAGAATTATAAAAATACCAACCTATGTCAGTATTTTGAACATCAGTTTTTGGAATAATCATTCCGTCTGCGCCAATACCGAAATTTCTATCACATATTTTTTTTGCCAATTCAGACATTGGCATATTAGTTCTTTCGTATTCAGGGAAATCGATTAATACAAAATCGTTTCCACATCCTTGCATTTTTGTAACTTTAATCATCATAACCTTATGATAACAAAAACAATTTAATTAGGTCAAATATTTAATAGCAAATTTATTTATTACGAGTTTTAGAACAAATATGATTACAGTCAACAGTTTTCGTTTAAATCCTTACATAGCACCACAAAGACAAAAGTCAGAACCAAGTTTTGAAGCAAGAAAGGTTCCGATTGACTTAAACTATGTTTTAAGAGAACGATCACATCTAGTACCTCAAAGAGTTTTGGAAGAAATAGAAAGAATTGTGGCAGCTAAGCCAGAAAAAATGAAAACTTTGAAAGAAGTGCATAAGGAAATATACGCTCCACTTTTAGATTGTGAAACTCTTGAAGAGGCACAAAAACTTTTCCCCGAATTCGCTGGGGTAAAGGAAGCGACTGTATCATTTAAAAGAATTACAGGCAACATTAAAAAACTAAAGGAAAGCGGGTTTTTAGAGGAAGGTTTTTCTCTAAAACTTCTGCAAGAGGTATGGGCTAATTTAAAAAGTCAGGATGAAATTGCACAAAGTCTAGGATTAAAAGATAGAAATGCTCTCACATGGGTTTTACAAAAAATTGGATTTGTGAATTATGATACAAATTACAAAACCCTTATGATGGCGTCTGACCCTGATACTCGTGCAATAATTGCAGGTAAAACAATTGCTTGGAATGCAAGCCATCCTGACTTGGTAAGGGCAAGAAATACAAAAGCCGCTCAGGGCATGAAAAAACCTGAAAATAGGGAAGCACATTCAAAGAGAATGAAACAACATTTCGTTGATCACCCAGAAAGACGTCAACAGGTCTCAGAAAATTCAACTAGATATTGGTCAAACCCAAACCATAGAGAAAAACATTCTGTCAGAGGCAAAGAGTACGCAAAAGCCCACCCAGAGAAAGCTCAAAAATCAAGCGAACGCAATAAGGCTGCTTGGGCTCTAATACCAGAAGCACGTTTAATATTACGAAACTTTTTCAGAGATTATACAGCCGAGGACAAAATTTTAGCTGCAAGATTAAAAGAAGTATTTTCGAAACGACAAAGAGGCATCCCTTTAACAGGCTATGAAGAAAGTATTTTAAACCAATATAACAAAGCTTGCGCCGATGCACATCCAGAGGTTGGTGAAATGATTTCACAAGCCCATAAAATGTTAGATGAAATGATTTAAAAAAAAGATATTGACAAAAAATTTTGTGCAAGTACAATAAAGAGGTATCCAAAAAACTGTTTGGAGGAGTGCCAGAGCGGTTGATTGGAGCAGTCTTGAAAACTGTCGAACGTTCACGCGTTCCGTGGGTTCGAATCCCACCTCCTCCTTTTTTAAGTCCCGAAAGGGACTTTTTTAGTAAGAAAGGTGCGTATAAACGCACCTTTCTTATATTATATTTTGTCCGAATTATTTTGATGTGCTATTGTATTTTAATGAGTGGTTTGGTCGGAAGTGCTTTTTTGTAAGTTGGGCATACTTGCCCAACAATAGTAAATCGTGGCGGTAGGAAGATTGTTGATAATTGGATTTCAAACTGGACGAAATAGGACTTTAAATGGACTCAGAATTCTATATCACCCCATCCGCCTTCGACACCTTCCCCATCCAGGGAAGGCATTTGAGCCAAGTCCGTAAAAAGTCACTTTTGGGAATTTTGAGAATAGAAATGGGGCACAACTAAAATATTTTTTAACAAATTTTTATTCAAATATTCTTTTTACAAATCTATTCTCTTGTCTTACTTTTTCCTGATTTAATTTATTGATTTCGGCAATTAAATT
>JAZUAO010000021.1:0-2144 GCA_045638025.1 Candidatus Gastranaerophilaceae bacterium
TGGTGGAAACAGATATTTCCGCCGCACTTTGTCGAAACTGTTTATACACAAGGGATTGAGAGCTGTTTTTTGCTCCTATAATATAATTATAATAGAAATAAAATAGCTATTATAATAGCAAAATTTGTTTTGATTAAAATACAAAACCAAAGGAAATCAAAGGGATTTAATGAAAATAATGAGAGTGATTTAATTCACTTAAATTAAAAGAAATCAGAAACGGGGAGCGGATTTGCCAGATAAAGAAAAGAGCTGAAGGAATTCCTACAGCTCTAATTTGTTAAAAAACATATTAATGTGAAGTAAAAGGCAATGATTAACTTCACATGTATTTATCAGTTAATTTAGCGAATTTGTTAAAATAAAAAAATTACAAGTTGTAATGATAAATACATTTGCAAAGAAGAAAAAGGAGATAAAATGTTAACTTTCAATCCAGAAAACCAGACCTATTTAAAACTAATTCATATTGATGAATTTCCCGAAATGCAAAAGAAAATGGAACAAATTGCCGAACGAGTAAAGAACGCACAGGTGTTTCCAGCCAACTCGTACGAAACAGATGCCGAAATATGCATTGATAATATTGATGGCTTAAAGAAACTGCTTGAAGACAAGAACTTTAATATTAACAGCTCAATCAATCGCCGAAGAGCCAGTTTGTTCCTTGTTGCATGCTACTTTTGCTCTGAAAAAGAGCCTTTGGAGTTCCTGCTTGAACAAGGAAGCGAAATAAACCGAACAGACATATTCGGCTACAATGCGATAATGTCAGTGATTTTGAACGAAAATATGACTGATGACTTAAAACTAAATGCCATTCAGATGTTGATTGATAAAGGATGTGATGTAAATTGGCTCAATTACCAACGAGAAACAGCACTTCTTATTGCTTTGGAACGAATTGAAATAGACATCGCTAATTTGCTTTTAGATAACGGCGCTGTGATTTATAAGGAATAAGCCCACTAAACAATAAATTCTCCTGCAAAATCGCTACAACTATATATTGTAGCGATTTATTTTATAAAAATATTGTGTATACAATATATGTTGGATTCACTAATTTTAAACATACTGTAATATAATATTCCATTAGATTTAAAATAGAGGACTAAATATGGCTTATATATTTATGGATGAAAGCGGAGACTTAGGATTTGACAAGAGTAAAACTCGTAGTTCAAAGAACTTTCTCATTACTTTTTTCTTTTGTAACAATCCGAACCCATTTGAAAAAATTGTAAAGAAAACATTTTTATCAATGCCTGCAGACAAACAAAAAAATCACTGCGGAACTCTGCACGCATGCCATGAACATCCTAAAACTAAAATGAAAATGTATAATTTGCTGAAAGAAAAACAAGATTTTTCAGTAATGGTCATCCGTCTTAACAAATCTAAAGTATTTACAAATTTGCAAAATGAAAAAAATATCCTCTACAACTATATAACAAATATTTTGTTAGATAGAATTATAAACAAAAAGTTATGTAGCACAAAAGAACCTATATACTTTGTAGCATCACAAAAGGACACAAACAAATACTTAAACAAAGTTTTTACAGACTATATTATATCACAAGTAAAAAACAGAATAGATTTGAAATTGGAAATAAAGTCTGCCTCAAGACATAAATGTTTGCAAATCGTAGATTTTCTGTCTTGGGGAATTTTTCAAAAATATGAACATAATGACGAGAGTTATTATGAAATGATAAAAGATTTCATTGTTGAAGATTACTTATTATTTAAATAAAAAAATCAGGAAACCTTACGAACTATTTACGAGGAACATTCAGAACCCCATCCGCAAGGAATTACTCCTGATAAGAAATATATAACATATAAATCTTAAAAAATCAATAATTTTAAGAAATTTATAACAAATTTATTATGTTTATCCTATATACCCTCTAACCAAACCTTGGATTTCGGCGGCAAGTCCCATTGCTCTAAGCAATTTGTTATACTTGTCGCTTTTATCGGTCATTTCAAAAAAGGCGTAACCTATCATATTTCCGAGCAAATCAGCACGTTTCATAACATCTTGAAGCAATTCTTCAAAAGTGCCGTTATAGGCTTCTTTTAAGATTTTGTAGCTTTTAATCTTCTTATGGTTTTCGTTCAAAAACTCGTTCAAA
>JAZUAO010000022.1:0-1554 GCA_045638025.1 Candidatus Gastranaerophilaceae bacterium
AGTATATTAAAAATTTAAGAGGGTCGAAAAGTTTTCCAAAAGTTTAATTGATTAGGACGTACTGATAAACGTTAATGAATAATTAGGATTAGATGTTTGGAATTGACAAGTATTTGTTGAGTTGTAAAAAGTATGGGGTAATCTGTAACTTGAATAGTGAGCAACAGGATCTTGTTGTTTTCTGAATACACAAAAATAACTCTAAATTTTTAGACCTCAAAATTTAATTTGATAAAATTACAAGATTTTGTGTATCTTTGTGTTGGTTTTATAAACAATGGAATTTAGGGTAGGAGATAAGGTAAGTTTAATAGACGAGGACTCTAGAGGCTATATTCTGGAGATTCTTCCAAAAGGCAATTATAGAGTAGAATTAGACGACGATTTTTCTACTCAAATGGTTGTTTCCGCCTCAAAATTGGCTCAATACACCGATATTTCCACATATAAACCAAATAAAATAAAGAAAAAAGACACATTATTATATAAGGGCAATACTTCTAACGCTCCAAAACTTTCTCAACAGGCACTTAGTAAGCATGTTTTGGAGGTAGATTTGCATATTGAGAAACTTGTTGGGAATAAAAACTCGCTTATGAATGGCGAAATGATTGAAATTCAACTAAGAAAAGTAAATCAAGTGTTGTCAGAAAACAGAAATAAGCGAGGAATAAAGGTAGTTTTTATTCACGGAAAAGGTAAAGGAATTCTTAGAAATGAGATAATAAAATTCCTAGAAAAGAATTTTCCAACACTTAAATTTTCCGATGCAAGTATGCAAAAATATGGCACAGGAGCCCTTGAAGTTCAGGTGTAAACTAGTTAGGAATTTTGCGAGTAAGCGAGAGCAGAGTCAAACTTGTTTGAACTATGCCGAGCGGGAGCAAAATCGCCGTTAGGCAATTTGGAGTTAGGAGTTAGGAGTACGGTAAAAATGATAATAAACAAAACAAATAATATGAAATTTAAACATAGCGTACCAGTACAATTAAGATTTAACGACACCGATGCGTTAGGTCACGTAAACAATTCAGTTTATTTTACATTTTATGATTTAGGTAAATCTGAATATTTCAAAGCAATCAGAGGCGAAGAAGTTTTCAAAAATATAGATATTGTAGTAGCTCATGCAGAAGTAGATTTTATAGCACCTGTATTTTTGCACGATGACATTGCTGTGCAAACTTCAGTAAGTAAAATTGGCACAAAAAGTTTTGAACTTGTTCAACAAATAATAGATACAAAAACAAATATGATTAAATGTTTTTGCAAAACCATTATGTGTGGTTTCGACTTCAAGAACAACTGCTCAAAACCAATTTCTGACGATTGGCGCAGAGCAATATCTGAATATGAGGAAACAGAGTTCTAATTAGTTTGAATTATATTCTTAATTCTAACTATAATCATCGAAATCTTATATTGTATTCATATATTTTAAAATTTTAACCCTATTGTCCTATAATTAATAGTATGTAATCTTATATCTATTATCCCAGATTTAGAAACACCAAATAAGTCAAAGAATGCAAGAAATACTGCGACAAAAATAGG
>JAZUAO010000023.1:0-1527 GCA_045638025.1 Candidatus Gastranaerophilaceae bacterium
TGGGATGATGATAGATTTATCTTCTTTAATATTTCTTCCAACTTTTTCTGCTCTAGTTTTTCTGATGAAGCTACCAAAACCTCTTAAATAAACTGGTTCGCCTTCAGCAACTGATTTCTTTACGATATCCATGAATGCTTCGACAACGACTTGTGCGCTAGCTTTTTCAACGCCAGTTTTTTCAGCAATTTGTGCTACGATTTCTGCTTTTGTCATTTCTAATATTTTTTAAATGTTAATAATTAAAATTTTAGGTTGCAAAGGTAAGAACTTTTTTTGATTGTGAAGTCAAAAAAAAACTATTTTTTTTACTAAAAGCATTAAAAATGTGCTAAATAGAATGATTTTGTCAATTTTTACCCTTTTGATAATGCATATTGGGCAAATTTATTTTTGATTTTATGGTTTCCTCTCGGAAAATTAATGTAATTTTGGTAAAAGTTTTTTAACATTTAATATTATGGCAAGTTTAAATAAGGTAATGCTTATAGGACATCTAGGAAAAGATCCTGAGATTATATCATTTGAAAACGGAGCAAAGAAAATGTCAGTGACATTGGCTACAACGGAACGTTATCGCGACCGCAACGGAGAATGGGCAGAACAGACCGACTGGCATAATCTGGTGGCTTGGGGCAATCTTGCTCTTGATATAGCTGAAAAAAGACGTAATTATATAAAAGGTGATTTCATGTATGTGGAAGGTCGTCTTAAGACACGTCAATATGTAGATGCACAAAACGTGACACGTTACGTCACAGAAGTGCTTGTCGATAAAATGATGAGCATGGGAACAAAACGCACTCAAAACAATCCTGAACAAGTTAACACATCTTATAATAGCTATCAGCAGTCAGCTTCTAGCTATCAGCCTGCAGCACCTGCTTACCAAGCAGCGCCTGTCTATCAGCAGCCTGCAGCACCAGCACCAGTTGAATATCAGGCTCAACCTGCTATGAGTGCGCCACAGCCTTCATTCAACAATCCTCCTTTACCACAAATGCCAGACCCAGGATACGACGGTGATGATCTTCCGTTTTGAAAGTCACCAAGTCACCTAGACTCCTAGACACTAAGACACTAAGTTTTAATATAATTGAAAAAATACTTGGTGTCTTATAGACTCGGTGTCTTGGTGTCTTTTTTTTCGTATCTTTGCACTCGTAATTTAAATATCTTTATTTTGGAAATAGCTTCAATAGATCCTCTTATATGTCTGCTGTCGGTTGCAACAGCAGAGCCTTTCTTCATCGGCATATCTGCCAAAGTGGTTTTTTGTTTGATATTAATGTTTGCCTTGTTGCTGTGTTCGGCAATGGCATCTTCTAGTGAAACGGCTTATTTCTCTTTACAGCCTAACGACATTAATGAATTGGAATCTTCACAGAACCGTAATGAACAACTGGTTCTCGAAATACGCCAAAAACCTAAAACTCTACTCGTTACAATACTTATATTTAATAACTTAGTCAATATCTCAATAACGATATTCTCTACTTACATCATGAGTATGATGTTCAATCTTGC
>JAZUAO010000024.1:0-1685 GCA_045638025.1 Candidatus Gastranaerophilaceae bacterium
ACTTTTTTTACAGTCCCTGGTACAATAAAAGTGTAGGTAAATTAACTATTAATATAGTTGATTGCTTGCACTTATTTTTTTATAATAAGAGATGAAATGGTCTGACGTACAGTCCCTTGGATTTCGCATCCGTAAAAAAGACTGTCAGCCATTCTCTTATTATATAAATTCGATTAAGCAGGTTGGGACAAAGATGCTCCCGTGTAACTAACCAGGATGAATTGTAATAAGTGCGAATGGATACCATTTTAACATCATTTTGGAGGTATTGTTATGATTGGTGTAGGAATTGATGTGGCAAAAGCTAAAAGTATGGTTGCGATTTTATCTGATGATGGTGAAATCATCAAAGCTCCCTTTGAAATTGCAAATACAGAGTCAGGACTTTTTTCGTTATGCGAAATCATTAAGGAGCTTTCCGACAAAGTATATTGCGTGGTTGAATCTACAAGTGTATATCACTTTCCCGTAGTTTCATATTTGCAAGAAAACGGAGTATTTGTAAGTGTTGTCAATCCTTTAATTATTAAGAAATATGCATCAATGGATATTAGGAAGGTAAAAACCGATAAGGCTGACTCGTTGAAATTAGCATCATATGTTCTCGACAATTACAGGCATCTTGTTAATTACTCAGTCGATGATGAAATTTATTCCGAATTACGAATTTTAAGCCGCCAATATCTTCATTATGTAAAGGTTCTTGCTAATGCAAAGGTTAATTTGACGGATATTTTGGATAGGACATTGCCGGGAATCAAGCCGATGTTAAAAGGTCACATTAGAACAACAGGGAAAAACAAATTATGTGATTTTGTTGAGAGGTTTTGGCATTGTGATGTTATTACAAGTATGAGTGAAAGCAAATTTGTTTTAGAATACATAAAATGGGCAAAGAAAAAGGGATATCACCCCAACGAAACAAAAGCAAAAAGCTTACACGCGAATGCATTGGAATGTATCCCTACGCTGCCCTCAAAATCACCATCAACCAAAATGTTAGTTTTAGAAGCAGCTAAGGCTGTCAGCAATGTTGAAACAACCCTCGTAACTATTTTATCACAAATGACAGAGCTTGCCAAGTCCTTACCTGAATTTTCTGTTGTCAGAGAAATGTCCGGTGTAGGTGATGTGCTTGCACCACGCATCATTGCTGAAATCGGAGATGTTAGACGGTTTCATAGTGCATCAGCATTAATTGCATATGCAGGAATTGATACACCTCCATACGAATCTGGAGATTTTCGAGCAAGCAATCGAAAAATCACCAAGCGAGGCTCTGCTTCGCTCAGGAAAACCGGATATGAAATTATTCAAGCACTAAAAGTAGTGCAACCTCAAAATGACAATTCAGTCTATCAATATCTAATTAAAAAAGAAAGCGAAGGAAAACCGTTAAAAGTTGCTAAAATTGCAGCACTCAACAAATTTTTGAAAATTTATTATTCGAGAGTTAAAGAAGTTTATTAAAACTCTCAGAATTATTTTACAAAAAATTCAGACCGACACTTTTCAATGCCGGTCTGTTTGCCGTGTTGTTATTTAAGTGGAAAAAATTTGATTTTTCTCTTGACTTTATTTAGCAGGTCTTTTTCACTTGAAAATACTATTTTATAGTTTCAACAATAATAGTGTTTGTATTACCGGAGACCCCGTTTGTCATACCACCGGTCATTACAATGCTA
>JAZUAO010000025.1:0-57410 GCA_045638025.1 Candidatus Gastranaerophilaceae bacterium
AACAAATCATTACTTTTGATGCATCAACAGGTTTAGCAATTTTATTTAAGCCACCTTGTACACCAGCCATAGGATTTGCTTTTTGAGCTTTAGTTACAACATTTACGCCATCAACTAAAACTGTACCTTTTGTTAAATCAACTTCTTTAACGTTTCCTTGTTTACCTTTATCTTTACCAGAAATAACGATAACGCGGTCACCTACTTTTGTATGAAGTTTTTTATTTGTAGATTTAGCCATTTTCCTATATTCCTATTTCTTATTATATTACTTCTGGAGCAAGAGAAATAATCTTCATAAAATTCTTTTCTCTTAATTCACGAGCAACAGGTCCAAATACACGTGTACCTTTTGGATTTCCATCATTATTGATAATTACTGCAGCATTGTCGTCAAAACGAATTACTGAACCATCATTACGTTTGATATCAGCTTTTGTTCTTACTACAACAGCTTTTACAACTTCACCTTTTTTTACAGCCATGTTAGGTGTTGCGTCTTTTACAGATGCTACGATTTCATCACCTACTGCTGCAAATTTTTTGTTTGAGCTGCCCATAACACGAATACACAATAATTCTTTTGCACCTGTGTTATCTGCTACTTCTAATCTAGTTTCTTGTTGTATCATTTTTCTGTTTTCCTTTGTTTAAGTTTTACTATTGACCTCTCATTACTCTCTGGTAATGTTGTCTTTCCTGAAGCCTTAGAAGTCTCTACGGCTTCAGGATTCGCTAGTTACTATCTAGCTTTTTCTACTACTTCTGCAACAACCCAACGTTTGTCACCAGAAATAGGTTTTGATTCAACGATTCTTACTACATCACCTTCGTTACAAACATTGTTTGCATCGTGTGCTTTGTAGTTTTTGTTAGATTCGATGATTTTTTTGTATTTTGGGTGTGGATCGTATGATGCAACTTTAACAACTACAGTTTTGTCCATTTTGTTGCTTACCACTGTTCCTTGTTTTTCTTTTTTAGGCATTTTGAACCTCTTTTTCTTTTATAACTGTTTTTGCTTGAGCTACCAATGTTTTTGTTTTAGAAATCAACGCTGTGTTTTCTAATTTGTGAGTTGAAAGTTGTAATCTGTAGTTAAACAAATCTTTCTTCCAACCTACAATTAATTCTTGTAGTTCAGCAACTGTTTTTTCACGCATTTCACTTAATTTCATTTTATTATTTCCTTATTTCTTAAGCTTCTAATTTTGCTTTTTCTACTACTTTAACTTTGATAGGAAGTTTTTGAGCTGCAAGTTCTAAAGCGTGAACTGCTGTATCTCTATCAAAATATTCAAGTTCGAATAGAATTCTGTTTGGTTTAACAACCGCTACCCAGTATTCCAAGTTACCTTTACCTGAACCCATACGAGTTTCAGCAGGTTTTGCTGTGATTGGTTTATCTGGGAATATTTTAATCCAAACGTTACCGCCACGTTTGATTTCACGAGTCATTGCACGACGTGCTGCCTCGATTTGTCTGCTGGTAATCCAGCCAGGTTCTACGGCTTGAAGTGCATAGCTACCGAATTCAAGTTTTGTACCTCTTGTTTCAGTACCTTTCATTCTGCCTTTCATCATTTTGCGGTATTTTGTTTTTTTAGGCTGTAACATTATTATTTGCTCCTATTAATTTTCAGTTTCTACTGCTTTGCGTCTTGGGCGTCTCATACCTTTTTCTTCGCCTTTGCCGCTTTTTGTTTTGATGTTTTGGTCAGCTTTTTCGCCTGGCATTAAGTTGCCTTTGAAAATCCAAACTTTAACACCAATTTTACCCATGATTGTATCAGCTTCTGCAAAACCGTAATCTACGTCTGCTCTTAATGTTTGAAGTGGAATTCTGCCTTCTTTAGCCCATTCTGAACGAGCGATTTCAGCACCACCTAAACGACCTGATATCATAACTTTGATACCTTGAACGCCTGATCTCATTGTTCTTTGCATTGCTTGTTTCATTGCACGTCTAAAAGCTACACGTTTTTCAAGTTGTTGTGCAATTGCTTCAGAAACTAATTGAGCATCTGCATCAATTCTAGCTACTTCAACTACGTTGATAATAACTGGTTTGCCAAGATATTTACCTGTTTCTTGTTTAAGTTCTTCGATACCTTGACCACCACGACCAACTACTATACCAGGTTTTGCTGTTACAACAGTGATTGTTGTGTTTTGTGCTTTTCTAGCGATCAAAATTTTTGAAACGCCAGCTGCATATAGTTTTTTCTTTATGAATTTTCTGATTTTAGCATCTTCTGCTACGAATTCACCGTATTCTTTAACCTTTGCAAACCATGTGCTTACCCAAGGTTGAATAATACCTACTCTAAATCCGGTTGGATGTGTTTTTTGTCCCATTTTTGATTCCTTTATTACTTATTATCACTAACTTTTAAGGTAAGGTGTGAAGTTCTTTTCAACCTTTTGTAAATTCGACCTTGTGCTCTTGGTTTTCCTCTTTTGTATGAAACGCTTTCATCTGCATAGATTTCTGAAATTTTTAATGATTCAGCGCCTACACCGAACTGTTCTTGTGCGTTTGCTACAGCGGCTGTCAAGTTCTTTTCAACCACTCTTGCAGCAAAGTAAGGCATAAAACGTAACATATCTTGAGCATCTTTAACAGCTTTGCCTCTAACTTCATTGATTACACGACGAAGTTTTCTTGCTGTCATTTTAATATCTGTTTGTCTTGATTTTGCTTCCATTTTTAACTTCCTTATTTTCTTTTAGCAGTCTTATCAGAACCTGCGTGTCCTTTGTACATTCTTGTTGGTGCAAACTCACCTAATTTGTGTCCAATCATTTGTTCTGTTACATAAACTGGTACGTGAGTTTTTCCGTTGTGAACGGCAATGGTGTGTCCTAACATATCAGGAATAATCATTGAAGCTCTTGACCAAGTTTTGATAACTTTATGTTCAGAGTTTGCATTCATTTTTTCGATTTTTGTTTGTAGAGCTTTTTCTACATATGGACTTTTTTTTAATGAAGGTGCCATTAATTTCTGCTTTATTAATTTTGTGATTTTGTTTGTTTCGTAATGTTCCGTGTCCTGTTCGATTTGCTTTCGCAAATCGAGACTGACACTTCACACCGGCTTACGCCTTATTTTTTTCTTCTTCTAACGATTAATTTATCAGAAGCTTTATTAGTTTTTCTAGTTTTGTAACCCAATGCTGGTTTACCCCAAGGTGTTTTAGGGTGTCCACCAGGACCGGTTTTACCTTCACCACCACCGTGTGGGTGATCACAAGGGTTCATTGTTACACCACGTACAGTTGGTCTGATACCCATATAACGTTTTCTACCAGCTTTACCGATTTTCAAGTTTTTGAATTCAGAGTTACCTAGTGTACCAACTGTTGCCATACATTCTTTTCTTACCATTCTCATTTCGCCTGAAGGTAATTTAATAGTTACGTAATTGCCTTCTTTTGCCATTACTTGAGCAGCGTTACCAGCTGATCTAACCATTTTACCACCGCGTCCAGGGATCAATTCGATGTTGTGAACGATTGTACCTAAAGGCATTAGTTCTAATGGAATAGCGTTACCTACTTGTACAGGTGCTTCAGGACCTGATACAATTACGTCACCTACGTTTAAACCTTCTGGTGTCAAGATATATCTTTTTTCACCATCAGCGTAGAATACTAATGAAATTCTAACGTTTCTGTTTGGATCGTACTCAATAGTTTTAACTGTTGCTGGTACGCCAAATTTTTCACGTTTGAAGTCGATTACACGGTATGCTTTTTTTACACCGCCACCTTTGTGACGACATGTAATTCTACCTGTATTATTTCTTCCGGCTGTTTTTTTCAATGATTTTAACAATGATTTTTCTGGAGTTGATGTTGTAACTTCTTGGAAGTCACTTTTAATCATTCCTCTTTGTCCCGGAGATGTTGGATTAATTTTTCTAGTTGCCATTTTTTATTTTCTCCTTTTTGGCTTTGTACTTTCTATGGGACTTGTGCCTTACGCCCCGTCAGACTATGCTCCGATTAATTCTTCGATTGGATCGCCTTCGATTGTAACGATTGCTTTTTTAGAGCTGTCTGTTCTACCCAATTTATAACCCATTCTTTTTGCGTGAGATGGCATATAAACTGTTCTTACTTTTTTCACTTTTCTTCCTGGAAAAGCTAATTCAACTGCTTGTGCAATTTCAACTTTTGTAGCATCTTTATTTACTTCAAAAGTATATTGACCTAAAGTTGTTGCACCTACTGATTTTTCGGTAATCAATGGTTTTTTGATTACATCATATAATTTTTCTGTATTTGATCTTGCCATTATTGTAACCTTTCTGTTATATCATTTACTGCAGATTCAGTCATTACAACAAAATCAGCTTCTAACAAATCTTTAACGTTTAAGTTTGAAGGTAAAATAATTTTTACGCTTGGGATGTTTCTTGCTGATAATTCAAGATTTTTGTTTTCATCAGCTTTAACGTCAGCGATAATTAATGTTTTACCTGTAACATTTAATGATTTTAATGCGCTAACCATTAATTTTGTTTTTGGTTCAGCGATTGTTGAAAAATCTTTAACAACAACTAATTGACCTTCTTTTGAAGAAAGTGCTGATTTCAACGCAAGTTTTCTTGCTTTTTGTGGCATTGAGAAACCATAATCTCTTGGTTTTGGTCCGAATACTACACCACCACCAGCGAATAATGGAGAACGTAAAGAACCAGCTCTAGCACGACCTGTTCCTTTTTGTTTCCAAGGTTTTCTTCCGCCGCCAGCTACTTCAGCTCTTGTTTTAGCACATGCTGAACCTTGGCGAGCGTTGTTTAATTGTCTTCTTAATGCTAAGTGCATTACGTGTAAATTAGGTTCTACACCGAACACTTCTTTGCTCAATGTAATTTCGCCTAATTTTTCTCCGTTTGTGCTTAATATTTCTTTTGACATTTTATTTTTCCTTTATCTTTGTATCTACCGTTTAAGACTGCTTACCGCTTGCTCTAGCTTTATCTGGCAAGACCAGCCGGTTTTTATGACTTTTCCTTGTCTTTTAAATAATTAGTTCCATTTTGTTCTTGTTGGAACGATAGTTACCAATCTGCCTTCGCAACCTGGAACTGAACCTTTAACTAAGATTAAGTTGTTAGCTGCGTCAACTCTAACTAATTTTAATTTAGAGATTGTAACTCTTTCGTTACCCATGTTACCAGCCATTCTTTTGCCTTTGATAACACGGCTTGGAGTTGTACCAGCACCGATTGAACCTGGTTCTCTGTGGTTTTTAGAACCGTGACCCATTGGTCCTCTACCAAAGTTCCATCTTTTTACTGTACCTTGGAAACCTTTACCAATTGATTTACCGGTTACGTCAACTTTTTCTACATTATCTAACACTGACAATTCGATTTTGTCGCCAACTTTATAATCTTGAGGGTTGTCGACTTTGAATTCTTGTAAGTGTCTGTAGTTGTTCAAACTGTTCTTTTTGAAGTGACCCAATTCAGCTTTAGTTAAGTGTTTTTCTTTAGCTGCGATTGTACCAACTTGGATAGCATTGTAACCATCAGTTTCAACTGTTTTAACTTGAGTTACAACAGTTTCGTCAACTTTGATAACAGTTACAGGGATTGCCAAACCTTGTTCATCGAAGATTTGAGTCATTCCGACTTTTTTTCCTATTACACCTAGTGTCATATTTTTACCTTTCCTGCTCGTCCTACTTGGTGCAGACAGTACTCTGCCCCATTTCGGAGTTGCATCTTTCTCTTGCGAGCGCTACGTTTGTGTCTCTAACTTTACCTTTTGAGGGCTTTCACCTCTGTGACTTTCGTCACCCCATCGCTTTGGATGGCCGCAGTTCACATTATTATGCATAATGCTATTAAATTTTCAATGTTTTGCCAGTGATTAAAGTTTTACTTCAATATCTACACCAGCAGGTAAATCTAATCTGCTTAACTCTTCAGTTGTCTGTTGAGTTGGTTCGTATATATCGATAATACGTTTGTGTGTTCTCAATTCAAAGTGTTCACGAGATTTTTTATCAACGTGTGGTGAACGAAGAACGCAATATATACGTCTTTTTGTAGGTAAAGGAATAGGGCCAGCTACTTTAGCGTCAGTTCTTTTTGCTGTTTCTACGATTTTGTCTGATGATACGTCAATAAGTTTGTGATCGTAAGCTTTCAAACAAACTCTGATTCTTTGTCTTTTAGTACTACTTGCCATGTGCATTCCTTTTTCTTTTTATGTGTTACACGTACAGAAAACCCTTGCGGGGTCTGCTATTTGCCTGAAAATGGCTATATATTTCGGCTATTTTCCAAGCATAGCAATCGTAAAACAAACATACTTCAGTGTCAACAATGATTTTTGCATTTTGTTTAAATTTCGTAACAAAAATACGCCATTTTTGTAAACTTTTGTAAAAAAATCTTTTTTCTTTGAATTTGCATACAAATATAAAAGTTTATATTTATAAGAGTTATAGAAGAGAGGACCATACCATGAGCGTAAATGATATTAACGGAGCATTTCAAAACGGTTACCAAATCAAATTACAAAATCGAGGAGCAAGAAGCAGCGGTATTACTTTTGAATTAAAGGCTATTTTTGATGAGATGGTCCAAAAGGGTATAATTACAGATAAAGATAATAATGGCTTAACAAAAGAAGAGGCACAAAATTTGTATGCAGTTTTGAATAAAATGCACAAAGACACTAATCGTGCGACAAATTATACTACAATGCGTGTTGGACAAGAGTTTACATATAATGCTGAAGAAATGAAAGCATTAGCAGTAGCCGCTGGTTATGAAATTGTTACCCAAGAATCTACAGATCCTCAATCTGAAGTTCCTGTGGATCAAGGAGGTTCTAATCCTGTTATTGAAGAAGATGCTGATCCTGTTGTTCTACCGGAAATTAAAGAAGAAGTACCTGTTCTTGAAGAAATTGAAATTCCTGCAACTGTAATAACCGACTTAACTGAAATTTTTGACGATAGTAAGATTTCAAGTCGTGATATTATAAATGTCGGTGAAGCAGGGTCTAAAGAGCAAGTTCTTAGAGTTAAACACGATGATGGAACTGTTACATATCACGAAGTCGTTACTGATAAAAATACAGGTGGGCAATCTCTTGGGCATCGACTTGTGTCAAATGATAGAGGTTGGGCTAAAAACGAATTTTATGCTGTAGGTGATACAATTCCTAATGGTGCTGAAGTAGACCCTAAAATGGTTGACAATCAAAAAGATGTTCCGACTTTTACAGAAAAAGACGCTAACGGCAAAACTCAAAGATTTGCGATGGTTTTACAAGAGGATGGAACTTATGCTAAAGGTGACAGATTAATCGATGTTGCGGGAAGTAAAAACTTCAAAACTGAAACTGCAATTAATAACGAACTTGTAAAAAGGTTCAACAATTCTAATGTAACTTTTGATGGATTAGCTAGCAAAGGTGTTTCTGTTCAATATGTCAACTCTAATGGTATTGAACAGATTGTATTTAAAAAAGATGGAAAAAATTATTAATGAAAATGAGGTTAAGAATATTGCCAATAGCTTAACACCAACATTTGATGTTGAAGCAGCAGGACAACAGTTGACAGCATTAAAACAAGGTCAGACAATCGAATTAAACGGCGTTCAATACACGGCAGAGTCTGATTTTGGAGCTCAAATTGATGGCAAAGTCGTGTTGAAAGATGCACAAGGCAACACTTTTACAGCCACCCTAAAGGACAAAGAACCGATTATGTTGTCCTCATTGGACTATTCTAAATATATCCGTATTTATCCTAATTATACAATAACTGGTCATCAATCCGATGAAAATGATGCTTTTTATGAGCTAGTAAAATACAATAATGGCACAACGATTAATCTATCTAATCGCACTGACACAGATCCGTGGAATATAACAATCACATATCCTAATGGAACAACATCAACAGAAACCAGAGAAAAATATCCAAATATATCTGAGCTATTGAATCCACCTGCATAAGGCAAATTGTACGATAAAACTGGTTGGATTGATAAATAAACAAAAAGACGAGCTTTGCTCGTCTTTTTGTTAAAAAAATAATTTTCTATTTTTTAATTTTCTTTGTTAAATTTTTCTTTTCGCATTCGATGTCGTCTGAGAATTCACATTCTTTGCAGTCACCACAGATTTCTTTGTTTGGAAATTCTTTTACAGGTTTTTCTTCTTCAACATCTTCTGCTTCTTCGGTAACTTCTTCTGAACCATCTTCAGTCTCTTCAACTTCTTCAACTGCTTCTGAATCTTCTTTCGCGGTTTCTTCTGCTTTTTTAGCTTCTTCTTCTGCTAAAGCTTGTTCAATTTCTTCTTCGTCTTTAGCTCTAATTACGGGAATTGAAAGCATCAAAGCCATTTGGTCACCTTCTTGTTCAAGGTTAAGTTCTAATGCTTCTTTATCCATTTCTAAATATTTAGAAAGAAGTTCAACCAATTCTCCACGCATTCTTTCTAAGATTTGTGGAGTTAAATTTGTTCTGTCTTGCATTAAAACTACACGAAGCCTGTTACAAGCAACGTCTTTTGCGCTTTCTTCTTCTTCAGCTTGGCGGAAGAAGCCTAATAATTTATTATATAATTCCGTAAAAATATTATCTCTCATCTTACTTCTCCTTACCAACTAAACCTTTGAAGAATTTTTTAACTTTTGCCACCACACTTGTTTCTTCTTCCAAGTTTAAGAATTCAACATCTTCGCCAATAATTCTTCTTGCAACGTTCATATAAGCACGTCCTGCAAGTGATTTTTCATCATTAACGATAGGTTCACCTTTGTTGGTTGAAGTAATAATACCTGTGTCTTCAGGAATTATACCAATCAAGTCAGCTGAAAGAATTTCTACAACGTCTTCAACACTCATCATGTCATTTGATTTAATAAGGTTTGGACGAACTCTATTTAATAATAGTTTATACGATTGAATTTCTTCTTTTGCTTCCAAAAGTCCAATAATTCTATCAGCATCACGAACTGCTGACATTTCTGGAGTTGTAACAACAATTGCTTCTGTTGCACCTGCAACTGCGTTCTGGAAACCTTGCTCGATACCAGCAGGACAATCAACTAAGATAAAGTCAAAATCTTTTTTAAGCTTTTCACAAATATCTTTTAATTGTTCTTCTGTCACTGCAGTTTTATCTCTTGTTTGAGCTGCCGCTAACAAACAAAGATTTGGATTTTTTTTGTCTTTTACTAATGCTTGTTTAAGTTTGCAACGTTCTTCTACAACGTCAACTATTGTGTAAACAATTCTGTTTTCTAAACCTAGTAATAAGTCAAGGTTACGCAGACCTAAATCTGTGTCTATCATAACGACTTTATTACCAGCTTTTGCTAGTGCTGTACCGATGTTTGCGTTGGTAGTTGTCTTACCTACACCGCCTTTACCGGATGTGATTACGATAACTCTACCGCTCATGTATTTCTCCTTAGTTCTCTAATAATTTGTTTATAATAATGTTCTTTTTAAATACTCTTGCTTCTTCTGGAACAAACTCATTTGTTTTTTGAACAAATGGAGTATTCGCTCCGTCAGGTCTTCTTGCAAATACATCTGCAATTCTTAGTTGAATAGCGTTCATTTTTAAAGCACGAATTCTTGCTTGTGAATTACCTTCACTACCAGCATGAGCAATTCCGCCTAAAATACCCCAAACTGTAATATCGCCTTTTGCGATAACTTCAGCTCCTGGGTTTACATCTCCCATGATAAATAAATTACCATCAGAAGTAATGCTTTGTCCTGAACGTATTGTTTTCTTCAAATATAATGTAGGAAGTTTTTCAGCCTCACCTCTCATTGCCAAGATTTCTTCAGTTTCTTCTTCTTCAATTTCAAAATGAGTTTCTTCAACTTCTTTAACTTCTTTTTCTTCTTCAGCTTCAAAATCATTGTCGCCAAAAATTTTATCCAACGCATTTTCAACTTCTGGACTTACTTGAACTTCCATCGAAAAATCTGGAGCTTCTACAACATTTTCTAATTCAGAAATTTCTATTTCTAAAGATTTTGCCGCATCAATAGTTTCTTCTGATGTTGAACTAATAAATTCAATTTCAGACTCCATAGACTCAACAAGAGCTTTAATACTTGTTAATTCTGTTTGTGAAAGAGCTACACCACCAAGTTTTAAACATACTTGCTTATTTTGAGCTTCTGGAATATCAAGAATTCTCGCCAATTCATAAATAATTTCAGAAGTCTTTCTAGCGTTGCTTAAGTCAACGATAAAACCGTTTTCAATATATCCCTTATCCATCCTTTTCCCTTCCATCATGGTTAATAAACATGACATTACACGAAAAAGATTTTTCTAGCAACGAAATATTTAGATTTGTAATAATTATTTATGCGAAGATTGATTCATTTACACATTTGCTTGCAACTCTTTGATCAAGTTCGCTTTTGGTAATGTTGCCATCACCATTCAAATCTAAACCTTTATTATGTTTATAATATTTTTCACCCCTTGAGGTTAAAATTTCTCGTTTTGCTCTACCTGGTAAAAATACTAATGAATAAAGATCGCCACCTGACAATCTTGCAGAATCAGCAAATCCGGCAGATTTTTTATTTTGAACCAAGAATTTTTCAACATAATCTAATTGTTGAAGAGGTGTCATTGCTTTTAATGCTGCTGTTGTTGTTCCCATTCCTTTTGCTGTGGCAGGCATAAACTGAATTAAACCAGTTGCTCCACCATTTTTGTTTACAGCTGTTGAATTAAGTCCTGATTCTGAATTCATAACACCTAAAAGATCTCTGTAATCACAGTTAATGCGCTGTGCTATTTGTTTAACTTTTGCCAAAAATTCAGGACCCAATCCTTGTGCTGATACACTTAAAGACGCTCTTCTGTACGGACCTTCACTTCTTACTGAGGTACTTGTTGTACTTGTGATACTTGCGGCGCTTACACTTCTTGTTGCGCCAAATGTTCTAATTGAGGAATTGTTTAAAAAACTAAAAAGGCCACCATTGCTATAAGAAGAATTATAACTTCTGTAAGTTGATAATCCTGACAATGTTGGAGTTGGAGAAAATCCTGCAAAACTAGGTGTTGAAAATCTTGTAGGATTAAATGCATAACTATTGTTCCATACACTTCCAATGTTATAATTGCCTGAGTAAAAGCTAGGAGTGAATGGTAATGTTGTGTTATAAGATGAAAAATTCAATGCTGAAAAATTTAACGGTAAAAAATTGTATGAATAATTAGGCATGAATGAAAAATTATTCATTGCAAATGGATTATTAAAATATCCGCCATAATTGAACATAATTATCCCCAATTCCCCGTATTTATATAAAGTATTTTTTACATAAAAAGTTGCCTTGATTGTTAATATATGTTAATAATTATTTTATCTAAATTAAGGTTATAGAATTTGTTTGTTATATGATGTTCTTTGAGGGACAGAGATTATTATGTTTAATGAGACAAAAACACACGAAATTACAGTCGACGTAGTTATTTTAACTTTAAAAAATGACTCGTTACAGGTGCTTTTAGTTAAGCGTCTAAACGAACCATTTAAAGACAAATGGGCAATTCCGGGCGGTTATGTCAGACTTTCTGAAAACCTAGATCAAGCGGCATTGAGAGTTTTGAAAGAACGTACAAATGTAGATAATATTTATTTGGAACAGTTGTATACTTTCGGTGATCCACTTCGTCACCCTAATGCAAGAGTTATAACTTGTGCTTATTTCGCACTTGTTAGATCCGAAGACTTGAACATTGCAACAACTGATGAACTTGGTTGGCACAAAGTTTCTGATTTACCAGCTTTAGCATTCGACCACAAAGAGATTATCGAATACTCATTAAAACGTACTCGTGAAAGATTAGAACTTTGTCCTGTAGCTTATCAATTATTAAATGAAAAATTCACGCTTACTGAAATGCAAAAGGCCTATGAGTTAATAATGACCAAAAAATTAGACAAGCGTAATTTTAGAAAAAAAGCTTTAGTAACAGATGGTTTAATTGAACTTGATGAATATACAAAATCATCTTCAAAAAGACCAGCTAGATTATATACGTTTGAAAATATTAAGTTAAATTCAAAACGTGCACACTTCATTTCTAAGAAAAAGGAGAAAAAATAATGGTAACATGCGTTTGGGCTATCCAAATTATATCAGCATTGTTTTTAATAATATTAATACTTATGCATTCACCAAAAGGTGATGGAATTGCAGGTATTGGTGGAGCATCACACCTATTCAGCTCTCAAAAAAGCGCAGAAAAAGGTTTGAATAAAGTTACAGGTATTGTGGCAGCAACATTTATTATCTGCACATTCTTATTAGGATATGGTATTATTAAATAGATGAAAAAATTAGAAATATTTTCCCGCAATGAGTTATTTTGGGGTGCTGAATTTCAAAAAGCACTAAAAGAAAAACACGTTGCGGTTTTTGGTCTTGGAGGTGTCGGAGGTCATTGCGCTGAAGCTTTAGCAAGAACTGGCGTTGGAGAATTAACACTTGTTGATTTTGACACAGTATCAACAACTAATATTAATAGACAAATTATTGCTTTAAATTCTACTGTTGGCCAAAAAAAAACAGAACTTTTTGAAGCACGTTTAAAAGATATCAATCCATATATTAAATTAAATATTATTGATAATTTTTATACTAATGAAATCATAAAAGCAGATTTCGTTGCTGACGCGATTGACACAATGCGTTCCAAGATTTCGTTGCTTGAAAATTGTGTAAAAAATAATATTCCTGTTGTCAGTTCTATGGGTGCAGGCAATCGAATGGATCCTACACAACTTTATATTTGCGATATTTCAAACATAGAGGATAAAAAAGCTCCATTTGTTTCTAATATAATTTATCAATTAAAAAAACGAGCTATAGAAACAGGAATTACGGTTGTTGCTAGCAAAGAAAAACCCACCGTGCAAGAGAAAATTTCAGAAGTAGAGCGAGTTACAACCAAATCAGGTGAAGCAATCGAGTTTACTAAAATTTTACCTTCATCTACACCATTTGTAGCTTGTGTTGCTGGAATTTATATGGCATCATACATTGTGCAGGAATTTATGAAGGAGCATGAAAATGGTTAATATTCTCGTTACTGGAGCAACAAAAGGTATAGGTAAAGCAATTGCAGAAGAATTACAATCTGTTGGGAATGTTTATGCTACAGGTCGTAACGTTGAAGCATTAAGAGAATATAAAAATTATTGCGTTTGTGATTTAGCAAAAGATGTTGAGATTTTAGAAAGCTTTATTGCTGACAAAAAAATCGACATATTAATCAACAATGCTGGTGAATATGTTTATGGCGGCATTGATAAAATGACCGACGAACAGATTGAACGAATTTTCGCAGTCAATGTAATAGCGCCTGTTAAATTAATTGCAAAAGCTAGTGTTAATATGAAAGGGAAAAAATGGGGCCGAGTTGTAAACATTGGTTCTATCTCTGGCGTTATGGGTGAAGCAAATGCAAGCCTTTATTCTGCAACAAAAGCTGGCATGGTAGGGTTGACTAGAGCCTTAGCTTTGGAATTAGCACAATATAATATTACTGTTAATACTGTAAACCCTGGATGGGTAGATACCGACATGGGAATAAATTCTGCAGAACTTTCTGAATTTTTCAAAGATGAAATTATTGAAACTATTCCTCAAAGACGTTTTGTAAAACCTGTTGAAGTTGCAAAATTAGTTAAATATTTAATATCTGAAGATGCAAAAGGTATTACAGGCCAATCGATTAATTTGTGTGCTGGTTTGAGTGTTGGTATTTAATAAAATTTTAGACTAGCAAAAAATATTTTTTTTGTGTATTATGTTTTTCATAACCCTATGGAAGAAAAAATGCAAGGACTTATTGAAAAAGAATTATCTTGTCAAGACAAGATTTTAAAACCTGATTTCAATTCAAAGACAGGTCGAGAGCTTTTGGCGTTTTATTTACAAACTAAATTCAAGCAAATTATAGCGTTTGATAAGAAGTATCCGATGCCAATTTTCAGAGAAATTAAGCCTGACTTTATTTCGCATTTTTCTAAACGATTAATAAATAATCCTGATAAAAGATTTCTAATCAGCATTACTGGGGAATCGGCAGCTGGAAAATCTACAATTTGTAGAGAAATTGCAAAAGTTATTGAACAACTAGCAATGCCTGTAACCATTTTAAGTACAGATAATTACTTTAATGATATTTCTGCATTGATTGCAAAATATGGAACTTTTGATAACCTTCGTGATAGCGGATACGATGTTGATGCTCCAACAAGTTTTCAATTAGACGTGCTAAAAAATGATTTAGAAGATCTAGCCGACGGTTTAGATATTAAATGCCCTATGTATCTTCCAAATGGCACCGGAGTATCAATGCCGAAAGCAATTGATGTTGCCTCTTCCAAAATAATAATTGTTGAAGGTATTGCAACAATGTTTGACGAAGTCAAGAACGTTTTTGATATAAAGATTTATGTAGAAACTGATGATGAAATAAGAAAAAAATGGTTTATTGATAGAGCTGTAGAAGAACGTAACCAAGATTTAGAAAATGCATTAAAACATTGGTCATACATTGCTGAAGCCGGTGAAAAATACGTTAAACCTCACAGAAAAGAAGCTGATATGATTCTTAACGGCAAAGCTGACTTGAAATATTTTGCTCAAATTCTTGAATATATCCATACAATCACTAATAATTTTCAATAAATATTAACGTTTTTTGCTTTCTTGCCCTTGAAAATCTTATGTGATAAAATAATTGTGTTGAAGTATGTGTATTTGAATTAAAAAACTAATTAAATACATTAAATAACTGATACACTATAAACAAAATTCTATTATAATTCTTATAATGAAGAAGTATCACAAAAAAGAGAGCAGGAAAGTACGTTGGATAGTATAAATAAAAAACTGGATGAAATATTTAGTCCGAATGGCAAAAAAGTCTTTCTGTTAATAATATGCGTAGCAATTATTGCAGGTGCAAGCTATGCGTTTATGCCTAAAACAGAAGTAAAAGCCAAAAAAGATGTTCCTTCAGCATTAGCAAGTAAAACTGCGGCAAAAAAAGCTCCGGAAATAAAACCTACTGTTGAAGAATCTAAATCAATAAACCCAGAACCACCTAAACAAGAAGAAATAGAGGTTGATGTTATTGATCAATCTGATGTAAGAATGGTTTCATTAAACGTTGAAGAACTTGGACGTTCTAATCCATTTTTACCATCTAGCGAATCTTTTACAGATTTAAGGAAATATGGCTTTGAATTGATGGCTCCTCCAGAAACCATTGCTACAGATGAAGCTGAAGCAGCAAAAGTTATGACAACTAAAGTTTCTGGTATTATGTACCAACCTAACAATCCTTCAGCAATCTTGAATATTGAAGGAGAAGACTACTTGGTTAGATCTGGAGATTACATAAATAATTACAGAGTACTTTCTATTGATAAAGATATGGTAACGGTTCAGCTTGGTGCAAATATACACAAAGCAAGAGTCGGTGAAATGATAACCGACGCTTCTGTTAATCATAACAATGTTTACGATTTAGAAAATAAATTTGGTGGATCAAGAAAATAAAGGTGCAGATATGAAAAATAAACTTTCACAAAAAATTATTACAAGTTTGATGTTGACAGTGTTTGCGTGTTCAAACACTGCATTATCAGTTTTAGCAACAGAAACAGTTAAACCTGAAATAAGAACTATTCCAGCTGTTGATACAGTTAAACTAAAAGCCGATGTTGTTATCACTGAAACAAATACTCCTGTTAGCTTGAGTCTTAGAGAATCTGACGTTATTCAGGTTCTAAGAATGTTCGCTGATCAAGCAGGAATGAATATTATTTTCGATCCAAGCGTTTCTGGGAATGTAACCTTAGATTTAGTTGATGTGCCTTTAAATTCTGCATTTGAACTTGTAATGAGCATTGCAGGATTAACTTACGTTGTGGAAGACAACACTTTAATCGTTTCAGCAGCAGGAACAGAAGTATCAGCAGCTAAGCAAGAAATTACAATGATCCCTGTAAAATACATTGACGCAACTGCAATGGCAGATTTTCTAAATAAAAATATTTTCTCAATGAAAAAACCTGGCTTATCTAGCTCAGAAATAGTTACAGTTAACCCTATGACCAATGAATTGTTAATTTTTGGTACAAAAAATGACGTAGCTATTGCTCAAAAAATAGTTGAGAAATTTGACAGAAAACCACTTTCTAAATCAATCAAAGTAAATCACACAACGCCAGAATTAATGGCTAAATTAGTATGTGATATGCTTATTCCAGCAACATCAGGCTCAACTGGTGGCGCTGCTAGTATTTCTGGTGTAATGACTGGTGCTGCTAGTGATATAGAAATGGGCGGTGGCGAAGTTGCTTGTAAAGTTGGAGGCAATTCATCTGGTTCAATCGCATCAATGCCTTTCCAAAGCTTGATTATTTCTTACTTCACTCAACAAGGTACAGTTGGTATTTTAGGTGGTTCTGAACAACAACTTGAAATGATTAACGAATTTATTCTAGAAAATGACAGAAGACAGCCTCAAGCATACCTAGAACTTTCAATTATTGAATTGAATGAAAGCGGTAGTAAAGCATTACAAAACACTTGGCAGTACTTAAGCAAAAACTTCACTTTCAACTATGCTGACGGCACTTCTGGTAACCACCAAGCATATCCGATTTTCTTTAGTGGCAACCAATATGGCTACATTGAAAGCCAAGAATCTGGTGAAAAATATACAGTTAATAAATACACAGGACCAAGCTCTTTAACTTATATGGTTAACTACTTGGTTGAAAATAAAAAAGGTCGTGTTGTTGCAAACCCACGTATTTTAATTACAAACGGTCAAGAATCAACAATCGACTTAACTTCAGATTATGTAAAAACAGTAACATCACAAGTTTTAGAAACTTCATTAAGCGCAGCTACTCAAAGAACTTATGAAATCGGTGATGACAACGGTATTAAAGTTACAGTTACACCATTCATCAGTCCTGATGGATACGTAACAATGGACATAAACCCTGATTATGCAACAATTGCCAGCCAAGTTACAGCACTTTCAGCTGCAGGCACTCAAGATGTTCAAGCAACTTTGCTTCAAAGAAGAAATCTTGAATTAAAAAGTGTTCGTATCAAAGACGGTGAAACTCTTGTAATCGGTGGTATGATTCGTGAAGACGAACAAAAAACAATCAAGAAAATTCCGGTATTAGGTGACATTCCAGGTATCGGTATGTTATTCCGTTCAACAACTTCATCTAAAAGCAAAGAAGAGATGATTATTATGATCACCCCAAAAATTATTGTTGACTCTGAAGATGCAGTTAGAAAAGAAGCTACTTTGTAAAATATTCCAAAAAATAAAAAATGAATGAATTACTCAATAGATTAAAAAACAGCGTTAATAAAGAAATACTTAACCACATAGAAGATGCACTAATGGAACAAAATAAATTTGTTCCTATTAGTGTAAAGGACAAGTTTTTATTTGTTGCAGTAAATTCAACTTCTGATAAAGATTTAGTTAACAAAATTTTAAAAGAACATTTTCCATATCAAATCAAATTTATTCAAGTACCTGATGCAGATTTGATAGAATTGATTTCAAGTTTAAAGCGTAATAATCCGACTGTTAATAAGTTTGAAGGTCACGAAGAAAAACAAGTAAAACTTGGTGAATTGTTGATTCAGAAAGGTTTTATTACAGACGTTCAATTATTGCAAGCTTTGGCTGAAAGTAAACGTCAGAAAATGCCTATCGGTTCAACTTTATTTAAGTTAGGCTTTATTTCACTAGACCAATTGAAATCGATTTTGCATATGCAAACTGGTTTTGATTTAGTAAGCAATGATCAACTGGCAAAACAAGAAAAATTTATCAATATCTTGCCTGAAGATTTCATCAAAGCAAACAAAATTATTCCAATTGCATCAGACGGTAAAACTTTGACTTTGGGTGTAATTACTCCAGTAAAACCTGACGTATTAAAAGAAATTATTTATTTGACAGGTCAAAATCCAAAACAATTAATGATGACGCACTATGAATTCCAAAACTCATTGGATACATTCTTTAGTGCTCAGAAAAAAGAAACCCAAAAAATCATTGCACAAATTGAAACAGAAGCTGCAGAAATTGAAGTTGAGGAAGGTCTATGGGAGCAAGTAGAAGCAGAACTTCAAGATTCAACTGGGTCTGTTGCAAAATTTGTTAACCAAATTATTACAAACGCAATTGATAACAAAGTTTCAGATATTCACTTAGAGCCTCGTCTAGAGGGATATATTGTCCGATACAGAAAAGACGGTATGTTGCAAAAAGTTTTGGAAATTCCAAGTAAAGTAGAATCTTCTGTAATTGCTCGTTTCAAAGTTATGTCAAGAATGAATATTGCAGAGCACAGAAGACCTCAAGACGGTACTTTCTCAATTAAATATAAAAAAGGTTCGTACGACTTCCGTATTAACACACTTCCTGTTGGTACAAAGGAAAAAATGGTTATCCGTGTGCTTGCTCCAGCAGTAAGTTTGAATGCTGCAGATAGAAATATCAATCTAGTGGGAGCATCAGAATCTGATTTGTTGAAAATTAAAGACATGGTTAGCTGTCCAAACGGTATTATCCTAACGTCTGGTCCAACTGGTTCTGGTAAAACAACAACACTTTATTCCGTGTTAAAGAGTTTGAATGATGAACACGTAAACATCACAACCATCGAGGATCCGATAGAAATTAAGCTTGAAGGTATTAACCAGTCTCAAATTAACGCCAAAGCTGGTATTACATTTGCATCTTGTATGCGTGCGATATTAAGACAAGACCCTGACATTATCCTTGTCGGTGAAATTCGTGACTATGAAACACTAGAGATCGCGATTTCAGCAGCTCTAACAGGTCACTTGGTATTAAGTACTGTCCACACAAACTCAGCAGCAGCAACAGTTACTCGTTTAATTGAGATGGGTGCAAAAGATTATCTAGTATCTTCAACATTATCAGGTGTTATTGCACAACGTCTTGTAAGAGCGTTGTGTCCTGAATGCAAAGAACAATATTTTGCAACTTACGAGGAAGCTCGACAAATCGTAACAGGCGAAGAAAATATTCAAAAATTAATGAAAACACCTATATATAGAGCAAAAGGTTGTAATAAATGTGAGTTCTCTGGATATAAAGGCCGTTTAGGTTTGTATGAAATCATGCAAATAACAAAAGAAATTAAAAAATTAGTTGCACAAGGTGCACACGATTTGGAAATTGAAGATGCTGCAGTACAAAATGGTATGACAACATTGAACCAATCTTGTTATAACCATATTGTTAACGGTCTAACCACAATAGATGAATTTGTTCGTGTATTGGGTATTGTAAGCGAATAGTAGGTAGAATATGGCAATATATAATTATACAGCACTAAGAAATAATAAAGATATTGTAAAAGGTAAAATCGAAGCTGCAAACTTGCGAGAAGCAAGAGAAAATATTCGAGCATTAGGTTTTATACCTACAAAAGTTGAAGCTGAGCAACAAAAGAATTTTGCGGAAGCTGCAGCTGAAAAAGATGCACCTTTAACACAAAAGGGCAAGATGACTAAGCTAGGCTTGCAAGATAAAATTGACTTTACTTCAACATTACAAATTTTGGCGCAATCAGGTATTCCAATTATTGAATCTTTATTATTCATTGAAAATGATGCCGCTAAATTAAAACTTAGACTTGTAGCGCAAGAGCTTCGACGTCAAATTATGAACGGTAGCACATTTGCTGATACAATTGCGCGATACCCAGAGCAATTTGGACAAATTTATATCGGTTTGTGTAAAGCCGGTGAAGATTCCGGTGAATTAGAAAAAACATTAGAACGTTTATTAGAACTATTAAATAAACAAGCTGTTATTAAAGGTAAAGTTATTGGTACATTGATGTATCCGATGTTCGTAATCGTCTTGGCTGTAATCATCGTTCTTGTAATGTTAATGTTTGTATTCCCTGTATTCTCTGATATGTTTGATACAATGGGTAAACAACTTCCTGGGATTACAGCAGCATTGATGGCAGCCGGTTTGACACTTAGAACTTATTGGTATTTAGTACCTATCGGTATAGCAGCCGTTTGTTTCTTCATATCATTTTTATTCAAATGGCAACCTAGTAAACGCAAAATTGATGAATTAGTATTGAAAGTACCAATTCTTTCTGATTTAATGCAGTTTTCTGATTTTTCAAACTTTATTGCTGTTTTACAAGTTGCATACGATGCGGGTGTACCAATCGTTGAATGTTTATATTTGGCAAACTTAACTCTAACCAACTATATTTTACAAACAAGAGTTATTGCAGCAACTGGTAAAGTTCAACAAGGGCAACATTTATCTTCAGCATTGAGAACAACTCGAGTTATGCCAAAAATGATTTTATTTATGATTGCAACAGGTGAACAATCTGGTAGATTGGGGGACATGTTAATGCAAGCGACAAGCTATATTGATAAAAAATTAGATAATATTATTGATACAATGACCAAAGCAATTGAACCGATAATGCTTATTGTAATTGGTAGTATCGTATTAACACTGGCATTAGCATTATATCTACCATTATTCGGTTCTTATATGCAATAGGGAGAAAAAATGAAAACAATAGTAATAACAGGTTCCACATCTGGAATAGGAAATGCTCTTTTAAAATATTTTGCAAAAGATAACAAAGTTTTTGCTGGCTATAGAAATGAAGATCACGTAAAAAATTTGGAAGATTTGGGTGTAATTCCTTTTTACATAGATATGACAAATAGCGATTCTATTCGTCAAGCAGCGGCTTATATAAAATCTCAAACAGATAAAATTGATACCTTAATAAACGTTGCTGGTTGTGTGGTTGCTGGTGTTATAGAAAATTTAGAAATTGACAGAATTCGTCACCAATTTGAAGTTAACACTTTTTCTCACTTAGATTTTACACAAAGTCTTTTAGACCAGTTAGAAGGTGGAAAAGTTATCAATATAAGTTCAATGGCAAGCTTTGGAATATTCCCATTCGTGGGTCCTTATTGTGCTTCTAAACGAGCTTTAGATATTTTATTCAACTCATTTGTTAATGAAACTAAACGCAATATAAAAGTAATTTCAATAAAACCTGGCGTAATTGCAACTCCTTTATGGGAAAAATCAATTAACATAAATGAAAAGTCAATTAATAACTGTGAAGGCTATGAAAAAGAAATGAGCTTCATGGTTAAAAATGCTCGCAAAAACCAAGAAAAAGGGTTAGACGTTAATGAAGTTGTGAAACTTATAACAAAAGTTCACTCAATGAGAAATCCAAAACCATCTTACACTATCGGAACTGACGCAAAAGCTGCAGAAATAATTTCCCATTTACCACAAGGAGTTATTAATAAATTAGTCCAGTTTAATTTAAAAAGACGAGTAAATAAATAGCGTAACAAAAAAAAACGTCCTAGCTTGAAATAGGAATTTGTCTGTGGTATTCTTTGGGTGCTGAAATATAGAAAGAAGGTAAGAATATGACAGAAGTTAGAGTTAGAATTGCACCGTCACCAAGTGGTAATTTGCACGTTGGGACTGCAAGAACTGCACTTTTTAATTATTTATTTGCGAAGAAAAATAACGGTAAATTCGTATTAAGAATTGAAGATACCGACGCTGAAAGAACATCTCAAGAATATGTTGACAACATTTTTGATTCATTAAAAGCTTTAGGATTAAATTGGGATGAAGGCCCAGATGTAGGTGGCGAATACGGCCCTTACACTCAATCAGAAAGATTTGACATTTATCCAAAATTCATCCAAGAACTTTTAGATAAAGGCTTTGCTTATGAATGTTTCTGTACTCCAGAAGAATTGGAAGCAGAAAAAGAAGAAGCAACTGCTAATAAAAAAGCATATGTATATTCTAAAAAATGCGAAAATTTAACAGAAGAAGAAAAAGCTCAATTAAGAGCTGAAGGCAGAAAGCCTGCAATCAGATTCAATATCGCAAAAGCACAAAAAGCTTTTCACGAAACTTCAATCCTTGAATATGAAGACCTTGTAAAAGGCAAATTACACATGGATACTGATCTAATCGGTGACTTCGTAATTATGAAATCTAATGGCGCTCCAACTTACAACTATGCGGTTGTAATTGATGATGCTTTAATGAAAATTACTCACGTTATTCGTGGTGAAGACCATATTTCAAATACATATAAACAAATACTTATTTTTGAAGCTTTAGGCTTTGAAGTTCCAAGATTTGGACACTTAGGTATGATTTTAGCACCTGACAGAAGTAAGCTTTCAAAACGCCACGGTGCTACTGCAGTTTCTGACTTTGTTGAACAAGGTTATTTAACAGAAGCTTTAGTAAACTTTGTTGCGTTATTGGGTTGGGCACCATCAGATGGTGAAGAAGTTAAACCTGTTGAAAAAATTGCTGAAGACTTTAGAATCGGTGAGATTTCATCTTCAAACTCGATTTTTGAATACGACAAATTGAGATGGATGAATAGCCACTACATCAAAATGCTTCCAATCGAAACTTTAAAAGAAATGCTTAAAAAATATTTGACTCAGTATGACTTAACTGAATTAACTGATGCTCAATATACAAAAATGGTTGAAATTACTCGTGAACCATTAACATTATTATCAGATATTACAGAAGCTGTTCCATACTTCTTTGGTCGCACAAATGTTGAAATTGATCCAGAAGTTCAATCAACAGTACTTGATCTACCAGAATCTCAAGAAGTACTAAAAGCTTTTGTTGAACAAGCTAAAAACTGGGAATGGACTGAAGAAAACTTGCATGAAAAATTGGAAGCTTTCAGAGGTGAATTCAAAGAAAAAGGTATTAAACCAAAAGCTACAATGTGGGCAATCAGAGGAGCTGTAACTGGCAGAACTCGTGGTGCTGATATGACTGCAATCTTAGAAATTCTTGGTAAGGATAACGTAATTGCAAGAGCTCAAAAATCAGTAAAATAACAAAATAAATCAATATATTAAAAATAGGAGAGCCGCAAATGCTCTCCTATTTTTATATAAAGCACAACTAGCAAAAATTATTTTTACAAGTTTTATCGCAAATAACACTATGAGAACAACAAAAGTAAATAAATACACATGTTTTTTTAATGTTCCGTAAAAACGGTAACCAAGCTAATAAAGTCATTGATAAAGTGCGTTGGAAAATATTTAGATGAATTATCTGAAAGAGAATACAATGTAGGAGGAGAAGTTAAAAATTCCGTATTATCGTTATTGGGTAGAAAGAGTACATTCCCTCAAACACCAGTTGGTGGCAACATGCATAACTTTAACATCATTAAATACAAAGACGAATTTGAAGGAATGTTATACGTAGAAAACTATCCTCATAATTAGTATTGACATTCAATTATGTGTTTCGTATTATAGAGGAACGAGGGATGGCGACATGGCCAAGTGGTAAGGCAGAAGCCTGCAAAGCTTTTATCCCCCAGTTCGAATCTGGGTGTCGCCTTTTTAACAAATATTACAATTCAAATTGCCGTTAGGCAATTTTTTTTATGTTCTTTTTTTATACATATACGATGAAGCCAGTGTGGAAAATAGTTAAAACTCATGATGGATACCCTTTAAAGTTTCCTCAAAAGATGCAACTCAAAGATGGATTAGTTGCTACTTTTGACGAACAAATGGAGATGTTCACAATTAGAGATTCTAGAAATCTTGAGCTTGGAACTGACATGCTTCGCCGAGAAAAAGATCAGATAAAGTGCGTCGATATTGAAGTTACACCTTTTGCAAGAGAACGTGGCATTGGAGGATTATTGCATGCTTTATCTGTTATGCTCATGAAAGAAAATAAAGTAAAAAACATATACTTAGATTCTTTAGCTCAAGCCGTAAGATTTCACTTTAACAAAGGGTTCACGACTGACAACTCCAACACAACAAATGCTGCAATTTGTATGAAAAGCATCCTAAATTCCAGAACACCTTTTGAAGATTTAAAAGCACGTGCATCTAAACTTATGTACGACTTATCCTTAGGAGGTAAAGAAACAATTGAGCGAGCTAATAAATTATATGATGAATTTATAACAAGAGTTATTAAACACAATATTCCAGTTGAAGATGCAAGTTATCCTCACACTATTAAAATGGATTTAACAATGAAAGAAGCTCGAAAAAACAACGAGTTATACAACCAGATTTTGGAAGAATTTGGCGTTGATTATACTATTTAAAAAATGGGCGATACGTGACTCGAACACGTGACCCCCACAATGTCGATGTGGTGCGCTACCAACTGCGCTAATCGCCCATTTTTTATAAAGAATTTACATATAAATCAATATCATTATCAGAAATCATTTCAGTTGTTGCAACTAGAATTTTATTACCATCTAGTTTCAAACCTCCAATGATATTGTTTTCTTTAAGCTTCGCTAAAGTTTTATCAGCATCAACAACTTCAATTACAAATTCATTAAAGAAGTTTTTGTTTAAAGTTTTTATTCCTTTAGCCGCTAATTTTTCTGATAATTTGTGAGCTTGTTTTGCTGATAAATATCCGGCTTGTTTAAATCCATCTTCGCCCATAACGCTCAAATAAACCGTAGCACAAAGTCCAATCAACGCTTGGTTTGAACAAATATTACTTGTAGCTTTTTCTCTTTTAATATGTTGTTCACGAGTTTGAATAGTAAGTGTAAAAGCTTGTTCCCCATCAGCATCCACCGTTCTACCAGCAAGACGTCCAGGAAGTTGACGCATATATTTATCTTTACAAGCCATAAATCCAGCAGATGGACCACCAAAACTCATCGGAATTCCTAGAGTTTGAATATCACCAACCATAATATCACACTCTACTGGTTTTAAAATAGAAAGTGTTGAAACATCAGTACAAATTACCAATAAAGTTTCAATAGGTTTAATATCTTCAATTTCTCCATAGAAATTAGGAGTTTGAATTAATACACAAGAATATTCAGCCGTATTAGCTGGAATTTCCTCAAACCATTCAACTTCAATCGAATTTGCTTGTGTATATGTTTCAATAACTTTTTTATATTCAGGATTCAATGCGTTTGAAACAAGAACTTTGTTTTGTTTTTTAATACGCACAGACATCAGTATAGCTTCAGCACAGGCAGTTGCAGCATCATATACAGTAGCATTTGCCACATCCATACCTGTAAGTCTACACATCATTGTTTGGAACTCATACATCACTTGAAGAGTACCTTGAGAAATCTCAGGCTGATAAGGAGTATAAGCGGTGTTAAACTCAAATCTTTGAGCGATTTGAGCAATACAAGCTGGTACAAATTTATTGTAACAACCAGCACCTAAAAAGCTTATATAATCTGTATTGTTCTTTTTTGACAATGATTTTACATAGCGTTGAGTTTCAAGCTCACTCAAAGCATCTTGCAAATCTAAAGAGTTCATACGAGCTTTTTCTGGGATTTGTTTAAACAAATCTTCAACACAATTCACGCCAATTTCAGCGCACATTTCTTTTTTTACTTCTTCTTTATGTACTAAAAAATTATTCATTATTCCAATTCTTCTTTATATTCTGCGTAATCTAATAACTCTGCTAACTCTGCATCAGCACCAGTTCTTTCAATTTTCACCAACCATCCTTTTTCATAGCAATCTTCGTTTAAAGTTTCTGGAGCTTCAACGATTGCTTCATTAACTTCAACAATTTTACCACTAACTGGCATATAGATTTCAGAAGCTGCTTTTACTGATTCAATAGTCGCAAAAGTTTCACCTTGCTTGTATTCAGTACCAACTTCTGGTAATTCTACAAATACGATGTCACCAAGTTGTTCGATTGCATAATCAGTTAAACCAACAATGTAGTTTACACCATCTTCTAACAAGAATTCGTGAGATTTTGTGCATAAAATCTTTTCTGTGATACTCATTTATTTCTCCTTTTTAACTTTATTTCTTTTTGCTACAAAAGGTCTTTTCACAACCTCTGCATCATGTAATTTTTCTCTAATCATAACTTGAACAATAGCGCCGGTGCAAATTTCTTTAATATTTTTTACATATGCCATTGCAATGTTAGCATTCAACATTGGTGAAACACCGCCACTTGTTACAACGCCCACTTTTTCGCCATTAAAATAAACTTCATATTCATGACGTGCTATTGATTTATCAAGCATTTTTATGCCAATAAGTTTCTTCTCAGTACCATTTTCTACTTGGCCCATTATAACTTTTTTACCATTATATTCGCCATCTTTATCCTTAGGAACTGACCAAGACAAACCAGCCTCTATAGGAGTTGTTTGCTCATCTAAATCATTACCATAAAGAGGTAATGCAGCCTCTAATCTTAATGTATCACGAGCTCCTAAACCAATTGGCATAGTATTAAATTCTTTACCTTCTTCCAATAATTTATCCCATAGGTATTCTGCATATTCGTTAATAACAAGCAACTCAAAACCATCTTCTCCTGTATAACCAGTTCTTGAAATATACATTGGGATGTTTAGTAAGTTACTTTCAATAATAGTGAAAGATTCTTGATCAGCCGTATAACCCAATTTGTGCATTAAATCAATAGCTTTTGGACCTTGAACCGCAATTAAAGATAAATTATGAGATTGATTATCTAAATGGACATCATAACCTCTTTGATTAATAGACATCCAATTAATATCTTCATCAACTCTTGAAGCATTACATATAACAAGATATGTTTGATCTTTTAATTTGTAAATAATTAAATCGTCAATCAAACCACCTTGAAGATTTGGAAGTTGACAGTAAACAGCTTTACCATCAGTTAATTTAGAAACATCTTGAGGAACAATCTTATTTAAGAACTCAACTGCATCTTTACCAACTACAAAAACTTCACCCATATGCGAAACATCGAATAAACCTATATTTTCACGAACATTTTTATGTTCTTCGATAATTGATGTGTACTGAACTGGCATATGCCATCCCGCAAAATCTACCATTTTTGCACCTAATGCAACGTGTTTGTCATGTAAATAAGTTTGTTTAACCATAATAAAATTCTCCCCACATTTATTGTCTGATTATTTAATCAAATTGTCAAGTAAAACTTTCGCCTTATTTAAACCAAATTAAAGAAATAACAAATTTATAAGTGTATTAATTTCTTTTTTATGCTATAACCACGTTATGAAAAATTTTGCAATAGCATACAACAAGACAATAAATCATTCAATAGAAGTTATGCAAGAATTAAACTCTGTTCTTCTAGCAAATAGCGTATCTACTGATATTTTTGACATAGACGATTTAAAAAGTGGTTATGACTTTGTTTTTGTAATAGGTGGCGATGGAACCATCTTAAAAGCAGCTAGATTTTATGCAAAATTTTCAACACCAATTTTTGGAATTAATCTTGGACGATTAGGATTTCTTTCTCAATCATCAAAAGAAAATATTAAACAATCCGTAAAGAAAATTTTGAATAACGAATACAGAATTGAAAACAGGATTATGCTACAAAGTGGGGATAAAATTGCCTTAAATGACTTTGTCGTAAAGGGCACAACAACAGGCAGAACATCAAGATTTTCTTTAAAAATTAACGGGAAATTTGTTTGTGATTATTTGGCTGATGGCATAATTATTACAACACCAACAGGCTCTACCGCATACGGACTTTCTGCTGGAGGCCCAGTTATATCGCCCAATTTAAACGCATTTGTTATCGTCCCAATTTGCCCTCATACACTTACTGCTCGTCCAATTGTAATTCCAGATAATGAAATTATTACAATTTGTTCTGATAAGGACTTGACAAATTACGTTGCATCTACAGACGGACAAGAATTTTATGAGTTCGCCAAAGAAATTGAAATTAAAAAATCCCAAAATGCCGCCCAATTGGCACTTTTAGACGGTGTAGAATTTTATTCTGTTTTAAGAGACAAACTTTATTGGGGAACTTCTCCGGCATGTATAAAATAATTTTTTAAAATTTTATTAACTTTTGTTCATAATTGGCATGGAAATTATTGTACTTTTTTTCTATTTAAAATAGTATGTTATTATACAATTATCTAACCCGCTTAGTCGACGTGGGTAAATAACCAGAAAACAAGTAATATTACAATATAAGAGGTAAAAATAGTGGAAAATTTTGTATCAGATATCTTTGCAAGAAAAGATGAATCAAGTCAAACACCTATTAATCGTAACGGTGCAAACCCTACAAACATCAAAGTTGTTGGTGTTGGTGGTGGCGGCGGAAACGCAGTTAACCGAATGATTAAAGCAGGTTTATCAAACGTAGAATTTTGGTTGATGAATACTGACTTGCAAGTTTTAGAATATGGTCAAACTAAAAACAAAATTCAATTAGGAACATCTTCAACCAATGGTTTGGGTGCTGGTGGCGATCCTGCAATCGGCGAAAAAGGTGCTGAAGAAGCACAACAAGAAATCACAAGAGCATTAGAAGGTGCTGATATGGTATTCATCACTGCTGGTATGGGTGGTGGTACTGGTACAGGTGCAGCTCCAGTTGTTGCTAAAATCGCTAAACAATTAGGAATTTTAACAGTTGCAGTTGTAACAAAACCTTTCTCTTGGGAAGGTAAAAAACGTCAAAACCAAGCAGTTCAAGGTTTAGAAAAACTTAGAGAAGCTGTTGACGCAGTTATCGTTATTCCAAACGACAAATTGCTTCAAGTTGTTGACAGACAAGTATCATTAACAGAATCATTCATCATCGTTGACGAAGTTCTTTTAAGAGGTGTTCAAGGTATCTCTGATATCATCACAATCCCTGGTATGATTAACGTTGACTTTGCTGACGTTAGAAGCGTAATGCAAGCATCAGGTTCTGCATTGATGGGTATTGGTCGTGGTCAAGGCGAAGGCAGAGCTATCAAAGCTGCTGAAATCGCTATCAACTCACAATTACTTGAAACTTCAATCAATGGAGCTTCTGGTGTAATCGTTAACATTACAGGTGGTCCTGATATGACACTTCACGAAATCACAGATGCTGCTAACATCATTCACGATGCAGTATTAGATGATGCAACAGTTATTATCGGTACTAACGTAAACGAAAATATTCAGGGTGAAATTCAAGTAACTGTTATCGCAACAGGTTTTGAATTAAAAAATACACTTCCTGAACAAAAAGTAGAAGCTAGACAGTTGAATGCTGCAGACTTCTTTGCAAGCTCTGGTTCATTCAATCAACCAAGAAGAACTTCATTCCCTGAAGTTTCTCCAAGCTTCACTAATATCGAAATTCCAGATTTCTTGAAAAAGTAATTAAATTCTGGGTATGAAAAAGATTAAGAGGCAAAGAAATTTGCCTCTTTTTTTTGCTGCATATGCACATATTATTCACATAAAAAAGAGCCATTTTGCAATGGCTCTTTTAATATTTATTTGCTCGGATTAGTCTTGAGCGTGACCAGCTGTACCAAGAACGTCTCTCATTTTGTGGATAACCATTTCTTTAACAGCAGTTCTACCAGGACCCATATATTCACGTGGGTCAAATTTTTCAGGAGATTCTGTGAATAATTCTCTGATAGTAGAAGTCATAGCTAATCTCAAGTCTGTATCGATGTTAATTTTAGCAACACCGTTTTTAGAAGCGAATGCTAACATTTCTTCTGGAACACCTTGAGCGTTTGGTAATTTACCACCGAATTTATTACATTTAGCAACAAATTCAGCAGGAACTGAAGATGAACCGTGCAATACTAATGGGAAGTCATAACCAACAGCTTCGTTAACTGCTTTTTTGATTTCAGCAAGTCTGTTGAAGTCTAATTTAGCTTCGCCAGAGAATTTGTAAGCACCGTGAGAAGTACCGATAGCAACTGCTAATGAGTCACAACCAGTTTCTTTAACGAATCTAGCAGCTTCTTGTGGATCTGTATAAGTTGAATCAGCAGCAGAAACTTTAACATCGTCTTCTACACCAGCCAATTTACCAAGTTCAGCTTCAACTGAAACTCCTCTTTCGTGAGCATATTCAACAACTTTTTTAGTTAAAGCGATGTTTTCTTCCAATGGGAATCTTGAACCATCGATCATAACTGATGAGAAACCGCCATCAATACAAGCTTTACAAATTTCGAAATCAGCACCGTGATCTAAGTGTAAAGCGATAGGCACTGTAGTAGTAGCCAAAGCAGCTTCAACTAATTTTAACAAATATGTTTGGTTAGCATATTTTCTAGCACCTGCAGAAACTTGCAAGATAATAGGTGATTGAGTTTCTTCAGCAGCTTCTGCAATACCTTGCAAAATTTCCATGTTGTTAACGTTGTAAGCACCAATAGCGTATCCGCCTTCTAATGCTTTTTTGAACATTTCGTTTGTTCCAACTAATTTTCTTTCACTCATTTGAGTTCTCCTTCTTAATTTTTCACAACACAAGTGTATTACAAACATTTGCTAAAAACAAGTGTGGAACATGCTTTTGAGAATTAAGATATATTAAGATATATCCTGCAAACTTTACAACAGCGAAAACGGCTGCTATAATTAACTTAAAGGTTAATGAAAAGGATATTGTGTAGCAAAAAAATTTTTGAGCTGTTTTATATAAACGGCGAGAAAACAAGGAGTTTTTATGGCGATTGAAGCAATCACGAGTATAAGAAACAATAATTCAAATAATGTTCATTTTGAGGCACGAAAAAATAAAAAATCTGCACCTGTAAGTAATCCGACAGTAACATCAACTGTGAAAGCAGTTCCGTTAGCAGTATTATTAGCAATGAGCCCAATGACCACCACAAATGCAGAAAGCATCATGCGCTCAGAAGCAAACTCAAATGTAATTGAATTAAGCCAAAGTCAAAACACAAAGCAAGTTATCGAATCAAAAGTTTTCCAAAACGACATTTTTGATTTCAAAGTAAGCTTAGAAAGAAATCCTCAAGATTCCAATTCGCATAAGATAAGAGTATCCGTCAACACTGCAGAACATATGTTTAATAAATTTTCATACGATGGTTATGTAACAAAATTGAATAAAATAAATTATAACGTTTATGACGATACCGGCAAAAAAGTTTCCCAATTTAATTATAAACACGTATCATTAAATGACGTAAATGGCAAAGAACCATCAATAGGAATACCAGATAAAAATGTATGTGATTACATAGAACAGTTACTTTCAAAATATAATGCTGGTCTAAAGCCTGATATTCGCAATTTTTCATTAAAAATGACACCTGATGGCTCTTTAAGACATACAACTCCATCAACCAATTGGCTAAGTGAAACAACAGGTGCATATACAAGCAAATATGGAAAGATATATAACACTGGTGATATTCAAACTGAAGACGGACCATACCGTGTATATATGCACACAACAGATGGAGATGACAAGAATTTTGAAGCCGTTTCTATTGTTAACAAAGATGGTTCCATTAGACACCGTGTAACTGGAGTAATAGCTTGTAATGTTGCTATTAATCCATTCCTAGGAAGTAAAATTACCGATCTAGAATTGCACCAAATTAATATTGTTGACCCTCAAGGAAATCAACGAACAATTTGCAACAAAGAACTGTGGAATATCTTGGTACAATTGGGACAAACTACAGATTGCAATAATGCATATTATTTAAAAAATGTAAAAACTCAACATAATGAAACCGATGATACCACAGGGAGATTATGCCCATCTGAAAAAGCCCTTGAATTGTAAACTAATGTAACAAAATAAATATAACCTGAAATAATGTCAATTGGCAAGTTTTTACATGTTTAAGAAGTTAAGAAGAGAGATTACATGACAGGTTTCACAATTTCAAATACCTCGAATATGAACACACCAAGCAGTACATCTTCTACTGGAGTATTTGGCAATACATCTTCATCAGCAGGAATTTTCTCAACTGAGAAGAAAAAAGTTGTATTATCTCAAGATGACATTGGAGCAATGGCACTTTGTACACCACCACTTGATCCTAACAACGAAGATCACGTTCAAATGTGGCTAAATATGCCAGAAGATCAAAAAAACACTTTGAGAAATGCTTATATTGAATCCTTAAACATTACAACCACTGAAGGAGAATCTACTACTGAAGGAGCACAAGTTCCCATAGAGGAGACACCTCAAAAACAAGAAATCAAGTTACCTGATAACTGGGCTCAACTTTCAACAGCTGATAAAACAAAATTTATATTTGACCTTTTGGGCGAAATGAAATACGGTGATGACTGGGCTTCTATGCCAGAAGATCAAAAAAAGAATATCGTGGAACAACAACTAACATCTTTAGCAGTTGTAACAGATGACCAATTTCCAAAAATGAACGAGAAAGATAGATCTCGTAAAATTGAAAAAATATATTTAAATATAGCTGCCGTTTTAAAAGATTTTGATGGTAAATCTATTGGTAATGGTGAATTAATCGCAGCAATGGAAGACTTTGCCAAGCTATCACAAGCAGAACAAGCCCAAAAGCGTCACACTGTCCACCATGAAATTCGCCAAGATACAGACATTACAGGAGCAATTAAGAATTGCGAACCCCACATATATAAAACAGCTTCTGGCAAGCAAGAAAAAAAGCTGAAAGAAACAATAGCTGAAAAAAATAGTTGCAATGTTTCTGACGTTACCGAACAAGAAATGCTTGATGAACTTAACAGATTGGCAAAAGCTAACAATGGGAAATTACCAGAAGAATACCAATATTTAGAACATTATTACACCTTATTAAAAAATAAAGCATTGTTATCGTACTCTGGAACGATTGAAAATGATAAAACTTCTGTAACTACATCTTTGTATGATTGTTTTAAAAATCCTTCAACTCCAGAAGACACTCTCTTGATTTTAGATACAAATGGTAACATAGATCGTAATAGTGATACAAACATTGAACGCATCAATAGTTACGTATTACAAAACTTTAAAAATGAAGAAGAATTCAAGACGTTTTATAACACTTTATCTGGTACTGATCAAACCGTATTATTACATAGCTTACTGGGTAATAAACATGCTCTTACATCATCTGAACTTGAAAGATTAGGTCTTAATAAATTAACAACCTACTCTGCAGCTGTACTTTCTCACCCACATGCCTCTGATGATGCTCAAAAATTGGAGACAATAAAATATTATCAAGATACGGGGCTGTATAATAAAGAGAATTACCACAAATTAAAATCTGAAACCTCTTCTAGAGAAGCTCAAACCTACGCCGGTCAAAAAGCTCTAGAATTTGGCGACGAAGAAGATATTGGCTTCTACAACAAATATACTTCGCTACGTGAAGATTATCAAGACATCTATACTGATTTAAACACATATGTTGCAAATTCCGAAACAATTTCTGACGACATAAAACAATTTTATGCTCAAAATGTTATCGAAAGTGCTCATACACCGGAACAACGAGCTTGGCAAAGTGAAAACTTAACATCTCATAACAATGAGGCTTTTAATACCGGCGTTAAAACAGGATTAAACAATGTAGCAAATGGTGAAACACCAACAAAAGCTGTCACTAACGATAGCGAAAAAGTAACACAAATTATTAACAATACCATAACATTATCAGAACCTGCTCAACAAGTATATAATTCGATTGATGAATTTCTTCAAGGAAATTTGCAACCTGAAGAAATCAAAGCTAAATTTGCAGAATTAGACAATGAAGAACAAATTAAATTATTAAAACAATATGTTACCGCAAAAGGAGATCATATAGACGTTAAATTATGCGACACATTCCTCGAACTGGTCCCTATATTGGTGAATAACGGGAAAGGTTTAGATGTTGTTGCAAAATGCTCAATGCCTGTCGGCAACGTAGCAATTAAATTATTATCTACAAAAGATAAAAAACGTCTTGCAATAGAGAACCCTCATAGACTTTCACAAGGTACTTACCAAGCTCTTGTAGCAGATGGTTTATTAAAAACAAAAGAAAGTAGTCGAAATTCATATATGGCAAAAGCTTGATTTTAAAGCGAGTTTATGCTCTAATTGTCTTACAGCCGTTTTATAATGGCGAGTCCATTTAGAAAGAAGACAATTTTAAATTGCCGAAAGATATAAAATTAGCTAAACTTGCAGGCTTCTGCTACGGCGTAAAAAGAGCCGTCGAAACCGCAAAAAAATTAAAAGCTGAAAACCCTGATAAAAAAGTTTTCGTATTGGGAGAACTTATTCACAACACTCAAGTTATTAATGAACTTGAAGATTTGGGTATCAAAACTCTTACAGAAATCCCTAAAAAGGGGGACGGAATTTGTGTTATCAGAAGTCACGGTGAAAGCCCAGAAGTTATCGAACAGATAAAAAATGCAGGCTTTGAAATTGTCGATTTGACTTGCCTAGACGTTAAAAAAGTTCAACAAAAAGCAATCGAACTTGCTCAAAAAAATTATTACGTTGTAATCGTTGGCAAAGCTGAGCATCCTGAAGTTGTGGCAATTAAAGCTAATGCAGAACTTTATACAAACAAAGTTCTTGTTGCAACTGAAGTTGAGCAACTTAGACCTTATGAACAAGAATTAAAATCTCACAAAAATATCGGTGTTGTTGTTCAAACTACACAAAGAATTACAACTCTTAATCCAATTGTTGAATATTTGACTGCTATTTCAAAAGAATTACACGTTACAAATACAATCTGCGCAAGCACAGCAATGCGCCAAACTGAAGCTAAAGAACTTGCTCAAAACAGCGATTTAATGATTGTTGTAGGCTCCAAAAAAAGCGCCAATACAACACATTTGGCTGATATTTTAAAAGGAATTACAAATACAATCCACATCGAAAATGAAGATGAATTAAAAAGTTTTGAAGACTTGATTGAGTCTTCTGAAAAAATTTCAATCACTGCAGGAGCTTCCACTCCTCAAGAAGTTATAGAAAAAGTCATAAACAAAATTAGTAAAGGAGAATAAAAACTATGACAACAACATTAGAAAGAACATCATTAGATGAATTCGAAAGACTTTTAGAAGAAAGTTTTTCAAAATCTTGCTCAGTAGCTGATATCGTTGAAGGTACAGTTATGAGAAAAGACCAAGACGGTTATTTAGTAAGCGTTCGCGGTGCTAAAACTGAAGCTTTCTTGCCAAATAAAGAACTTTCTTCAGTTGAAGGCGAAACTTTAGAAGTTGGCGACGTTAAAGAATTCTACGTTCTTAAAGAAGAAAACGATGAAGATGGTATGTTATTATCACTTAAACGTCTTGCATTTGCTCAAGCTTGGGCTCAATTAAATGACGCTAAAGTTCAAGGCGATACAATCCTTGCAAAAGTTGTATCTATCGTTAAAGGTGGCGTTTTAGTTGACGTTGCTGATTTGAAAGGTTTCATCCCTTCATCTCAACTTAGAACTGGCACTCCATTTGATGGTTTAATCGATACAAAAATCGAAGTTAAAGTTCTTGAAGCTGATCCTAAGAAAAACAAACTTATCCTTTCTCAAAGACAAGCTGTTGCTGAACAACGTGACCAAGTTGTTGACAACATTCTTTCAACTCTTGAAGAAGACCAAATCGTTAAAGGTGAAGTTGTTAGAATCGCTGACTTCGGTGCATTCGTTGACATCAACGGTATCGATGGTTTATTACCAATTTCAGAAATTTCTTGGTCAAGAATTAAACACCCATCTGACGTTATCGCTTTAGGTGAAACTATCGAAGTTAAAATCATCAAAATCGATGCCGAATTAAAAAGAATTTCATTGTCTTTAAAAAGAATGGGCGAAGATCCATGGCAACAAATCGAAGGCCAATTTGAAGAAGGTCAAGTAATTAAAGGTACTGTTAATAAAGTTACTGGTTTCGGTGCTTTCATTAACATTTTCCCTGGCGTTGAAGCTTTACTTCCAGTTTCTGAAATGGCTGAAGAAAACGTTAACCCATTCAATCAATTCAAAGTTGGTGACAGTGTTGAAGTTTTAATTAAAAAATTCACACCTCAAGAACACAGAATTGCACTAAGCATCAAAGACATCAACAAAGATGCATAGTTTTTTTAAACTATAAAAAAGGCTCTCCGAGGAGAGCCTTTTTTAATATCTTATCAATGCTTTTATTTTTACGCTGCATATTTTTGATCAATTTTACCAGCATTATAAAAATGCTTAGCTGCAAGATAAGTTAATGCACCTACTACTAACGCTCCTACAGCAAATACAGCTTTTTGTTTTGGAGCTTTTGCTAAGAAGTTGTTAACCTTAGCTGTCCAACCTAAATTAACACCTTTAGTACCAGCAGCTGGAGCTTTAGGGCCAAAAGTCTTAAGAATGAATTTACCAACCTTATCTACACCATTTGCAATTGCTGTACCAAATTTACCCATTTGTCCTGCTTGCTTTGCTGCCACATAACCACCAGTTGCAACAATACCACCCTTTAGAGCTGTACCTAAACCATTAGCCATATGTGCTCTTGTGTATGCTGGACGATTTTCAGCATCTGCCTTTCTTTTCATGATCATTGGTGCAGCTACACCACACGTCGCTCCTAATAATGTTGCTCCTGCAATTTTCTTTAACATAAATCCACCTTTCCTAACTAATCTTCACACTACACGTTTGTTTTAAAACATTTTTTTTGAACATTTTGCTAGTTAAGTGTGAATTACACATTATCTAAATACTTAAATATTGATAACAAGCCAATTTGACAACCTTAACATTTCATAACATAAAAAATCTTATTGCTAAATTAGCAGAAAACTCATCTAAATAAAGGATAAATTTTGTTCAAATAAAGCTTATTCTTAGAATAGGAATTTACCAGACTTTTATAAAACACAATAAGCATGGCGGGCATGCTCCAAAATGCAAGTATTACAAAATGTAACCAATATTTAAGAAATATTAAAAATGGCTGAAATCATGTCATGGTCATGGTTTCGGGAGAAAATAAAAGGAGGTGAAAAGCTTAAAAATAAAATAGTTGTCCACCTGAAAAGGTTAGAGTACAATTAATATATGCCCTGCGTGTGGGCTAAACACGTACAAAAATTTCTTGTAGAGGTGAAGGATAGTGCAAGATACAATTAAAGAAAATCTTTTACAGATACAGGAAGAAATTGCACCTTATAGACCAAATATTATCGCAGTTACCAAGTATTTTGATGAAAGTGCCATTATTGCAGCATACAACGCAGGGATAAGGAATTTCGCAGAATCAAGGGTAATTGAGGCATCTCAGAAAATAGACAATCTGCCACTAAAGATAAAAGAGAATTCAAAATTTCACTTTATAGGGCATTTGCAAACAAATAAAGTGAAAAAAGTTATCGAAGTTTTCGATTATATACACTCTGTAGATTCGGTTAGACTTGCTGAAAAGATTTCAGAGGAAGCAGGGAAAATCGGTAAGGTACAAAAGATTTTAATACAGATTAATAACGCAAATGAAGAACAAAAGTTCGGATTTTCACCTGAAGAAGCTTATAACAGCTTTAAAGAAATAGTTAATCTAAAAAATCTTGAGGTTGTCGGGGTAATGAATATGGCACCATTTGGAGCCGAAGAAGAAGAGCTGATTAAACTATTTTCTGAGATAACTGAAATTAAAACAAGTCTTGAAAAAAGATTTAACTGCGCGATAAAAGAAATATCTATGGGGATGAGTCAAGATTATAAAATAGCAGCCCAACAGGGTTCAACAATGCTTAGGATTGGTAGAAAATTATTTAAGTAAATAAACGGAGGAATAAACGGTGGCAGTAGTAACAGACAAAATCAGATCAGTAGTAGATTTTTTGGTTAAAGGTTTTGAACCAAGAGAAACAATTTTTGACGAAATGGCAGAAGAAATGGGCGAAGAATATGAAGTTCAAGATAACTTAGCAATTGATCCTAAATACTCTTACCAATCAAATATGGATAGATCAAGCGATTTAAAAGTTGTAAATCATCCAAACTTCAGAGGTTATGAAGTTATGGTTATGGAACCACGTTCATTTGATGACTCAGCTTCTATCGTACAATACTTAAAAGATAGAAAAACAATCGTTTTAAACTTACACTTGCTAGATAAAGATCAATCACAACGTACAATTGATTTTGTTTGCGGCGCTGCTCACGCACTTAACGGCACACCACAAAAAGTAGGTGATAAAGTATTTGTATTTACTCCTAGCAATGTAACTTTGTCTGTTGAACTAAATGCAAATCAAAATAAATTTAATGATTCTTTGTGGAGAGCTCCTATTCAATAGGTAGTGAAAACAATAATCATTAGGTATGAGAAGAGATAGTTGTATATAGGGAGCTAAAGCTCCCTTTTTATTTGCCTATTATTAAGTTTGTTTGTGCTAGAATATACACAAGAGATACACAGAAAGAGGAAATATAAATGCTTAGAACAGGAATTGTCGGACTTCCAAACGTAGGAAAATCAACTTTATTTAACGCACTTACGAGCGCAAAAAACGCACAGAGTGCCAATTACCCATTTTGCACGATCGAACCAAACGTTGGGGTTGTAACTGTTCCTGACGAAAGATTAGAAATTCTTTGCAAGCTTTGCAACGCAAAAGAAATTATTCCTACTGCAATTGAATTTGTTGACATTGCAGGACTTGTTAAAGGAGCAAGCAAAGGTGAAGGCTTGGGCAACCAATTCTTGCACAATATCAGAGAAGTTGACGCAATTATCCAAGTAGTCCGTTGCTTTGACGATCCAAATACAATTCACGTTGCCGGCAAAGTAAATCCTCTTGATGACATTGAAGTTATTAACACTGAACTTGCATTAGCAGACTTAGCATCCGTTGAAAAACGTCAAGCTCGCATTGCAAAACAAGCAAAAGGTGGCGACAAAGAAGCTGTTCTAGAAGCAAATGTTTTAGCAAAACTAACAGAACTTTTATCTGAAGGTACATTCATTAATTTAAAAGATCACTTTAATGAAGATGAAATTGCCGTTGCAAAACAGCTTAATTTAATGTCAGTAAAACCTGTAATCTACGCCGCAAACGTTTCTGAATACGACTTAAAAGATGGAAATGATTATACTAAACAAGTTAAAGAATATGCTTCAAAACACAATGCTGAAGTTGTTTTAATTTCTGCAAAAATCGAAGAAGAGTTAGCTGAACTTGGCGAAGAAGAAGCAAAAGAATACCTAAACGAGCTTGGAATTGAAGATAGTGGTATCAACCGTATGATTAAATCAGTTTATAAATTACTTGATTTAAGAACATTCATCACCGCTGGAGAAAAAGAAATTCACGCTTGGACAATTCCAGCAGGAGCAAAAGCACCTCAAGCTGCTGGTGTAATCCATACAGATTTTGAAAAAGGTTTTATTCGTGCTGAGATTACACCTTACAAAGACTTTGCCGAACTTGGCTCATACGTAGCTTGCAAAGAAAAAGGTGTTACACGTCTTGAAGGTAAAGATTACGTAATGCAAGACGGAGATTTAGCTCACTTCAGATTTAGCGTTTAAGATGCATACGCTTGAGCTACTTGATTCGCTGGAAGTTTGTATTCAATAGTACCCGTATGCCATACATTAGATTTTTCAGGTACATGATACAATATCATTGTGCGTTCATTTATGCAAATTGGAGATTTATCATGGTGTTCCAAACAATATGAATTACCATATTTATGAACATAATACACATCTTCAGGATTATTTGCATTCACAAATTTTGCACCTTCTTGTACACCTCCTCTTAAACCAATTTTAACGTGGTTATTAGATTTTCCATCTGATGCAATTTCATCCAACTCGATTTTATTATCATTTAGATACATCGGTTTTACACCATTTGCATATTGAGGATTTTGAGAAATTCCTTCCATATTAAATAGCGATACAGTCATTCTACCGTCAGTATTTTGTCTTAACAATGCTGAAACTTTTGATTTATGCTCACCATTAGAAACCTCTTGTAATTGTAAGGTAAACGGAGCACCGTTATTTAATGCATCAAGTTCTGGACGAGAACGAAGTGCCATAATTGATTTCAATTCATCATATTTATCTTTTATAAACTGTTTATTAGAATCATTTAACCATTCATTATGTAAATAGTTTCTATCTTGAAGATAAATATTTTTAGTTTTTTCTTCATAACCTGTTGCACCAAGATCATCACCAGAGAATAGAGTTGGTTTACCTGGTAGAGCAACTAACATTTTCATAGAATCCACAAGTTTTGAATAAGCAGGCTCAAGAACAATTTTAAAGGTTTCATTCTTGAAATTTTCCATGTCTTTTTTACCAAGAGGCAACCCATGCACGTCTTTTGCTTGTTTTACAATTGTGTCAATTACGATATCAAATGGCTTAACACCAAACGCATCTGCGTTGAAATTTTTGCCTAAATAACTACCACTTGCTAAATCTTTGATTGACCTTGCTACAGCTTCATAAACTTTATTTTTATTCTTTTTAAAATCGTTATCGTTTTTAGCAAGTTCTTCTAATGATTTACCAAAACCTGCAATCATAACATCCGCCATAGCCATAGCTTTTGAACTTACACCGCTATAGTCAAAATTATCAATTTCACTTTGACTAACATCACCGTATAATCTATCATTTAGAATTCTAAATGCACGTTCTCTAGCTTTTCTATTAACTTCATTAATTTTGTCATCTGGATTGTTTTTATCAGTCAAATCCGCAAAGAATTGATCCATATCCATTGAGAAACAATGTAATGCTCTTGGTTTATCGTGGTTACCAATAAATGTATATGAATACATCAACGATTGAAGATTAGTTGTTCTTAAATAATCTTCTTCGCCAATCAGTTTTTCATAGACTTTAGATGGCAACTCATGTGCTTTATAAATCATTTCATTTGGATGGTCTTTTTCAAACATCTTACCAAACATTCTAATTGTACCATTGAATAAGTAAGAATAGTTTGCAACAGTTGTCATGCCTGTTTCGTTCAAGAACTTTCTATTAATTCCTGTTACTTCATATTTTGATTGATAACCAGAATGAGCTTTATACAAATCACCTTCATCTGTAACTTCGGCAACCAAATATGCATTTGGATTAACTTCTAAAACGCTTTGATTGAATTTTTTCCAGAAATTAGATATTTGTCCCCAAGCATAACCAAAATCGTTTTTACTATCTCTTAACGCATCAATATCTGCAATATCTTTTGTTGCGTCAATTCTCCAATCCAAACCTGATTGTGTACGATCAATGATTACATCTGCTAACGCAAAACTTTCAGCACTAGTACCTTTAAGAGACTTCGCTAAAGCTTGAGCTAAAACTTTTTTATCTTTATCACTAATATTATTAATTCCTGATTTAATTTTAGAAATTAAAGACAACGCTTCATCTTCTGGAGAAGCACCGTTTATACCTAAATGTTGCAACGATAATTCTTTTAAAGCGGCATAATCATATCCAATTTCGCCATTTTTATCATTTACATAAACAGTTGCATTCGGTTGCAATGCCTTAATCACTGCAAATTTTGCAATTTCTTGAGTCATTAACGGTAAAACATATTTACCATATAAAGTTGCTTCACTTCCTGATGACAATTCATGTGGTAATTCTTTCTGAACATGAGCGATAATATCTGTTGCAAAACTCATCATTTCATTTTCATACATCTTTTGAGTTTTTAGATATGCTTCTTTATGCTCATCTAACAAATGAGGATTGCCTTGTTTATACAAATCATACCGAGGAACAGCAATTTGATCTTCTTTAGATGCTCTTTTGGTAATATAAGGAGATGCCAAAACCCCAGCAACATTGTCACCCAACTCAATTGCATCAAGAGGATAATTCATAATTCCCATTTTGATTTGTTCAGCAAATGGAAGGTTTTTAAATTTACTATCTACTTCATAATTACCATTTAAAACATTTGTAACCACATCTGAATTAATATCTACAGATAGTTTTTTAGGGAATTTACCATCCGCAATTGCTTTATTGATAGACTCAATAACTTTTTTAGGATTTGATTTATCAATATCTGTTAAATTTTGAGCAATGTGCAAAGCTAAAATATCTTTAGTTTTTTGAGTCCAATATATACCAGCTGTAATTGCGTAATCACGAACTTGATTATTATTAACCTTAATTTCTTCCATTCTTTGAGCTTTTTGAGTTGCAGTAAGATTCTTCATAGCTTCTGTATCAGCATGAGAATATACATAATTCAATTTTGCTATATCGGTATTTGCATCCCAAGTTTCAAAGTTACTTTCAACTTTTTCTTCCAACTCGAAAGTCTCAAATTTACTAACAAATCTTGTACCTTCGATTTTATCTAATCTAATATTGTTACCAGTAGATTTGTTATATTCATTTAAATTTTTAACATTTTTATTGTAAGTTTCTGGATCAATTTCAAAGTGATAATTGATTATAGTATCATCGTGTGTATTAATGTCATAAGGATTATCTGTGTTTAAAATATCATAAGACTTGATAATATTTTTTGTATCTTTTTTCTGATCTTCTGTTACTAGTCTTTCATCAAAAATTTGAACATAAGTAGGTTTTTTAGAATCGTAAGAATGATTTTTACTTATTTTTACAATCCCATTTGCATCCTGTTCATACTTATAAGGAGAGTTGATAATTTTGTGTGAAATAAAATCTTGATTTTTGCTAAATACACCCAACAAGAATGGGCCATTTTTAAGACCTGATGCTTTAAACCAGCTGAAATAAGGTGATTTTTCACCCCATTTTAATACGTTAGCGAAGTGGATACCTTCCAAACCTTCGTTAACAAACGCACCATCTGATACAAAGTTCAAACCTTTAGCAAACATTTTTCGTTGTAAGGAAGCATAGTTGTTAATGTTACCTAAAGATTGGCACATTTGCATACAGTTTTTATTCCAATATGCGTGTGCAGAGAGAGTATCATCTGTAAAAATTGGTAGCGAAATAATACTTGAATAACCGTCAAATTCACCATTATCAATAGCTTTTTCAACACCAGCTAAAGTACCACCCATTTTATTTGAGAAAGTTTTGTTTGATTTAATTGCACGTTTTAAAACGCTGTCATTTTTTACAATATAATCATCTTCAAATAATTTTTTATTGTATGCCCAACCAACATTAAAGTTATCCGGAATAATAAGCTTCATAGAACCACCACGAGCGACTCTTGAAGCGTTAGGAGCTACTACGTTGTAAATTTCATAAGCTTTTCCTGAACTAGTTTTGTCAATAACATCACCAGCATCAATACGAAAATATTGTTCGTTTTGATTATTTTTATTAACCAATTTGTAGTGATAAGCAAATGCTCTGTTTTCTGGTAAAAAATAACTTGAAGCTAAATCAACTTGATTGATTCCAGGTTGTAATTTTAATTTTCCATCAGCAGTATCACTGTTATCAATTAAATCTGTAACGAAATAATTGCCCTTGTCGTCTTGCCCAACCTCATAAACTTCTAAATAGCAATCGTAAACATTACTATCGAACGGGAAATTAAATTCATGAACTTTTTCCCCTCTATCATTTTTAGTTGGTTTATAACCCTGAAACGTAACGTTTGACAGTGATTTATCAACAGCTGTAACTTTCACACAATGCTCCTTACTACCTTGATTATAACGAGTCTGAATATTTTATTTTGCCACATATCCCGACTATATTAAGAAATTTTTACATACATTAATATAGTATGACTATTTACTCTTTATAGATTATAATTAAATCGTGTAGAAAATACAATCTTTTTGTATTTAATAAGGAGAAAATTAATGCTAATGACTAATTTAAAATGCGATATTAAAAATATTAACCTAGCAGAACAAGGTAAAAATCAAATCGAATGGGCATTCAAGGACATGCCTGTTTTGTCACAAATTCAAAAAAGATTTGAAAAAGAACAACCATTTAAAGGGTTGAAATTATCAGCGTGCTCTCACGTAACCAAAGAAACCGCGGCTTTATGCATAGTAATGAAAGCTGGCGGAGCTGATGCGATTTTAGTAGCTTCAAACCCTCTTTCAACACAAGATGATGTAGCGGCAGCACTTGTAAAATATTACGGAATCCCTGTTTTCGCAATAGCTGGTGAAAGTGTTGAAACATACAAAGAACATATCAAAGAAGCTGTAAACCACGAACCTGATTTAATTATTGAAGATGGTTGCGATTTAGTTTCTTTGTTACACATTGAAAGACCAGACTTAGCAGAAAAAGTTATTGGTTCGACTGAAGAAACTACAACAGGTATTATCAGACTTCAAGCTATGGAAGCTGAAGGCAAGTTAAAATTCCCAGCTGTTGGCGTTAACACAAGTTTAACTAAACACTTATACGACAATAGATATGGTACTGGGCAAAGTTCTATGGACGGTATTATTCGTGCTACAAATATCCTTATAGCTGGTAAAACTGTTGTAATTTCTGGTTATGGCTGGTGCGGTAAAGGTTGTGCACTTCGTGCAAAAGCTTTAGGTGCTAACGTAATCGTTTGCGAAGTTGACCCATTAAAAGCTCTTGAAGCAGTTATGGAAGGTTATAGAGTAATGCCAATCGCAAAAGCAGCACTAGAAGGCGATATTTTTATTACAGTCACTGGAGATAAACACGTTGTTGATGTTCATCACATTTTAACAATGAAAGACGGAGTATTCTTAGCAAATGCAGGTCACTTCGATTGGGAAGTTAACGTAAACGGATTAAAAGAACACACAACTGAAATCAAACAAATCAGACCTGACCTTGAAGAATACAAATTAACTAACGGCAAATCAGCTTACGTATTATCAAAAGGAAGATTAGTTAACCTTTCTGCGGCTGAAGGTCACCCTGCAAGCGTAATGGATATGAGCTTTGCAAACCAAGCATTAGGTATGGAATTTATCGTTCAAAACAAAGGCAAATTAGAAAACAAACTATACACACTTCCACATGAAGTCGATGTGAAAATTGCTGAACTTAAACTTCAAGCTATGGGGATTGAAATTGACACTCTAACCCCTGAACAAGAAGCTTACCTACATAGTTGGGAAATATAAAATCAAAAAAAGACCTCATCAAGAGGTCTTTTTTTTAGAACAATCCACCATCGAAATTATGTGGTTCAAACATATTATCTACATTTTGACCAAACATATCGTCCGTATGCGTAGCAAATAAATCGTCTGTATGTTGAGCAAACATGTCGTCCGTATGTTGAGTAAACATATCATCCGTATGAGTTGCAAAATCATCCACCGAATCTATTGTACCATGCTTATATATATCATCAGCATAATCTACGGCGTCATCTACAAAAGAAGTTGGATTGTGTAACGCATCATCAACGATACCTGTTGGAGAATTATCACCAAATAGTTTTTGAGCAGCTTCTGCACCTTCATCAGTTACGTTTTCAACAACACTTGAACCTCTAGGAGTAACACCGTCCAATGCTTCATCAGCTAATTTACCAGCATCATCAGCTACATCGTCCAAAGCATCTTTAACAAGTTTGCCTGCATTATCGCCTCCTTGTTCAAACGCTTGCCTTGGAATTTTAATTTCGGGAACTTCAGCTTTTGGAATTTCAACCTTAGGTAAACTTGTATTATCTAAAACGCCATCAATTTGTTTTTTAGTTGATTCAACAATTTCATCTGCAACTTTGTTTGCAGGAACAGCATCATCAACAATAAAACCTAGAGCTTCCAATTGATTGACAGCTTCACGCTTTAAGGCTTCCGTTTCTATTTTTTGTTGAAGCCTTTCTGCAGTTTCTGCAACAACTTCACCTGTATCTTTACCTTTTTTAGTACCAGCTTTGCCTGCACCTTGAACAACTGGTTTTCCTTTAGAAGCCACTTCTTCTACGGCTTCAGTTACAACTTTTTGCCCAGTTGGTAAGGCTTCTTCAACAACTTCTGTTGCAACTTTTTTACCTTTTGTAGTAACTTCTTCAGCGACCTCTGTTGCCACTTTTTTACCTTTAGGAACTACTTCTTCGGCAACTTCTTGCACCGCTTTTGAACCCTTTTTAGCACCTTGTTCAATTATTTCTTGACCAGCTTCTTGAGCCACTTTTGCAGCTTTTGAGTTGCGGCCTCTGGTTAAAACATATGCGCCACCAGCTAACAACAGTAAACCTAAAGTTGCCAATAATCCTTTTTTAGAATTTTTAGCACCATCTAAAGTTTTATCAGGTTGCCCTGAAAAACTCACAGTATCATTTTTCGGTTGCCCATTATTAATTTGAGGTACATTTTGCACAAACTCTTGCATAAATTGATTTAATGGCATCTGACGAACACCATTTTTGTCACCGACAAGAGTAACTATACCATCTTGTTTGGTTGCAGTAATATTTTCGCCATCTTTTGTTGTGTATTTTATTGCATTAAATTGAGGTTTTTCTACAGACATAATTATTCCTTTTTCCCTTACATAGTATAATAAAAACTTAAACAAAATAAAAATTGCCATAAAAAAATCCCATAATTTCTAAAATCAATAATTATGGGACTTTTAGATGTTAATTTTGTTTACAATTAATTATTTTCTGCAATGCAATTTTCTTGTTTTTTGTTATATATCACAGATGAAATAAATGCGGCTGCAATAAAACCAAAACCAATTAGACCTGTTACAACCTCAGGGACTTCATGAACTGTAGAAATAAACATTATCGTAGCCAAAGCTCCAATTGCCCAATGAGCGCCATGTTCAAGATATCTAAATTTTGCCAAAGTTTTCTTTTCTACTAACATAATTGTTAAAGAACGAACAAACATTGCACCAATTGCAAGACCAATTGTAATAATCACAATATCTTTACTTAATGCAAATGCACCCAAAACACCATCAAGTGAGAATGATGCATCAATAAGCTCTAAATAGATAAAACTAATTAATCCTGTACATTTAGCACCACCTTCGACGCATTTTGCAAGACGTTCTTCTTCATGTTTTTCCAAATAATGAGTTGCGCCATCAATAATCATATAAACTAATATTCCAAAAATACCTGAAATCAATACACTAGGCACTTGTTCTGTTGGAATATATTTTTGTAAAATTACCAAAACAATCAATGAAATAATAACTTCAATACCTTTTATATGGTCAAGATGAGAAAGCGGTTCTTCAATTTTTTTAAGCCAATGTACATCTTTTTCATGATTAAAGAAATAATTTAAGAACAACATCATCAAGAACATTCCACCAAAAGTAACAATTGGTGCGTGTGTTTCATGCAAATAATGCGCATATTGATCAACATTTGTCAAAGCCATCTTGGCAACTTCTACCATTCCAAGTTTTGCAAAAATTGCAACAACTAAAATTGGGAACACAAATCTCATCCCAAAAACGGCAATTGCGATACCCCAAGTTAAAAATCTTTGTCGCCAAACAGCAGACATATTTTCCAACTTCATAGCATTTACAACTGCGTTATCAAATGACAAACTGACTTCCAGCACACTCAAAATTATCGCAATAAATACGCAAAGCCAACCAGTACCAGGATGAACATGTTCACCCCAAAAATATGCACCTGTTAAACCTAATGCGGTTACAATATAAGAACCCATAAAATAATTCATAATTTTTTCTCCTATTTTAGTGAAATTATAACATAGGAAATTTATTTCCAAATACTGCAAATATTGGATAAATTCTCCTTGCTAAAATATTTTGACGTGCAATAATATAAGTATCGAAAGGGTTGACATGTCAAATACTCTGGCTTATTTGTTAGACGGAAAAATTTATATAAATCTTACAAACAAATGCACAAACGCCTGTATATTCTGTCTCAGAAACGATAAAGACGACGTCTGCGGTAAAGACATGTGGCTAGATACTGAAGAATTTTCTGCACAAGATGTAATAAATCAAATTGAAGAATTACCATTATCCAAAGAAATTACATTTTGTGGATATGGTGAACCGATGTTAAAATTTGATATTTTAAAAGAGGTCGCAAAACAACTAAAAGAAAAACATCCAGAGATTAAACTTCGCATCAATACTAACGGTCACGCGAATTTTGTTCACAAAAAAAATGTAGCAGAAGAATTAAAAGGTCTTATTGATGTTATTTCTGTCAGCCTAAACGGTTCTACAAAAGAAGAATATAATGAACTTTCTCAACCAAAATTTGAAGAAGCATATGAGGAAGTTAAAAAGTTTATAAAATGTTCGGCTGACGCCGGCATAACAACAGTCGCAACTGTTGTTGATGGGTATAAAGGCAGAAGGCTTGATATAGCCAAATGCGAAGAAATTGCACAAAGCTTAGGGGCAACTCTAAGAGTACGTGAATGGATTACAAACGGTTATTCATAATAAATGAAAGGAAAGAAGATGAGTAATTTAGACAAAATTATGAAGCCAAAAGCAATTGCCGTTGTTGGTGCTTCAACAAAGGAAAAAACAATTGGCTCAGAAATCATGCAAAGATTAAGAGATTACAAATTCACAGGTAACATCTATCCTGTTAACCCAAAAGGCGGTATGATTGAAGGATTCCAAGCATACACATCTGTTGCTGAAATTCCTGGAGAAGTTGACTTAGCAATTATCGTAGTTAACTCTAAATTCGTACTTGATACAATTGATCAATGCCACGCTAAAGGCATCAAAGGTTTATGTATCATCACAGCTGGTTTCAAAGAAACAGGTGCTGAAGGTGCAGAAGCTGAAAGACAATTATTAGCAAAAGTTCGTGAATACGGTATGAGATGTGTTGGTCCAAACTGCTTGGGCGTACTTAACACAGATCCTGCAATTTCTATGGACGCAACATTTGCTGAAGCACTTCCTGAACGTGGACACATTGGTTTCGTTTCACAATCAGGTGCTTTAGGTGGCGGTATCTTAAACATTTTGAAAGACCTTAACCTAGGTTTTGCTCAATTCATTTCTATCGGTAACCAAGCTGACGTTAACGCTGAAACAGCTATGGAATATTGGGAAAACGAAGATGATGTCGAACAAATCTTGTTATATATGGAATCAATTCAAAACCCAGCTAACTTTAGAAAATTAGCAACAAGAATTTCTAAGAAAAAACCTATTTTAGCATTAAAAGCTGGTCGTTCAGCAGCAGGTGCATCAGCTGCATCTTCACACACTGGCTCTTTAGCTGGTGCTGACAAAGCTGCAAACGCACTATTAAGCCAATCAGGCGTAATAAGAGAATATTCTTTGAAAAACTTATTCTCAACAGCAAAAGTATTTGCTAACTGCCCTATTCCAAAAGGTGACAGAGTAGCTATTATTACTAACTCTGGCGGCCCTGGTATTATGGCAACCGATGCTATTTGTGAAAACGGTATGCAAATGGCTCAAATTACAGAAGAAACTAAAGCTAAATTAAGAAGTTTCTTGCCAGCTGCAGCTTCTGTTAAAAACCCTATCGATATGATCGCTTCAGCTCCTATCGAACACTACAAACAAACTTTAGAAACAGTTATCGCTGATGAAAACGTTGATATGATTATGGTAATTTACTTACCATTCTTAGGTTTGAAAGATATTGATGTAGCAAAAGCAGTTATGGAAATCAAAAAACAATATCCTCACAAACCTGTTATCGGTGTATTTATGACTAAAAATGAATTCTTCACAGAAATTTCTAATTTAGAAGTTAATATGCCATTCTTTATGTATGCTGAAGAAGCTGCAGAAGGTTTCTTAAGATTGAACCAACAAAGATTATGGATGGAACAACCTGAAGGAAAAATTCCTTGCTACGATGTTGACAGAGCAAAAGTTGAATGTATCATCAAATCTTCAATCGCTGAAGGTCGTGATCAATTAACAACTCTTGAATCAATTGATGTACTTCAAGCATACGGCATCAGAGCTTGTAAATACGGATTAGCTACAAACGAAGAAGAAGTTGCAACATTAGGTAACTCAATTGGCTACCCTGTTGTAATGAAAATGACTTCAAAAACAACATCTCACAAAACTGATGTTGGTGGCGTAAGAGTTAACATTCAATCAGAAGAACAATTGAGAGCTGAATACCAAGACTTGATTGCTAAATTAACTGAAAAAGGTCTTCTTGAAGGTCTTGAAGGTGTAATCATTCAAGAAATGGTAAAAGGTAATCGTGAAATGGTTTGTGGTATTGCAACAGATCCACAATACGGTCCAATGATGATGTTCGGTCTAGGTGGCGTATTCGTTGAAGCCTTGAAAGATGTAACATTTAGAATCGCACCTCTAACAGATTTGGATGCTAAAGATATGGTTAAATCAGTTAAAGCATACAAATTATTGCAAGGTGCTAGAGGAACAAAACCAGCTCAAATGGATCAAATCGAAGAAACATTACTTCGCTTATCACAATTGGTAAATGACTTCAAATTCATTGACGAACTTGATATCAATCCATTGTTAGTAAGTGAAAAAACTGGCGAAGGAATTGCAGTAGACGGACGTATCAAAGTAAGACTTGCTGAAGCTAAAGAAGCTTTAGGATGCTCTTGCACTGAATGTTCTTGCTGCCACTAATACTTCAAGACAAATTAATTCTAAAACCGAGGTTCTTATAAAGGATCTCGGTTTTGTTTTACATAATAGTTATTATGTAAATTTTAGACTTTGTGCTAGAATTTACATATGAATTACATTTTTTACTTTTTAATAGTAATCTCAATAATTTTTGGAGCAATAAACGGCAAATTACAAGATGTCGTAAATTCAATTCTTACAGGCGCAGAATTATCAGTAAAAGTGGCTTTTTCTCTTATAGGAATAATGGCTTTTTGGCTTGGAATGATGAAAATTGCAGAAAAAAGCGGATTGATTAAAATAATCTCAAAACTCATTAAACCCCTAACCAAAAGATTATTCAACGAAATTCCTGAAGATAGCCCAGCAGTTGGAGATATTGCAATGAGCTTTACTGCCAATGCCTTTGGTCTGACTAACGCCGCAACTCCAATCGGGATCAAAGCGATGGAAGAACTACAAAAGCACAATATTGATAAATCATCAGCTTCAAACTCAATGTGCACATTTTTGGCGATGAACACTGCAGGTTTTCAATTAATCCCTGCAACAGTAATTGCGGTTTTAATAGGAATAGGATACAAAAATCCTACTGAAATTATTGCACCAACTCTTTTAGTTACGTCAATAGCTTTTGTAGCCGCCCTAATTTTGACTAAAATATTCCAAAAATTCTGGCATAAACAAGAAACGGAGGTTGAATAATGGTATTCCAAAACATTATGAACCTCTTATCTTTATGGGCATTACCATTCATAATTTTATTAATTTTAACAATGGGACTAATTAAAAAAGTTCCAATTTACGAAGTTTTTACAGACGGTGCAAAAGACGGATTTAAAGTTGCTGTGAACATAATTCCTTATCTGGTTGCAATAATTGTCGCTATCTCTATGTTCAGAGCTTCTGGCATTATTGAGGCTTTTGGAAATGCATTATCAAGTTTCCTAACAGCAATAAATGTTCCTGCTGACACCTTGCCAATAATGATAGTTCGTTCATTGTCAGGCTCAGCGGCATTGGGTATTTTTTCTGATATAGCAAATAATCTTGGCCCAGATAATTATGCTACAAAACTTTCCGCTGTAATGGTAGGTTCTAGCGAAACAACTTTTTATGTATTGGCAGTATATTTCGGCGCTGTTGGGATTTCTAAACTAAGATATGCTCTATATGTAGGGTTATTAGCTGATTTTATCGGAATTGTGGCAGCAGTTTTGGTTTGTAACTGGATGTTTCTGTAGATTCTGCCCAACTTTGCGTAAAACTTTTTACATCGTTCGTAATAACAGTTTTCACAATAACCGCGTAGTTTATATCAATAAAATTAATCTTATCAATTTGTTCTGCAACGAAATCTCTAGAGCCACAGTTTTCACAGAATTTATCAACTGGAATAACCTTTCCATGCCTGTAAATAGCCTTATGTTTAACCCCACAACAAGCGCAACGAGTAATAAACCATTGATTTTCGATTAATTCACCACAATCTGGACAATATCCAATATCCCTATCGGCAGGGAATTTATCATGCTTACATTTTGAATTAAATAACTCCATCAAGTTCATACTTGATATTTAATAATGTTTCTTCAAAAGTCAATTATCTTGTTTTATGAGAATCTTTCAACAAATCGTGTCGATGCAAATAATCAAGAATTCTAAAATTCATAAGATTTCTATAATCTTTCATCGCATCTGTGAAAGTATTAACTTCACCATCACGAACCCTAGGCATTTCTCTTAATTTTTCTTCTGAAATAATACCTGTTTTATATTTTTTAGGGTTATAAACAGTCCAAGCTGAAGGTGGATAATAAGTTGAACGACACTCATTAGTATTTTTATCAATCAAAATACTTTTCAATACACTTGCTGACATATTATGATATTCTTGCTCAATAATGTTGTTATAAGGTTGTAATCGTTCTGGTAATATAACTCTAGGCGTTGAATACCAACTATCATAACCCAAATCATCAATATATTCCGTAGAACCCATAGTGAAAAGTTTAATTGATTTTGCAAAATCTTCTAAACAACCTTGCTCCTCAGCCATTCTTGATAAAATATCCAAATAAGAAGCAAGACCACAACCTGAGTGAATATAATCTGTAATTATAGCCGGTTTACCAGTTTTTTGTGCTTGTTTTACAATTGATAGAGGGTCACACTTAATACTTTTCATGTATTTTTTGTACATTCTGTATTCAACTTCTGTTGGCATTTTAGCTTCATCTTTATATTGCTTAGGTCCAACACCAAATTTATCTCTGTGATACCAATTAGACGAAAAGGCGGCAAACGAATAAGTTCCAATACCATCTTTCATCCATATAGAAGTGTTTAAAAACCACTTTGGACTTCTTCCTACACAAATAATTTTATGTTCTCTATACTTATTATAAGCTGAAGCCACATTTAAAAAATCTTTCATATCTTCATCATGATATAGAGGCAACTTGTCTGAATTTTTATTTCTAGGGAAGTACAATTCATCAACATTAGTCAATACATAAAATCGAGAATACAAATATCTTAAGTATTCTTTTTCTTTTGGAACCAAATCGTTATAATCTTCAAATTCAACATCACCAATTAACCTTTTTTCAAACGAAGGTTGGTATGCCATCCCTGTTGCATAAGCCGCATAAGGTGCATTTTGCGGCAAATCCCTTTCTTTATTTATAGATACTTGCGTTGAATTTTTTGCTGCAACACTCTGCATTTCATAAACATTCCTTAATGATATTGGCGAAATTGTAAGCATAAGCCATACTCCTTTTGAATCTCTTGTTTCAAAAAGCGTAATAAAAATATTTTGCTATATATTCTAAAATTGTTAATACAAAAGTTTACAATTATCTACCGTAATGAGTATTGCCTAAAGAATCTAAAAAATGATCTGTATATAATTGAGTATCATAATATACAGAAGTATCAGTATAAACTAATTTACCATTCTCAAAGCCTTTTTCTTTACGAGACATGGTTGTAATTACTGGACTTTCAGTAAAATTACGTTTAGTAATGATAACGTGTCTTTTATTACCTAAAACAGCCTCATCAACCGTATAATCAATGTCGCCACTTTTTCTAGTCAAAGTAGTTCTAACCATCTGTGAACGATCACCATCTAGCGTAAAACCTTTTTTATTAGTGCTAAAAACATTAGCTACGCGACTGCGTAATCTTGGAATAATTTTCATTTATATCTCTCCCTTGGGGTTAATGTACAAGGAATATTATAACCTAAAAATAGAATAAGTAAAACATTTTAATAGCAAATTTAAAAATTTACAAGATTTATAACAATAGGAGAAAAAATGACAACAATAAAACCTATTCACCAAACCCCACAATACAAAGCTTATGTTTTAGAAAGACTTCAAAATGAAAATCTAGTAGATAAAGAGGCATTAGAATATATTGCAGAATCTGACGAATTTTGCACACCAATTATTCTTGGCGAAGTCCTAGAGAATCATTCACTTGATGAATTAGATAAGGTTTACCAAGATAATTATGAATTATTTGACGAAGCATTTAGAAAACAAAAAACAACTTTGCAATTAGAACAATTAATATTTGAAAAACAAAACGAATGCTATCGAAAAGCATTAAAAGTCGCAAAAATCTTGACGGTTCCAGATACAAATCCTAAAGTTAAAGCTATTAAAAAAACTCTCAAAGAAGAATATGGAATTAAAAACGTATACTTGGATAACAACACAAGATTTGCAAAACAATGCCTCCAAGCTATGAAACTACTCAAAGAAAATAATTATGACACTCCTGATGAAATTATTGGTTTAAGACATTGTAGATACTCACAAATGATGCGAGTTGACGGGAAAAATATAATCTTAATTAATACAGAAATGGAACACGACGGCACAAGTTCAACAGAAAGCCCACTTCACTTTATTATCCACGAATGTATGCACGCAAACCAACCTCAACTTATGGTATATGCACTAAAAAGAATACCAAAACAATTCAAAGAGATTGCGGATAATATTTCAATGTATGCAAACGGAAACTTCTACACAGAAGTTGATGCTGAATTAAGAACCAAAAAACTTTTGGCAAGCTTAAATGAAGATGAAGAAAGACTTTTAGCTATAATCTAAAAAGTTTTAATCAAAAATATTTGAATATCTTTATTCAAACGTTCAACACGTTTAACATATTTCATATCAGACCATTTTGTCATAATCAAAACAACAGCGGGCTTCTTCTTTGTCATCTCAGCATAATACAAAGATTGGCCAACACTTTCAGCCCATTTATGCGCAAAATCGAATTCTATAGCATAATCTTTTGTAAGACAATCAACACGAGTCATATCCCACAAAACAGCCTCTTTTCTGCCAAATTCCAAATCACACCATTGAGTTACATAGAAATCTTCTTTTTGATCTGGTGGCATAACTTGAGCTTCATACAATTCCAATGGAACATAATTAAGCCCCAAATAATAAAGCCCAGAAAACATCATCAAAAATATAGTTATAAAGGTCAAAACCCTGTTTTCAAACTTCCTCTTCTTCGCCATAAGATTATTATACAAAAATTTATTTAAAATGTAAATTTAAAAAAATTACAAAAAGCTAAGACAATAAACTTTGTAATGTGTATTTTAATTTCCCTTCCTTATAAGGAAACACCAAGCAAAAGGCGAGAGCGGAAGCCTGTTTAATGCAAGCTTGACAAAACAGGGTGAGTGTTTAATGTATCCTCCCCCATTGAGGGGAGGGCTAGGATGGGGGTGGGATATAAATCCCTTCCCTTTATAAGGGTATGGATGGGTGCGCATAAACGCACCACATTACAAAGGAAGGTGAAAACACCTTCCTTTGTTTTTTTATTATTAGGTTACACCCAACCTAATTAATATTCTTCAATCGTTTCATGTATTCCATCGCCATCACGGTCTTCTGTTGTCCTTATTAGCTTGCCAAAATCATCATATTCATAAGATTTGGTATGATATGTTCCTTCACTATGAGGACCATCTAATATACGTCCAAATTCATCATATTCATGCATACGACTAAATTCTACCTTACCACTAGAATTGTAGTCGTCATAACGTACTGTCGTATGCCCATTTTTGAGATACTCAGTTGTCTTTTCTTTATAACGAATCCCATTTCCGTCATAAGCAGTATGTTTTACCTCTTGTCCTAATTCATTATATTCATAAGTTTCTAAACTATCAGGTTTTCCATCACTATTGTAATCATAAGTTTCTTTTAATATCTGACCTTGTTCATTATAAGTTTCAGTCCGTATGTCACGTGGCTCACCATTTCCATAATAACTATTGATAACAACCTCTTTTTTCACTCCTGAATCGTGATATTTACAAGTTTTAATCATATCTGGCTTTCCATCATCCTCATAATCATATAGTATTCTTATTTCTCTACCTTCAGAATCATGTTCACAATAACAATGCACACCTAATTCACTTCTTTTTTCTGTCCAAACACATTGTGGTACTTTTTCTCCAGATTTTGCAATCAAACCACGTATAGAATTATTTTGATCAGGATTCCACATAGCTCCTTTCAAAAATTTTCCATCTTCATTGCCATTAACATGTAAGCCCATAAAATGCTCCTTTCATATATCCTCGTTAAGCACACATTTGCTTATACACATGAAAAAACATTTGGGCGAAAACTATTGACACACCTCCCTCCCGACCATACCATACCATACCATACAGGCATTATAACTGGGTTTCAGCCCTTTTAAAACTTATCTTTACATTTTGTTACAATTACTATTCCCTCCCCACAGGAGGGGGAAAGAAAATGTATAAAACATGTAACAAACCACTCAACCTTTCTACCAAATTATTCCCCTCTCCCTCTGGGAGCGGGGTTAGGGGTGAGAGTTTAATCTTCCCTCGCCCCTTGCGGGAGAGGGATGAACACTTTGCGAGTTTACGAGCATTAGTGTTCAGGGTGAGGGCTAAAAGTGAGAGTTATAAAAGCAAATTCCTCAAAACAAAAAGAGAACCTGACTTCTGTCTAGATTCTCTTTTTTTTAAAATATATGCTGGCAAGCCCGAGCAGAACCACGAGCGATAGCGAGAGTCGAACAATAATCAACGGAAACGTTGAGTTTTCGTTGTTATTGCGAGCGTTGGTGTTTATCGCGAGGGCGTAATTTATAAACAAACTTTTAATTTACTACCAGAAGTTTTTAACAAAACTTCTATAACGAGATGACTCATCTATACAGAAAAACAGGATTAGACTTGTGTCATAATCCTGTTTTTTAAAATAGATGCTGGCATCGAGTTATCTTCCCAGGCGGTGGCCCGCCAAGTATTGTTACCGCAGTAAGTCTTTACGACCGTGTTCGGGATGGGAACGGGTGGTTTCCTTACGCTTGGACACCAGCGAACTTGTTAATTTGTGCCAAGCACGCTGAAAGTTGCATAATGATTATAAGGTTAACGCAATCACCTAACTATTGTTAGGAAAAGCCCTCGTCCGATTAGTATCAGTCGACTGAAAATGTTGCCATTCTTACATCTCTGACCTATCAACCAAGTAATCTGCTTGGGGACTTACTAGCTTATGCTATGAGAGATCTCATCTTACGGTGGGCTTCGTACTTATATGCTTTCAGCACTTATCCGCTTGGAACACAGCTACCGGGCGTTTACCGCTGGCGCGATAACCCGTACACTGGAGGTTCCCTCTTCCCGGTCCTCTCGTACTAAGGAAGACTCCGTTCAAATCTCTTGCGCGTATACCGGATATGGACCGAACTGTCTCACGACGTTCTGAACCCAGCTCGCGTGCCGCTTTAATGGGCGAACAGCCCAACCCTTGGAACGTACTACCGCTCCAGGATGCGACGAGCCGACATCGAG
>JAZUAO010000026.1:0-111158 GCA_045638025.1 Candidatus Gastranaerophilaceae bacterium
ACAATTGTTTTTTTAGGGCTTGTTAAAGTATCGAGAACGTGTGTGTTTTCGTGAATTAGTGTAACAATATATTTAAGTGGTTTAGTTCTGAGCGAAATGGGTATCTGAATTGTTTGGGCTATGATTTCTCCGTTTTTGTTAAAAGTATATGTTGTAACTCCATCAGCATTTAGCCCACTATATCTTTTTATATTAATGTTTTTGTTTTCAGGAATAGTTGATTTGTGTAGTTTTCGTAAGTCCTTTAATCTGAATGACTTTGATTCTAAATGAGGAGTTAGTTCTTCAAATAAACGTTGGTTTAGGTGTTCAATCGTTTCTTTTCTTTTTGATGCAGAACCCTTTATATAATTATATGAAAATTTAACATTACTATTTACGTTCATTATATTTATATAAAGGACGTAAATTTTATTTTTGTTATTTTTATAATATAATCAATTGTATTATGGCAAATATGATTAAAGTACAAAAAGGAACAAAAGATATTTTACCGCAAGAGATGGGGCTTTGGCACAAGATGGAAGATTGTGCTCGTGAAGTTTTTTCTAATGCAGGTTATGGTGAGTTAAGAACTCCGATTTTTGAAGCAACAGAATTGTTTGCTCGTGGTGTTGGTGATACTACTGATATCGTTAACAAAGAAATGTATACATTTGAAAAAAGTGAACGTAGTTTAACACTCCGTCCTGAAAACACAGCAGGTGTTGTTCGTTCGTTTATTGAAAATGGTATGCATAGATTATCTGCACCGGTAAAATTATGGTATAAGGGCCCTATGTTTAGATATGAACGTCCTCAAGCAGGTCGTCAAAGACAGTTCCATCAAGTTGGTGTTGAAATGTTCGGCATCAAAGACGCTACGGCTGATGCTGAGGTTATTGAATTAGCAGTGTCATATCTTAAATCTTTAGGTCTAAATGATTTAGAAGTTGAACTTAACTCTCTTGGTTGTCCTACTTGTCGTGAAGAATTTAAAACTCGTTTAAAACAAGCTTTAAAACCATATTTCAATGATTTATGTGAAGATTGCCAAACAAGATATGAGAAGAATCCGTTGCGTCTTTTAGATTGTAAGGTTGAGTCTTGCAAAGAAATCTTTGAGAAACCTGAAATTAAAGCAATTATTCAAGGTGATTTTATTTGTGAAGAGTGTGCTAATCATTTTTCTGAATTAAAAACATATCTTGATGCTTTAGAAATAAAATATGCTGTTAATAAGCTTCTTGTAAGAGGTTTGGATTACTATAACAGAACTGTTTTTGAAATTAAATCAAATAATTTAGGTTCTCAAAATGCTGTATGCGGCGGCGGTCGTTATGATAGCCTTGTTGGAAATCTTGGTGGTGAAAACACTCCTGCTGTTGGTTGGGCAATGGGAATGGAACGATTAAATTCTCTTTTACCAGAAAGAACAGCTAAAAAATTAGATGGCTATATTGTTTCAAATTCTCCAATCGATGCATTGCAATTAGCTGAAGAATTGAGAGAATGTGGTTATAATGTTGAATTTGATTTAAGTAATAAAAAATTCACCAAACAACTTGAAAAAGCTTCCAAAGTTGCTGATTTTGCCTTGATTTTAGGTGAGGATGAAATCAATTCAAACAAAGTTTCTGTTAAAAATCTTGCAACTTCTGAACAAAAAACAGTTTCAAGAGAAGAATTAAGGAGTATATTATGACAAGTCCAGTTCATGACGTCATAAAGGTTTTAACATCAAATTTAAGAAAAAAATTTGATGATTTTAAAGGTGTTTATTTATTTGGTCAATTTTTAGATGGCAAAGATCACGAAGGTGAAGATATTGAATTTGTGGCAATTTTTGACACTGAAGATAAATCTAAAAGAGAAGAAATTTGGCCAATCATCGGTCACATTGAAACCGAAATGGGTGTTTGTATAGATCTTTATCCTTATACAATGGAAGAATTTAAAAATGATGAAGATTTATATGAAGAAGTAATGGAAGAGGGCATTTTCTTTGATGCTCTTGGTATAATGAAAGACTAGAAAAGGGAAAAACAATGAACAAAATCACAATCCGTTCTGATAGACAAACAGATTACAAATTTCAGTACAAAGGCGAAGATGTAGTACTTGGCGCAGGAAAAATTCTAAGTATTGCTGACGGTTTGGAACATGTTGTTTTGCCTACTTGCGCAATGAAAATAATGAATAATTTAATTGTTGTAAAAGACGACGTAAAATAAATTTTTTGCGCATAGATTATTACATCTGCAATATTTAATATATTGCAGTAATTGTGTTTTATTTTTGTAAATATTTTGACTTCTAAAAATAATTTATATATATTGGTATTGGAAATATTTAATTTTTGGTGCTATATGATATTTTTAACAAAAAAAATAAAAGGTTTTACAACTCCAGAACTTTTACTTGCAATTGGAGTTATTGGTGTTATTTCGGCAATTTTACTACCTTTGGCTTTTAGAAAAACCGACGACATTGCTTTTGGACCAGCAAGTGAAAAAGTTAATTATACGTTAACAAATACGTTAGATATAATGAATTCTGATAGAAGATTGACTGGTTACCAATCTACAAAAGAATTTGTGGATAGTTTTATTGAATATGTAAAAACTTCCAAAAGATGTTCTTCTGAAGATTTATCAAAATGTTTCCCAGAAAATTTTGAAGCTACTGGTGTTCAATATAGTATTAATGATGTAAAGTCTTCTGCTTTTATGGGTAAAACTAATTGGTGCAGCGATGTAGAAGGTCTTTCTTTAAAAAATGGTATCAATATGCTAGTAACATATAATCCATATTGTTCTTCTAAAAGATATCAAAATTGTATTGCTGCATTATATGATTTGAATAGTCCTGAAAAAATGAATGTTTTTAAAGGTAATGGTGTTTCTGACCTTGGAACTTTTAATGCTGGCTTTATTAATGGAAGTGACCATTGTGGTGTAGATGAAGGGGGCAATGAAGGCTCTTTTGATGATACTGAGACTGGTGATGATTATGATGAACCACGTATTCCTCCTTTACCAGAAGGTCTTCCTGTTAACTTTGAATGGGATGATAATACATATACAAAATTCCATGAAGCTGGTAAATCTGTTGGTGAACCATCAGCATCAAATACTTTCAAAAGTGCTTTAATTAGTTGTAAGTACCCTTTTGGATATGATTTTGAATACGATGAGCAAAATGTTTGGTGTTATGCTTATAAAGATGGTGTTTACTGGGCTTATTACTTTGATTATTTTGATGGTCATTGGGATATTTCTACATCTCACACTGGTGGTGGTGGTAATGAGGGTGATTATTATTCACAAGAAACTTATGATAAATATATCAAATAATAATTAAACCCTTGCTAATTTATCAACCATCTCAACCATATAGAGGATATATTTCAAGTAATATTAAAAACCTCCGTTATTATTTCAATAAAGGAGGTTTTTTATGTTCAATTCAGTAAACAATCCCTTTAACAAAAAAATAGAATCTTCAACATCTTCTGACAAAAACAAACAACAACGACAACAAGAACAGAAGAAAGAAGAAAAAAGACTTCTTGAACAAGAAGAAAAGGACGAAGTCAGAATTGGTGGTCTTCCGATTTTAACAGAAGAAGAAGTTCTTGCGATGACCCATAGTTATATTAACAAACTTAAATCAGAGCATGAAAATAATGAAAAAGTTGTTAAAAAGTTAGATAAATATCTTGAAAATTTTGATATTAAAAAATTTATGAAGAAAAATCCAAATATGACAAGTCCTGATTTTTATATGGTTATATATAATGAAACAGAAGGACTGGTTAAATAATAATGATTAAATTTATAGCACCAATTGCACTTTTAACAATATCTAATGTCTTTATGACATTTGCTTGGTATGGACACTTGAAATTCCGCTCTACTGCTTTGATTACAGTAATTCTTGTAAGTTGGGGAATTGCTTTTTTTGAATATTGTTTCCAAGTTCCAGCAAACAGAATTGGCTATGAAGTTTATAACGCTGTTCAATTAAAAACTATTCAAGAAGTTATTACTCTCATTGTTTTTAGTTTATTTTCTGTTTGGTATTTGAAAGAACAATTCAAATGGAATTATCTTGTTGGATTTGTTTTTATAATTCTTGCTGTTTTCTTTATTTTTAAGAAATGGTAAGCATATCATTAAATTCAAATTCTTTTACTGTTGCATATTCTGTTGGTAAAATAAATCTAATAAAATTATTCGCAGATTTTTTATCTGTTTTCATCACAGGTATAACTTTTTTTAGTTCATATTGTGGAATTTGAACAAAATCAAATTTTTTTAAAACATCTTCCATTAAATAATAATAATTTTTGTCAATTAAATTGTTTTTTAGTGCTAAATTAAACGCAAAAAGAATTCCTGCAACAACACATTCTCCGTGGGTATATTTGCGATATTTGGTGAGTTTTTCTATTGCATGGCCATATGTGTGCCCAAAGTTTAAAATGCGTCTTAAATTGCTTTCTTTTTCGTCTTGTTCAACAACAGAAACTTTAAGTAAAATACAAATTCTTATTAAATCTTCCAATGTTTTTAAATTGTATTCAAATATTTTGTTATAATTCTCTTCTAAAAAATGAATAAGATTGAAATCTTCACTATTTTTACAACTTCTTTCTATAAAGGCGTATTTTACAACTTCACCCAAACCTGTTTTAAATTCTTTCAATGATAATGTTTTTAAAAAACTTGGATTTATAAAAACAGCTTTGGGTTGATAGAAAGATCCTATCAAATTTTTACCATATTCTGAATTTACCGCAACTTTTCCACCAACAGAACTATCAACACAAGCCAATAACGTTGTTGGTACTTGAATATAATTAATTCCTCGCATATAAGTTGATGCAACAAATCCAGCAATATCTCCAACTACTCCTCCGCCTATTGCTATGATAAAATCATCTCGAGTTAATTTTTTCTTTAGACAAAAATCAAGAATTTTTTCATAATTTTTTATGTTTTTTTGAGCTTCTCCGTCTTTTAAAACATATTTATTTACAAAAGATAATTCATGCCCATATAGTTTTTCAACTTTTTGAGAAAGAACAACAATACACTTTTTATCACCAACAAATTCATGGATTCTTTCTTTTAATTCAGAAATACTTCCTTTTTCAAAAAATATTGGATATTTTTTTTCTTGACCTTGAATATTAACTTCAATCATTTTATAACTCCCAAAATTTCATTTGTTATTTCTTGCGGTGTTTTGTTGTCTGTAACTATTTCGTATTGTGCCTTTTCGTAATTTTTAATTCTTTTTTCTAAAATCATGTTTATTTTTTCCATAGAAATATCTTTTAATAAAGGCCTATGAGTTTCATCTTTTATTCTTTCATATATGGTTGTTGGATTTGTTTTTAAATAAATTGTTATTGTATCTTTTAACAAATCTTGTGTTTCTTTTTTTTCAAAAGCTCCACCACCTAAAGAAAGAACTGTTTCTTCTTTTTTTATAAATTCTTTTATTTTTTCTGCTTCTATTTTTCTAAAATATTGTTCTCCATTTTCTTCGAAAATTTGAGAGATTTTTTTATTTTCTGTTTTTTCGATTTCTTCATCTATATCAAAAAAAGAATAACCCAAACTGTTCGCTAGTGATTTACCAACGGTTGTTTTTCCTGATCCCATCATTCCAATCAAAACGATTATTTTCTTCATATTTGAATTTTATCATAAAATCTATTAAATTTTATTAACTTAATTTTTCTTCACTAGCAAAATATTTTATTTTTGTTTATTGTAATAACCAAAAGGAGAAAGTATATGAACGTTAATAAAATTTCTTTTAACACAACTAATAAAACAAACTTTTGTGCTAAAGAAAAAACAACCCCAAAAAAGGAATTTTGGACAGAATTGGAAAAACAAGGGATTAAAAAACCTGCTCCATTAACTCTTGCTATAACAGAAGGAATCGGTTGGTTTGGTATTGGTATGCTTACTGATAAAGTTTTAGGAAAATGTTTCAAATCATTCCAAACTTCGAGAAAAACTGCATTAATAACAAATGCTATTTTAGGTTTGTGTTTTGGTACATACACTTATTTTTCAGAAAAGAAACAAGCTAAAGAGATTAAACAATAAAAAAGAGGTCTTATAAAAGACCTCTTTTTTTATGTGTTTTCTACAATTATTTATCATCTAATGCTGCAACACCTGGAAGTACTTTACCTTCGATAAACTCAAGAGAAGCACCACCACCTGTTGAAACGTGTGTGAAATCATCTGCTTTGCAGAATTTTTTAGCGGCAGAAACTGAATCACCACCACCGATAACAGAAACAGCACCATTTTTTGTTGCTTCAACTATTGCAGCTAAAACAGCTTTTGTTCCTTCTGCAAATGCTGGATTTTCAAAAGCACCAACTGGGCCGTTCATTAAAATTGTTTTTGAAGAAGTCAAAACATCTGCAAATGCTTTTCTTGAATCAAGACCAGCATCAACACCTTCTAAACCATCTTCAATTTCGTTAATTGCAACAAATTTGTTTGTTCCATTACCTGAGAAATCATCTGTTACTAATACGTCTGTTGCCATAACTAATTTAACACCTTTAGCAGCAGCTTTTGCTTCAATAGCTTTTGCTGTTTCAATTTGATCATCTTCACAAATTGAATTACCGATTTTACCACCGTTTGCTTTTACAAAAGTATAAGCCATACCACCGCCAATAATAAGGTTATCAACTTTATCAATTAAGTTTTCTAAAACACCAATTTTAGAAGAAACTTTTGCACCACCAACAACTGCTGTGAATGGACGAGTTGGATTGTCTAATGCTTGAGAAAGACATCTTAATTCTTTTTCCATCAAAAGACCAGAAACTGCTGGTTTCAAAACTTTAGCAAGTTTTGCTGTTGAAGTGTGGTTTCTGTGTGCTGCACCGAATGCGTCGTTTACATAGAAATCACCTAGTTTTGCTAATTCTTCAGCAAATGTCATGTCGTCATCTTTTCCTTCTTCAGCTTTGTAGTAACGGATGTTTTCTAACAATGCAACTTGACCATCTTTCAATGCTTCAAGATCTTTTTCTGCACCTTCACCAACTGGTGTAGAAACAAATAAAACTTCTTCACCTAATACTTTTGATAAGTATTTAGCAACTGGTGCTAGTGTGAATTCTGGATTTGCTTCACCTTTTGGTCTACCTAAGTGAGCCATAAGAATAATTTTTGCGCCTTTTTCTTTCAAGAAATTTACTGTTGGCAAGATTGCTTGTATTCTTGTGTCATCAGTAACATTTTTGTCTGCATCCAATGGAACGTTAATATCAACTCTAATAAGAGCTCTTTTTCCTTGAATGTTTTCTAAATCTTTAATTGATTTTTTCATTGTAGATCTCCTTTTCTCTCTCGCATTTTTATTTTACTAAAAACATGTTTTTTTTTAAAGTATTAGTCTTTTGTAGAATACTGTAGAAAAAGTTGTTTAATATAGTAGAAAACTCATGACTTTTCTACATAAATTTTATTAATTTTGAGTTTTCTACTGTTTTACTATTTTTATTATATTATTTTCTACATATTTTTCTACATCCTAACATTCAATCATAGTCAAATTTACAGACGGTTTTCTACAAATAATTAATGCTTATTATTACTATTATATTTTATAATTTATTATTATATATATTAATTAATATAAAAACTTTTCTACAAAAAAACAAAAAAGAGTGTTTACAAAATCCTTTACAAAACCTTTATTTAGGTTTTATTTTATAGTACCATTTTCCTAGAGGGACAAAACATGTAGGAGTATTTTAATAATGAAATTTGTTGTAAAAAAAGAAGATTTATTTGATGGTATAAAAATTGTTGAAAGAGCTACAAGCATGAAAGCTCTACAACCTGTTTTTCTAAATATACTCATAGAAACAGTTGATAAAAGTACAATCAGATTAGTTGCAACAGATTTGGATTTAACTGTAACAGCATTGGTTGATGCTCAAGTTGAAGAAGATGGAAAAATAACATTACCTTCTAAAACATTGAATGAAATTGTTTCAAAACTTGGTAATAAATTAATAACTTTTGAAATGGCAGAAGGTGAAACAACAGTAAATGTAACATGCCAAAATTCAAAATTTGATATTATTGGTATTTCAGCAAATGAATTTCCTCCAGAAGTTTATAATGTTGATTTAAAAGAAGAAGAAGGTTTTGAAATTGAATTAAGACCATTTTCTAAAGCAGTAAGACAGGCAGGTTTTGCAGCTGCTGGTTATGAAACAAGCAATCTATTATCTGGTATTGTTTGTGATGTAAATGGATTAATTTTGGAAATTGCATCAACAGATGGAAATAGACTTGCAAGAGCAAGAGAACATGTTGATAACAAAGACAACAAATCAAGACAATTAATTATTCCAGCAAAAGCATTGAATGAATTTATAAAAATGTCATCTTTTATTGATGAAGAAACAGTAAAAATATACACAGAAAAAACAAAATTGATTATTAAATCAGAAAAAACAATGACAATTTCTAGAATTTTGGAAGGTCAATTCCCAAAATATAATCAATTAATTCCAGCAGAAAGTCCAAAAGAAGCAATAGTAAATGTTTCTCAAATGATTTCTGCTCTAGATCGTGTTTCTATTATGGTTAATGACAAAACAAGTATTGTAAAATTGAATTTTGCAGATAATGAATTAACACTATTTGCAGACACTCCAGATTCTGGTAAATCAGAAGAAAAAATTGATATTCAATATACAGCGGAACCATTATTGATTGCTTTCAATTACAAATATGTTCTAGAAGCTTTGAAAAACATTGACTGTGATGAAGTTAAAATAGGTTTGAATACAGGTCTTTCAGCAACAGTATTAAGACCAAACTGTGATGAAGATTTTGTTTGTTTGATTATGCCAGTTCAAATTAGATAGTTAGTCTTTATTGATACAAATAGCAAGTGGTAAATTGTATTCTTTGATTAGATTACCAAAAGATGTACTACTTGGAGCAAAAATTCTTACTAAAGCTCTATTACTAATGCTGTGATGAAAATCACTAGCCCAAATATAAAGAGATTCTCCACTATTAAATTTAAAACCAAGAGATAAAGCTAAATCATCGTTTCTAGATAAATCGGTGTGATTTGTTCTGTCACCAATATCTGTTTTTCCATAAATAAGATTTGCCATTTCTGCAAGTTGAGTAAGAGTTGGAATATTAGAAACACCGCCACATGTTTTTACAGCACCAGCCCAATAGTCTTTTTGATAAGAGCAGGCGTTAATACCAAGTTCTTCCCTTAATTCTTCACATTCTTCTTTAGATATATAACTTGGTTTGAAAGGTTGAGTAGAATAACAAGTATTACCAACAATAAATGCACAACCAGTACCAAGATTGGTAACATTGTAATTAGCTCTCAAATCTTTTCCAAAGGTATTTGGGTTTTTATTAGCAGAAGTGTCATAAAGAAGAGCAAGACACTTATTACCATCAATTTGATTTGAATGAGGATCTTGCTCACAACTATCGGTTGGATTGTATGCAATTAATGCTGATACACCATTTGCAAATAAAACACCAACGATATTTGTTTTCCAGTCTGTTTGTCCAAAATTTCTAGAAGTTTTAATAATTTTCATATCAATTTTTTCACTGGTAGCATCTTTTCCACCCCAATAAATTGTTTCACTAAAGCAATCCAACAATTCATCATTTTGACAAATTTTATTAACATTAAAATGATGAGATAATTCTTCAATAAATTCTTCTGTTGTAGAAAAACCAGCAAGAGATGATTGAGAATTCATTGTTTTTAAAGAATCTTCAAGCTTTCTTTCAAAAACAATAGCAGCAGAATTCCAAGTTTTTTTATTGTAATTTTGTATAAGAGAAGGAACTGTAATTGCTACAACAACACCAATTATTCCTAATGTTATTAAAACTTCCGCTAAAGTAAAAGCTTTCTTCATAGAAGAATTATACAGACTAAAAATATAAAGTGCAATACATAAAAGAATTGAAAAAAATGAATATTTAATATACGATATTATTATGAAAGAGAAAGCTGTAAGTTATTTTAATAATGGATATTCGTGTTCTGAAAGTATAATTCAGGCAGCAATTGATGAAGGTTTATGTTCTAAAGATCTTTTACCATGTGCTACAACATTTTCTGGTGGTATGTCATCGGGTTGTTTATGTGGAGCTGTAGCAGCTTCTCAAATGGTATTAGGTTACAATTTTGGAAGAGATAATTCTAAAGGAAACGAAGTTTTGGCTCGCAAAAAAGCTGCTGAATTTATCGAAGAATTTAAGAAAATAAATAAAGTTACTTGTTGTAGAATTTTATCAAAAGACGTTCTTCCAATGAATAAAAAAGCTCATTGTTCAAAATTTGTGTCTGAATGTGCAGAAATTTTAGAATCAATGTTAAAGGTAAAAGTGTAAAATGGAAAAATTGAATTTTTTAACAGCAGGAATGCCTCTTGCAACAGGGAAAGGTAGTTATCCAGAGGCTTTTGATATTTTGAGAAACTTAAATCTGGATGGAATGGAAATGGAATTTGTCCATGGTGTTAGAATTTCTGATAAATCAAAAGAGTTTATAAAAGAGAACGGTAAAGATTTGATATTAACCGCACATGCACCTTTTTATGTTAACCTAAATTCAAAAGAAGAAGAAAAAATTGATGCAAGTGTTCAAAGAATTATAGAAACAGCACAAGTAGGAAATGAAGTTGGAGCATTCAGTATAACATATCACGCAGCATTTTATATGGGAATGGATAAAGAAACTGTTTATAAACAAGTTCAAAAACAAACCCAAAGGATTATGAATGCCCTTGGAAATACTAATAATGTTTGGATTAGGCCAGAAACAACAGGAAAAGCAACTCAATGGGGAGATTTTGAAGAAATAATTAAACTATCAAAAGAATTTGAAAAAGTTCTTCCTTGTATAGATTTTTCACATATTCATGCAAGAACAGCAGGTGAATATAATACATATGATGAATTTGCACATGTTCTCGATAGAATTGGAACAGAACTCGGAACATTTGCTCTAGAAAATTTCCATGCGCATATTGCAGGAATTGAATATTCTGCCAAAGGTGAAAAACATCACCTTAATTTAGATGAGTCGGATATGAATTACAAAGATCTTCTTAAAGCAATGAAAGATTTTGGTGTTAAAGGTGCTGTTGTTTGCGAAAGTCCAAACATTGAAACAGATGCAATTATTTTAAAGAATTATTATAATTCGTTGTAATTTCCTTTAAGCTATCGCCACCGAATTTTTGTAAAAATTCATCCAATAAAACACAAGCAATTCTATTTTCTGCAACAACGGCACAAGATTCTACTGCACAAACATCAGATCTTTCAAAATGAGCTTCACATTGTTCAAAAGAATGTTTATCAACAGTTTGCAAAGGTTTTACCATTGTTGGTATTGGTTTCATAACAGCACGAACAATTAGATCTTCACCATTAGTCATACCACCTTCAATACCACCTGCATTATTTGTTTTTCTACAAACTTTACAGTTTTCTACAAACAATTCATCGTGATATTCAGAGCCTTTTTTGCCAAGAGGGTTTTCACCAATTTCAACAGCCTTAATTCCACCAATACTCATTACTGCTTGAGCAATTTTACCGTCAATATTTCTGTCCCAATGAACATGTGAGCCTAATCCAACAGGAAGATTTTTGAAAACAATTTCAAATTTTCCACCTAAAGAATCACCTAATATTCTTGCGTTATCAATTTCATTTTCAAAGTTTTCTACAGCAGATCCAATTTGTAGAATATTAGAACAACAAGAAATATTAAACGATTTAAGAATAAGTTTAGCAACCGCTCCAACAGCAACTTCAATAGCTGTTTTTCTTGCACTAGCTCTTTCTAAAACATCTCTCAAATCCTCAAGATTATATTTTTCACTGCCAGCAAAATCAGCATGTCCGGGTCTGTATTTTGAAAAAGCGGGCTTTTCTGAAAAATCTCTGTTATTAACAATTAAACAAACAGGAGCGCCGGTTGTTTTCCCGTTTTTAACACCAGAAGTTATATCAACAACATCAGACTCCAATTGTTGGCGAGAACTTCTGCCATAACCCTGTTGACGTCGCCAAAGTTCATTATTGATAAAATCAATATCAATATAAAAACCAGAAGGCAAACCTTCAATAATAGCCGTCAAGGCTTTTCCGTGACTTTCTCCAGCTGTTAAATATCTAAAATGTGACATATAATAATCTCTTAGTTTTTATCTGCGTATTTTAAAAATGTTTGTACTTTTGTTTGCATAAGTTCTTCTACGATTTTCCAAGAACCGTCAGCTTGTTTTTGAACAATTTGGTAAGTTTTTAGCCAATAAGTTTCACCACTTGGTTGTCTTTCAGCAGAAACTTTGTATCCGTTTGAAACTTTTTCTACAGAAATATTTCTATATTCATTTTTATATTTTCTAAGTTTCGCAGTAGCTTGACCAAGTTTCATTTGTTTCATATAAGTATCAGTGTCAGTGCTTGCATTAACAAGACTGCCATCAGGTTTTACAACTTGTCTGATAATTTTGGCATTTGGTGAATAAAAATCAGGAATAGTTGGGCTATATGAATTTGTTGCCGTTACAAAATTATTAAAAAAGTTTTTAGCTTCAGTTGCATCATCAGCAAAAGCTTGAGCGCCAGCTAAAAATCCAAAAATTGCAATTATAGATAATATTTTTTTCATTTTCTTTCTCCTACATAAATATAACGAAAGTGTTTGATAAATTGTTCAAAATGATTATATCATTTTTTTATTTATTACACAAGTTCCAACGAAGCTAAGTCACATTCTAATAGATTTTTTTGGAAATTTTTACATTCTTCTATTAAGGTTTTTACTTCTAAGTATTTTTCGTTATGCAAAACTATAGACAAATCATTAATTTCAAACAAATCAAGTCGATAATAATTTTCATTTCTTTCAATAATTTTTATAATATTGACGTATTCAAATAAATCTAATAAAGTTAAAATAGTTTCATATGAAATACCAAGAGCACTACAACAACGTAACAAATCAACTTTTCCAGCGTTATTGTTAAATGCAAAACGCAACATTTTAATAAATGTTGTTAAAAAGTCTTTATCGTTTAAATTTTTAATTTCATAATTCATAAAATGAATAGCAGAAGGATTTGCTTCGTCAAGAACTCTATCAAAAGTTTCTTTGTCTGCAGGATAGTCAAAAAACATTATACTATCACATTGTTCAATACTTTCACGATTGAAAATGTTTTTAGATAAAAAGTTAAATGATTCAAGTTGATCTTTTACAGATTTACTTTCTGCAAAAATTTTAATATTCAGATTTGAATTTTTAACATAATCATTTACCAAAGGTAAAATATTTGTCTTTTTGCGGTGATCATAAATTTTTAAACCAATATTTTCTTCAACATCTTCTTTTAAATGTTCACTATGAATATCATCAACAATTAATTGGACACTTGTATTTCCATTAAACTCATTTATTTGAGGGTGAAAAGCGACATCCATCATATCACCTTCAACCAAAGCAATATCGCCTTGTTGCCAACGAATACAATTAAATTCAAAATTACCAGATTGAACGGTTAGTCTTAAATGGTCTTTATTTTCTCCCATAAGACGTTTTTGTTTAATTTTTAAATTTTTCATTGCAAAAACAGGACTAGGATTTGATGCTCCAAAAGGTTCTAATTGAGAAATTTCTTCAACCAGTTCAACACTAATATCATTTGGATAAACTTCTAAATCAATTTCAATAAAAGGTTTCAATTCATTTCCATTTAAAACTTCTTTAATGGTTTTGTTTAAAGCATTTTTTACTTCATTAAAAGAAGTTTTTTCTGCAGAAAAACCTAGACCAGCAGCCAAAGTGTGTCCACCAAAACCATCTAATAATTCGGCATTTTCTGAAATAACATCATATAAAGAAATACCATCAACACCTCTAGCAGAACAACGATACATTTTTGTTTCACTAGAATAAGTCATCAAAAAAGTTGGTTTATGGTATTTTTCAACAAGTTTAGAGGCAACAATACCAATAATACCAACATGCCAATCTTCTTTATACAAAATGATTGCAGGATTTTTAATTCCTTCTTTTTTAACCATATCATCAGCTTCTAAAAATATATCTTGGCAAAGAGTTTGGCGAACTTTGTTTAATTCATTTAATGACATAATTGCCATTTCAATTTCTTGTTTATTATCAGAAATCAATAATTTTATGGCATCTTCCACAGTATCAAGACGTCCAGAAGCATTAATTCTTGGTGTCACACCAAAAGCAATATTTTCTGATGTAATTCCTTTTTCTGGTGCATAACCAGCACTTTCTAAAAGTCTTTTTAATCCATAATGTTTTCCATTAGAAATTAATTCTAAACCTTTTGTTACTAAATAACGGTTTTCTCCAATCAAAGGAACAATATCAGAAACTGTTCCTACAGCAACATAAGGCAAAATATCATAGATAAAATCAAGTTTGTTATAGTGTTTTAACAATCCTTGAGCTACTTTAAAAGCAACTCCAACACCAGCTAGTGATGTTAAACTTTCAATTTCTTTTGTTGATAAAGATTCAATTAAAGCATTTGGAGCTTTTGGGTTGATGATAGCATAAGCGTTTGGCAAAATTTCAGGAGCTTCGTGGTGATCTGTAATGATTACATCTATTTTGAAACTATTTATAAAATTAACAGCATCAACATCACTAATACCGCAGTCAACAGAAATAATAACTTTTGGTTTTGCTGTTGTCATTATTTTTACTAAAGCAGAAGTGTCAAAACCGTGACCTTCTTTATCTCTATCAGGAATAAAGTAATTTACATCAGCACCTAAAAACTTGAATGTTCTGTATAAAAGTGAGGTAGAAGTTACACCGTCAGCGTCAAAATCGCCATAAATAATAATTTTTTCATTATTGTCAATAGCAGAAGATAATCTTTGAATTGTTTTTTCCATATCAGAAAAAACTTCAGGTTGTGAAACTTTTGTTTCTAAAGGATGAAGAAAATCATACATTTCCTGTTCGGTCTTAATTCCACGAGAAAATAGAAGTCTTTTTATCAAAGACTTTTCTTTACTATTGTCTTCCTTAATCCTCCACTCTTTAATCATAGTTATATTTTAGCATAAAAGAGAGTTTTAGAAAACTATCTAAATTTTCTCATCATAGACATAGCTTTATTCATGGCGTGTTTTCCCATTTTTCCGCCAAAACCGCTCATCATTTTTTTCATATCATTCATACCTTTCATCATCATTCGCATTTGTTCAAATTGTTTGATGTAAAGGTTTACGGTGTGCATATCCATACCACAACCTTTAGCGATACGTTTTTTACGGCTTGTATTGATTAAATCAGGGTTGTTACGCTCTTCTGGCGTCATACTTTGAATAAATACTTCAATCTTTTTAAATTCTTTTTCTCCTTGATGGGAAATTTTTTCTCTATCATCTTTAGAAATTTTCATTCCAGGAATCATTCCCAAAATCTGGTCCATCGAACCCATCATTTTCATTTGATTTTGCATTTTTAGAAAATCATTAAATGTAAATTCAGCTTTTGCCATTTTTTCTTCAAGTTCACGAGCAGATTTTTCATCAAAAACTTCTTGTGCTCTTTCTACTAAAGAAACAATGTCACCCATCCCTAAAATACGAGTTGCCATACGTTCAGGATAAAAATCTTCTAGAGCATTTAATTTTTCGCCAGTACCAGTTAATTTAATAGGTTTTCCTGTGCAATAAACAACAGATAATGCTGAACCACCACGGCTATCACCATCTAATTTGGTTAAAACTAAACCAGTTAAACCAATTTGAGCATCAAAGTTTTCTGCAACATTTACAGCTTCTTGACCAGTCATTGAATCAATTACTAGCAATTTTTCGTGTGGTGCAAAAATTCTATCAATAATTAAGAGTTCAGCCATCATATCCGTATCAATTTGCAAACGACCAGCAGTATCAAGAATTAACACATTAAAGCCATTTTCTTTTGCATAATCAATAGCAGATTGAACAATATTTTTTACATCTTGAGAACCATCAATAGAGAAAACTTCGCAACCAATTTCTTTACCTAAAGTTTTTAATTGAGTAATTGCCGCAGGTCTATATACATCACACGCGACTAAAAGTGGGTTTTTTCCTTCTTTTTTTAATTTAACTGCAAGTTTTGCTGAAGATGTTGTTTTACCAGAACCTTGCAAACCTAACATCATAATCAATGTTGGATGACCTGTTAAATTCAAAGGTTTTTGTTCTTTGCCTAAAAATTCAACCAATTCGTCATTAACAATTTTAATCAATTGTTGTGATGGATTAACACCTTGAAGAACATTTTGACCTTCAGCTTTATCTTTAATTGCAGAAATAAAAGCTTTTACAACTCGTAAATTTACATCCGCATCTAATAATGCGCGACGAATTTCTCTCAAAGCTTCTTGCATATTATCTTGATTAAGCTCTGTGCCACGAGTTTTTGAAATTATATTTTGAAGTTTTTCGCTTAAGTTATCAAACATAATTAAATTGTAGCACAAAAACATTCTTTCGGTTTTATCACGAATTCCCTCACAATAAACGACACCATTCGCAATCAAAGCGAAAAGCGTGGTTTCCGCTTATGATTGCTCAACTGTCAAAAGGCTTTACATTTTTCCTGTCTCTGCTCGGGAATAAAAAAAAGCTATGTACTGAGGTGCATAGCTGTTGATTAGGGATATGTGTATCTTAGTCTCTAAGGAGTATGGTTTTATATTAGCAGAGCATGCAAAAAATAAAATCATACGTTCTATTGATGTTTTGAAAAAATTATAAAAAAAGAAGATTTTATAATCTTCTTTTTTGGGTTAATAAATTTTATTTTAATTACAATACAAAATTAAACACTGGTTGTTAAAGATGGTGCGATTGAAATAAATAATCTTACTAAATCAGCATCCCATTGAATTCCTGAACCCATTCTCAATATTTCGCAAGCTTTTTCAATAGGCATACCTTTACGATAAGGTCTGTCACTTACTAATGCGTGATAAGCATCTGCAACAGATACAATTCTTGCTGCAAGTGGAATGTCTTTACCTTTTAATTGTTCAGGATAACCCTTACCATCAACTCTTTCATGGTGGTATTTAACAATAGGGATTAAATCTCTCAATGCTTCATTTGGTTCAAGTACCTTTTCAGCACCGATTGTTGGGTGTTGTTTCATAATTTCCCATTCGTCGTCTGATAATTTATCAGGTTTTTTCAAAACGCTTTCTGGAATACCAATTTTACCTACGTCGTGTAACAATGCCCCAAGAGCAATTCTTTGAACTTCATCTTCCGGTAAATTTGCAGCTCTCGCCAAGGCTTCTGAATATCTTGAAACAGAAGTTGAGTGGTCTTTTGTATAAGGGTCTTTAGCATCGATAGCACCTGCTAATGATGTTGCCATTTCCATAAGGTGGTTGTGTGAAATAATCTGTTCGTTATGGAATTTATTCAAAAGTTCTTCTTCAAAATTTATACCAATTTGTGCGTGACGTTTGGTTAAAATTTCAGCAAATGAATGTAATGCAACGTCATCCCAGAAGTTGAAATCACTAGAGCTGATAATTGCTGACATTCCTTCTTTGTATCCTTTTGCTTGAGAAATGTACATTGCTTGTTCTGCTAAAATTAATAATTTCTCTTGATCTCTTGTACATTCAGGATATGTTGAAATACCAACGGAAACCTTCACTGGGCCTACATCGTCAACAAAACAACAAGATAAGCAGTAAGTAATGTATTCAGCCAAATATTTAGCTTCTGAAGTATTTGTGTTTGGCATAATAATACAAATCTCATCACCGCCATAACGTCCGGCACAATCTGATGGTCGGATGTTTTGTTTTACTTTTTCAGCTAAAAGTTTGATGATTTCGTCACCTTTAGCGTGGCCTAACTCTCTGTTTATTTTGGAAATATTGTTTACATCAAGCATAACAATAGATAAAGAAGTTTTGTTTTCTTCAGCCTTTTGTATTTCTGAAGATAATACTTCTTGGAATCCTCTATGGTTATACAATGATGTTAAGGTATCTGTATTCGCGTATTTATTTGTTTTTGTGAATAATTCTGCGTTGTGTAGGTACATTGCTAAGTGATTTGCAAAAAATTCCAACAATGTTACATTTAAATCAAAACTTTCTTTGCCCAAAATTATTACACCAATACACTGGTTAATAGACATCATTGGTAAAATGAAAGCAGAAGAGTTTTGAATATAAGGTATGTTCAAAAATTTAATGTCGTCTTTTGAAACAGCCATTGAATTTTTGAAAGCTTCAATTGCTGGGTTTGTTTCATCTGACATGAAAATTTTAGAAGAATAAGTATCTCCTCTTTTTGAATATAATTTTAAATTTATGCATTTAGATTTTTCATGGAAAAGCCCAAATGCAGTAAAATTACAGTCCATTTTTTCAGTGAAAATTTTGTGAATAGAACTGAAAAGCTCTTGTACTCCGTTTGTTTTTTGGAAACTGTTATGTAAATCTTGTAATAATTCTGAATAGTCAATAACTAAATTGTTTGTCGCAATTGGACTAGTCATGCCACCAGCGTATAATCTGTTATTAGTTCTGTGTGTATTAAAATCGTTTATTTTGGCAACAATTCTGTTGGTTTTATCAAGAAGTGGATTAGAGGTGGCTGGGGTTTGTTCTGATTTTTTTGTGGCAGATTTAATTTCAGCAAAAGGATCTTGCCCTTTTCCTAAAAGTGGATTAGAACTCAACGATTTTTTCAATGTTGGTTTTTTATTTTCTACCTTATTTTTTTCCAAAACAGATTTCCACCTACTTCATGATAAACGTTTTAGCAAAATTATATTTGTTAGTAAATCGAACAAATTTAACATTACTTAAGACAATTTTACACCAATTCCAAACTAATGCAATACGTCATTTAGAGGGATTGGTGGACAAATCAGCCCTATTAACTTTAAATAAAATCCTTTCGTAACTAAAAATAACTTCACACAAACAATACTACATTCGTAGTATAACTCTAATAAGATTATTTTTCTAGTGTTTATAAAAAAAGTTTTACAAATTTTAAGAACAAAAAAGAACCTGCATTTGGCAGGTTCTGAAAAGTTTAATTTTTATATTTATAATATCTCTTTCAAATAGTTTGGTAGTGCAAAACGTGCATTGTGATAATCTTTGTTGTAAATTTTACAAGTTTTTGTAATATCTTCACAACGTCTTTCATCCAAATAAGAAAGAGGCGCAACTGTTTCTGAACAGAATGCCCAAGCCCAATATCCACCTGGATAAGTTGGAATGTTTGAGGTGTATGTTGAACAAATTGGGAATACTTTTTTCAACAAATCATACATTTTTTTAATTTCGTTTTTATTTACAAAAGGTGATTCTGATTGAGCTGCAACGATACCACCAGGTTTTAAAGAACGTTTTACATTTGTGTAAAATTCTTCAGTAAATAAACCTTCACCAGGGCCCATTGGGTCAGTTGAATCGATTAAAATGATATCAAACATGTTTTCTTTGCCTTTGATATATTCAATAGCGTCTTCAACAAGAATTTCGCATTTTGGATTATCTAATTCACAAGCAATTGTTGGTAAAAATTGTTTGCAAGCATCAATTACCATACCATCAATTTCACAAAGAATAACTTTTTCAACGGTATCGTGTTTAAGAACTTCACGAACTGTACCACCGTCACCACCACCGATAACAAGAACAGTTTTAGGATCTTTATGGTGCATCATTGGAACGTGAGCTATCATTTCGTGATAGTGGAATTCATCACCTTCAGTTGTCATCATTAAATCATCAAGAGTTAAAACTCTGCCAAGAGCACTTTCAGTTTCAAAAACTTCAACTTTTTGAAATTCAGATTGATCAGAAAATAAAACTTTTCCAGCTTTAATAGCAATACCAAATCCTGATGGTGTGATTTCATGATAAAATCCGTCTTTTAATCCGTTTGTCATTATTTTTTATCTCCCATTATGTGAATGTGTAAGTGAAAAACTTCTTGACCGGCATCTTTTCCGGTATTAATAAGAGTTTTATATGAATTTAAACCAATTTTTTTTGTAACTTCTTTTACAGTCATCATTAATTTGCCTAACAAAACTTCGTCATCTAATTCATTAAGAGATGCAACGTGAAGTTTTGGAACAACAAGCATATGTACTGGTGCTGCAGGATTTATATCATTAAAAACGACAGCATATTCGTTTTCTAACACAAATTCTGTATTAAAATCGCCTCTGATAATTTTACAAAAAATACAATTCTCTTCCATATTCCAACCTCTTTTGTTTAATTTTATAACAGATATTGTAAAAATCAAATGTATATTTTAAAAAAAATTGTTACATAACTTGCCATAAAGAATTGTATCTATTACAATAAAAATAGTGGGAGGAATAAATGCCAAAACTGGCTGAAAAATACGATAGAAGACAATATTATGCTGATGTTTATAATACTTACCCTAAACTCAGCGAAGTTCGTACGTTGCGTGATTATCAACACCCACAACACGAGCATTATGTTCGTTCTAATCACATACAAGCCAACAAAAAGAAAATTAAAAGAAATAACATTTTGCATAAAATTATTTCCGTTTTGTTCTTTTCATTAATGGCTATATTTGTTTTGCCTCTAGGATTTCAAAGAGTTACAATGTCAATTTTAAATGGATCTCAATATCCTGAAGTTAAAGTGGATTATCATTATTTAAGATTTCCAACTACAAACTATTTATCTAATGATTTGTTGTTTAATCAAAGATATTTGACAGGGGCACAAATCAAAAAACCTAAAATGCAGCCAATGGCTGAAACATACAGAATGGGTGATTTAGAAAATAGTTTAAAATATGTTATGGCACAGTATCCATCTGTAAAACCATCTGTTTATGTTTGGCAATATGGATCTGAAAAATTTGCGGATATAAATGCTTCAGAAATTTATTCAGCTGCAAGTATTATAAAAATTCCTGTATTAATTCAATTGTTTAAATCAATTGAAAGTGGTCAATTGTCATTGGAAGATAAAATGACGCTAACAGATTATTATAGAGCAGAGGGCTCTGGTGGGCTTCAGTATCAAGCAGAAAATTCAGAATGGAAAATTGATACTTTAGCAAGAATTATGATAACAGATTCAGATAATTCTTCAACAAATATGATTATGTCAAAAATTGGCTCTATGACTGATGTTAATAGTGCAATTAGAGAATGGGGTTTAAAAAATACATATATTCAAACTTGGTTACCAGATATGACAGGAAATAATCATACAACTGCACATGATATAGCAACAATGCTTTATAATATTGATAATACAGATTTTTTAAGTATTCAATCAAAAGAAAAAATATTTGATTATATGGGTCATGTTCATAACAACCGATTAATTCAAGCAGGCCTTGGACCAGGAGCATTATTTATGCATAAAACAGGTGATATCGGAAAAATGCTTGGTGATGCAGGTATTGTGTTTACTCCAAATGGACAAAAATATATTATTGTAATATTAGCAAATCGTCCTCACAATTCTGTTCTAGGCAAAGAGTTTATTGTAAAAGCTTCTGAAGTTGTTTATAATTATATGGCAAGATAATCTTTATGATATAATCAGATAAGAGAGAATTTTTCAGGGGAATTTTTATGTCAATAATTATAATGTTACTTTTATTGAGTGTTCTAATTTTAGTTCATGAAGCAGGTCATTTTTTAGCTGCGAAAGCTTTTAAAATGAAAGTATCAAAATTTGGTTTTGGTTTGCCAATAGGTCCAACATTGTGGGAAAAACAAGTTGGTGATGTAAAAGTTCTTGTTCACGCATTTTTGTTGGGTGGATATGTTGCTTTCCCTGATGATGACAAAGAATTAAATTTACCTGTAGATTCTCCAGATAGATTTTTAAATAGGCCAATCTATCAAAGAGCTGTTGTTGTGTCAGCAGGTGTTGTTGCAAATATAATTTGTGCCTTCGTATTTGTTTTGCTAACCGCATTTCTGTGGGGTAATATGCCATCTGGGAAATATGATGTGTATATTGATCAGTTACTACTGGAAAAAAATCAACAAATAGAATTATCTGGACTTCAAAAAGGCGATAAAATTATAAGAATAAACGGATCAAATATTGATACAAGTTTTGCTCTTTCTTTGTTTGCTCAGAACAGTAAAAAATATGACGGCAAGGTTGACGAACAGTTTGTTGAAGAAAATTATGCAAGTTTGAAAAAATTAAATCCAGCATATAAAGAAACTGAAATTATACCTGAAGATATTTTAATTCAATTGCCTTCTTTTAAAACTGAAAAAGAAATAACATTGAGTAAAAATGTACTAAAAGGCTATGAAAAATATAAAGATAATCAAATATCATTAAATAATACTCAAAAAGCTTTGAGAGAAAAGCTTGATGGGAAAAAATATGTAATCTCTGATGGTACAATGACACTTAAAGATATTTCTTATGCTATATCTGATAATGTAAGACCATTGAATATTACAATATTACGTAATAATAAAGAAATTCAAATAAAACCTATCTACCCAACAGAAGAAGGTTTAATTGGGGTTCAATTGGAAGTCAAAGAAGTTCTAATTCCAGTTACAGGTGTAAAATCCGCTGTTATGGCTAGTGGAAAATATTTATATGATCAAACACATATGTTATTGTACGGTTTGTATCAAATAATTACAGGTAAAATTCCTTTAAAAGATTTACATGGAATTGTTGCAATAACAAAAGTTGGTGGAGATATAATTGACAACAGCGGTATTTTCTCAGGATTATTATTAATTGCAATTATTTCATTAGATTTGGCAATAGTTAATTTTTTACCTATTCCTGCGTTGGATGGTGGACATGTAATGTTCTTGATTATAGAAAAATTTAGAGGAAGACCTTTAGAAGAAGAAGTAATTGATAAAATAGGAAATGCAGGATTTTTATTCCTTATTTTATTAATGGTTTTTGTTGTATTTAATGATATTTTTGCATTAATTACAAAACAAATTTAATCTTCTGTTTTAACTTTTTTAAGTTTAGCAAAATCTTCTTTGATTTCTTCGGCTTTTCTTTCAAGTTTATTGTAAACTTGTGAGTTTATTTCGCCACCAATCAAAAGAAGAATTGATGTGTAGTATAACCACACCATCAAGACAATAAAGGCACCGATGATACCATATACAAAGTTATAAGTTTTTAAATTGTTTACATAAACTGAAAAACCCCAAGAACCAACTAACCAAAACGTACAGAAAAATAAACTTCCAGGGAGTGCACTAGCTCGTTTGAAAGCTTCGTTACCACGTAAATCTGGTAAAATATAATAGCTTAAAAATGCCATAATATATAAAGCCAAAAACGCAACAGGCCAACGTAATGTTAAAAGTACTAAAGCTATTTGTTTTGACATATGTAAGTGATTTACTGCAAAATTAACAAAAACTTTACCAAAGATAATTAAGTTTATGCTCAAAAACAAAACAAGTGTATTTACAAATACCATAATAAAAGATAATACTCTTGTATAAATAAAGTTTCGAGTTTCTTCAACTTTATAAGCACGATTTAGGCCTTTAAGTACAACAGCGATACCATTTGTTGAAAGAACAATAGTTACAATAATACCAATTGCGGCAAGAGTTCCACCTTGTTCGAAAATCATAACCTCTGATAATACGGTTAAAATCAAATTCATTGCTTGTTCTGGCATGATATTAGATAGAACCAAAAGAATTGGATCCATGTAGGATTTGTTTCCCATCCAGCCAAAAATAGCCATTAATAAAAGCATAAATGGGAAAATACCGATAACCATCATAAAACCCATTTCTGCGGCCATACCATAGAAATCGTTTTCGATAATAGACATCACTAATCTTTTTACAGCTTTTACAAAACCGTTATTTTTCACAAGTCTTGTTTCCTAATTTCTTCCAACACTTTATTAACAGCTTCTTTTACACCACATTTTATGGTACAACCAGATGCGAGTTTGTGTCCACCACCACCAAAGGATTCACAAATACTTGCGATATCAATAACCTTGCTTCGCATAGAAATTTTTGTCCACCCGTTACTCATTTCCCTTGCAACGAATGCAATTTGAGTAGATGAAATGGCCCGTAATTTTTCCGTCAAACCTTCTGTACAATCATCTTCTGCATTAAATTTTTCAATATCTTTTTTATAAACAGTTGTGTACGCAATTTTATCATCATCAAGGAAAACAGCTTTACTTACACAATATGATTGAAAAAGAACAGAAGACTTAGAACGGTTTTCATAACACAACTTGTATATATCATCTGGTACGACACCAATATCAATAAGATTTGCCGCAGCAATTAGAGCTTTTGATGTTGTATTGTTAAATCTGAAAGAACCTGTGTCTGTTAAAATACCTGTGTATAAACAAATTGCAGAATCGATATCGATTTCCCAATTTAAACCTAAAGCAATATTATAAACGACTTCAGAAGCAGAACTTGCATCAGGTTCAATAAAATTCAAATCTGCATAAGCAATATTTGTTTTGTGGTGATCAATATTAACTGTAACTTTAGCCTTTTGGAATAAAATTTGCGCATCACAAATCCTATCTATAGCGGCAACATCAACATTTATTACCAAATCATATTCACGAGATTTGTCATATTTTTCCAAGGGCTTTGCTATTTTAATATTTGGTAAAAATTCATAAACTTTAGGTAGTTTAGAAATTAAAAGCATTTCGCATTTCTTTTTATAATTGTGTTTAATTAGAGAATACATCCCACACATTGCGCCAAGAGTATCACCATCAGGATTTACATGAGATGTTATCAATATATTTTTAGATGATTTTATGATATTATTTAAGTGTACTAATTCCATTTCTCTATATTAGCATAAAAATATTAGGAGTTCAAAACGTGAAGAAAGTGTTATATACAGATTTTGTTTCTACAGAAGAAATTATATCTGTAATGCTTGAGCAAAAAGATATTAAAAAAGCACTTACACGCAATAATTTGTACAAATTTTGGGCGAAAGCTGTTGGTGAAAAATTTGCTCAAAAATCCAAACCTTATTCTATGCTAGGTGGGGGAATAATGGTTGTAGCTTGTGAAAATGCAATTGTAGCACAAGAGTTAATGCTTAAAAAAACGCAATTGTTGGTTAAACTTCAACCTTATATGAAATCATTAAAAATGAATGTAAAGGATTTGAAGTTTGATGCAAAAAAATGGTCGTCAGAAGAGTAAAAGAAAGGAAATCAATATGTGGGAAAAAGACTTAAACATTAATGAAGTTCGTGAAATTAGAACTCGCACATCTGTATTTTTTGGTGTTGGTGCAATTAAAAAAATTGATGATATTGCACGTGATTTAAAATCAAAAGGATTAGACAAAGTTATTGTAATGTCAGGTAAAAATGCTTACAAAGCAACTGGGGCTTGGGATTACGTAGAAAAAGCATTGAAAGACAATGGAATCGGTTATGTAAATTATGATCAAGTTACACCAAATCCAACAACTCAACACGTAAATGAAGCTACAAAAATGGCTCTTGATTTTGGCGCAAAAGCTGTTGTTGCAATTGGTGGAGGTTCTCCAACTGATGCAGGAAAATCTGTGGCAATTTTGATTGAATATCCTGATAAAAATGCGAATGATTTGTATGAATTTACATTTACACCTGATAAAGCTGTTCCAATTGTTTCAATTAACTTAACTCACGGTACTGGTACAGAAACAAACAGATTTGCAGTTGTAACAGTTCCAGAAAAAGATTTCAAACCTGCAATTGCATATGATTGTATTTACCCAATGTATGCAATTGATGACCCTCAGTTGATGACAAAATTATCACCAAAACAAACAAGATATGTTTCAATTGATGCGGTTAACCACGTTATTGAAGCAGCAACAAGTGCTGTAACATCTCCTTATGCGGTTACATTAGCAAGAGAAGTTATTGCTGATGTTGTAAAATATCTTCCAAAAGCATTGGAAAATCCAGATGACTTGGAAGCTAGATACTATTTAGCATATGCAGCAATGATGGGCGGTGTATGTTTTGATAATGGTTTGTTACACTACACTCATGCTCTTGAACATCCATTAAGTGCAGTTAAACACGAATTATCACACGGTTTAGGTTTAGCTATTTTGTTGCCAGCAGTTATTAAAACTATTTATAAAGATAAAGCAAATATTTTGGCTGATATCTTACAACCAATTGCTGGAGATTTAAAAGGTGATGCATCAGAAGCTGATAAGGCAGCAAAAGCTGTTCAAGATTGGTTATTCTCTGTTGGTGTTACAGAAAAATTAATTGACGAAGGTTTTGAAGAAAAAGATGTTGAAAGACTTGTTGAATTAGTTTACACCACTCCATCTTTAAGTGGCTTGCTAAATATTGGTCCAAGTGGAAATGGTAGAGAAGTTGTTGAAGAGATTTATAGAAACTCTCTAAGACCTCTTTAATTTTTAATCAAAATCTTAAACTAAAAAGCTCCCAATTGGGAGCTTTTTCAAACTAGAAATTTTACTTTTTAATAATTTTACTTTTAATTCTATTAATTAATTCATTAGCATAATCCATTTTGAAAATTATGTTTAACCATGTATAAATTATTAAACACAAAGTTCCGATTGAAACAATTTTAACAATTTCAAACATATATTTTGGAAGTTCTATAAATTTGTCAAATCCAACACATGCAATAAAGCACAAAACAAATGTGATTAACCCAGCAACGCACATTTTTAATAAATTCTTAAATAAAATACCATAATCCATTTTGATTTTTTTCGAAATTAATAAACCTAAAACAGTTGCATTGAATAAGGTTACAAGGGAAGTTGAAAGTGTAATTCCTCCGATACCCATATGCAATTGGTTTATAAACAAAAGGTTCAATAAAACTTTCAAAACAATTGATGATAATGCAACTTTAAATGGTGTTGCAGAATCATTAAAAGAATAATAAACTCTTGTAAGGCTATCTCTAAATACATAAGGAATTATTGAAAAAGATAAAAACCATAAAGCTTCTGTTACCATAAATGTTGCTCTTTCATCAAAAGCTCCACGTTCAAAAACTAATCTAATTCCATCCAATCCGACCAACAAAATTCCTAAAACAATTGGAATGGCAGCGAAAAATAAAACTCCAACCCCTTTATTAAAGTAATTTTTTACTCCTTGCATATCATTTTCTGCAACCAGTTTTGAGAATATTGGAAACAAAGGAACCAAAAATGCAGTTACTAAAATCCCAACTGGAAATTGAAAAATTCTATTTGCATATCCAATAGAAGTCCAAACACCTTCTTGTAAGTTTGAGGCAAAAAACATATCAATATAAATATGAATTTGTCCGATTGTCGAGCTTAAAATTGCTGGAAATAAAAGTTCTAAAATATTTTTGTAATTTGTATTATTTATAACATCTAAATTTGGTCTTAGCCTAAAACCTAATTGTCTGACTCTAGGGATTTGTAATAATAATTGGCATAAAGCTCCAACAACAGTTGCAGTTGCAAGAACAATACCCGTATTGTCACCACCAGTAAAAAATAATGTTCCGATAATTACAATACTTACAATTATTGGTGAAACACTAGGTAAAATAAACTCTTTGTATGTAACAAGAATTCCATAGTAAATCCCAATTAAACCACCTATAATTAGAGCAGGACACATTATTCTCAAATGTGTGCTTGCAAGATTTATCAACTCAGGACTTCCATCGGAAATAATTAAAGACATTATCGGTTGAGCAAAGAAAAAGCAAAGTAAAGTTAATACAGTAAAAAACACAAAACTTGTTGTCACAAATGTGTTAAACAATTTTTCAGCAACTTCTGGTGGTTTTTCTTTTAAATTTGGAATAATTTTTGTAAAAACAGCAACCGCTGCGCTGTGAAATGGACCTCCAATTCCACCTAATAAAATTACAGCAAGTGCAGGAAACTGATAAGCATAAAAATAAGCATCTGATGCTAATGATGCGCCATAATAATTTGCAACAACAACATCACGCAAAAAACCAACAAGCTTGCTTATGACTGTTACCATGGCAATTAGCCATGCTGCTTTTAATACGCTTGTAGTTTTATCTATTGAATGACTTGTCATCTTTTCCTACCAATTCTACAAATAATCTTATACCTTTTTCTTCATCTTCATCTTGTGGGTAGTAATAAATTATTGTGTTTTTACCTTTTTGAAGATATTTAGAAATATCTACACGTTCAACCCTATTAAAGAAATTTTTTGAAAGATCAATTTGTTTTTCTTTACCATTTATATTAACCAAAAAATAGGATAATTTATACTTGTTATCAATAATCAATTCTGCATGTTTATGTGTAGTATAAAAATTTTGACGAATAACTTTATCCGCTGAGGATAAAATTACAGGTTTGGTTGCCAACGTAATATCTGTATAGTAATGTTTCAGGATTTTTTCATAAGGCATATTTAATTCTGTTGCCATAAATCCAGCACCATATTGGCTCATTCCAACGCCGTGTCCATAACCACCACCAAAAGCTGTTATAGAAAGAAGATTTTCATTTTCATCAACTTTGTGTTCAAATACCAAATTTGCACTTGGTAAAGCTTTTCCTTGATGCATAAATAACCGTCTAATAACTAATTCTTTATACACTTTTATATTTTGTGATTTTGTAATTATTTCTAGTTCAATAATTTTACCTGATTCGCCACGACGTTTAACTTCTATTTTTTGAATTTCATCAAGAATATCAGTATTTTTAAATGCAGGTTCTACAAAACCTGTTGCAGATTGTATTGGTAAATTAACCTGTAAAACTTTTTGTAATTCATCTTTTGTCCAAATTCTTTGCCATCTAAAATATGGCGATTTCATATCATAAGAATCTGGTATCGATTTGTAAAATTTAGAAGCTTCTTCTTCTAAATCAAGAGGTTTTTGACTTAATATATCTGGTTTTGCCAATAAATAAGGTTTTGAAACAGAGGGGAACATTTTTGTTTTAGGGTCCGAAAAAGCGTTTGCAAAACTTTCAGTATAACCTCCAGCGGTTGAACAATATTGTGCTAGAATCAAATCCCAATTATAAAGAGCAATTACACCTTCCGTTTCTTCAACGGCTTGAGTTCCAAGTTCTTTTTCAGAATTTGCTCCAAAATAAACTTGGCTTGCAACGCTGTCAACAACATCAAAAGCGTCATAAGCTTTAGTTCTTGGAGAAAGTACATAATTTCTTGCTGCAACACTTTGTGCTTTTAAGGCTTCAAGCCCAAATCTTACGGGCATTTCATTTGGAACAACTCCTTTTAAATATTCTTCAACCTCAAGAACATTAACTATATGAAATCTTCCAAATTTTTTGTTATATTTTACAAGTTCAATTTCACCACGATAAAGAGCTTGATTGCCAGCTCGTTTTAAATCTTTTACTCCGATAAAACCATTTTTACAAACAAATCTAACAGGGCCTTTTACTTGATCAATTACAGTGTCTGTAGATATTACAAACATATCTGAAGTTAATTTTATGTGAATATTTTTATTAGCAGGTATTGTTGTTATTTCTGTCTGATTATCAAAAATTGTGACAGATTCTGTTGCAAAAAGAGTAGTTTCAGAGTAATCATATGATTTAAAATTATTATCTCCAATTCCAACTTTTATAATTTGAGATTTAGGTAAATTAAAAGCAGCTCTAATTTCTGCTTCTTTGGCAATTTGTAGGGTTTCTTCAGGAACGGTTGGGAGCAGTTCGGCTTGAACTGTTTGAAGAACTAAAGATAAAACTAACCCCAATAAAAATTTTTTCATAAAACTATTATATGACAAAATTATTAGCATTGAATGTAAATTCCCAAAAGGATTTTTAACAAACTTTTTTTGTGTTAAAATTTTTATATGGAAATAACAATTAGACGTATGCAAAAGTCCGATGTGGACAATGTTATAGCAATAGAAGAAAAGGCTTATGGAGAGCATCATTGGTCAAAAGAATCATTTTTGAATGAATTATCTAATGATTTGGCTCGTTATAATTGTGCATTTGATGAAAATGGTAATTTATTAGGTTATTCAGGTTGCTGGCAAATAATTGAAGAAGTTCATATAACAAATATTGCGGTTTCTCCAGATTTTAGACGCCAAGGTGTTGGTGAAAGCCTATTAAAACGTATAATTGATGAATGCTATGAAAATATGGCAAAATATATTACATTAGAAGTTCGTGTTTCGAATACTGCAGCAATAAATTTGTACGAAAAATATGGTTTCAAGTCTTTAGGTGTTAGAAAAGGTTATTATCAAAATAATAATGAAGATGCCTTAATAATGTGGACAGAAAATATATTTTACGATAAATTTAAATCACACTATGAAAAATTAAAAAAATAATAATCTGTGTATTAATTGAGGAGAGAATAAAGTGGATGAGGCAATGGTTCCTCGAATTAAGAGGGTAAAAAAAGAAAAAAAGAAAATTAAAATACCTGTATTAAACATACTTTTGGTATTATTTTGTTCTTTTTTGCTTATTGTTGCGACTTTTGTGCAACTTAATATAACCCATTTTGTAATTCCACATGATTTATTTTCTAATAAAGCATTAACAAAACAAGATTTTTTATACACCTTTTCTATAATTCCACAAATTCCAGCGGTAATGTTTATTGTAGGACTTTTGGGTAAAAGACTTGGAATTACAAGTATTGTAATTTATATTTTGTTAGGGTTATGTTCTGTTCCAATTTTTGCATTAGGTGGTGGATTAGATTACTTGGCAGAATTTGGATTTGGTTATATTTTGGCGTATGTATTTGCGGCATTTTTTGCAGGATCTATTTTGGAGCAAGAATTTTCTTTTAAAAATATATTAAAGGCAACTTTTGTTGGTGTATTAACTATCCACTTGATAGGAATAGTTTATATGTTATTTGTTGTTTTGATTAAGCATCAAGGTTGGGCGTTTATCAAAGGTTGGATTTTAGCACAAAGCATTTTAAAAATTGCGTATGATTTGGCATTAAGTTTTATTGTTCTTTGTGTTGCAAAATATGGTAATAAGTTTATAAAATACTTAATTTTTTAAATATTGGATTAGTTTATTTAAATCTTTATTCCATAAGCCATTCCAATTGCGTAAAATAATATCAGCAGGACAAAGGTTATTATAAACAAGTTCTTTTGTTGATTCTAAGAAATTTTCTTCACCTGTTTTGGCGTTAATTAATCCTTGCTCTGCAATTTTGAGAATTTCTTTTGCTATGTCGCCTGTAAAATAGCCTTTTATATTGCTCATTAATCCATTTTTAGGAACATTGTATCTTAGTTCATTAAAGTCTTTATCAGTAAATAGTTTAAACAGTTCTTCAATGTCATTCATTGATGTTTCATTATATAAAATGCCTTTATAAATTGCTAAAAGAGAAAGAGGGTTTTTATTACAATCGTGATTTCTAATTTCTATAAAATTACGAAGTCTAACTTCTGGAAAATATAAATTTGAATGAAGTTTAAAGTCTTCAATGTCAGCATCAAAACCTTCAAAACCATTTTGCATAAAAGTTTCAAAATCAACTTTGCCATTTACATTAATAATTTGGTTGTTTTTATTCAAAAAAATAACAGGTGATTTGTTTACATTTTCAACGTATTTTTCAAAAGAAAAATCCTCATCTAAATTGCAGGCAAAACCACATCTTTCGTTATCAGTATTTAGCCAACTTAAAGCTCTAAAAGATTTGTATCCAGTTTCAACACCGCCTCTGATTGGGGAATTTGCAAACATTGCAGTTATAAATGGTGAAAGTTTATTTGCGATTTTAAATTTACGGACAGCATTTTCTTCGTTTTCAAAATCAAAACAGCCCTGAATTCCTGCGGTTTCTCTCATCATAACATCAGATAAAATTCCCCACAAATATTTTGCCATAACATGATAACGGCGTTTAGGAATTATGTTTATATTTTTATGAGTAGATAACGGAGAAACTCCATATTCTAATAATGTAATCCCAAGTTTATCAAGGATTGGTTTCATATTTTTGTTAAGGGTATTGATTTTCTTTTCTAAATCAAAAAGAGTTGTTTCAGGTTTAATACTCAATTCTATTTGGCAACCAGGTTCAAGAGTTATGGTATCGTGGTCTTGTTTTAAGCCGATAATGTTATAATCATCTGTGATATAGTCCCAATTTTCAGTTTTTGCAAATTCTTTCAAAAAATCGTAAATCCCTGAGTTATAATTAACAGCGTTAAAATTGTCAGAAAAAATTGGCAATCTTTCGTACTCTAAACCAACCTTGTGTTCAGTTTTTGGTTTACAAGTGAAAAGTTTTAAAATATATTGTTTGTCCAATTTTTCTTTAGTGTTTATCATTTTTCCTCCTTAATTATAACACTTTTAAAAATATCAGAGAAATTTTTACAAAACATTTACCTGTGTGTGGTATTATAAATAGTAAGATGAACTACTTTGAACGTGCAAAATTTTTTAGAACTAAAAAACGTCTTGGACAGAACTTTTTGATTAATGGAGAAGTTATCCAAACAATAATTGATCATGCAAATATTTCACCAGAAGATACAGTTGTAGAAATTGGGCCTGGTGTTGGTTTTGTTACAGAACAACTTGTAAAATATGCAAAAGAAGTTATTGCAATTGAGCTTGATGAAGAAGCTATTAGAGAATTAAAAAAATTAGATGCTCCAAACTTGAGAATTATTCACGCAGATATTTTGAAAACAGATTTATCTACCCTTTGTGAAGGTAATATCAAAGTTGTTGCAAACATTCCGTATTATATTACAAGTCCTATTATTGCGCATTTGTTGGGTGAAGTTGACGATTTGGACAACAAAAACAGAAATAAAATTACGGATATAATTTTGATGGTGCAGGAGGAAGTCGCAAGAAGAATGGTGGCAGATGAAACTTCACCGGCAAAACAATATGGCCTTTTGACAATACTTTCACAATTTTGGGCTGATGTTGAAATTTTTAAACTTGTGGGGAGAAAATCATTTTTCCCAGCACCTAAAGTTAATTCAGCTTTGGTAAAATTAGATGTAAAAAAAGAACCAAAATTAAATTTGTCCGATTATTCACATTTTAGAAAAACTGTTAAAGCCGCATTTTCTCAACGTCGTAAGAATGTAAAAAACTGTTTATTAAGTGGTGGTTTTACTCGTGAAGCTATTTCGTCAGCGTTATCTAAATTAAACATTGATGAAAATACTCGCGGAGAAAAATTATCAATCGAAATGTTTGGAAAACTATCGGAGGCCCTTCGTGAATCAAATTAAAATCCAATGTCCTGCTAAAATTAATTTAACTTTAAAAGTTACAGGTAAGCGTGAGGATGGATTTCATAACATTGATAGTATTATGCAAACAATTAGTTTGTTTGATTATTTAATTATTACAATTGAAGAAAGTAATAAAACAGAAATTTTGTTATCTGGCAATAATGGTGAAATTCCTTATGATGAGAAAAATTTGGTTTATAAAGCTACCGAGTTATTTTTAGAACAATTAGAAAATAAAAATTACAAAATTTCTGTTCATATAGAAAAAAATATACCAATTGCGGCAGGTCTTGCTGGTGGAAGTACCGATGCTGCCGGTATGTTGTATGGATTAAATAAATTATTGAATGAGCCTTTGTCGAGAGAAGATTTGCATAAATTATGCGCTAAATTAGGATCCGATTTGAATTTATGTTTGGAAGGTGGTAGGCAAAAGACCTCTGGCCGTGGTGAGATTTTAGAACAATTGCCATTTGAAGAATTTGATGTGTCGTTAATCAAACCAGTTGATTTAGGTATTAGTGCAAAAGAGGCTTATACTAAGTTTTCAAAAAAAGAAAAAAATAAATCTAGAAATCTTTTTTTCAATGATCTTGAGTGGGCTGTAATTGATGATTATAAAGAACTTCAAAGAATAAAAAAACAATATCCAAATGCGATTATGTCAGGTTCTGGATCTACATATTTTGGAGTTGGAATAAATTTTGCAGAACAGAATGGTTTTTGGGTAAAAAATGGGTTAAAATCAATCCCTTATGGGGTTAAAGAGGTTTAGTTATTTAACCAGCAAGCAGAAAAATGATTTTCTCCAACAGGTTTTAGCTCAGGGATTTCTTTTGTGCAGATCTCCATACAATATTTACAACGAGGGTGGAATTTACAGCCACTAATATTTTGTTGAATTGTTGGTGGTTGCCCTTCTATTGTTTCAAGTTTTTCGGTATTGTTTGATGGTAATGCACTTAGCAACGCTTTTGAATATGGATGATTAGGAGTTTGGAAAAACTCTTTTGCTGGTGCGGTTTCAACAATTCTACCAGAATACATTACAGAAATTTTATCGGCATTTTCTTTAACGAGTGCTAAATCGTGCGTAATTAAAAGAATTGCAGTATTATTTTTTTCTTTAATTCCTTTTAAAAGAGTCATAATTTGAGCTTGAATTGTAACGTCTAATGCTGTTGTTGGTTCATCGGCGATTAAAACTTGAGCATTGCACGCAAGTGCCATTGCAATAATTGCACGTTGTTTCATTCCTCCAGAAAATTCGTGTGGGTAAGAATTTAAGCGAATTTCGGCACAAGGGATTTGTACGGCTTCAAGGGCTTCAATTGCTTTTTGTTTTGCTTCTTTGCCATCAAGATTTTGATGAATTTTGATAACTTCTAACAATTGATCTCCAATTGTGTAGAGTGGGTTTAAGGAAGTCATTGGGTCTTGTGGGATAAGTGCAATTTTTGCTCCACGAATTTTTTGCATTTCTTTAGAAGATTTATTTAAAAGATTTTCGCCATTAAAATATATTTCACCGCTTTTGATGGTTGCGTTTTTAGGCAAAAGATTTAAAATACTCATTGCACTAAGGGTTTTCCCACATCCAGATTCGCCAACAAGAGCAAGCATCTTTCCTTGTTCTAGAGTAAAGGAAACGTCATATAAGGCTTGATTAAAGCCGTTTTCTGAATTAAACCCTAAATTTAAGTCTTTTATTTGCAACATAATTATATTATATACGTTAAAATTTTATATGGGAATAGTGCCAAAGAGGGGTAAAATTTTTTGCAGTTAACATTCCGTAACATGTGCTAAAGTTCATGATAAAACCTGCCGTAAACCCATGTGTGTAGAACTAAACAGGTATATATGTTTTATATATTAAGTATTGTAAACATAAATACAAAATGGTTCAAATGCAAGTGTAGCAAGGTTTAATAAACCTGTATATGTCCAAAGTTACATGAAATAGCGCAATTTTGTAAAGAAGGAAACGTTTATTTTAGTAACGAGAGAAAATGAAGTGAATTATTAGCCAATAAGGCTGAAAGGACGTGAACGATGTCAGTGAATGTGCTATCTTACACAGAATGGCTTAAAACTCAATCGAATATAGAAAATGTTTCAAATTATGACAGGTTAGAGTTGTATGAAAAATATTGTAATGAGCAAACTAACACCGCTTTACAACAAGGCCTTGCTGGTGATGGAGCTGATGGTGCAGGCAAAGGCGTTACTGTTCAATCAGGTGGAATGAAAGGTACTTCTGAAGATCAAACAAAAAGAGCTGATGCTAATGCTGCTCAAGTTGCGGAAATTGCTGCGCTAAAAGGTGAATCTGCAGAATTTATCCAACAAGCTGTCACAGATTCAGGTAAAGATAAACGTTTTAGTGATAATAAAAAGGCTCAAAATGCAGTCGAAGAACAAATTTATAGAGAATTGATTGCAAGAGATGCGGCTAATCCTGAAAGTGATTTAGCTAAATTAAATAAACGTTGGCGAGAAGCCAAAACTGATGTTGAAAAACAAGCAATTTTACAAGAAAAAGAGGCTGTTTTTGCTGCTATTCGTAAAGAGGCTGAATTAAGAACAGAAGCTCTAAGAATGAATGATGAAATCAAAGGTATGAATGATTATGCCAAAACTCATAAAAAAGATGAAGTTGGTATTGGCGATAATTTGACATTAACTGCTAATGATGAAATTGACCCTGATAAAGGTACTTTATATGCAGATAATGAAAATAATTTAAGAGATCAAATTCTTCAAGAATATATGAATGTTGATACTATCCCAACCCTAAATGAATTAACTCAAAAATATGGTGATGAAAATATTGCAAAAGCGGTATTGGGTGTTCTTGTTGATAATGAATACAGAAAAACACATTATGAAGTTCACGATGCTTATTTAGATAAAGATGCGTATAATGCTGCAAAAGAAAAAGCTGTGGCTGCTGGTGTATCAGAAGCAACATTTAAAGAGCACAATACTTTGGTTGAAAACAAAAACGTTAAAGCATACATCCAAGAAAACTTTACTAATGAAAAAGGTGAAGTGGATATGCAAAAATTAAAAGATTTTGTATTCCAATATATTGGAAGTGATTTTGAAGTCAACTATGGTGTCCATAAAAAACACAAAGGTGGCCATGGTCAAGATGAATACAGACAGTTAATGGAAGTTACAGGCTTATCAAGATCTGAAGTTCAAAAGCTTGTTGTTGCAGCTGGTGGTTTTACTGAAAAAAGTGATAAAGCTACAAAAATCCTTTTAGCTGGTTTAGAAGGAGCATTAATCGGTGCAGGACTTGGAGCTGGTGGAGGTGCGATTGCGGGGTCATTGCTTCAAGTTACTGCAAATGCTACAGCTACTGCAATTGCTAATGCAACAGCAAATGTAGTTGATGCGTCTGGTAATGTAATCCAATCAGCAACTGCAAGTGATGTACAAACTGCAACAGCAAGTAAAACTGCAAATGCTGCAGGAGTAGCTGTTCTTCCAGGAGCATTAACAGGCGCAGCAATTGGTGCTGTTATTGGTATGGGTTCAGCGGCAATATTCTATCATTATGATGGTCAGCGTGACGTTATGAATGGATTTGAGGTTGCTCAAGCAGTTGGTGATCCTGAAAAAATGTTGAAAGGATTAAAAAATCCAACTGATTTAGACAAAGTTCCTTATGAAATGATTACTGCGTTGAAAAAATTAGGTATTCCTGATGTGGAAATCGTTAATGCTATCAAAGTTGCTAAAGGTAATGCAACTGGTACTCACGTAACTATTGAAGAATTGATATCTGCTTGCAGAATGTTAGAAGTAAAATATTCGAAAGAACATGAAAAAGTTCAAGAAGAAACAGTTGAGGTAACACCTAGTGTAGAGGTAAACCCTTATCAGGATGTAAAACAAGCTGTATATGAAGATTTATTCAAATATGATTTAATATCTGGTGAACATTGGTCAGGTATTGCTCAGGAAATGTATCTTTGTGATGGTAAACCAATCACTCCAACTGAGGCATATCAAATTGGTACTTACTATAAGCGAGAGAGATATGGCTATAAAGCAAGTGATGCTAATATGCCAGGCACATTGATGCTATTAAGGACATTAGAATTAAACGGAAAAACCTATACTCTTAAAGAAGAGGGTTGGAAACGTAATCCTGATAGCAGACCTTCTAATGGTAGAAGAGTTACAGTAGACTATACTCCAGGACTTCTTGAAGAAGGTTATGAAAAGTATGGATATAAGGCTACCGTAACAGGAACACAATCTGGCGAAGATGTTAATTATGATAGTGGACTTATCTATACCGATGTAAACACTAGAGATGTCGCGATGCGTGAAGCAGAGGCTGAATATAAAAGAAATAATCCGGCTTATCGAAAACCAAAAGAATAATAAGTAAAAAGCCTCCTTTGGGGAGGTTTTTTTAATGTGATTATTTTTGCTATATAATATAAATATGGCAGTGTATTTTTTCTACGGGGACGAAGAATTTAATATAGAACAAGAAATTCTCAAACTTAAAAAAGGTTTGGATAAAAATTTTCTTGAAATGAGTTTTAAAACATATGATAATCCAAAATTTCCTGATTTAATTGCGGTTTTAAGGACTCAGCCTATGATGTTTGGAAAAATGCTTGTTCTAATAAAGTGCAATGATTATTTTTCTAAGTCGTTTGATGATAAAGAAATAAAACAAATCGAGGATGCTTTAGAAGATAATAATGACAATTTGGATATCGTTTTTGTAGCAGAACTTCCCCGTAATGAAGGAAAAAAACTTGATAGCAGAAAAAAAATATTTAAAGTTTTATCAAAATACAATGTGAAAGAGTTTGCTTCAATTCCAACATACAAAACTGCTGAGTTGGAAGTTTGGATTAAAAAACAAGCTAAATCCAAGGATTTGGAACTTGATTCAGATGCCGTTGCAGCTATTATAGCTCAGGTTGGAAACAATTTAAGAGAAATTGATGGAGAATTAGGAAAATTAAAACTATTTGTTTATCCAGAGAAAAAAATTACCAAAGCAATGGTCAATGAGTTTTGTGTTTCTAATGAAGATTTGTTTGCATTCTCTGATTATTTAATGAAGGGTGAAAAAGATAAAGCTCTTTTGGAATATAGAAAATTATTAGAGAAAAAATTCTGTTTGGAAATTGTGGCAGCACTTCAAACAATGCTTAGAAGATGGATTATTTTGAAGGCAAAAGCTTCTGAGTGTACGGCTTTTGAGCTTGCAAAATTGACTGGCCAACATGAATATGTGGTGAAACTAACTTTGCAAAAATTAAAAAATACAAGCTTGAAAGACTTGGTTAAGCTTAAGCAAAATTTAACAGATGCTGAATTTAAAATAAAATCAGGGCAATCTTTGATGCCTGAAAGGGAGGTTGAAGATGTCTTGTTTAGATGATTATCCTTTTTTAATGGATTATTTTAGAACAGGGGTTCAATCTTCTGACAAAAATATTGCGCATTGTATTCTATTTTGGGGTAACGATATAGATGCACAGTATGAGCTTGCGTTAGAAATTTCAAGACTTTTGAATTGTAAGCTTGATGGCAAACCAGATTGTAATTGTTTAAATTGTTCTTGGATTAGAAATAACAATCATCCGGCAGTTTTGACTTATTCAAGAAATGATAACAAACCTTCAGATGACGATTCAAAAACTCTATTTTCAATAAATCAAGCTAGAATGATTAAAAATGATCTGGCTGTTACTAGTGAATATCATAGAGCTTTAATATTTTGCGATAGAGATAATGATGGAAACCTCGGAGGTTTGAATTCAACTAATTTTTCGGTTGATGCGGCTAATGCTTTGTTAAAAACATTTGAAGAACCACCAAGTAATACAACGTTCTTTTTCTTAACAAATGATGTGTCAGATATGATTTCAACAGTTGTTTCTCGTGCTCAATGTTTCTTTGTTCCATCACTCAAACAAGAATTACAAAGTTTTGAACTTGTGAAAGAAGTTTTGGATGGATATTTGGAATTAGAACGTGGAGAAGTTTTGGATTTTAACGATAAAATTTTAGAACTGACAAAAGCACATAATCCAAGTGAAGTTTTTACTCAAATGCAAAATTATATGGCTGGCATGCTTAAATCAAATTTGAATAATAAGCATTTAAAAATAAAATTACTCCACGATATTAATGCTGTTGAAAGGGCTAAAAAAGAGCATAAATTGAATATTAATATTCAAACAATTGTTGAAACTTTGGCATTTGATTTGATTTTGTAATAAATTGCCCTGACGAAAAACTTATTTTATAATAAAGGATATGAAAAAATTTAATTTTTTAAATCAGTTTCCAGATGGGGTAATAGTTGCTAACAATTCAGGTGAAGTTGTTTTTAAAAACAATACCTTTAAACGCTGGTTTAAAAATTTTTCAAATTTAAATAAATTTTCTCATAATATGAATTTTGATATTTGCCCATTGAATAGTGAAAACATCGAAATCTATTCTCCCATCTATCATGCGCTTAATTCCAAAGAGAATTTTTTTGCATATGTTAGTTATGAATTACCACAAAACAAAATACTTTATTATAATTTGACTGCGATAAAAAAACGTAGATATACAATTTTGTTTTTGACAGATGTTACTGCAAAAAATGAATTGAATGAATACAAAGATCAGATTACAAATTTGCGTGAAAAGTATAAAAAACTTTCTGAAGAAAATGAAGATTTGCAAAAAATTCGACAAAAAGCTCAATCTCAGGCAATCCGTATAGCCTTGATTAATAAAATGTCGAACATCATTAGAGAATCAATGGATATTTCTAAAATCTTAAATTCTGCACTTCATGAGCTTGCAATAATGTTTGGTGCTTATAAAGCTTATTATGCCTCAAACTTTGATGGTGATTTTACTTTGCAGGAAGTTTATGGTGATAAAAATAAAAAACAAAAGACGATAAAATTTGACCAAAAGACTTATCAACAGATAGTTTCAGGCAATATTTCTGTTGCGCATTCTTTGATTGAATACATTGGCGCTGAACCATTTAAACAACCAGAGATGAGAATTATTGTTCCAGTATTCCATATGCAAAAACTTATTGGGGTTATGGTTCTTTTAAGTCACCAAAAACGTGAACTGAATGAAGAACTTGAGATTTTAGAGGCAATTTCTTCTCAGCTTGGTAACGCGATTATTCGTGCAGAGCTTTATCAAAACAATATTAATACGGTTCAAGAGTTGAAAGCTACATTGAAAGAACTTAAAGAGACCCAAATCCAATTAATAAATTCAGAAAAAATGGCCTCTTTAGGCCAGCTTGTCGCTGGAGTTGCTCACGAAATTAACACTCCAGTTGCATCAATTAAGTCGAATAATGCAATATTGAGCAAGTTTATTCCACAAATTCAAGATGCCGAAATTGCAGAAATAATGCAGGAAATTAACGAAATTGATTATGAAGCGATTCAACGTATTAGTAATATTGTTACTTCGTTGAAAAAATTTGTAAGACTGGACGAAGCTGAGCTTCAAGAAGCAGATATTAATAAAGAAATTGATTTGACTTTAGATTTAATTAGGCACGAAACAAAAAACCGTATTGAAGTAGAAAAATACTATGGAGATTTACCATTAATTAAGTGTTATCCAAATATGCTAAATCAAGTATTCACCAATGTTTTGGTCAATGCGTGTCAAGCAATTGAAGGTAATGGAAAAATAGAAATTACAACAGAATATAAAGATAAAAAATTGTTCGTTAAGATAAAAGATAATGGCAAAGGAATTCCTGAAAACGAGCTCCACAAGATATTTACAGCTGGTTATACTACAAAAGGTGTAGGTGTTGGAACAGGGCTCGGATTAGCTATTTGTACAAAGATTATTGAAAAGCATAATGGTGAAATATTGGTAAATAGTGAACTTGGCCATGGTAGCGAGTTTGTTATTACTATCCAGAGTGAGTAGTGTTATATTAAGTTTTGTAACACAACTATATCTGTAGTACTCTTAATTAGAGGTATTTATAAAAAAACAATCAATATTATTTGTAAATATAATACATTTAACCCAAGAAGTTGTTCAAAAAATATGGTATATTATAAAGTGTGAGTGTTACCCTTATTTTTTTCACAACACACAGTAGGTAAATTTTTTAAAAGGAATTGTTACAAAAAATTAATATGTAGATAAGAAAATGGCAATTAAATTCAGCACAAATTTTTAATATATGAGTAAGGTGTAGAATTTAATTTTGTAGTGTCGGAGGCGTAATTAATGACAATTAGTGTAAACAGTAAGAAAAAACAAGTTAAAAAAACATTTGACGAATTATTGATGGATTTAAAAACAAGCAATTCAGAAAAAGTTAGATATAATGCTGCTCGCATTTTAGGTGAAATGGGCGATTCAAAAGCCGTTGAGCCATTAATTGAAGTTTTAAAATATGATAAAAACGGTTCTGTAAGATTATATGCAGCAAGAGCACTAGGTGAACTTGGTGATTCAAAAGCTACAACTCACCTTATTGAATCATTGCGTGAAGACCGTAACGTGGACGTAAGAGTACGTGCAGCTCGTGCATTAGGTCGTTTAGGTGGCGAAATTGTTGTTGAACCGTTAGTAGAAGCTTTAAATGATGAAAATCCTCAAGTATGTATTACAGCAACAGATGCGTTAATTGAAATTGGTGATGTTGCAACTGATGCTTTAATCGAATCTTTAGATCACGAAAAAGTGAACGTAAGATGTGATGCAACTCGTGCTTTAGGTGAAATTGGTAACAAAAAAGCTGTTGATAAAGTTATTAATATGTTGTATGACGAATGGGTTAACGTAAGAATTTACGCTGTAACATCTTTAGGAAAATTGAATGACGCAAAAGCAGTTCCTGCACTTATTGATGTTATGAAAAACCGTTCAGAAAATGAATTAGTTAGAGCTGGTGCAGCTGCTGCATTAGGTGTTCTAAGAGATCAAAGAGCATTACTTCCATTAAGAGAATTAATTATGGAAGCTGAAGAACTTGGTGAATTAGAAGATACCGCTCTAAAATCATTCAAAAAAATTATGGCTGCTAACTGGCAATCTATTCCAGGTGCTACAGCTCAAAAGAAACCAGTTGCAACTTTCTAGGTTGTATTCTGAAAAAGTTATGAACAACAAAGAGGCTCAAGTGAGCCTCTTTTTAAATAATTTGTAATTACAATTATCTGTTATATAATAAAAGTTATGAGAATTAAGAGTATAATTGAAAAATATAATAATATTAATTTAGTTAGCCGAATTTTTATCGGTATTTTAATCGGTGTTATCTTAGCAGTTATTTTGCCTAATTTATCAGCAATAAGTGTGTTAGGTGACTTATTTGTAGGTGCATTAAAAGCAATTGCGCCAATGCTTGTGTTTATTTTAGTTATGAACTCATTAGCACAAGGGATAAAGCAATCAGGTGGTAAATTCCGTACAGTTATTGGCCTGTATATGTTTTCAACATTTTTAGCTGCGATTACTGCTGTTATTGCGAGTTTTGTTTTTCCTCAAACACTTTCTCTCAATACAGAAACTCAACAAGTGGGTTCTGTTCCACAGGGTTTAAGTGAAATTATTCATAATTTATTAGTAAAAATTGTAATCAATCCAATTTCTTCATTATCAGAAAGTAATTATTTAGGAATTCTTTTCTGGGCAATTATCACGGGTGTTGCATTAAAAGATATTGTTTCTGATAGTACAAAAAATATGTTGCAAGATTTTTCAACTTCAGTTTCTCAAATTGTTAGTTGGATTATTAATTTAGCACCATTTGGGATTATGGGACTTGTTTATCATGCCGTTTCAACAAATGGTGTTGAAATATTTACTCAATATGGAAAACTAATTTTATTGTTAGCTTGTTGTATGGTGATTGTTGCATTAGTAACAAATCCTATAATTATATCATTATTAACTAGAAAAAATCCGTATCCTTTAATTTTTCAATGTTTAAAAGAAAGCGGAATTACAGCATTTTTTACAAGGAGTTCAGCTGCAAATATTCCTGTTAATATGAAATTGTGTGAAAAATTAGGTCTTAATAAAGATTTGTACAGTGTGTCAATTCCATTAGGAGCAACAATTAATATGAGTGGTGGTGCTGTGACAATTACGATTATGGCACTAGCAGCAGCTCACACATTAGGTATTGAGACCTCATTTACAATGGCTGTAATTTTATCAGTATTGGCAACATTTGCAGCTTGTGGTGCGTCAGGTATTGCAGGGGGTTCATTATTATTAATTCCGTCAGCTTGCTCATTGTTTGGAATTTCCAATGAAGTTGCAATTCAAGTTGTAGGTGTAGGTTTTATTATATCAGTACTTCAAGACAGTTTGGAAACAGCATTGAACTCATCAAGTGATGTTGTATTTACTGCTACTGCTGAATATTATCAACAAAGGAAATTACAAAAACTATCCTAAAAGTTTTTCGACTTCTGTGAAAATTTCATCGACTGTAATTTCACACATACAAGGCGAGTAAAGCTCTTTTGGAAAGTCTAAATATTTACATTTTCTTCTGTTACAAGGAACGCAATGTTTTTTAGAAACGATTGCACAATGGTTTTCGCCATATGGACCTGTTCTTTTCGTTGGCATAGAACCATACATGCCAATAACTTTAGTTTGTAATGCGGTTGCAATGTGTAATGGGCCACTATCTCCTGAAATTAACAAATCAGAAGCTTTTATTAATGCACAATTTTCTTCTAAAGTTTGTTTTGAAACAAATGAAATAGAATTTTTAATAGCTTCAAGAGGTTTTAAAATTTCTTCGTCTTCTTTAACGCCTGTAATAAGAATAGTTCCATTATATTTTTCTTGAATTTTATTCCCTAATTCAATCCATTTTGTAATTGGATAAGTTCGACCTTGTCTTCTTGCAAAAACGTGACCGGCATTTAGGATGACCAAAGGTTTTTTGAAGTCTGAAACTTGATTTTCAACTTTTTGACAGATTTCAGGGTTTAATGTAAGTGATAAATCAGGTAATTCTTCAATTTCAGGAAAAACACGCTTAGCTGTTTGCCAGTAATTTTTTACAGCGTGGACTTTGTTATTTTTATGATAATTATAGCGTTTTTTGCACCTTGAAAAATATGCTATTAATCTTGTTTTTACAGAGGGTTGAAGATTGATTACCACATCAAAATTTTCGGCACGTAATTCTTGTGCAAATTCTTTTGAAGCTTTTGAAAACGGTTTTAGTTGCTCTAAATTAATTTTCCAAACTTTTGAAATACAATCATCATATGCAAGCATATTGGTGTTTATCATCGTTAGATAGTGGATTTCAATATTCGGATTCCATTTTTTTATAGCACGATATACATTTGCAGTATGAACTACATCGCCAATTGCGCCAAGTCTTATAATTAGTATTTTATTAATTTTATTATTCTTCATTTCCTAAAAGTTTTTTCACATTGCTTATTACAGTATCAACATCTGGTAAGAAAGTACAAGCGTTAGATAGCAATGGACATATTTTTTTATGGCAAGGTTGGCATTTTAGTGTTGTTCCACTTAAGGAAATATATTTATCTCCCAAAGGTCCATATTTGATGGTTGGAGTCGCACAGAAAATGCTTAAAATTTTAGGTTTTTGTGTTGCCCAAGCCAAATGTGTGCTTCCGCTATCTAAAGAGATTACTAAATCAGCGCGGTTGAATACTTCTCTTAATTCTTTTAAATTTGTTTTTCCGGCAATATTTAAGTGTCTATCACCACCGATATATAAAATTAATTCATTATCTTTTTCTTGTCCTGTAAAAATTAACGTATAGTCTTTTTCTAAATCTTCAATTAAAGATTTCCAGTTATCTTTGTTCCAATGCTTTGTGTCCCAAGTCGTTGCAGGACAAATAACAATAAGTTTTTTTGATTTTTTGATGTCGCAAAGTAATTCATCAACTTTATCTTTTACACTCTGATCAAGTTCAGGTAATGTAACTTTAACATTAGAAATATCAGCTCCAAGATATTTGGCAAATTGCAGATAATCTTGGGAAACGTGTCTTTCACCCACAATTGATGGAATAATTTCTGTAGCACCCAAGAAAGCAAATTCTCGGTTGTTTTTTGCAATAATACGACGCTTGGCCCCGCAAAATGCGTGCCACATCAGACTTTTAAATAACATTTGGCTATCAATTGAAATATCGTATTTATTTTTTCTCAAAAGTTTAATTATATTTAAATATTCTTTAAAATTTTGCCAAAAGTTTTTTGTCTTTTTCCATTTTTCAACTGGTGCCAATATAACATTATCAACGCAAGAATTTCCGTTCAAAAGCTCGTAACCCTTTTCAGATACTAACCAATCAACAGAATAACCTGCATCTTTTAATGCGTTTGCAAGAGGAATTGTAAAAATTACATCTCCTAATGCGGATAATCTAACAATTAAAACTTTTTTCATATATTCCTAAAAATGTTTTATCATAATTTTAATTAAATTGTCAATTAAGATTAAACAGCTTGCACTAAAGCTGCTTCTATTGCAAGAGCTAGTTGATCTGCACAAGAAGTTCCTTTTCCACCACAGTCGTTACCTTTTAACAATTCAACAACACGGGTAGCTTCCATTCCTTCTACAAGTTTGCCAATAGCAACTAAATTCCCGTGGCAACCTCCTAAAAATTGTACGTTATGTAATTTCCCATCTTCAATTGAAAAACCTAATTCTCTTGCGCAAACGCCTTGTGTTTTATAAACAAATGATTGCATATCCTCTCCTTTTTCTTATATCAAATCACAAAAATTTCGCACAGTAAAATGATTTCTTATGTAACAATTTCTGCTTTAATAGTACAAAAGTAGCAAAAAATGTAAAATATATTTGTTATAACAGTAAAGGAAGTTATTTAATGAAAATTGAAAAATTTAATTCAATAGAATTAAAAAAAATACAATCTAAAGCTCCTGATAAAATGAATGAAAATTCAGACCTTGGAGTGCAAGATTATATGATGCATTCGGCTCAAATTCCTTTTACTGCAATACATAATATTGTGCCAAAACTTGTTAATATAGATGTTGAAAAAAGTAGGTTGTTAAGACAAATTTCAGATATTTTAGAATTTGATGTTTCTGAACTCTCTAGGGAACAGTCTATTATGAGTTCTATTAGACAAATGTTGGAAAATTTTCGTTCTTTAACTTTAAAAAGGCAGGCAATTCAAGAAAAAATTGAAATGGTTATTAATGATAAAACTTTAAATAACCAACAAAAAGTTAATATATTGAATCAATACAAAAAAGAGCTTAGTGCATTAAAGAAAAAACCAGCAAAACCTCAAAAACCTCAACCTAAAACAGATGAGCGAACAGATTTTCAATTGATGCACCGCTTTAAAACAGCTCTTTCTAATGGGAACTTCAATTTATTAAAAGTTTTCAAAGAATACTATGCTGATTTAGGTAATGTTACAACATTAGAAGAATTGGCGAAAAAATATCCAAAAATAAAAATCCCTCCTCGTCCGGAAGAAGTTGTTTCTGGAAAAATTACAGATTCTTTAACTAGAGATTTTTATGAAGAATTGAATAGATGTCTTGAATTTAATGATTTAGAAAGCGCAGATGAATTAATTAATAAAGTTGTGCTGAATGCTTGTAGTGTGGCAAAAACTAAATTTAATACGGAACCTAGTGCATTCTATGAAAAACTTTTAGAGGCAACGAAAAAATCTATTTATCAAAAGTTTGCAGAAATAAAAAGTAAAGATGCAATTTCTTCTATTCCAATCAACAGAAAACTTAAAGATACTTTGATTACAGATGTTGATGCAAAAATGATGAGTATTGATTTTGATGACTTTGTTTTGTCTGTGCATAAACGTCAATATTTAGGTGGCGAAAAATTAAATGATATAGTTTATGAACAAGATGGAATTTCTATTCCGTTAAGAACTTTGTCTAGTTCTGCATATAAAATGGAAAAAGTCTCAGAAAAAGTTCGTAGAATGATAGCAGATGCAGATAAGATGTTTCGTTCTGAAAGAGCTTATGACCAGTTTCCGCCAGAGAAACTTAAAGGTAGATTAGAACATTTTATTAGTTCTTCTGTTTGTGAAAATGATGAACTTTTTGACTCAATGATTGAATTTGATGCTTGTCGTTTTGAACCAGAAGATATCACAATGCTTAAAAAGTTTTTGACAATATTAGATGATGTTGAAGATGGTAATATAAATGTAAATCAAGCTATTTCTAAAATTAGAGATGAACAAATTCGTCCAACTGGAACAGAAACTCTAAACAATCTTGAGCGTCAACAACTTGAACAAAAATTAAAATTTGAACAAAGGTTGAAAGCTCAATTAAATGGTCTGCAAAGTAGTTTTGATGAAATGATTAATAATTTGTATATGAATGGATTGAATTCTGCAGCTGTAACATGTTCAAAATACAGACCAGCTTCTCTTGATTCACAAGATACAGAACATGCAGAATTTCTTATGAAATTAATTAAAGAACATATATCTGCAGAAACTGGTAAAATTCCTAATAAATTAAAACTTGAAGAGTCTATTTCGAGGTGGAATACTTTTAATTATTACCAAACGAAAAATCCTAATAGTCCTGTGTTTGAACAAGCAATTAAAATAGCGACTAAAGAAGATGGCTCAATTGATGTAAATAGAGCGGGGCAATATATTTTAAATTTTGAAAAAGTAGATAGTTATCCTGAAAGTTTGGAATTTGTTTTGGAGCCAGAAGTTTTGAAAAAAATTATGGAAAAAACAAATAATACAGAAGATGCTATTAGATATTTATCTAAATTTGATGACTATATGATTCTGGATTCTTCTGACAAATTAAAAATGTCTAAAATTTTAGAAATCTTTGATATGAAAGATTCAGTGGAAAAAGCTTTATTAAAACATGTCATAGAAAATGAATATGTAAATGTGAATACACCTGTTTTGACTAGAGTTCATGAAAGAGCCACTGAAACTTTTGAATCTGTATTTGCGGCACAAGCAAAACAACAATTATTGGATGAAATTCCATATCCTGAATGTGTTGATTTATTCAAAGGACTTGAAAATGCTCTTACAACAATGGCGGCATCTGAAGGTAGTACAGGAATTAAGCTTTTAACTAACAACGATGCTTTAGCTCATAAAATGGAAGCTAAAATAAAAGGTATGGTTGCAAGACTTTTCTCAAGTAAAAATAATTACGTGTTTGATATTTTCTCAAAAGATGGATTACATTAATTCTTCGTGGTCACATAATTCGTAATCTTCGTCATTAATTTCTCTCAAGAAATTGGTCCAACTTTTGTAATAATCAGTCAACGCTTGAGTATAACCAATAATAATTGATTTATATGATTGTTTCATGACAATAAGTGATGTGATGTCAGATTTGCCTGATTCATAACTCTTTTTGGAACTTTCAATTAGTTTTGCAGAGTCAGTTACAATTTTAAATTCATATCTGTTCAAATTATCTGCAGCACGTAGAAATCTTTCATAAGAAGAACGGATATCCTTTTCAGCTTTATTTCTAACTGAAATATAGTTTAATTTTGCTTGTTCAAGTTTGTATGATGCGTTTTTGATCTCAGGAGCATAATTATAGAAGATCGGCAAATCTTCCAAACTTACGCCTGTATATGCGCCACTATTAAAGTTTCCGCTGTTCATATAACGACCAGGGATATAAGCATATCCACCATTTATTTGTAAATTTGGAACTCGTTTTCTTAAAACTACCACAAGATTTTTCTCGGCTAATTCAATTTCTTGTTTTGCCAGTTGAATGTCAAATCTGTGTATTAATCCTTTTTTTACCATCAAATGTGTTTCAGGGAATTTTGTGTTTGGAGCTGGGGTATTTATTTCATCGAAGTTATTTTCTTCATCAAAAAGTTTATCAATACTATCATAAGAACCATTTGCGGGATCATTAATAACTTTATTAAACATTGCTAATGCAGAGTTAACGTTAGCTTTTGCTGTATTAACTTGTGCCATCATTTGATTTAAGGCAATTTCAGCTTGTATTGCATCAATATCTGGAGCTAAAGATGCTTTGACTCGAGCTTGAGCAATTTTCAAAAGATCCTTCTGAAGAAGTTCTTGTTGTTCTAAAGTGTGTAAAATTGATTTTGCTGCGACAAGATTGATGTAAGCTTCTCTCACATCCATTTTTAAATCAAATTCAGTATAATCAATTGTTTTTTGAGCAAATTTCAAGCCTGATTTTGCCAAATCTTTTCTTGCACCACGTTTTGCAAGTTCTATTTTTTGACTAAAGCCGACTTGGCGGGGTTCATAATTTCCTGCTCCGCCCCAAAAATAAAAAGCATCAATTGCGGGATTTTGGAGTCTGTTTGCAGTGATAATTTCATTTTTTGCAATATCAATGTTTAGTTTTGCACTTTTTAAATCAATATTGTTTTTCAATGCAACTTCAATAGCTTCATCTAATGAAACTTTTTGCACCTCTGTAATAGCCCAAACATTTGCTTGAACTAGTAAAAATACAATTGCTCCCAACAAAATCTTTCTCATAAATTAAGTATAACATAATAATCAGTATTAATTGTAACGATATATAAAGTTTATATACTTTTCGCGCAATTTCTTCTTAACAAATTTTTTAAATATAATATAACGAGGTATAATTACGATATGGATGAGAGAAACGGTCAAAACTTAAGAGTAATTGAAAATTCTCAAGAGATGAGAGGTAATGAAGTTTCTGAACAAAAGAGTTTTTCTCGCCAAACGAATCCTATTGTTAGAAAGTTGTTGAAATTTGGCAAGTCTGAATTAACACACAAATTTTCGGTCAATGATTTGTTCAGTCGTTAGAAACATGCACACGGTTTTATGAGGACCGCACGGTGGCTAAATGATCTGCCGGTTTGTGAGTTTTGAAAGTTATACTTCGTTATTCTTTTTTTAGGTGGTATGTACGAGATTAAAAAACAGATTTATCTTGATTTGTCTAAAACACAAAAATCAGCTTTGTGTAATTTTTTGCGAGCATTGGTAAAAAAAACTCCAGAATTATCTGTTGATGAGATTTTGGAGAAATTCATTGAAGATGAAAAATATTATCTTGAAATAAACAGTTCTCGTTTTGAGTTTTTATCAGAAATTATTGATGATGACAAATTTTTAAGTGATACAGAAAAATATTTAAAAGAGTGTCGAAAATATTACGATTACAAAAAATCTCAAGAACCTATAATTCAGGCACAAAAAGAGTTTGAAAAGAAAAAACGAAAATTTTTGCAAGAAGTAAAGATGTCTAAGGATGAACCAACCAAAAAACAACTTTATTATTATGACAAATTATGTAAAAAATATAATATTGAAAAAAAAGAATTAACCTCAAAACTTGAAGCTCGTGATGAGATTGACAAAATTTTGAAAGAAAATTCTACGTTTTAGGTGTTTTTACACTTGCAAGATTAGAACTTGGATAGTAATCGAGCTTTGATAATATTATTTACTTCATCTATATCTAAAATTTCAACAGTATTATTATTTTCTAATAACAACTCATCTTCGCGCCAATGAACATAGTCGATATTAAAAATATTATCCATGTTTAGATATTTTGTGTTTTGAGGGATCTCCAGTTCTAAAACAGGGTTTTCGTTTGCAAATCTTCTTGCTACATCCAAATTTGTTGTTATTGAAGTAAAAGATTTATCAGTGAATGTATCGCCAATTTTTCCTATTTTGTCAATACTAGTGTGCATTCCTCTATATACAGTCATTGGTTTTGTGGTTTTTTGAATTTGTGATTCTGTATTGAATATTTTTTCTAATCCGACAATTGCCTTTTCCATTTCTTCAAAAAAGCATCCACTACAGCGTGCATTTTGGTTTCTTAGATAACCGTGTATATATTGTGGATTATATTTGTAATAATGTAATGCTTCAACATCTTCTTTGGAAAAATGACTTAAGATTTGCCCTTTTTCATCATAGATGTCAATTGTTTTTAATGTGTCATCCTTTACATAGATTTTTAAATTACCATCTAAATCGCATTTTTGACAGATTCTAACACTTGAATCATAAAGGTTATTAAATCCTTTAATTGGTCTTCCAGCTTGAATTCTTAACGTTCCGTCTTTTGATTCTAAAGTTCGAGTTATGTGAATATTTGACCCTTCAAATAAACTTTCGATTAAAGAACAGTTGTTTTTAGGTTTGCTATTTATTAAGGCTTTACCATAAGCATCATGACAAGATTGAACCCTTTCACCTAATGGCTCCATTTTAGACGCAGAATTTTGTGTAGCTTTTAAACTATCCTTTTTCGCGCCTAGTGCAACTTCTGAAATTAATTTTGAGGGTTTGATTTTCATATTTATATAAAACCCCATAAGGTAGAGATTTTGCTATTTGGGAAAAATTAGGATTGTAAAATAAAACAGAATAACAAAAGTCATTCGGTTTTATTTATTCTGGATGCGATTAATTCGCTCGCCATCGACGTGACTCCGCTTGAGCCTTATAAATCCTGCAGATAGCTTACTAATAAGGCTCAAGGCTTCGCACTTGGTTCGCTCGTTCCGAACGCAAAAAGGCGCTCAAATCTATAACAAATTAAAAGAGAGTAAGAACAAGTCTTACCCTCTTTTAATTTACCCTGGATGCGATTCGAACGCATGACCTACCGCTTAGAAGGCGGTTGCTCTATCCAGCTGAGCTACCAGGGCTTATGTATTCTTATATTATCATGAAAAAATTTTTCTGCAACTTTTTTGTGTTTATAATAGTAAAAAAAATATTTTTACGAGTTTTATTACTATAAAAGAAGGTGAAAAATGGAAATTTTCGGTATAAAAACTAAAACATACAATGTTAATGACAAAAAAGTTAAGATAAAATACGATTCTAAAAATAGAGTTATTGCTTGGTCTAGAAAAGGCAAAGGCGAAAAGGTTTCGGCAAGAATTAAATATTCTCAAATTACTGATTGGAGTGTTCGCGATTCGCTAATCCAAAAAGGAAAGAAAATTATAAGACAAACCATTACAAAAGATAGATATAGCAAAGCTTATGGTTTTAAACGAACCGTTTTTGAATCAGATCTTGGTTTTTGGCATTGTTTTACTAAAAAGCCACTAGAAACATCGTTCTCTCAATGTATTGTTCCGTTTGAAAATCTTAAAAAAGTAGCAAAATCTATGATAAAAAGTATTTAATTTGATATTCTTTTTCCTTTGGGCTATAATTTTTTTACATTTAGTTAATAAAGGAAATGAGAGATTATGCTAAGCGGAAATGAAATTAGACAGTTATATTTAGACTATTTTAAAGACAAACATCAACATACTATTGTTGAAAGTTCAAGTCTTGTACCAGATAACCCTACTGTTTTATTAACAACAGCAGGTATGTTGCAGTTTTTACCAATATTTTTAGGTATTGTAAAATCTCCATACGATCCAGCTCGCGCAGCATCTTGCCAAAAATGTGCTCGTGCAGGCGGTAAAGATTCAGACATCGAAAATGTTGGTCGTACACCTCGCCACCATACTTTCTTTGAAATGTTAGGAAACTTCTCTTTTGGCGATTATTACAAAAAAGAAATTATTCCTTGGGCGTGGGAATTTGTTACTGAAGTTTTAAAATTAGACAAAGATAGACTTTGGATTACTATTTTTGAAACAGATGATGAAGCTGGAGAAATTTGGCAAAGTGTTGGTGTTCCAGCAGATAGAATTAAAAGAAAAGGTAAAAAAGATAATTTCTGGGGACCTCCAGGAGCTTCAGGTTCTTGTGGGCCTTGTTCTGAAATCCACTACGACTTAGGCGAACAATTCAAATGTTCTGATGACTGTGGTATTGATACTTGTGAATGTGACAGATGGGTTGAAATCTGGAACCTTGTATTTACAGAGCTTTACCAAGATGAAGAAGGTAATCAATCACCTCTTGAATCTAAAAACGTTGATACTGGTATGGGTCTTGAACGTATTACAATGGTTTGCCAAGGTGTTGCTTCAACTTTTGAAACTGACTTATTAAAACCAATTATGGATGAAGTTTCAAAAATGTGTGGTGTTCCTTATAAAAAATCAGAAAAAACAGACATTTCATTGCGTATTATTACTGACCACGCAAGATGTGTTTCTTTCTTGATTTCAGATGGTGTAATTCCAGGTAACGAAGGTAGAAATTATGTTTTAAGAATGATTTTACGTCGTGCATTACGTCACGGTAAAATGCTTGGACTTGATTTGCCATTCTTGTATAAATTAGTTGATACAATTATTGAACATTATGGAAAAGCATATCCTGATTTAGCTAAAAACAGAGATAAAATCGTCGATGTTATTAAAAAAGAAGAAGAAAGATTTGCAAAAACTCTTGATAGAGGTTACAAACTTCTTGATGAATTTATTGAAGCTAAAAAAGATATTGATGGCGAAAGTGCTTTCAAACTTTATGATACATTCGGTTTCCCTCTTGAATTAACTAAAGAAATCGCGGAAGAAAATGGTTTAAAAGTTGATGAAGAAGGTTATAAAGTGGCTATGCAAGAACAAAAAGATCGTGCAAAAGCTGCAACTGCAAAAATTAGTGTAACTGGTGATATTAAATACGCAAAAATTGAAGAAAAAGTTGGTTCAACTGATTTTGTAGGATATTCAGAAAACGAATGTGAAGCAAAAATTCTTGATATCGTTGAAGAAGAAGACTATGTTGATATTGTTTTAGATAGAACACCATTCTATGCAGAATGTGGTGGTCAAACTGGCGATAGTGGCTATATTGAAAATGACAACTTAAAAGCAGAAGTTTTGACAACATTCAAAGTTAACAAACTATTTGTTCACAGATCAAAAGTTGTTAATGGTGAAATTGTAATTGGTGATACAGTAAAAGCTTCAATTGATGTTCCTCGTCGTGAAGAAATTAGAGTTCACCACTCATCTGCTCACTTACTTCAAGCTGCATTAATCAAAGTTCTTGGCGATGAAGTTAAACAAGCAGGTTCACAAGTTGAAGAAAATCGTATGAGATTCGACTTTACATTCTCTAGAGCGATGACGCCTCAAGAAGTAGAAAAAACTGAAGCAATTATGAACGCTTGGGTTGGTCAAAAGCTGCCTATTCAAACAGATGTTATGGATATTGAAGAAGCTAAATTGACTGGTGCAACAGCATTATTTGGTGAAAAATACGAAGATGTGGTAAGAGTTGTTTCAATTGGTGGTGCTAAAAAATGCAAATGTGGTGGTCATGGACACCAATGTAAACACTCTTCTGAAGAACCAGAAGTAATCTCTAGAGAATTTTGTGCTGGTACTCACGCAAAATCAACTGGAGATTTAAGATTAGTAAAAATTGTTTCAGAAGGCGCAATCGCAGCAGGTACAAGACGTATTGAACTAGTTGTTTCAAATGCAGCACTTGAATATTTGAATAACAAAGCTAAAGTTACAAATGAGCTTGAAGCAAAATTCAAAGTTCATACAGCAGAAGTTCTTGACCGTGTTGAAAAACTTGCTGAAGAAAACAGAGAACTTCAAAAAGAGCTTGCACGTGTTAAAGAAGAACATGCAAGAGGTAAGTTTGCTACATTTATATCTCGTGCTCAAGATATTGAAGGTGGTAAATTGTTTATTTCTAAAATTGAAGACTTTGATGGCGATGCAGTTAAAGCTGGTGTTGAGCTTCTTGCAAATAAACTTGGAGAAAGTATTATTGTTCTAGCAAATAAACGTATGGTTATTGCAAGAGTTTCTGATAGTTTTGTTCAAAAAGGTATTAATGCAGGCAAAATTGTTGGAGAAATTGCTCGTGCTACTGGTGCAAATGGTGGTGGAAGACCAAACTTTGCGCAAGGTGGTGTTAAAGACGCTTCAAATCTAGATGAAATTCTAGCTAAAGTAGAAGCGGATTTGAAATAATGAAAAACCAAGAAAATAAAAAGGTCGGATCAAATCCGACCTTTTTTATGCTGCTAATGATACAAAATTTAATTCAGGTAATTCGCAAGCGAATTCTTTTAATTCTATATCGTATTCTGCCAGAAAGGCATTAATCTCAGGTAATTCAATAATCTCATTAGGATCTAAATTTAAATCCAAAATAGTATCAGCAAGCTTGTTGCTTGTGAAATGCTCTTTAATAAAGTCGATAAATTCGGCTACGGTAAATTCTCTAGTTAAGATTTCCATATTCATAATGTGCCTCTCTTTCTTACATATATAAACAATTTTTAAAAACGCGAATTTTAAAGGATGTTAGAATTGTTACATAAGTTCACAATGTTTATGTTTGAAATGTGATATGATTTGTACAAAAGGAGTTGAGATGACTGTATTAAAGATAGAGAGATTACCACATAATAAAAATATTCCACAATACCAAACAGAAGGCGCAGCTGGAATGGATTTGTGTGCGGCAATAGATGAGCCTATTGAATTAAAGCCATTAGAAAGAAAATTAATTCCTACAGGTTTAAAAATAGAGTTGGAACATGGGTATGAAGCTCAAATTAGACCTCGCTCAGGACTATCTATAAAACATGGAATTACTTTAATTAATTGTGTTGGAACTATTGATGAAGATTACAGAGGTGAAGTTTGTGTTCCTCTTGTAAATATTTCAAATGAAGTTTATATAATTCAACCACAAGAACGTATTGCACAAATGGTTATAGCACGAGTAGAACAAGCTCAGATTGAGGTTGTAACTGAACTAACAGAAACAGTTCGCGGTGAAGGTGGCTTTGGTTCAACAGGAAAGAATTAAGAGGTAAAAATTTGAAATTCCAAAAGGCGTTTACTCTAGCAGAGGTTCTTATAACATTAGGAATAATTGGTGTTGTAGCTGCGTTAACAGTGCCTACGCTAATCCAAAATTATAATACCAAAGCTTGGAATACTGCAGCCATTGTATTTGAAAAAAAATTAGAAGATTCTTTAAAAATAATGAATTCTCAATCGGCACTTGTGGGTTACGCTACTACTGAAGAATTTGTTGAAGAATTGTCCAAACATTTTAAAACTAATAAAATTTGTAAAAATGATGAATTATTAAATTGTTTTAGTGATGTTGTATATTGGGGTGGTGCTGAAGCTGATCCTGAAGAAGTTGATGTGGCGATTATTAAAACTTCTCAAAATATAGGACAAACAGAGTGGAAAACAAATATTGTAGGGGTGCAGTTTGCAAGTGGTGTAAGTGCTTTGATAGCATATAATCCTACAGTAGAATGTGAACAAGATCCACATTCTAATCAAGTTGATGTTAATAAGTGTTTTGCTATTTTATATGACACAACGTCCGAAAAAAATCCAAATACAATAGGAAAAGACTTAAGAGCTAATAGAAATGTTACAGATTTAGGTACGGGTTGTGTTTTTATGCTTAATGGTACTTGTTATACAACAACGCCATTTAATCCAGAGCCTGTAACATTTGCTGAATGTCAGGCCATGGTTGCATCAGGACTTTATGGATTAAAAACTTGTGAATATGAACAAGACTATTGGGCAGGTGCAGTAAAAGCTTGTAATGGAAAAAATAATTTACCAACTTTGGCGCAATTAGCTGAACTTTCTAATTACATATACGATACAACAGATATCGGAGCTCAAACAACTAAAAATGATATCAAAATGGATGAAACAAAAATGCTTTCATTAGGGTTTAAACTATCTTCTTCAAAAGCTGTTTCCGTATGGGCAAATGGGGAAGGGACTTCAAAAGTTGCATATCGTAGAGGTTTTTATTCTACAAGTGCTAATTGGGGTAGTACTTCTCGTAATACTGCAAATTTACAAGCTATTTGTATTAATAAATAATTTATGCTCTTGGGTGGGCTTCGTTATAGACTTCTTTCATATGTTGCATAGACACATGGGTGTAAATCTGTGTATTTGATATACTTGCATGCCCTAAAAGCTCTTGTACAACCCTTAAATCTGCGCCGTTTTCTATTAAATGAGTGGCAAAACTATGTCTGAAAACGTGGGGAGTAACTTTTTTAGGTAATTCTATTTTTTCAACGATATCATTAATTACGTTTCTAATAGTTTTTGTTTGAAGCCTATAGCCTGTGTTATTTATAAATACAGGCGAACTTTCTGTTGGTTCTTCCACACGATAACCTTTTGCGACAAGACTTCTTGCGCCTTGAATGTATCTTTCCAAATAGGTTTTTGCTCTATTAGTAACCAAGATAATTCTTTCTTTTGCTCCTTTACCAAAAACTCTTATTTCATTATTTTCAAGGTTCAAATCTCCAAAATTAAGGCCACTAAGTTCTGAAACACGCATACCTGTTGCCCAAAGAAGTTCCAATATTGCACGGTTTCTGTAACCAGCAGGGGTATCAATTTTAACATTATTTAAAATTTGTTCAACTTCTTCTGGTGATAAAAATTTTGGTAATGATTTTGGACGTTTAGGCAAATTCAAACTCATTGCAGGGTTTGAATCAACTTTACGCTCTCTGTATAAGAATTTATAAAATGTTCTGATAGATGCTATTTTTCTGGCAAGAGTTGTTTTTTTATAATTGAACTTTTGGATGAAGTGTATGTATTCTCTGACTTTAGAAAAGTTAACATCTTCGCATGAAGTTTCATCCATCCATACCAAAAAACTTAAAATATCGGAACAGTAAGCTTTTGCTGTATGTTTGGAAAAGTTTTTTTCTACCAATATGTATGATTTAAAATCTTCTAAATCTCTCTTTGAACTTGCATTTAAACCCATCATTCACCGTATTGCTTTTTTATATTATATATTATACAATATACCTAGAATATTTTAAATAGGATAATCAGGAGAAAATAATGGGTTGTAAAAAATTATTAGTATCAGCAATGGTTTTGTCAGGAATTATGTTTAGTGCAAATGCGTTTGCTGCAGATTTGGAAGCGTCAGTTGAGCAAAATAAATACTCTAAAGCTTATCCTGAAATAAGCAAAATGATTGAGTATAACAATTATTCTCAAGCAGACAGTGCAATTAAAAAATTATTGGCATCTAATCCTAACAATGTTGATGCTCTTGCATTGGAAGCTGTTTCTTTAGCAAAACAACACAAATTAGCTCCGGCTCAAACTCGTTTAGATAAATTATTAAAAGAATATCCTAACAATGCTGATTTACACTATGCTCAAGGTCTTGTTTATATGATGAGACAAACTTCTTCTGATGTTGATTATATTAAACAATCAAAAGAATTAACAAAAAGTGCAATTAGAGAATTTGTAGAAGCTGTTAATTTGAATAACAACCACTATGAAGCTTATAACGCAATGGGTGTTGCAACATTGAAACTGGGCAACAGAAAAGATGCGAAAGAATTATTCCAAGTTGCATTGCAAATCAAACCTGACTTTGCGCCAGCGCATGATAATTTAGGTAATCTTGCAATGATGGATAATAATTTAGAAGAAGCTGAAACACATTTTAAAAATTCTTTGAAATATAATACACATAACCCAACAACTATGTATCACTTGGGTCAATTAGAAGCAAAAAGAAAAAATTATTCTGAAGCTTTAACTTGGATTAATCACTCAATTCATATTAATCCAAATTCTTCACCTGCATTAAACTTACAAGGTGAATTATACTTAAGACAAGGTAACCAAGCAGCTGCGATTAATTCATTCAAAAAAGCAGTAGCTGTAAAACCTGAAAATTCTCGTCCATATATCAATTTAGCAGGTGTTTATGAAAGAAGAGCAGATTCTGAATTTGCTATGGAACAATTAAAAACCGCTATCGTAATTAATCCAAATTACAAAGATGGTATTTTCAGAGTTGCTAATATGTCTTTGGAAACTAAAAAATATCCACAAGCTCTTGATTATTATTCAAGACTTTTGGGTGACGAAAACTATAATGATGATGCAATTATTGGTTTAGCTAATACATATTATGAAATGGCTAAAGATACTGGTGATAGTGAATCTTATACAACTAACAAAGACGTATATCTAGCTTATGATTATGTTAACGAAGCAATTAAAAGAACTCCAAATGACTTAAAATTGCACCTTGCAAAAGTTAAACTTTCAAGAATTACTCACCAAATTCCATTGTCAAAAGAAAGCTTGAATTACATTATTCAATCAGCTAGCAATAGTGTAATGGATTCTGTAATTAAAGGTGAAGCTTATTTGGCTTTAGGTAGAGAAAAAGATGCAGTTTACACATTTGAAAATGCTATCAACTTCGCAACAGATGTACAAGATTACTTGTATTTAGCAGAAATTCTTGTTCATCACAAACAATTTAGAACTGGTAGAGTCGCATTACAAAAAGCTTTATTGAAAGATCCAAACAATGTGATTGCTAAAAATGGTATTGATTATATTAATCTTTGCCAAATCAAATCACAAGAATTCTTTGATGTTGCTCAAAGACAATACAAAGAGAAAAATTACGCATCTACAATTGAATACTGCAACCGTGCAATAGACTTCTATCACAATTCAGCAGAAATTGCTAAATTAAAAGCTATGGCATACGAAGCAGAAGCAAATTATCAAGGTGCTGTAAAATATTACAACCAATACTTGTCATATGCACCAAATGCTTCTGACAAAGATGCTGTGACCAAGAAAATTAACAAATATAAGAATAAAATTAATAAATAATGAAAAAATTCGATATTCGAAAAACATTTGAAATATTTTTGAGAGAGCCTCTAAGTGTATTGACTGAGGGGCTTTTTCAGATTGTAAATTTAAAATCGAATATTTTTAGTAATCCTCCAACTGTAAATGTTGATTTTATTAATAAAAAAACTCAAATTACGGTTGTTGATAGTGACAATATGTATAATTTGTTCCAAACAGTTTTGTATAAAAGAAGATTACAAGAACAAAAGGAAAAGGCGCTTAAATGAAACCACATATGCATGCAGATTTTATTGTAAGTGCTGAAAAGTTGAGTCAATGTCCTGATTTTCAACTTGCAGAATTCCCATTATTAGGACGTTCAAATGTTGGAAAATCTTCTTTTATCAATGGTCTTGCAAATAATAGAAAGTTAGCAAAAACTTCCAATACTCCTGGGAAAACTCGTTTGATTAATTTCTTTAATTTTTCTAATGAATTTATTTTGGCAGATTTACCTGGGTATGGTTATGCAAAAGTATCAAAAGAAGCTCAAAATCGTTGGCAAAAATATTTGGAAGAATATTTGTTGAAACGTGAACAGATAACTTCTTTAATCCAGCTTGTTGATGGTCGTCATGATATCCAAAAAAACGATTTTCAGATGAGAGAATGGATTATGGCGTATGATTTACCAATTTTTACAGTAGTTACAAAAATTGATTATGTACCAAAACCAAAAATTCAAAGTGTAATAAATAAAGTTGCAAAAGAGTTTGGTGGCGAAGTTTACCCATTCAGTGCAATTGATAACAGATATAATGCAAAGATTTTTGAAAAATTATTAAATTATAATAGGTCTCTTGATTAAATAGTGTAATTATCTTTCTCCAATGCAAAGGGCAAGAGGAACGCTTGAGCTACGGTACGTGTAATGCCAAATAGTTCCTTCGGATGTAAATTGTCGGTAATTTACATAGTTGTTACTGCCACCTTCACCTGACCAAATATAAAAACTCGAATCTGGCAAGCCAAGTTCAGTACTTTTATTTGGGTTGAATGTTAGACCTGCCGAAATAGAGCCATTTGGTGTAATGTTGTCGTTGTTATATATGTGTGCGGCAATTTTAGCCAAATCTCCTCTAGTGGCCATATTACTGACACCTCCACACTCTTTTACTGCTCCAGCCCAAGCATCATTGTCATAGTGGCATGACTTTATTCCATGAGTCGAAATCATCTGTTCACACTCAGCTTTGGATATAGGCGTTGGGATAAAAGGTGTGTTTAAAATACAGACCCCACTTATTTCTGCAAAACAACCCTTGCCCAGCTTAGTTATTTTTTTATTTGCTCTTAAATCTTTACCACTAGTATTGGGATTTTTTTCACCAGATGTGTCATATAAAATTGCTAAACAGTTTTGACCTGTGATTTGGTTAGAATGTGGATCCTGAATGCAAGCATTTTCACCTTGAGTTAATGGATTGTAAGCAATTAAAGCAGATACCCCATTAGCAAATTGAACTCCTATAATATTTGTGTTCCATTCTTTTTGTCCAAAATGTTTGGCGACGGTCAATTCCTCAATATCAACTTCTTTTGGTTCTGTATCTCCTCCTCTCCAGTATACAGTTTTAGAGAAACAGTATAATAATTCATTATTTTGGCAGATTTTATTAATTTTAAAATGTTTAGAAAGTTCCTCAACGAAACTTTCGGTTGTAGTGTGACCTGCTAAAGTCTGTTGAGTATTCATAGTTTTTAAAGCTTCTTCTAATTTTTTTTCAAAGATAGTGGCTGCAGAATTCCATGTTTTAGTGTTGTAATTTTGAATTAATGCCGGTACAGTTAATGCGGCTACAATACCAATTATACCCAATGTTATGAGGACTTCTGCTAAGGTAAAACCAAATCTTTTTGTCTGTAAGTCTGCAAGACCACTAGACTGCAAAACTTTTACTCTTTTATTTGTATTTAAATCCTGAAAACCCTGTCTAGGAGAGTGTTCTACCCACACCATGGGCGCTAAATATTGTCTAACCCTTGCTTTCAGCATGTTTCTCTCCTTATTAATTATCTATAAATTATTTACTTTTTTATTTTACAATTTTTTTAAAACTTAGGCAACTAATTATTAAATGAAAAAATCCCCAATTGGGGATTTTTTGTGATTATTTGTCTATATCTTCAAAATCAAATGGTTCAATTTCAGTCATTAATTCATATTCTTTGATTGAAACCGTATTTGGTGCTTGTGCTCGTTTTTGAAGTCCCATTTCTAGTAATTCAGGTTGTTTTTTGATTAATTTTCTGTCTGCTGAGACTATGTCACGCTCAATTGATGTATTTATAAGCTGGATTGCTTGTTCTGTTGGAGCTCCCTCTTCTCCTAATTTTTCTTGCACGTAGTAACTTTTCCAATCATCAGGTAATTCATCAATTCTTGCATAACCTTTGTCTGCATCAAGACGTTTATCCACTTCGTTTAATAAAATATCAGTCACATAATCTTTTTGGCTTGTAAAGTGACATGGCAAAATAATCTCGCTACCAATAATTTCTTCAGGATCACGTTTTTCATATTTTTTCATCATTTCACTAGCGATTTGTAAGTGACCTAATTCCATTGCTAACATTTCTTCCCAGATTTGTTTTAATCTTGGGCAAGATTCATCTTTATATGCATTGTAGTAGTTACAAACTTCTGTAAATTCGTGGATTAAAAGTTTCTCAAAAGGCGTTTCATTAGGGTCAATTAGTGATTCGTACATTGTTACATGTTCTTCTTCAACATCACAAATTTCACCATACATTCTTCTTAAATCATCATTTGCATACATCATACCGTGTTCTGCGTAAAAATTGTGTGTTTGTTGTTCTCCTGATACAAGAGTTAAAATATTAACCTTAGTTTGAGGGCTTGCAGTTTCTTTATTATAATGCTCTCTGAGCCTTAAACCACTACAATTATGATGATTTTGGGTTGGGCGGCCAATAACTACATCTGTTTGAAATTGTAAAATTTCATTTGGGCTGATACCTTCCATCATATATGCCCATTGGCTGTATCTATATAAGTGATCAAAGTCTTCTAATAATCCAAAATTAAAAGTTTCTTTTACATATTCATCGGGTTCATTTTGGGCAAGCCAAGCAGTCAAATCAATTGCAACTTGTTCATAGCCTAAAGTAGTTTGCAAAACGCTTTGACAAGCAGGTGTTAGCCAGTTTACGGTTGATTGTTGCGTATCTTCAATGCGTCTAGTAATCGCAAGTAATTTTTTATCTGTTTCATCAAGTTTATTTGAACAAAGTCTTGCAAAGGAATGTTTAAATCCCCACGCTTCAACTTCAATACCATTTAATAGAATTTGTCTTGTTCTGGAATAGCAATCAACGTCGTGTTTGTTAAAAGGTCGTCTTATTATTTCATTCCAAGTTCTCAATTGTTTTTCTAGTGGCATTCCTTTTTCTTTTAGTGCATTAAAACTCATTTTTTCTCCTTTCTTATAAACTTAATGCGTGCGCAAAAAGCTCTCCTACTTTGTGGTTATAAAATCTGCCGTCGTCTTTTGCAAACAAATTTCTCCAATGACTTTCAGGTGTTCCGTCTTCTGAGTATGACGGATTTGTCATCATAATATGATGGGTATTTGTGTCATATCTAAGTGGGAAAATATCTTCAGTTTGCATAAAACTCGGCAGTTTGTCACTCGCTAAATAAAATCCAAAAAGTGCTGTGTTTATTCGATTTAAACGTTGTTCATAAGATAAACCACCTTCATTGTTGTCGTTTTCGACTTCAACACCCGGTGCGTAATCTCTATGATATTTTAATTCTTCAGAAAGTTCTCTTACCGCATAAAAATCATCTCCTGTTATGTAATCTGAGCCTGCAGTTAGTCCCATTAATCTGTAGCGTTCAAAATCATTAGAACTCTTTTCGCCAACGAAGCTTATATTTGTTTTACCTGAACGAGAACGAATTTCGTTTAAAATATATTGCATTTGTGGATATTCTGGTAGTGCTCCAACTCCTGTATAGTTTTCGCAATCATATCCTCCGATGTGTTTGGCTGAATCTATAAACATACACTCAAACCCTAAATTCATAAGTTTTACACATTCGTTGATATAAATTTCTTGATGCTCCGGATTACACCAATCAAAAGTTACATCACTTCCCCCATAAACAACTTTCATTTGATCGGCAGAAATTACCATTCGGAAGCCTGATTTTAAACCTCTAAAATGTGCTAAATCGTTAAAAGCTTTTAACTGTTCTTCAGGTGTAATGTTTAAGTTATGTGTGATTACGTTTTCACTATAACCGGTATTTAGTTTAATCCCGTAAATGGAATTTTCTTCAAAAGGACCTTTATTGTAGCCATCACCGTAAATATTGGGAAAAATTTGGGATATTATCACACAATTTGCCCAACTTTTTGCAGATGGCGGAATTGCAGGTAAAATTTTTATCATGCTCAAAATTCCACAACAATCTTTTTCTTTGTGCATTTCAGAAATTGCTCGGTTGTTGATTTCTATATAATTTGCAAACCGTCCCCAAGTATCGCCGTAATTTGGAGTTTCAATATAATCAGGAACTTTTTCAAAGAAAATATTATTTTCTGAAAGTGTTACAATAGACTCTATTGCATCCTTAATAGAACGTGTTAAAAGTTCTGCGGGTACAATGTGTCCAATCCATTTTTTGCTGGTATTTAAAGCATAGTAGGTGTGTTCCTTTGTCCATTTATCTTCCTTCAAGTTTGTAGAATATTTGAATGCTTTTAATAATTTATTTACTGTATTCATAATAATTTTGTAAAAAGAATAAATGAAAATTTCATTACCCAAAATAATAATTTGTGTGTTAGAATGTTCTTAAAAAAGGAGAGAATTATGATTACTGCAAAAATGGAAAAAGCTTTTAATGAGCAAATTAACAAAGAATTATACTCAGCATATTTGTATTTATCAATGCAAGCATATTTTGAAAGACTTAATTTAACAGGTTTTGTAAACTGGATGTCAGTTCAAGTTCAAGAAGAAAATGCTCACGCTATGGGTATGTATAATTACTTGAACGAAAGAGGTGGAAAAGTTGAGCTTTTAGCTATCGACAAACCAGAAACTGATTGGGAATCCCCTCTTGCAGTATTTAGACATGTTTTAGAACACGAAGAATACGTAACTTCAAGAATTAATGCATTAATGGATGTTGCTGATGAAGAAAAAGATAGAGCGGCGTTATCTTTCTTGGATTGGTACTTGAAAGAGCAAGTAGAAGAAGAAAGCAATGTTGGTGGTGTTCTTGCTAAACTTGAATTAATAGGTGACGATAAACATGCATTGTTATTATTAGATAAAGATTTAGCAACAAGAACTTTTGTTGCTCCAGTTATAGGTTAATAGGGGAATAAAAATCCCCTATTTTTTTTATATGGTGATAGTATGTTTAAAATAATTTCTAAAATTTTAATGGTAATTACGTTAATGACATCTACTGTTTTTGCTTATGAAGACATAAAACAGGTTAGAGCAAGTCATATACTTGTAAAAACACGTGCTGAAGCAATTCAAATTAGAAAAGCTATAGATGATGGTGCAAGCTTTGAAGAATATGCAAGAGAATATTCTCTTTGTCCATCTGGTCAAAAAGGAGGCGATTTGGGATACTTTCGTCGTGGACAGATGGTTCAACCATTTGAAGATGAAGCCTTTGAATTGCCTGTTGGCGTTGTTTCAACACCTGTTGGAACTGAATTTGGTTGGCATTTAATTAAAGTTACAGATAAAAGATAATTGTTGTTTATAAAATTGTAGGTCGGTTACAATATACCAATAATGTGTAAAGTTTGAATTGCTACGCTTCGCTCGCGACGACGAGGTGTGTGTCGTTATTCCGTCATTTAGAACGCAATATCTTTCTAACCTACTAACTTCATTTATACCAATGCCAATTCTTTTTTGTTTGTCATTACCCTAAATGATAAATAAAGTTTCATTTCTTCATCACAAGTTTGTTCAGCAAGACGGAGTCTTTCATACCAATCACGAGATACAAAGTTTTCGTATTCAGAATATGGTGTAAGTTCTCTGTTATCTTTTATAAATTTGTAATCTTGAATTGGATACAAGTTGTTAAATCTGTTTGAAGTTAAAACTCCATTCGCAAAACAATTGAAGTGATATTCTGTAATCAAGTTATAGTATTCAACAGGTTCGTAAACAACTTTTTTCTCAACTAATTGGACTTCACGACCATCGGCCAATAATGTTGTTGTTCCTAATGGTGTATCATCAGTCATAGGATAAGTAAATTTGCCTAAGTCTTTATTGAAAATTCTGTGTTGAACAATAGTTTTCAATTGCGTTCCGTCAGAGAATGTTAATAAATTATACTTTTCCGTGACTTCACCTATTTTAAGCCAAACTGGTTTAGCAGATGACATTCTGCCGTTGTCGAAATCCCATACTAACAAATCATCGTCAAATGAAAGGTCTTCAATTTTTTTATTAGAACCATCAGCTAATGAAATAAGAGTACCACGAGCTATGCAAGTACAATAAATTTGATTATCTATAATAATACCAGCAACTCTACCGGGCCATGTATCTGCACACATTTGGTCAAGTTCAGCCTTATGCTGATCATAGTATTCATAAATATCCATGTTGCTGTCACAATTAAAAACACACATACTAGAAGCATTACAAGTAAGTTGGCAAGCAGGTGATGTTTTAGCAAAATCTGCATTGTAAACAGCTAAATCTGATTCGCCATTTTTCCCAGAGAATTTATTATTTTTATCAATACTGTTCATATCATATACAAAAGCTGCACAGTTTCTGTAATTGTCATCCATACAACCTGGGTTATACGCTGTTAAAAAGCTAGTACCATTATTTAGCACAAAACCGCTTAAATTAGTATTCCAATCCTCGTGTCCTAAAGATGCCGAACCTGACATCTCATTAAGGATATAGTTTTCATCACCTGCAGTAAATTCTTCAGGATAACAACCAGATAAAGAACCTGCTTCACAAGTTTTAGCAATTTTTAAATAATTTTTTAATTCATTAACGAAGTTTTCTGTTGTTTCGTGACCAACAAGAGCATTATTGGCTTTCATCATCAAGAGAGCTTGTATAAGAGTTGCCTCAGTCTTTTTAGCACCTGTTTCAAACTGTCTGTTAGAAACATTTGTCATTAAGGTTGGAATTGTCATTGATGCAACAACACCAATAATACCTAATGTAATTAAAACTTCAGCTAAAGTAAATGCAGATTTATTCAACGGATGTAAAATTACAGGTTGTCTATTTTCTTGCATCTTAGCTCTTTTCTTCTTACTCATATAATTCTCCTTATTTAAGTTAGTAGGTAAGTAGTTTTTACTATATACATCTTACTTACTCACTTTACTATACCATTTTTTCTATATCTTGGCAATATGCTTGCATCTTACGGTTTTTATGTTAGTATCTAAAATATACTAATGGAGGAATTATGGAATTAAAAGAGCTTCCGAAGTGTCCGGTTGAAACTACATTAAAGCTTTTGAGCAGTAAATGGAAAGTTCTTATTATAAGAGATTTATTGAATGGAACAAAGCGTTTTGGTGAATTAAAAAGTGCATTAGGAACTATTACTCAAAAAGTTTTGACTACAAATTTGAGAGATATGGAAGAAAAAGGGCTTATTTTAAGAAAAGTCTATTCTGAAAAACCTCCAAAAGTTGAATACACTCTTACTGATATTGGCTATAGTTTAGGTAGTATTTTAGATAGTATGGCTGATTGGGGTAGCGCATACAAAGAATATTTAAAAATTCTTGCAAAGCAAAAGGATTAAGGTTGTTCCTTAATTGATTAGTGAGTAGCTTTAAAGGTTCTCGTAATCATTTTGCCTGAACTTGAGTTTTGTGATTGTAGTTGCTGCTTACGTTTTTTGTGCATTTCAGCACGTTCTTTTTTAGCAGTCTCAATAATTTGTCTAAGTTCTTCAGGTGTATGTGGACGGTGATACTGCACCTGTTTTGGGTTTGAAGCTGGTCCATATTCAGTTGCAAACGCAGGCAACCAATTTAAAAGTAAAAAACTAAAAATTAATAAAACAATATTTTTCATATTTTCATTATAACATATAAGACTAACTTAGTCCATTAGCACACATACCCATAATTGTGTGAATTAAGTCATTATAGGTAGTTTCTTTTACTGTACCGTTAAGTTGTTGTCTCATAACTTGTGCTGTTCTATATGCTTCTTCTTCATTTCTAAAGGTGTGTATACAAAGTTTTTTGATTAATTGACTAAATTCTTCGTATCCACCAGCTTTTTGAATAGCGTGTTTAAGATTTGGATCATTACTCATTTGTTGCATCATAGAATCAAATATCAAGTTATATATTTGGGTGATGTTTTCTTTTTGAGAAACTTCATCGCTACCGATTTTTAATATTTTACCGATTTTTTCTATTGAAATATTATTTGTTGGTGAGTCCATAAATTTATTATATTCAGCCATATTCTCAAATATTTTGATACCTGATTCTGCCATGTATCCTTTTTGAGTATCTGTTACCATTTTACCAATGAATTTGTCGGTGATTACTTTTTGGATATAGTTTAACAATCTACCTTCAACGCTAGACGCATAGTGTTCCATAGGGGTATCTTTACTAGCTAAAAACTGTGCAGCATGAGTTATTTCATGAGTTGCTTTGTCAATATATTCTATGATGTCATCTTTACTTCCATATTTCAAATCAGGGATGAAAAGTTCTAACCTTTCAAACTTTCCGTCTTCAGTAAAATGAGCTCTTGTTGTTGCAGCTTTCTTTTCAGCATTTACGCCAACTGGGCCGTGTTTAGCATAATCACTCATTGAATGAATTTCGACTTTATCTGTATGCAAATGCTTTTGTACAAGTTTTTGTAATTCTTCAGGTGTTACACGACCTTCTTGTACTAATATTGTTAAATCTTCACCAAAATCAATACCAATATTTGTCGCTTCTGCTAACCCGTGAGGTCTTATGCGTTGTACATTATTTAATTCTGCTTTTAGGTTTTCAATTCTTGTTTTTTCAGCTTGTATTTTCTCGGCTTCAATGCGTTTAGCTTCTTCGGCTTCAAGTTTTTTAGCCTTTTCAGCTTCCAATCTTTCGGCTTCTAAACGTTTAGCTTCTTCAGCTTTCAATTTTGCATCTTCTTCGGCCTTAATTCGTTCAGCTTCCAGTCTTCTAGCTTCTTCGGCCTTTAACCTTTCGGCCTCTTCAGCTTTAAGACGTTCTGCTTTTTCTGCCTCTAATCTTTCAGCTTCTAAACGCTTAGCTTCTTCAGCTTTAATTCGTTCAGCTTCTAGTCTTTTAGCTTCCTCGGCTTTTAACCTTTCGGCTTCAAGTTGTTTTGCTTTTTCTGCAGCTTCAGCTTGAGCCTTTTGCTTAGCTTTTTCTGCAGCTTCTTGAGCTTCTCGTTGAGCTTTTTCTTCTAATTTGCGAGCTTCTTCAGCCGCTCTTTGTGCTTCTTCTTGAAGGCGTCTTGCTTCTTCGGCAGCACGACGAGCTTCTTCTTCAGCAATCTGTTGAAGTTTTTTGCCTTTTATAAATTTATGGGTTTTGACAGCTCCAAATATTGCAAGTGCTGTTGTTGCAATACCTGCTAGAATGAGTTTCCATTTCTTTTTAGGCTTATCAGACTGAGTAGTGGATAATTCGACGCTATCAGGCTTCAAATCCGGAGTTTTTGAATATTTTGCTATACCATCTTTTAGTAAATTATCATTTCCTGTAAAAGATAGAGGGTTTATGTTTTGGATTTCTGTCATATTTTTCCCTTTGTTATATAAACAATTTTTTTGAGAAAAATTTGCGTATATTTTACAAAATATTAATGAGGAATTTTTCCTGCTTGAGCTAATTTTGCGTATATATGAGTTGTCATAGCCATTTGAGGATCATATTGAGCAATTTCTTCTTTCAATGCACTAGATGGTAAGAAATTTTTAAATGCATATTTATATTGTTCATAAGGGTTTCCTTCAATATCTTCTATAATTTTTCTGGCAGTATTTGTTACTACTTTATCAGCACCTTCACCTTTTGTTGCTGGGATAATAATACCATATGTATCTCTCATGATGTCTACAGGAATAACTTTAGAGCCTTCTAGGCCGATAATAGCTTCTCTTGTATCATGAACAAATGCGTGTTGGCCACCGCCGAATACACCGATAGGATTGTCTTCGCCTACTAATCTGCTATAAACACTTGCATAATCTCTTATTTGAGATGTGTTACGGGTTAAAACTGTTGGATAAGGGAAATCTGCTTCAACAGCACCTTTTGGAAATTGAGCAGATTCTGCAAGTTCAGTTAATGGCTTTAGATATTGAGTATATTCTGTCGGTGTTGTTGCTATTCCTCTCAAGCCGAATTTGTCAGTTATAATTCTCATACCTTCATCGACACCACAATGGCTGTGTGCAAATGCAGTACCCATATCTTTTGTTTTTACTCCCAGTTCTTGGAAATATCTTATAATAGGGTCCCAAAATCCTACGATACTTGCGACATATTTTTGTGACAATTCCTTTTTGCTTAAACTACATCCCCCTAAAACTTGTTCAGGCTTAATGTTTGAGTTCCCGATACCACCAAGAATAACACCAGGTTGTTCACCGTAAGCATCTGTCCATATCCCTTTTGTTGTTAATTTACTTGGGTTATCACAAAAGCCTAACCATTTGAAATCACCTTTGTTAGGGAAGATGATTGGTTTTTCCCAACCTTTTGCCATAATGGCAATGCCATCTTCTAATTCAATCATTGCAGCATCATTTGGCAATAATTTTTGAAAAGCGTGCATTGGTTCTGTTAGGTCTGCACCACTATTAAGAGCGGCATTTATATTTGCAATGGCCTTTTGAATAGCTGGGTCTGGAGATGATGCAGCTTCTATCATTGTCTTAAAGAACAAATCTTTTTCGGTTAAGCCCATCTTGTTTATTTGTTGTATTTTTTGTGCGATGGCTTCACTATTTTGTGTAATGTGATTAAATAATTTTGCTTCGGCTTTTGAACATATTCCAATCATTTTAAACTCCTATTTCTTTTGCTTGTATAAAAGAGCTTAAAAATAAAAATTGCGTAATTTTGCCAAAATGTGAATTTTTGTTAATAGTGGTATAGAGTGAAGTAATTTACATCAAGAAATATTATATAATTATTAGTATGACTGACTATAAAACTTTTTTAGACAAGGGAATACTTGAATTAAGAACAGGTGATTTAAATGTTGCATTAGATAACATTACAAAATCAATTGAGCTTAAAAATGACTGGGACATTTCATATTTTTATCGTGCAGTTGTACATCAATCAATGAAAAATTATGATGATGCAATTTTAGATTATACAAAAGCTTTACAAATTAATGACAAGATGACTGATGCTTATTACAACAGAGCGCAAATTATTTTAACTAGAAAAGATATTATAAATGCTGATATTACAAAAGCTATTGCCGATTTAGAAAAAGCAATAGAGCTTGATCCTAAATTTATTGATGCGCTTTTTGCTATGGCGGCAGCGTATAAAAAATTGGCGGATTATCATAAAGCTTTGGAATACATTGAAAAATTATTACAAATTGAACCTGATGCTGTTATGGCAAAAGCTCTTAAAAAACTTATTTTGAATAAATATATTTTGTAATTTTGTTTCAAATATTTAACAAAAATTTTGTAATAACGCAATATTTTGTATTTACGTTACTTATTGCAGATGTAAAAGTGTGTGCGCATGAAAATACTTGATTTAACTAAAATTGCAATAAGACGTGTGGCAGAAGCTGCAGAACTTGTTCCCAAAAGGAACAATGTTTCGTTGCCAGATTTTGATGCTGTACTTCCTCCTCAATTATCTCGAGATGTTTATGAAATTCAACCCCCAAAATTCGCTGACATTATATTAAGTAAAAGGCTTAATGGTGGAAGAGATGCTGAAGTTTTTGATATTAAGAACTATCCAGAGTGGGTTTTGAGGTGGGAATATAATGCGACATTTGATCCTAGACATTTAAGAGCCGTTGAAGATAATCCTATAGGGGTTATTGCATCGAACTCAGATGGTTCTGTAAAAATTCTAAAAAAAGTTCATGGCAAGCCTCTATTTGAAAAGGATTGGGACATATTTAGAGATCCTCCTCCTGAAGAATCTTTTATTCAATTGCGCAAAATTGAAAAAATTCCTAATGAAGCTTTTGCAAAATTTTATGATGACATTTTAGAATTACGTAAAAATGGTTATCAGGTTGATACGACAAATCCTAATAACATTTTGTATGATAAAAAGACCCAAAAATTCAATATTGTTGATATTAAAAAAGGTGATTGTGTTAAGCCAGAAGTTACAATGTCAGATTTTTATCCATTTTTAGATGGAGCAAGGGCATTATCATTTTATAGACATTTGGATAATGTTGCTCGTGAAGATTTTGCCAGTATTGTACGAAACTTTTTTGATAGAATAACGAAAATTACACAAGCTAAAGGTAATAAACTAGAAGTTGAAGAAGTTGATCATAATAAATTCCAAAATTTTCTTGTTTATTTGTATCGTAATGATAAAAAATGCTTGAAATACTTGGATTAAATTAAGCTAAAGTATTAAGTTTTCTTTCACGTTCTTTTTTTAATTGGGCATCAGCTTGTTCTTTCATAGCAGTTGCCATTAGATATTTAGTTTGGTTGTTTGCAATATCTAAAGAAAGTTTCAAGTCTTGCTGATGTAATGCCTCAAAATTTGGATTGTGAGGATTAATGTTATTTATTGCACTCATCATAGAATTACGAGCTTGCATCATGCCAAATCCTGCATCATGTTGCATTGCAATTGCTCTATATGAATTTATAAGCGACACTAACATAATTAATACCCTTCTGCTACAAGCATAGCAGATTTTTTGATTTTGGTCAAGCATAAAGATAGAAACTATTAAGATAAATTTCATACACACCATGGCAAAAATATTTATTTAGGGTTTTTAAAAAAGCTAACAAGGAGAATTTATATGTATATACAACCAATTTCTTATGCTGGATATTCAAAGAGAATTAATAGAGTCAATCAAAATGTATCCACAAATCCAAGTTTTGCTGCAAGAGAATATCGTTTTAATGGTTATCAAAGTGAGGTTAGGGCAAAAGGTGATTTGTACGGAGATGCACATATAGATAAATTAATTGTACAAACACGCAGACCTTTTTTAGGAGATGATTGGACAACATTAGCTGTTCATAATTCTATTGATGCTGACAGAATATATTCAGAAGAGGGGAATTGTATTGAAACTCTTTTATTTGATGGGGTCCATAAAATTGGTAAAATTGAACAATCTGTCGCAGAATTGCGTTTGCATGGAAATGTTTCGATAGATGAAATAAAAGAAGCAGATGTTATTTCTATGGGTAGTTATAATAGAGCTCCTATCAAAATTGGCAAAATTAACAAAGCTCACAATATAAGAATGTCAGGAGATTGTTCAATTGGATCATTGAATACGAATTTTCTTGAATATACTTCGACTGATGCTCCTTCAAAAGTCAAAATAAATGAAATGGAAACAGGTAATATTTATCTTTATGTGGATAAAGATGATGATTTTGAAATTGGAGTTTTAAAAATTGATACTGATAAAAAAAATCGCCTCATTGCAAATGGTTTTAAAGGTGATGGAACAATCAGCGGAAACATAAAATTAGGTAAAGTTGTTTTTGTTAATGGGCAAGGAACATTTAAACTAAATGATAGAGCTGGAATCCTTCCAACGGTAAATAAACATCAAATAACTAATGGTAAATTAATATATGAAATTACTAAAGTTGCAGATGTTGATAGAGATTTATTTGCTGATGAAATTATAATTAATGATTCATACGGTGAAGTAAAAAAAGCAAAAGGTTTGTATGCTGATAAAATTTCTATTCAATCAGGTGTTAATGTTTCAGATGTGAAAACAAAATCTTTGGAAATGGCAGAGTCATCTAAAGTTAAAACAGTATCAACTGATAAATTAACAATGAAAGGTGATACATATATAAAAGATGCAATTACTAAAAGTGGAATTGAGATAAAAGATAATGCTTATATTGAAAATCTTACTATCACAGGTGATAAAACAGAAACTTATTTAAGAGATAACGCTTCGATTAAAGATGTTACCATAACAGGTGAAAATGCAGAAATTAACCTAAGAGATAAATCAAAAATTACTGGTAAAATCATATTTGAAAAAGGTAATGGCAAGGTTTATGTAAGCAGAAATGGTTTGGGCGTTCCATCGATTTCTGAAGGCCAAATTGAAGGTGGCGAACTTGTTATTATTGGCAAACCGACTTACAACTGTCCAAAAGGTAAAGGATTAGCAAATATCGTAGGAATGGAAGAAATGAAAGAAATTCTTATGGATGATATTATTGCGCCAATGAGAAATCCTGAAAAATATAGCCGATATGGTATCACAGTAGTTAACGGGTTTTTAATGTATGGTCCTCCAGGATGTGGTAAAACATTTGTTGCACGTATGTTGGCTGAAGAAACAGGACGATCTTTCTATGAGATTTCACCATCTTCTATTGGTAGTAAATATCAATATGAACCTCAACAAAATATAAAAAATGTTTTTCAAAAAGCAAAATATAATGCTCCGTCCATTATTTTTATAGATGAAGCAGAAGCTCTTTTATCAAAACGCGAATTGCTTGATGGTGGAAACTCTGATACCGTTGGTGCTGTTACAGAAATGTTGCAACAGATAAATGAGTGCAAAGGTGAAGATGTATTGGTAATTATTGCCTCAAATGAACCACAAAAAATTGATAATGCTGTAAAAAGAACTGGTCGTATGGATAGAAAAGTTTATGTTGGTGAACCAGATATGGAAACACGAGCAGGTTTATTTTCAAGATATCTTGATGGTTTGTACAAAGAAGATGGCATAGATTATGAAAAGCTCGCAAATTTAACTGAATATTATACAGCAGATGATATTAGAATGGTTGTTCGTGCCGCAGCATCTAAAGCTGTTAAAACGGATGATCCAATATCAGAAAAAGGTTTGTTGGAAGCTGTTAAAAAACAAAAACCATCTTTATCAAAAGAAATGGTAGAGTATTATAAAGCTAAAGGCGACTTAATTTAATAAATTAATAACGGACAAATTAATTTAAAAAACTTCTATAAAGAGTTTTTTATTTTGATTATTGATTTAAGCCCAAGATATTTTTATAAAATAGCTCTTGGCCTCTTCTGATAGCTCGGACATAGTAATTATTCATTTTTTTTATAATAATTTTTATTGGATTTTTGCCTTTGTATGTAGAAAAATTTCTGCTGTAGTATCCTTTGTGAATAACTTCTGATTTTAGAATTGAAATAGCAGTTTCTCTATATTTATCACCCAATTGTTGTTTAGTCGCTTCTAAAGATTTACCTTGTGTAAGTTTATAGAATGCCGACATGTGTGCAGTTCTATGTAGCCCAGAGTTACAATGGAAAAATGTTTTGCCACCGTTTTTGCCGTTTTGAGTAACATCTTGTGCAATTTCTTCAAAATCTTTGACTTTAGGATATTCTCCCAAATTGCTATATGCTTTTCGTTTATATTTTATATCCATAAACCAACATGCAATTTTTTCAACAAGATTTCTACTACGAGGACTTTTGTGTCTAAAATCGTATATTTGATTAACGCCTTCTTTTTTTAATTCAATCAAATCTGATAAAGTTGGTCGTGGCCCCCTTATTAATGCATTTTAACACTCAATTTGAGAAGAAAGAACAGAAAGTTTGATAAATTTTTATTTAACTAGCAAAAAATTTTTTTAGAGGAGTTATTATTTGTATAAATAGAAAGTAGGTGTATATAATGCAAGTAAATTTAAATCAAAGTGTTAATCAATCAAGCCCAAGTTTTAATGCTAAATTAAATATTAATAATAAATCGTGTTATGGTATAACTAAAGATGTTATAGCTGACATGAACAAGGTTGCTAAAAGAATAGGGACAAATAAAGACACTATAACAATAGAAATTGGAAAATTTAAGAGTTATTCGGATTCTTGGAGTGAAATGGGGCATCGTTATACACTAACTACCCTTAGTCAAGAAATAACCGCAAATTCAAATATAAACGGCTTAGAAGAAATTAAAAACATTGGATACTCAACAACAAGAGATGCTTATCCTGGTGATTTAGCAGCAAACAATATTTTCAAGTATCTATATGAACTCATAGATAGTAAAAAGTAATCATATTTATCAAAGAATCAGTTGCCAGGTTGGGTGAAACCCAACAATTTTTCAAATGCAAAAACAGTGCTATTTTGTGCAAAGTTAGTGCAAAAGTGTGCAAAAATGTGCAAGAATAGTCCGTTTATGTCCAGTTTGGATTTTTAAACTTCCGACCTAATTGTCACCCTGAATTTATTTCAGGGTCTTACCAGAATGTAGTGAACACGCCTGATTGGTAAGATGCTGAAACAAGTTCAGCATGACAGTTTTGTAATATTACTTCCGACCAAACTGGACAATAAAATACAATTAAAAAGTTGTCTACTTTTTGATATTTAGGTGGTAAACCTTGGAATGAGGCATTATATTTAACTGTAGGGGATGTTGTAACTTTCATTTTGCTCTTAAAGAAATTCGATACTTGATATAAATAATTTGTTGCGAATAAATAAATTAAAGAAATAAAAATAGCAAGGGAGAGATTCGAACTCTCGACCTCACGGGTATGAGCCGTGCGCTCTCACCAACTGAGCTACCTTGCCATTTATTGTCGGGAAATATCCCATATCCTATTGATTTTTCAACGACTTTTTATCGCCAAGTTCAATTTTCGCATAAAGAAAAATAAATTTCAAGTATTTAATTTAAAAAATACAAAATTTCCTCTATTTATATGGTTGATTTTTACGAAAACATTATTAATATAGATATGTGGTAGTATAAATTAAAGGATATACTTATGACAAAAAACAATTCATTGTTGACAGGTATATATTCTGGATTAACAAATACATATTCATATCTTGCACAAATTAATCCAACGGGTGTAACGCTTGAAAGCATTAATAAAGCAAGAACGGATTCTAAAACAAGTTTGAATGTAAACCAAAGTTTTGCTTCTTATTTGCAAACTAATTTTAATTCGATTGACGCTGATGGTGATGGAATTATTGGTTCAAATGAAATAACTGATTATACAAATACATTATCTACTCAAGGTTTATCAAGAACTGAATTAACTCAACTTGCTGCATCTGGAGCTTCAGGTTTGTCAGCTGATACGATTAATAAGATTCTTGAGCATTTTGATGAAATGGATACAAATGGTGATGGTAGAGTTACAAGTGCTGAAATATCAGCTTTTGGTCATAGTGCTGCTAGACAAGAAAAAATAGATGAATACAATCACCAAAAAGCTACTAATATGTCAACATTCTATGGTAGTGATTCTTCTTCTAGTGTTGATTCATATAGTATGTTGAGTTACAGATATAAAAATTACAACAAATAATACTTAGTAACAAAATAGTATAAGCCCTCGATGTATCCTTTGGGTTTATACAAAGAGAAAGGGAAAACGGTTGATTTTATCAACCGTTTTTATTTTACAGATTTTGCGACTTCTGCAGTTATATCATCTCCCCCAAAAAGTACAATGCTTTTAGGTAGAACAAGATGATATTTCATTTCTTTTGCTTTATCAACTACAATTGATTTTATATTAGAATCAATTTGTTTTAACTTTGTATTGTATTCATTGTCTAACGCAAGTTTTTGATTATTGATGTCATTTCGATATTTTTCTTCAAGTTGGGCAATTTTAACTGGATCAGTCTCTTTTGTGATATCTTGTCTAGCTTTGTCCACGGTCGCTTTCATTGCTTCAAGTTTTTTATCTTGATCGGCTTTTAAGGCGTTAACTTGTGAGGATTTTTGAATTAAAGATTGTACATCTACAACGGCAACTCGAAACCCTGTGTCAGAAATAGCTTTGCTATTGATAGAATACCCTGTAACAAATGCAATTATGCAAATTGCGACTAACCATAAATGTTTTTTCATATTTATAAATCCTTTCTTCTAGAAATAAATTAAAATAGATTTATAAATATTAAATTACCCAATAAGGCTAAAAAAAGAGAGCCTTTGGGGCTCTCTTTTTAAAAACTGTTGAAATTTATTATACAGCGCTTTTTGTGAAACAATCTTTGCAATAAACTTCTCTACCTTCAACAGGTCTAAATGGAACCTGTGTTTGAGCACCACATTTTGCGCAAACTGCATCGTACATTTTTCTGCTTCTTCTGTTGTTTTGTCTGCGTTTTTTTCTGCAATCAGGACATCTTTTTGGTTTGTTTACAAGGCCTTTTTCTGCATAAAATTCTTGTTCTCCAACGGTAAAAATAAATTCCATACCGCAGTCTTCGCAGACTAATTTTTCATCTTGGTACATGGTCTTTCTCCTAATTAGGTACTACTAAAAGAAACTACTTCCTTTTATCCATGTGATTATACACTATTTTTCAGATTTGTGCAATAGGTGAAAAATTATACATTGATGCAGTTATTAAGATATTCTATTGTGCTTATTTTTTCATCATAAAGGTATTTTATAAAATTCAAATAAGCCATATCATAAGAAGTTATAATAAGATTTATTTCAAATCCGTCAGTACAAAATGGTTCGTAGTCATATACGACATAACTGTTATATTTACTTTTCCATTCTTTACGTTCAATTCGACTGTTGTTTTCTTCAATAATATCTTCAAGCCATCCGATAATATTTTTATTCACATTTTTCATTTCCAGTCGATTGTACTTGTTGCAAGTGTTTTCCATAAGCATAGTACTTCTCCTGTTATATGAAAATTTTAATAGTTTTTGTGTGCTAAATAATCCCCATAAGGTATAAATTAAAATAGTAAATTATGGTAATTTTATAAAAATTATTTTATTTGCCACATTATGATTAATATGCTATAATCTTTCATAAAGGAGAGCTTATGAATTTCGCACATATATTTACAGATATTCCAATTTTGATAGTATTAACCTTATTTATTGGTTCAGTAATTTTTTGTATAAGCAAATATACTTATGTTAATAAAAATTTGAAACTTTTAGTAGCATTTTTGCAAAATTTCAGAAAAAGTGATTTGAATTTTAGATTTAAAGAAATCGATGAGTGGATGAGCGTCAATTTTTATGTTGCATCTGCTTGGCAAGAATTTAAAAATACACTTGTATTTTCTGAATCAGTTGCCTTGAAAGGTCAAAGTGAGGATGAGTTAACTTATCAAGATGTATCTTCAACTGTTCATAATATTCAAACAACTGTTGATCCATCATACTTCTTCAATGAAGAGACTCTTGTATTATCAAAATACAATGCTGGGTTTATGGGTGCGATTCCAACAATCTTGACAGGTTGCGGTCCGTTATTTACGTTCTTGAACATTGCAACAGCATTCGGTAAAATTGACTTTTCAACACAAGAAAGAACTATCGCATCAGTTGCTGGTTTGATGAGTAGTATGCAAGTTGCAGCGTTAGTATCAGTATTTGCGGTAGGTGCCTGCTTGATTTTTACATTTATGGAAAAAATTATATTCAACTTATTATGTCATAGACCAGCTAGCAAAGCGATTGATTTAATGGGTAAATTGTTCGATAATGTTTCTTCTGAAAAATTCTTATTCGAATTGTTGAGAGAAACAAAAATTCAAAACAATTCTGTGACAAATTTGGTTTCAACAATGCCAAATCAATTTAAAATGGCTTTGAATGCAGGTATTGCAAGTAATTTGGTTCCATATCTAGAAAACTTAATTTTTGGTATTAACCAGATGAACAAGCAGTTAAAAGAATCTGCCAAAAGTAATGGCGATGCAGTAGATGACTTATTTTAAGGTGGTAGTATGGCAATAGGAAGACGCAGTTCAGGTGGCCACGGCGGTGGCGGAGGAGAAGGAGATAACGTATTCTGGACCACGATGTCAGACTTGATGTTGGGTTTGGCAATTATCTTCATGACTTTGTTTACACTTGCGATGACAGGTTTTTCTCAAAGTTCTGTACAACAAAAACAAGAACAAATTAAAGCCGCAGAAGAATTGATAGAAAAATTAGAAAAAGAAAATATTGAAGCTCAAGTTGATAAAATGACAGGTGAAATTAAAATTTCAGATTTAGAATTATTTGAATTGAACAGCTGGAATTTGTCACCAAAAGGCAAACAATATTTAGATAAACTTATTCCAATATATGTGAATACAATTTTTACAAAACAAGAATTAATTGATGGTATTGAAAATATTGTTGTTCAAGGTCATACTGATTCACAATCTTATATTGGCTTGTCATCAATAGATGATCAATATACAAAAAACATGGAATTAAGCTTAAAACGTGCGAATTCAGTTGCTGAATATATGTTTAAAACAAACTATGACAAAGCTCACAGTGCAAAACTTAGAAAAATGCTTGTTGTAGAGGGCAAAAGTTTTAGCGACCCAATTTTAGTAAATGGTGTAGAAGATTATGCAAAAAGCCGACGAGTAGAACTTAAGGTAAAAGTAAAACGTTGGGATATTGCTAGTGCATTTGGATTTTAGGATATGATAAATAAAAATTTAATACTTGAAACAATTAACATGATAAAATTACATAACCTCGACATAAGAACAGTTACTCTTGCTATTAGCTTGCGTGATTGTGTTTCTGAAGATGTTGATGTTGTGTGTGAAAAAATTTATAACAAAATTACGAAATACGCGAAAAATTTAGTTGAATATGCTGATGAATTAGAAAACGACTATTCTATTCCAATTATCAATAAAAGAATTTCGGTAACGCCAATTTCAATGATTGGAGAAGGGTGTAAAAATCCTGATTATGTTAAAATCGCAAAGACTTTGGATAAAGCCGCAAAAGAAGTGGGTGTAAATTTTGTTGGTGGTTTTTCTGCTTTAGTGGAAAAAGGTTTTACTAAGGGCGATGAACTTTTAATGGATGCTATTCCAGAGGCGTTAGCTAGTACAGAAAGACTTTGTGCGTCAATTAATTTGGCATCATCAAAAGCTGGTATCAATATGGATGCAGTTTTGAAAATGGCAGAAACTGTAAAAAAAGCAGCTGAACTTACCAAGGATAGAGATGGTTTGGGTGCAGCAAAATTAGTTTGTTTCTGTAATTCAGCAAGTGATAATCCATTTATGGCAGCTGCTTATTGTGGTGTTGGAGAACCTGATTGTGCGCTTAATGTTGGGGTTTCTGGCCCTGGGGTTGTTAGAGCTGCGATAGAAGCTATGCCTGAAGGGTCTGATATGAGTGATTTGGCAAACAAAATCAAACAAATTGCTTATAAAATTACGACTACTGGTGAATTGGTTGGTAGAAAATTGGCAAAAAAATTAGATATTCCTTTTGGTGTAATTGATTTGTCATTAGCTCCAACTCCAGCTGAAGGTGATAGTGTTGCGGGAATTTTCCAAGCTATGGGTTTGGAACACGCTGGTGCTCACGGAACAACAGCTGCTCTTGCTATGTTAAATGATGCCGTTAAAAAGGGTGGAATTATGGCAAGTTCTCATGTTGGTGGTTTGTCAGGTGCGTTTATTCCTGTTTCTGAAGATGCTGGTATGATTGAAGCTACAACAAAAGGTTATTTAACTTTTGATAAATTAGAAGCAATGACTTCAGTTTGTTCTGTTGGGCTTGACATGATTGCTATTCCAGGTGATACTCCAACAACAACTATTGCCGGAATTATTGCTGATGAAATGGCAATAGGTATGATTAACAAAAAAACAACAGCAGTAAGAGTTATTCCCGTTGTTGGAAAAGGTGTTGGTGATAGAGTAGTTTATGGTGGTTTGTTGGGCGAAGCTCCAGTAATGCCAGTTAATAAGCTTTCAAGTGAAAAATTTGTATGCAGAGGTGGTAGAATTCCTGCGCCGATACACAGTCTGAATAATTAGGTAGAGATGTCAAAAACATTAAGTGAAATATCAAGAGAATTAAAGGATTTTATTATTGATTTACAGTCAGATGCCCACAATTCTTCTGGTATGAATAAATATCGATATAACAATCTAAAAGTAGAGATGGTTGATCCTAGAACAACAAGAGTTCCTCAAGTTAAAATTACAATTGGTATGTCAGAAGCTGTTTTTAATATTCAAACTTCTGATAAGGCATCTGGAGGTTTGGGACCTGATGAAAGATATGTTTTACGTTGGTTTGGACGTAATCAAACCTTGGCAGATTTAAAAGATATTTGGACTCAAGCCGAAAAACATAATGGAAAAGTAGAAGAATAATCCCATATAAAGATAATATTAAAAAATGGGGTTTGTCCTTTAATTTATACTATAATTTACTTATCGGATTAGGAAAAGAGAGGTAAATTATGATAGACAAAACAGCAATTATTCACCCATCAGCACAAATTGCAGAAGATGCAATTATTGGACCTTACGTAGTTATAGGTGAAAATGTAAAAATTGGTAGCAAAACAAGAGTTATTGCAAACGCTTTTATTGAGCATGCTACAATTGGTGAAAGATGTACAATTTCTCCATTTGCGACTATTGGTTCTGAACCACAAGATTTAGGTTATAAAGGTGAGCCAACTTGTGTTGTAATTGGTGATGATACTATCATAAAAGAAAACGTAACTATTCACAGAGGTGCAGCTTGTGGTGATAATACAACTCGTGTTGGCAGCAAATGTTTATTAATGGCAGGTTCTCACGTTGCTCACAACTGTGTTGTAGAAGACCAAGTAATTATGGCAAACCTTGCAACCCTTGGTGGTCACGTACACGTTGAAACAGGTGCATTCTTAGGTGGTATGACAGTATTCCATCAAAATGTCAGAATTGGTAGTATGGCAATTGTGAGTGGTTTCTCAGCTTCTCGTCAAGACATTCTTCCATTTACTAAAAATGATGGTCGTCCTGCTGCAGCTAGAGCTTTGAATGTAATTGCAATGAAACGTAGAGGAATTCCTTTGGAAACAAGAACTGCAATTAACAGAGCATTCAAATTGTTAATTTCTCCAGAATATAACACAACTCAAGCTATTGCAAAAATTAGAGCAGAATTACCAATGAATGAATATATTGAAAAAATGTTGAATTTTGTTGAAACTTCAAAAAGAGGTGTTTCTTTAAAATCACACAAAGGTGCTTTGGAAGGCGGTATGGATGATTAAATCAGTTTGGGATAAATACGCAGAAGTTCTTGTAGATTATTCAACTGATGTTCAAAAAGGTGATTTGGTAATTATTAGGGCGGAAAGTATTCACGCAAAGGATTTGGTAAAATCTGTTTATAAGCGTGTTTTAGAAAAAGGTGGATACCCACTAATTAGAACTGCTATCGGTGATATGGCGGAGTTATTTATCAAGTACGCTTCCGATGAACAATTGGATTATGTTGACCCTATTACAAAGCTCGAATACGAAATTGTAGACAAATATATTTCAATTGGTGGTCCATTGAACACAAAAAATATGGCTCGTGCTGATTTGAATAAACTTGCAAGACGTGGAAAAGCGACAAAACCATTATCAGAAATGCTTTTATCAAGATCAGCAAAAGGTGAAGCAAAATGGGTTATTGCAGATGTCCCAACGCATGCTTTAGCTCAAGAAGCTAGAATGTCTTTAGATGAATATTCTGAATTTTTATTCAAATCTTGTTATTTGGATATGGATGATCCAGTTGCTATGTTGAAAGAATTAGACGAAAAACAAACCAAATGGGCAGAATACTTAGACGGTGTAAAAAAATTACATATTGTTGGTGACAGAACAGACATAACTTTTGGGGTTGAGGGAAGAAAATGGATTAGTTGCTCAGGTTTGAATAACTATCCAGATGGTGAAGTATTTACATCGCCTGTCGAAGAAGATATAAACGGTGAAATTTACTTCGATTATCCACAAAATTACCGTGGAAATGAGGCACAAGGTGTTCACTTGTGGATTGAAAACGGTAAAGTTGTCAAAGCAACAGCAGAAAAGGGTGAAGAATTCCTTAATGCAATGCTTGATATGGATGAAGGTGCAAGAGGCATTGGTGAAATTGCCGTTGGGACAAATGATATGATTCAAGAAATCACAGGAAACATATTATTTGACGAAAAAATTGGTGGTGCAATCCATATGGCAGTTGGGGCATCTTATCCAGAAACTGGTGGTAAAAATGTTTCAGGACTTCATTGGGATTTAATCAAAAACATGAAAAATGGTGGAAAGATTTATGCCGACGATGTTCTGATTTATGAAAACGGAAAATTTATTATTTAAAAAAAAGAGCCCTTAAAAAGGGCTCTTAAATTTAGCAATCATATAGTAGGTTATTTAAATCTTTGTTATTATACGTGTTTTGAGATTTGTCGTTTTGTTGTTGTAAGAATATACTTGGATTGTTTTGAGGGAGTAATTTATCCAGATTTGAAATGATTTGTCCAACTGTTTCACCTGATATTGGTTTGATTTCCATTTGAAATACTCCTTAAAAACTCTTCACTTTATTTTTTACGGATTTTTGTTGGAGAACTTGAGAGATTTTGGATATTTTTTTACATCGCTTAATAAAGTTAATATTTCCACCATAAATATGATTAAAAATCCTATGTAATTGGGTAGAATAGTTTTATGTACGAGTACGAATTAGAAAACGAAGACAAGGACTTGAAAAAAGTTGGACTTGAGCTGATGTTTATGACACCAGAAAAGTGTGCTAACACTGATGGCATTACAGCGATTGAGCTTGCAAAATTAGTTGGTATTCCAGTAGATATTGTTAAAAAGAAATTGAATATATTAAAAGATGCGGAAGTTGTACGAGTAAAAGGGATTAATCCAAAATATTGGAAGTTCGATGAATATAACTTTCAGAGAATGGATGAACAGGATGAAATCTTTAGACTTCTTTGCAGTTTTGATGATGTAGATTTTGATAAATATTTTCAATATTAAAAAAGAGGGTAAACACCCTCTTTTTTTAGTAATCCATAGTCCCTTTTTCTAATATTCTTCCGGCACAGCCCATACCTGTTTGGGACATTAATTTAGCGGCATTGATTTGTTCTTCATAGTTTGCGTAACCTTCTGCATCAGAGTCGATAGTTTCCTGTCTTTCTGTATCGCTCATTGAATTCCAATAAGTTTCAAATTCATCATCAGTCATATCACTTGCATTTTCTCTAAAGTAATCTTTGTGTGATGGTTCAATATTTTTCATTTGATCCCAATTACAAGATAATTGCCAGCTAAAAAGAGCAACTGTCAGACAATCAAGAGCAGAATTTATTCCGCGGTCATCGTCTTCATATCCACAAGGCATATCTTGTCCAGTTCCCCATACTCGGCCATCATTTGTAACGTGAAAAGAAAAAAAATCGCGACCAAGCTTGTTTGGTCCTTTTTCGCCATTAATATCAACAGATATATCAATAACGTTATTTTGATTTTCATGGAAAAATGGTTGGAATACTACTCCACTTTGCATTTGAAAACATTTAGAACTTGAACATTCTAAAGTTGTTGCCTCTACTAAAGAATCATCATTACCAACTTCTAAAGCTGAATAAGAAATATTTTTTGTAAATTCAGTAACATTCATGTATTTATTTAGTTCACCAAGCCAAAGACTATCATCATTTCTTGCATTAAATAAAGCTGTTGCCGTCACATAATCAACGCCTTCGACTGCACGCATTCTTTTAAACGCTTCTGTAAGTTCGGCGTGCGTCTTTTTAAATGCAGATACATAAGCTTTTTTCTGATAATCTTTTACCAATGTAGGAATAGTGAGGGTCGCAACGATACCAATGATGCCTAGAGTTATTAATACTTCTGCAAGGGTGAAAGCTCTTTTTATCTGCACGTCTGAAAGGCCCCTAGACTGCGAGATTTTCTCTCTTTTGTTCAAGCCTAAACCCTGAAAACCCTGTCTAGGAGAGCGTTTTACCCCCCCCGATTGTGAATTAAAATGTTGTAAATTCTGCATTGTTAACCTCTTCCTTTTTTAAATTAATATTGTTAATAATGTGTATTAATAAGTTGATAAAACTTTGCTCACTTCCCTCATCTTATTAACGTTTATAGTTTATCATTTTTTTCAAAATAGGGCAATAAAAATTACTAGCAAAAAATATTTTCAGCTGTTTTTGAATGACAGTATGCATATCAATCTGATACAGGGAATATTAGGGACGACTTTTGCACCAATAGAACGAAATAATTTGGTGTCATTTGGATTGTCTCAAGATATTTTTGTTCGGTCAAAAGAAGTTGAGCTTTCCACAGAGCAATCAATAGAAAATTCTTACAGAAAGATAGAAAAACAATTGGGAATTATTAATGGACAAGATGTTGCCTTAATGGCAGAACGTATAAACCAAAAATTCCCTCAATATTCAAAAGATGATATTTTTTATACTATGGGAGTTTTGTCTCAATATTCGAGTTATAAATCTTGGGCTCATTTAGGACAAGAATTTGAAAAGTATAATATACAGGGAGTTGCAACAAATCCTTTAATCAAAAAAAACAAAACCAAAGGAATTCCGGTTTGTCTAACTGATGTTATGAATTATTTGGCTGAAAAAAATTTGACAAAATTATTGCCTAAAAAGGTTCGTCCTAGTGAAAGTATTATTTTAGATGACAAATTTTTAAGACAATTAGAAAAAAATCCGCAATTAATTGAACAACTTGAAGAAAATTGTGTAAATTTTGTTTATATTGAAAATTTTGAAGATGGATATAATTTTTTAAATCAGGGTGATGATTTTGAAAAATTTGTATCCAATGTTTTGGGAAAATGTAAAGGTGATGATATTGAATCTGAGTTGAGTGGAGTTTTGAATGGTAGTAATTTTCAAAAAATTAAAGAGTTGGGTTTAAATCCTATTATTATTACAAATGATGTTAAAACCCACCCATCAGAAATTGCAGATAATTTAAACCCAATTATTCCATTATTAGAAGATTTTTGTTCGATGTTGGAGAAAACCTCAACTGAAAAAAATATTCAAGACCGACTAAATGTTTTGAATGATGCTAGCATATTTGTTTCCCCAAGAATGTTTTGCGAAAACTTAAAAAATATGCACACTAAGATTTCGGAAAGAATAGAAAAAGAAGGTATTGAAGAAGTTTTTTATGCAATACCAGACATTGAAAAAAGTTTTAGTTTAGTGAATTATATTTATCAAAAGGTTAATAATATTGATGATGAAAGCTTTATTAATCATAATTTTAATTTTAGAAACACAAACCTAGAAGAAATGTTGTTATACCCAGACAAATTTGCAGTTGTAGTTTTGGATGATGTTTCAGGAACTGGATCATCATTAATACATGGGCCTTTTTATTATGTAGATATCCCAGATATCAGAGAACAGAGTGGAAAAGATATAAGGGTAATTATTGCACCAATGTATTCTACGAAAATGGCTCGAGAAATGATTCAAGATTTTTTTAATAAAACGGAAAATAACACATTTGATCACTTTGTTCCGATGCATATGCTTCCCGAATATTGTAATGATATGGTTAATGATATATTAGAAAATCCTATGGTTTTTTATATGGGAAATGATTGTTTAACATCAATTGTATTTCCGTATATGGGCCCTGATACAAACGATCCAAGAGCTTTCAAAATATATGAGAAAATGTTATACAATCCAAGAGCTCAAAAAGAATTATAATTATTTGCCGATGCAGAAATGATCAAAGATATTGTTTAAAATATCATCAGTAATAACTTCGCCTGTAATTTCATCCAAAAATAAAAGAGCAGATTTTACATCAATAGAAATTAAATCTTGAAGTTCACCCATTTGAGCGGCAAAAAGTGCTTGAGATAAGCTTTCTCTACATTTTGTCAAGCAGTCTTGTTGACGTTTATTTGTAATAAATTCAGTATCTTCTAGTGAAAAATTGCAAACAATATTTTTAATTTTTTCTCTTAATTCTTCTAATCCTTGGCCTGTTAAGGTTGAAATTTGAATAGCATTGGTTTCATTGTGAGGTAAATCACATTTGTTTGCTACAACGATGTGAGTTTTGTTTTTCACTAATTCATAAATTTCATTGTCTTCTTTTTCTATTCCAGTTTGAGCATTATATAAGAAAATAACAAGATCAGCTTCATCAGCAGATTGTTTTGAGAATTCAATACCGATTTCTTCGACTTTGCCAACTTCTTCGGTGTCACGAATACCAGCTGTATCAATTAAAGTTACAGCAACATCCATATCGAGAGTTTCTTTTAAAACATCACGAGTTGTGCCAGCAATATCGGTTACAATTGCACGTTCTACGTTTAGAAGTTTATTGAATAATGAAGATTTGCCAACATTTGGTTTACCAACAATTGCAACTTTGACTCCTTGACGTAAAATGTCAGATGATTTTGCGCAAGAAAGGATCTTATCAATTTCTAATAATGCACTTTCAAATTCTTGGATTAAATAGTCATATTCAGGTTCTTTTACATCATCTGGGAAATCAATGCCCGCAACAATTCTAGATAAAACTTCAAAAATTTTACCCTTAATTTCGTTTATTTTATCAGCCAAAACACCAGATAAATTCTTTGCAGATTGTACAGCAAAATTTTGAGTTCTGGCATGGATTAAATCAGCAACGGCTTCAGCTTGAGAAAGATCAAGTTTTTTATTTAAAAATGCACGTTTAGTGAATTCTCCACGTTCAGCGGTTCTTGCACCATTTTTTAAAACTAAATCCAAGATATTTCTTACAACGTTAATTCCACCGTGGCATTGGATTTCTATTACATCTTCACCTGTGTAGCTATGAGGATTTTTGAATGCAAGAACAATAACTTCGTCTATTTTTACACCATTATCCTCAATCCAGCCGTGAGAAATTCTTCCAGCACGAGGCGCTTTACCTGTGAAAATTTTTTGAACAATTTCAAAACTCTTTTCACCAGAAATTCTAATAACACCAACACCACCGGTTCCGATAGGTGTTGCAATTGCAGCTATTGTATCAAATTCTTGCATTATGTTCATAACTTTATTATACATGAAAAAAGACGGGGATTACCCCGCCCTTTCACCAAAATTATAAAAACATTGCCATAAGTTGAATTATTTTTGCCATGTTTGCCATATTTTGGTTTTGTTGTTGAAGGCTTAAATTAGCCATTGCTTGATTATATGAATTCCCTGATGAAGAATTTCCTTGCGCCATATTCATATAGTTCATTGCGTTATTGTTAATTGCACTTTGTAATGTATTCATTAGGTTTAAGTAATCATATCGCTTGCTCAATTCATCCTTAAATAATTCATTACGCTTTGCTTCAACATCTTGTGATAAGTCGCTAATTGCGTTGGCTCTGTTGTTTTCAATCAAATTTAGATTATCAAAAAATACAGAATTGTTTAAATTACCAAATCTAGATGCTATATCTGTTTTTAAATTTTCTAGCAAAGGGTTATATGTATCATAAATGGTTTGCATTCCCTTGTTTTTATAGGCTTCTACTTGTGAATTAATATCATTTCTCGTATCTGTAGAAAAAACATCAACTTGAGGAAGTGAATTTAGAAGTGCGTTTTGAGCATAGTCGTAAATGCCCTTTTCTGTTTCTGGCATGTTGTAGTTGGAAATAATAGAATTTCCTTTTTTGTAATTTGAAGCTACCGTTTTCCCATTAATGGAAACGGAACCTTTGGAGTAAGATGGTTTTGAATTTTTTCCCATTTTGTTGTTCCTTTCATTAGAACAACAAGGGTAATATCGTCAATTGGCATTTATATTATACCATATAGAGCTGTTTTTTGTAAATATTACTTTTTTATGTATAATGAAATTATGGAAGAGATTAATAAATTAATTACAGATAAAGAATTTGCACAAGCAAAAGAAGAATTGCTAAAAATTTGTGCTGAAGATAATAAAGATTTTGAAGCATTAAAGCTTCTTGGACTTTGCCACTTGAATTTGGATGAATTCAAAGAAGGGAAAAGTGTATTTGAAACAGTGGTTAAATTTTTGCCAGAAGATGCTTCAAGCTGGTTTTATTTGGCAAATTGCTATGATAATTTGGAAGATTATTTACATGCCAAAACAGCTTATCTTGAAGTTCTGAAACTTAGAAAAGAATATATTGAAGCCTACAAAAATCTTTGTATTGTATATGTCAAATCTAAAGAGGCTGAAAAGGCAATCGAATTGGGCAAACAAGCTTTAGAATTTGTTAGTGATGACTATTCTATATTTTATATCATTGGTACGGCTTGTATGTCACTTAGAAAATTTGAAGAGAGTGTTTATTATTTAGAAAAAGCTTTGGAACTTAATCCAGAGCACTCACAGTTGTACAATAATCTTGGGACTTGTTATGTTACTATAGGTAATTTAGAAAAAGCGTATGAGAATTATTTAAAAGCTTCTGAATATGAACCAGATAGTTCAATTACTTATTTTAATATTGCATCGGTTTTACAAATCCAAAATAAACACAAAGAAGCTTGCGAATATTTCCAAAAGGCTTTAGATATTGAACCTTTAGAAAGCTATTTGGTTGCGCTTGCACTATCAGAGGTTAAAGCTGGAGAAATTCATTCAGCGATTAATCATTATAAACAATTAATAGTTCAGCACCCAGAAAAACATAATTTCCAGTACAACTTGGTTTGTTGTTATGAAATGGTTGGCGAATATCAAATGGCTGTAAATATTTTACAACACTTGGTTATGTTAAATCCTAAATCTACAACAATGGCTCAAAAACTTGCAGGTTTGTATTTAAAAGTTAATCAACCACTACATGCAAAAGAAATTTATGAAAAAATTCTTTTGAAGGGGAATGTATCTTATGAATTGTATTATGAATTTGCTAATGTTTGTATAATCACAAACGACATGGATAAAGCTGAAAAAATTCTAAAAAAAGTTTGTGAGCTTAATCCTGAATATGCTCCTGCTCATAAAGATCTAGGTGTAATTTATTTGACAAGAAGATTGTTTGATTATGCAAAAGATGAATTTGAAAAAGCAATCGAATTAGATTCAAAAAGTTTTTCAATTTTGTTTGAATATGCAAATTACTTGCACGCTACAGCAAGTTTTGATAAAGCTGATGAAATGTATCAAAAAGCTTTAGAGGTTGAACCGGAAAATCCTAACGCTTTGGCATTTTCGGCATTGAATAAAATTCAAACAAAAGACCTTGAAAAGGCAAAAGAACAAATTGATTTGGCTTTAAAAACTGGAAAAGAGCAATCATTCTTGTTGTTTATAGCAGGAAAAATCAGATATCTTTTGAAAGATTTTGAGGATGCTAAAATGCATTTGATAAAATCTTATGAAAGTGAGCCAACAAATGATTGTCAAAATCTTTTGGGCTTGTGCTATTTTGAATTAGGTAATTATGGTCAGGCGAATGGAATTTTTGCAAACTTATTAGAAAAAAGTCCAATGAACGTAAATTTGATGTTAAATAGTGCAAAATGCTATGAAAAAATGGATGATGTCAATTCGGCACTTTCACAATTAGAAAAAGCAGTTGAAATTTTCCCTGATTGTGAAGAGGCTCATGAGCTTATTAGAAAGTTATCTTAAACGTTAAAAAATCGGCTTTCGATGACAGCCGATTTTTTTTAAAGTTTTTGTATTTTTTGTTCTAAACAAGTCCTAAGACTTTCTTGTACCAAGAAAATGTTTCCAACTCTACCCCGTTGAAGGTAGTTTTCAAACACTGAGCCTTAAGATAATCTTCGAACTCATCATTGAATTTGGATTTGACTTTCTTTTCTTTCGTTTGTGTTACGAGTGATGTCATGATCCTACTCCTTTTTCTTGTAAAAGTTTTCACCTAAACCTTCGAGTACATTATATCATGTTGTTTAGATTTTTTCTAGTTGTACAAGTAGCGTAAATTTTGAAATTTGCGCTATTACTACAAAAATAACTGTAAATTTTTGTAAAGATTTAAAAACAGGGTTAGTAAAATTACCAACCCTGTTTACTATTTTAATAATTTGCTTATGCGTTAACTAGAGTTTTTGCTCTTTCAAGTTGAAGAGTGCAAGTAGTTACATCACATACGCAAGATGGTCCAAAGTATTGAACAGCTCCTGGGAATAAATATCTGTCATTTAGTGCCCAATCTTCTCTGTGTTGTTCAAGTTGTTTGAATACAGGGCCATCAAGTTTAACCAAAGCTTTTTGAATAACTGGTTTGAATTCACCGTGACGTTTTTCCATATTCATCATCATTGTTAGAGGAATACCGCCAGCAATCCATTTGTCAGCTGGTTCAGTTAAGTTTCTAACAGATGATAAATAACCTGTTAAACCGAAGTTGATTAACGCAAATGCGTTATAACCTAATGAATAGCAATAGTCAGCATCAAAGTTTGAAGGGAATGCACATCTTCCTTCATACCCGAAGAAGTGTGATTGAGCTGAGAATTTACCAATAAATTCACCTTGAGATTTTAATTCATCAAGTTTTGTAGAAATCATTTCGATTAACAATTTTTCGGTTTCGATTTTTGAAACTTGAACATTACCGTGTGGGTCACGATCAGCTAATAATTGTTCTTTAATCAAACCTGGAAGTGAATTGTAAACTTTAGCGTTAGCTGAATCTAATCTGTTTTCAACGATATCAAATTTTTCTCTGATAGTTGTAGCGTTAACAAATGCAGCATCAGTTTCTAATGTTGCCATAATATCATTCAAGTTAGAAATCATTGATTTCATTTCTGGAATGAATTCGATTAAACCTTCTGGCACAACTGCGATACCGAAGTTTTTACCAGCATTTGAACGTTTAACAATAATATCAACCATATAATTAACGATTGATTCTAAAGACATTTTCTTTTCTTCAACTTCTTCAGAAATCAAAGTTACGTTTGGTTGAGTTTGTAAAGCAGCTTCTAAAGCAACGTGAGAAGCAGATCTTCCCATAATTTTAATAAAGTGCCAATATTTTTTAGCTGAGTTAGCATCACGTTGGATGTTACCAATAAGTTCAGCGTAAGTTTTTGTTGCTGTATCAAAACCGAAAGAAATTTCGATTTGTTCATTTTTCAAGTCGCCATCAATTGTTTTAGGGCAACCGATAACTTGAATACCTGTGTTGTTTGCAACGAACCACTCAGCAAGTAAAGCTGCATTTGTATTTGAATCATCACCACCGATGATAACAACTGCAGAAAGTTCAAGTTTTTTGCAAACTTCTAAAGATTTTTTGAATTGTTCTTCAGTTTCTAATTTTGTTCTACCAGAACCAATAATATCGAAACCACCTGTGTTTCTGTATTGATCCATGAATTCATCTGTGAATTCAATATATTTGCCATCAATAATACCTGATGGGCCGCCTAAGAAGCCATACAATTTGTTAGCTGAGTTTGCTTGTTTCAAAGCGTCATATAAACCAGCGATAACGTTGTGTCCACCTGGAGCTTGACCGCCTGAAAGGATTACACCAACGTTTCTTGTTTCAGAAACTTTTGAAGAGCTTGAAGTTTCAAAAGTTACAACAGGTTTTCCGTATGTGTTTTTGAATAATTCTTGAATTTGTTCTTGATCTCTAACAGATTGAGTTGCAGAACCTTCAACCAATTCCAAAGAATTGATACCTTCAGAAAGGCTTTTTGGAAGTTTTGGTTGGTATTTTAATCTTTCGATTTGTAATGGTGAAAGTGTTTTCATAAATTTCTTCCCTCTTTTTTGTGTACGCTATACACTTATATTTTACTACAAAAATAAAGACTTCCAATATTAGGAAGTCTTTACCAAATTAATCTATTACTTGATTGCAAATGTCATATCTGCTTCAACAACAACTTTGCCGTCAACTCTACCGATACCGTGAGCTTTGCAGATAGGGCCTTTTACTTTTTGAAGTTCAACTTCCATTTCAAATTTGTCGCCAGGTCTTACGATACTTTTGAAACGAGCCGCATCTACACCAGCATACAATGCTAATTTACCATTGAATTCTGGCAATTTTAAAAGAATTGGTGCTGCGCATTGAGCCATAGCTTCTAATTGTAAAACCCCAGGCATAATTGGGTTGTTAGGGAAGTGTCCTTGGAAAAATCCTTCGTTCATTGATAGGTTTTTGTAACCTTTGCAGTATTTACCAGGAACGCATTCAGTAATTCTATCTACCAATAAGAATGGATATCTGTGAGGTAGCATTTCCATAATTTCCATGATATCAAAGCTATAAACTTGTTCTGTCATTTTTCTCTCCTTATAGTTTTACTAATTTGTCTTTTAAAATCTTAGCCACTTTAACATGAACTGCGTGTCCTGCTTCTTTTACTAAGATTTGTGCTTTAAGATTTAACGGATTTACACCTGTCAAATACAAATCACCAATTAAATCTAATATTTTATGTTTTATAGGTTCATTTTCTGAACGCAATTCTGTTGTGTAACCTTCATCTTTCAAACCAACAGTATTTTCGATAGTTACACCTTGAGCAAAACCAAACATTTGGTATTTTTTAAGATCTTTATAAAAACCAAATGTTCTTGCCTCAATAATTTCATTTTGGTTTTTATGGTTGTAATTTACCCAACGTCTTGTTAAATCCGGATGATCATAGTTTACTGCATAAGAAATAAACAATTCATCGCTAGGCAAAATTACAAGACTTGTTTTACCGTTTAAATAGTATACAGGTTCAGAAACTGTATAATATTCAGGTTTTGCTTTTTCAATACCCGCTTGTTTGAACAAATCAACCCATTGTTTTGCACTACCGTCAAGAATTGGGATTTCAAATTCGTCCATGCAAATGTCGATTGAATCAATTCCGCAAAAAGCCAAAGCTGCAGACAAGTGTTCTTCAAGCATAGCTTTTGCGTTTTTATTTCCTAGTGTTACGCAGTGATCAGTAGAAAGAATATTGTCCACGTCTGCCGTAAAAGCTTCTTGACCTTTTACAAAATATCTAATTTTACCCTCTTGTGAAGGGAAAAATGTTACAGTACAAGGCTTATTTTTCATTAAGCCATTACCAGTTATGGAAATTTCTTTCTTAATTGTTGTCATTATTCTGCGTGTGCCTCTTCAAACGCGTTTAGCATTGGTTCGTATTTTTTGAATTTACCAATAAGTTCTTGAGCGTCTTTCATTGTTTTTAATTGTTTAATGAAATCTTTTCTTGGCATAGCAGGGATACCTACAACTATTGAACGTTCTGGGAATGATTTAGAAACACCAGCTTTTGCCGCAATAATTGTGTCAGAACCGATTTCTAAGTGATCAGCAAGACCTGCTTGGCCAGCAATTACAACTCTGTCGCCGATCACACAGCTACCAGCAATACCTACTTGAGAAATAATCAAGCAGCCTTTACCGATTTTACAGTTGTGGCCAATCATAACTAAATCGTCAATTTTTGTATCATCGCCGATAACAGTATCTTCAATAGTACCTCTATCGATAGCAGCATTAGCACCGATTTCAACATTGTTACCAATTACTACAGCACCAATTGAAGGTATTTTGTAGATAACGTGTTTTTGTTCAGATTCTTTAATAACGCCATCTTTTCTTGCTTGTTCAATGTTGTCAGGATTTTCAGTAACAAAGCTGAAGCCGTCAGCACCTAATGAAACGCCGTGATGTAGAATTACGTTGTTACCAACTTTAACTCTATCGCCAACATTTACTCCTGGATGGAAGAAACAGTTTGTACCAATTTTTACGTTGCTTCCGATATATGAGTTTGCAAGAATTTTTGTATTATCGCCAATTTCAGCATTTGGAGAAACTACAACGTTAGGTCCGATACATACGCCTTGACCTAATTTTGCACTTGGGTCAACTACTGCAGTTGGGTGAATATCTTTGTTTACAACAGGTGGAACATAGAAAAGGTTTAATAATTTCATCATTGCTAATCTTGGTCTTTCAACTTCAATTGTTGTGAAACCATCTATTTGAACACCTAATGGAACTAAAGCTGCTTTTGCTTTTGAATTTGCAAGGTTTGCGATTTCTTCTTCACCTAATGCAAGAGCAAGAGTGTTTTCGTCTGATAACAATGGTGGTGCAATTTGTTTAATTTCAGCATCTTGTGCTTTTGTCAACATACCACCGACAATTTCTGTAATTTCTTCTACTGAAAATGTTCTCATATACTACTCCTTATTACTAATTTTATTTATTGTATTTGTTGTTGATTTACCTTGTACAAATTCTATGAATTCAACTCTTGTTCCGTTTTTTATCATAATATCTGCTTCAGGTAATGTTTCCATTGTATAATCTGCGCCTTTTGTATAAACATTAGGTTTAATTTCGTCTAACAAGTCTCTAGGACTGTCCTCGTCAAACATAACTACGTGATCTACACAACTTAGGGCGCATAAAATTTCTGCACGGTCATTTTCATTATTAATAGGGCGACCTTCTCCCTTAATTGATTTAACGGACTTGTCAGAATTTAAAAGAACTATCATATAGTCTGCAAATGATTTTGTTTTCTGTAAGTATCTAACATGACCAACGTGTAAAATATCAAAGCAACCGTTTGTAGCAACAACGGTTTTTCCGCTTTTTTGTAGATTGCGAACAAATTCCGCTATATTTTCTCTTCTTAACACTTGTCCCATTCTTTAATTTTACCAAAAAAATCCTTAAAAGTCGCATTGTATTAACAAAAAGTAATAAAAATATAGATATCTGGTTAATATAAAAAAGGGCAAAAAAGTATTGTAAAAACAAAACTCCGGAGTGTATGGAATTTTTGACTCCGGATCTTGTTATAAAAGCTATTAAAGATAAATTTTCACCTAAAACGCTTCGTTTTTATAATCACGAGCAATGATAATAGTTTTTGAAGGTCTATGGATATTGTTCCAAGGTGCAAATTCATTGTATTCTGGTAAATCTAATTCTGCACGCATTCTTGCGGCGTATGCTTCAGCAGAAAGTTCGCTTACGGTGTTAACTTCGTATGATTTTTGTGTATCAAGTTTTACTCTTGTCATTTCCATAGTTTTAGCTTCTTTTTTAAGTTTATGCTGAGTATTCCACCAATCTGGTGCTTCTATTTTTTTACCTTTGATTTCTAAACTGCTTACTAAATCTCCGATTTTTGGCATAACAATATTCTCCTTTTCAAGGAGTAAAACCTGTGAATTTAAAAATTTGCTAAAACAATTGCATTTCTGTAACTTTTTTACAAATTCTAACAGTATTCAATGCTGCACCGATTCTTAAGTTATCTGCAACGCACCATAAAGAAATACCGTTTTTGAACGCTAAGTTTTTACGAATACGCCCAACGAATACTGGATCAACGCCAGAAGCATTACGTGTTGTTGGGTATTCAAAGTTTTCAGGGTTGTCGATTACTTCAACACCAAAAGTATTTTTCAAAATTTCACGAACTTCATCTGGTGTGATATCTTCTTCAAATTCGATATCAACAGCTTCTGAGTGGCCATTGAAAACAGGAACTCTAGCTGCAGTACAAGAAATTGGAGTATCCGCATCTAAGTGAAGAATTTTTTTAGTTTCGTTCACAACTTTCATTTCTTCTTTTGTGTAACCATTTTCACAAAATACGTCGATTTGTGGGATTACGTTAAATGAAATTGGCTTTTTGAAACATACGTTTTCAAAAGATTCGCCTTTTAGATTTGCTTCAGTATCAGCTTTTAATTCATTAATAGCTGCTAAGCCAGCACCTGAAACAGCTTGATATGTTGAAACAACAAGTCTTTTGATTTTTGCTTTTTCATGTAGTGGTTTTAAAACTAACATTAATTGTGAAGTTGAACAATTAGGGTTTGCGATGATACCTTTATGTTTTTTCAAATCTTCGTCGTTAACGTAAGCGATAACTAATGGCACATCTTGTTCCATTCTGAACGCAGATGAATTGTCAATTAAAACGCCACCACGTTTTACGATTTCTGGAGCAAATTTTTGAGACGTTGAACCGCCAGCTGATGCGATAACAATGTTTACGCCATCAAAAGATTCTGGTTTTGCTTCTTCTACAATGTAAGTTTTGCCTTGAAATTCAATTTCTGTTCCTGCGCTTTTTGGGCTAGATAAAAATTTAATTTCATTATATTCAACATTTAATTCATCAAGAATTTTTGTAATTTCTCTGCCTACAACACCTGTAGCACCTAAAATTGCGATATTTGGTTTTCTCATAATTCTCTCCTTTTTCGTAAAAAGATTATAGCACGAAAAATTAAATAATTACGAAATATTTTAATAGGTTTATAGACAAAAAGTATAAAACAAGGAGGGTATTCACCCTCCTGTCTCATTATTTTGTTATTTATATATACGTTAATCTTAGTTAGCACCACATTCAGGTGTATGGTGACAAACTCCGTCAATCAAAAGATTACACCCTTCACATTCAAGACATTTGCCAGGTTCTGTTTGACGCACGCAATAAGTATCTCGAGGATAACAGCTACCATTATATACAAATTCGTAGTATGGATGTTCACATTCTATTTCAGTTTGTTCTTCAAAGCTTCCCATAGAAGCACATTGTTCCCCAACAATAGCATTATTAGTGACTACATACTTACATAAATCTTTAGCTCCAATATTTGGAGATTTAAAACCATTTAAATCTACAACTAAACTAAGAGCGCCATTAGCAATACCATCAGTATTTTCAAGAGATACAACAGTACCATCATTTAATACAAATGTGTATAATTTGTCTTTAGACCAAACTTCGCTATTACCATTGGAAAAAGAATACTCGATTTTTGCATCATCAGAAGCTGAATCAATATCACTCAGAACTTTTAAAACTTTTTTAAATTCAGCGGCATAACAGTCGCTATCAGAACCACAACTAGCAATAGGAGCTAAACTCAAATCTGTAACTCCTTCATTAGCCATCATCATTTTAAAAGCATTCGCTAAAATTGATTTTGTTTTTGTTTTTTGTGTTTCCAAAACTCTATCATTGTAATTGGTAATTAGCGTCGGAATAGTCATAGCAGCAACTACACCGATGATACCTAAAGTAATTAACACTTCTGCTAAAGTGAAACCGAAGCTTTTAGTCATATAATAATCTCCTTATTTACAATCATTCTAGCACAAAAAAATGGATGAAGAAAATTGTTAAGTTTTATATAAAACAAGGAGGGTATTCACCCTCCTTATTTTTATGTCTTAGATCAGGTTTTATCCAATATCTATTATTCTACGCAAATTGCCAGCCAATTGCTGCCGTTGCGGTTACGGCCGGTGTATGCCGTACGGGTGGATGTAGAACTAAATTCGCGGGAATATGTTGAGGTGCCATTACTGTGTTCAACACCAGTCCAAAGGTTGAATGTTGATGAAGGTAAACCTAATTCTGCTACTTTTGTTGGATCTAAGGTTAAGTTTGATTTTATACCAGATGCCTTTACACCACTTGTGTTATATACATAGTTTGCTATTTCTGCTAAATAGGATTGATCTGCCATTTTGCTTGTACCACCACATAGCTTTACGGCGCCTGCCCAGTAGTCATTATCAGAATTACATGCTGTTATTCCATAACCTTCCGCTTTTAATTGTTCACACTCGGCTTTTGTTACAGGCGTTGGCGTAAATGGCTTTATAACAATACACATATCATTAACTTCAGCAAAACAACCTTTACCAAGTTTAGTTACATTTATACCTCTTAAATCTTTAGTACTTTGATTTGGTGATTTAGCACCGTTTGTATCATATAAAATAGCTAAAGCATCAGTTCCTAAAGTGACAGATCCTGATTTACCATTTGACGAACCTGAAATTGTCACTATTTGATTAGATACTGGATCTTGAATGGCATCTTTATTATATGCAATTAAAGCACTTACTCCACTAGCAAATTGAACACCAACAACATTAGTTTGTTGCCAATCTTTTTGACCAAAGTTTTTGCTTGTTTTTATTTTACTCATATCAACAGTTTCAGGTGTAACATTACCACTACCCCAGAAAACTTCTTCTTCAAAACACTCCATTAGTTTATCATTAGCACAAGTTTTAGTTATTTTAAAATGCTTAGATAATTCTTGAACAAAGTCTTCTGTAGTAGCATAACCAGCTAAAGCAGATTGAGAGTTCATAACTTTTAAAGCTTCGCCAAGTTTTCTTTCAAAAGTAGTAGCCGCAGTGTCATAAGTTCTTTTTTGATAATCCGCAACTAATGTTGGAATAGTCATTGCAGCAACAACACCAATAATACCTAAAGTAATCAACACTTCTGCAAGTGTAAAACCTTGTTTGATTTTTGTTTTCAACATCTTCTCTCCTTTTATTTATTAGTTTGTTAATTATTTACTTATCATATTATTATTTCTAACTAAAGTCAACAAATTAAAGAATATTTTCTAATCCGTAAACAAAATTGTTGTGTTCTGCCACATATTTGGTTGCCAAAATTACTCCTGGCATATAGCATTTTCTATCTGTTGAGTCGTGTCTAATTTTAAGCACTTGTCCGTTTGAACCGAAAAGAACTTCTTGAGAGGCCATATAACCTGGCATTCTTACAGAATGAATGTGGATATCTGAATAAGAACTACCACCTCTAGAACCCTCAATTGTTTCAACTTCTGCACAGTTGCCAGTTGTGAAACTTTCTCTTGCTTTTGACATCATCAAAGCCGTTTTTACGGCTGTTCCTGATGGTGCGTCTTTCTTTTGGTTGTGGTGAAGTTCGATAATTTCAGCATTTTCAAAATATTTTGCAGCTTGCTCTGCGAACATCATCATAAGTACCGCACCTGTTGAAAAGTTTGGTGCGATGAAACATCCAGCGTTATTTTTACTTGAAAGTTTTTCAAGTTCAGCGATTTGCTCATCTGTCAAACCAGTTGTGCCGATTACAATTTTTATTCCGTTAGTTATGCAGTATTTAGCATTTTCAAAAATTGATTTTGGTTGTGTAAAATCAATAACAACATCAATATCACAAGACTTTTTAGCATCTTCAATTGATTTAAACATATCATCTGACGCGATATCAATTTGTGCAACCAATTCTGTTTCAGGACATTCGGTAACTGCATTTACAACTTCTTTACCCATTTTCCCTAAAGCTCCGCATACTGCAACTTTTATCATAATTTTCTCCTTGTTCATGTTTTCATTTTATCAGAAACAAAAAATTTGTGGTATTATGATATTGAGTTTAGTATAAGGGGAGAAAAACATGGCAGAAGCAAAAATTTTAGCTACAATTGAAAGATCTGATACAGAACAATTACAAATTTCTGTTAGTGAATACAAAGGCAGAAGTTACTTCAACTTAAGAATTCACTATACAACTGATGAAGGTCAAACTTGGTTGCCTACTAAAAAAGGTGTTACTTTTGCACCAGATCAACTTGATATTTTAGAAGAAGCAATTCAAGAAGCTCGTAAAGAATTTATGGCAGAAGAATAATGAAGTATGCTCTTGCTCTTGTAAACATTAAAGGGCTGGGGGTTAAGACTTTCAGTTATTTAATTCCTGACGAAATGAAAAATAAAATTCAAATCGGACAGGCAATTTTGGTGCCATTCGGTAGACAAGGGCTTATTAATGCATTTTGTGTGGGGTTTTCGGACTATTTACCTGGGGATTTTAAAGTAAAAAAAATAAATAAAATCCTTGATGAAACTCCACTTTTTTCAATTGATTATTTAAAACTTTTGGAATGGGTTGCGAATTATTACTGTTGTGATTTGGTAACAGTTTTGAATGCGGCTATTCCTTTGAAATTGATTGAAAAAGCATCTAAAACGGAGCAATCAATAGAATTTGTAACTTTTGATGGCGCTACAAAGCGACAATTACAAGTTTTGGAATTGTTAAAAGAACTTGGCAAAATGCCGTTGATTGCTTTTGAAAAACAAGCTAAAACCACACGTGCAACTATTAAAAAATTGGAAGAATTGGGTTGCGTAAAACTTGTTGCAGAAGAATTATACAGAAATCCTCTTGATATTCTAAAGATTGTAGAAAAAGAACCATTATTTGAACTTTCAGGCGAACAACAAAAGGTTTATGAAGGAATATTTGCTTCAGTACAAGCGAAAGAACAAGTGTCTAAAACTATTCTTTTACACGGTGTAACCGCCAGTGGTAAGACAGAAGTTTATTTTAAACTGATTGATGATACTATCAAAGCAGGAAAAAATGTCTTGTTTTTAGCTCCAGAAATTGCTTTGGCATCTCAACTTACAAAACGTCTTGCAAAAAAATTCGGTACTGAGGATGTTGCAATTTGGCACAGTAGTATTTCTGACGGTGAAAGATATGACGTTTGGCAAAAGCTTTATAAAAACGAAATAAAAATTCTTGCTGGTGCACGTTCTGCAGTATTTGCACCATTACAAAATATAGGATTAATCATTATTGACGAGGAACACGAAAGTGCTTATAAACAAACAAGCCCTGCACCACGTTATGACGCAAAAGTTGTAGCGCAAAAGCTTGCTGAATTGCACGATTGCTCGTTGCTTTTAGGCTCTGCAACTCCTGATATTTCTACATATTACAGAGCGAAAAATACAAATAACTTGTTTGAACTTAAAAAAAGATTTAATGATGCAAAAGTTCCACCAGTTACGGTCATAAACATGCAAGAACATGGGCGAGCAGCGTATCGTAATGTTATATCTAAGCCGTTGCAAACTGCAATAAATGATACGTTAGAAAAAGGTCAACAGGTAATTTTATTGATTAATCGTCGTGGATTTTCGACATTTACACAGTGTCAGGCATGTGGTCATGTTGTTGAGTGTCCAAATTGTGCAATTCCAATGATTTGGCATACAAAAGATCAAAAATTAAAATGTCATTATTGTAACCACGTACAAGAGTTCCCTGATTTTTGCCCAGAATGTGGTTCTGATGCTTTGAAAAATAGTGGGACAGGAACGCAAAAAATTGAACAATATATTAAAGAGCTTTACCCTGAAAAAAATATTGAACGAATTGATAGTGATATTTTGGTAAGAAAAGGTGAGCACGTAAGGCTTTTAGATCGTTTTCAAAAAGGTGATATTGATATTTTAGTTGGGACGCAAATGATTGCAAAGGGTTTGGATAATCCAAACGTAACATTGGTTGGTGTAATTTCGGCAGATGCAAGTTTCAATTTACCTGATTTTAGGGCATCAGAACGAGGATTTCAGCTTTTAACACAGGTCGCAGGGCGTGCAGGTCGTGGAGATTTTGCTGGTTGTGTATTTTTCCAAACTTATAATCCAGAATATTATGCTTTAGAAAGTGCTAAATCACAAAACTACAATGAGTTTTACGACAAAGAAATTATTGCACGAGAAGAATTTGATTATCCTCCATTTAGTCAAATTATTAGACTTGTGTTATCAGGAGAAAATAATTTTAGAGCTGAAAAATCAGCTCAGGAAATTGCTTTAAGGCTTTGTACAATGATTGAAAAATATGGTATTTCTGAACGTTTAGAAGTTCTTGGACCAACAAATTGTGTAATAGAGCGAATTAATGGTCAATACCGTTTTCAGATTTTAGTTAAAAACAAAATGGCTGAAAAAGGGCATATGTTTGTATCAAGCTTTTTAAACAAAATTACAATGCCAAAAGATATTAAACTTACAATTGACGTTGATCCGTTAGATATTTTGTAAGATTAAAAAACTATTTTACACAACGGATTTTATTATAACTTACGCCATCTGACCATACTCCATTATAGGCATAATGGTACATCATAAATGTCAAATATGCATTCATTTCGCTTCTTTCGGCGTCAGGGAGAGTTTCATACTCTTGCATAGTGCCATTAACATTTTCTTCGGTCATTTCTGGATTAAAGCCTTCAACAATATTGGCAGGATTACCAAGTTCTTCTCTGTGAAGGAATATTTCCATACTTTCAAATGCATTAGGAGCTCTCATTCCAATAGCTTGACAAGCTGTGTTAGCTGCTAGTGAACAATCACAAGGCTCTCCTGCGCTACAAGTTCCATTGTTCTCGCATAAATATTCGATATCTTCTGTAGCTATACATAAATCGTCAAATTCAATACCGTCACAACCTCCACCAGGTAAAGATGTATTTACTAAAACAATATCATCACCAATTTTATTTGGACCTTTTTTACCATTGACGTCTAATATATATGATAAACATTCTGTTGTTGATAATGTTGAGTTGTATTTATCAGGGGCAACACAAGTATTATCATATGTCATTATAAACGTTAGTCCATCCATCATTGAAAAGGCTTGGTTTAGGTCACTGTATGTTTTTCCAAGTTTGCTAGAATTTTTCAAATCTTTGACTTCAACAATTTCGCCAGTAGATTTTGTTATTTGTTCTGCAAAACAATCTGTTAAATTATTGGAATCACAAGCTTGTCCAATTTTTACATATTGTTTTAAAGCTTCAATAAATGAAGCTGTTGTATAGTGTGGAGCTAACATATCATCAAAATTCATTTGTCTTGTTATTTCACGAATCTTTAATTCAGCTATAGCTTTACGTTCTTTGAAAACTTTAGCGTTTTGATTTGCCATTAATGTTGGTACAGTCATTGTAGCAACTACACCAATAATCCCTAATGTTATCAGAACTTCAGCTAATGTGAATGCAGATTTTTTAATCATATTTTCTCCAATTCCGTAATGTTTATTAATGTCATTCCAACTTTTATATTTTACTATTTTAGTAAATTTTTGGCAATAAAAAAGAGCTTTTTAAAAAGCTCTTTTTTGTTGAATATGTTTTTAATGTTTATACATCAGGTAAATCACCTTTTACATCAGCTACAATATCACACTCTAAATCGAATACTGTATGTAAAGCTTTTAGAGCTTTTTGAGCATCAATTTTATCAACAAGACAGCTAATTTTAATTTCACTTGTTGAAATCATACGAATGTTAATATTCAATTTTGCTAATGTTTCAAACATAGTTGATGCAATACCAGGTCTATCAATCATACCAGCACCGATAATAGAAACTTTTGCTGTATCATCGTCAACTTTGATATCGCCAGCATTAATTTCACTTCTAAGATTTTCCAACACTGCCAATGTTCTTGGTAAATCGTTTTTATCGATAGTGAATGCGATGTCGTTTGTGTTAGATGCTTTTCTTGCATATGATTGAATAATCATATCGACAGAAATATTTTCATTAGCAAGACTAGTAAATACGTTAGCTGCAACCCCTGGGGTATCAGGAACATCGCAAACTACAATTCTTGCTTGTGTTAAATCTGCAGCTACACCTGCAACTGGTCTATGTAATTCCATTTTATCAACTCCTACTATTAAAGTACCCATATCGTCGAGCTTAAAGCTACTTCTTACTCGAAGAGGAACATTAAATTGTTTTGCTGTTTCAACACTTCTTGGGTGAAGAACGTTTGCTCCAGCATGTGCCAATTCAAGCATTTCTTCGTAAGAAACTGTATCCAAACGAGATGCTCTAGGAACGATTCTAGGGTCTGTTGTGTAAACACCTTCAACGTCAGTATAAATATCACATCTTTCAGCATTCAAAGCTGCTGCCAAAGCTACAGCAGAAGTATCTGAACCTCCACGACCTAATGTTGTGATTTCACCGTCTTCAGTAACTCCTTGGAATCCTGCAACAACAATGATTTTACCTTCTTCAAGATTTTTTCTTAGTTTATCTGTTTTGATATTAACAATTCTAGCTTTAGAGTGAATGTTTTCAGTCATAATGCCAACTTGCATAGCATTAAAACTTACGGCATCATAACCTTTAGCTTGAATAGCCATAGCTAATAACGCTATAGAAACACCTTCTCCTGTAGATAAAAGCATATCCATTTCTCTTCCTGAAGGATTTGGAGATAGCGCTTTTGCCATTTTAACAAGATGATCTGTAGTATGTCCCATTGCTGAAACAACAACTACAACATCATTGCCATTTTGTTTTTCTCTCAATACAACATCAGCTACATTTTTAATTTTGTCTGTATCTGCAACTGAAGTTCCGCCAAATTTTTGAACAATAATTTTTCTCATTAATTTTCTTTAATTTCTCTCAAAAGTCTTTCTAAATCTTCCCTAAGTTCGGGGTATTCGAAATTTTCTACCTTACCAGCAATCGAAATTGCCTCTTTTACATTATATTCACAAACGTTTTCTTTGACAAGTATGTAACACGTATAGAATAATAAATTTAATATTTCTTGATTATCTGGGGCTAGTTTTTCAGCTTTGCGAAGTTTTCTTTGAGCATCCCTATAATCGTTTAGAGAAATAAGATATTTAGCATAATTCAAATAACCGTCAACAAATAATGGATTAAATTTCAACAACTTATCGTATGAATCTTTGACCATATCTGTTTTTTCAAGTCGAGTGTAGCAATGTGCTAATCGATAGTAATTATAAATACGTTTAGAATTTTTTGTTAGTATATTTTTGAATATTTCGATGGCTTTATCTATATTACCGTAAGCAAATTCTGCAATTCCTTTTGCTTCTTCTATAGCAATGAATTCACCATCTTTTTCTTCTACAAATTTTATAAAATCATGCATTCTATCAAAGTCTTTGGTTTCTGCACAACATAATGCCATTCCTGCTTGGGCTTCAATTAGTTCAATGTCTTTAAGTAGAGCTGCTTGATATTTGGATTTGGCTTCTTCAAATTTATATAAATCAACTAAGGCATTTCCCCAAGCAATATACAATAATGGGCTTGTAAGCTTGCGTTCTTCTGCTTCGTTAAACCATTTTGTAGTGCTTTCATAGTCAAATTTTAAAGCATTAACTTCACCAAGAACCATGTATGCTGGTAACATGTATGGATTTAATGTTACAGACATTTCACCATATTTGATAGCATCATCATAATTTCCTTTTAGTCTGCAAAGATTAGCATATTCGTAAGCTGCACCTTCTGTTGGATTAGCCTTCATTAAAAAGTTCAATTTATCTTCTGCATCATTATAGTTTCCAAGTCTAATTTCAGTTATTGCAGCAAGTAATAGTGCAGAAAAATTATATCGGTTAATTTGTATTGCTTTAGTAAATTTTTCCAAAGCTTGAGAATGTTTTTTTTGTTTAAGTAATGTCATCCCCCAACCTGTAAAAACATCTGTATTAACTGGAGTAACTTTACAAGCTTCTTCAAAAGATGGTTCGGCATCTTCATAAAGTTTCATATTAACTTGTAGCATGCCTAATTTGTACCAAATATTTTTATCTTGAGGATTGATGTGTGCTGATTTTTTATACATATCAATCGCTATTGGCAAATTACCCAGTTTTTCTTCGCAAATTCCTAAATATTTATATACTAGAGCATCGTTTTCTGTAATTGTTAGTGCTTCTAATAACACGTCACGAGCTTCTAAATAAAGAGATTTGTCTATAAATTTTTTAGCTCTATTGATATAAGCAGTCGTAGGCAAAGATTGATTGCCTGTTTCTTCTTTGTAAACATTCACAGAAACATTCAATTCTTTAATTTTATTACGTATTTTTTTTACCCAACCAAACAATCTACAACCTCTCTAAACGCACCACATCCGCCATTATTTTCTGTAATTTGAATTTCAGAAACCTCTTTTACTTTTTTTACGGCGTCCGGAACAGTTATTTTATATTTTGCAAATTCTAAACATTGAATGTCGTTTATATCATCACCAATATAAACAAATTCTTCCTCAGTTAAATTATATTTTTCAACAATTGATTTTAGTATATCTATTTTAATTCTTATATCTTGATAAACTTCTTCTAACTTAAATCTTTTTGCAATAGCATCAATGGCGCCACTTTTATCTCCAGAAATTATTGCGATATTGAAGTCATTTCGTCGCAAAATCGCAAAACCCATAAGATCTTTATAATTTATCTTTTTTGATGTTGTTAAGTCATCACTAATGTAAACACAATTGTCGGTTACTACACCATCAAAATCAGTTATAATCCATTTTATGCTTTTTGGTAATTTAATCAATGACAAATCTCCACTTATCTGGTATAATTATAACATAAGATAAGGTTAAAATAAATGATTTTATATATAATTAATAGCGGGTTAATTTTAGTTTTCATAGTATTGTTTTTCATCACAAGAAAAACGAATAAACGTTGGTCAAAAATCAATGATTACTTAGGAACTGTAACGAATACGGTAAATTCTATTCGTTATGGTAACCTTACAACTAAGATTGAAAAACTTGAGCATCCAACATATCAAAATGTGACTGATAGTATTAACCGAATGGTTGAAACTTTAAATGATAGAGAAAAAATGATTGTTGAATATCAAGCTGAATTAATGCGTCAAAACAAACTTTTGGAATCAGTTATCAACGCACTATCAGATGGGATATTAATTATAAATGAAAACCATGATATTTTACGTGCAACTCCAAAAGTTTCAACGTGGTTTGGGGTTAAAGGTAAAAATATTGTAGGGAGAAATATTTATGAATTCATTCAGCTTACAGATAATTTAAATATTGAAAAATTGTATTGCGATGATGTATTTATCAAGCATACTCCAACAAATAATTTCATTATTAGTACGCAAAAATTAAAACTGGATGATAAAAAACAAAGATATGTTCTTCTAATAAAAGATGTTACAAATGAACGTGAAATAGAAACATTGAAAGAAGATTTTGTTGCGACGTTAACACATGATTTAAAAGTTCCTATTGTTGCAGAGGCAAATATTGTTGAATTTTTGCTTGAGGGAAAATTTGGCGAAATAACAGAAAAACAAAAAGTTGCACTCTTAAATATGAAGGCTTCCAACAAAGAACTTATTGATTTAGTCCAAATTTTATTAGAAACCTATAAAATTAAAGAAACTGGAATTAATTTATTAAAAGAAAATATTGCGTTAACACCATTTATTGAAGAAATTATTGCTGAAACTCAACCTATTGCAAATAATTCAAATATGACAATAAATTTTACACCAGAAAGAAGTCTTTCTGTAATGGCAGATCCAATACAATTGACACGTGTAATTAAAAACTTAATTTCTAATGCAATTTCACATAGTAGTACTTCAAATTGTATAGATATTAAAACTGGAGAATTACCTGGGTTTGTAACAATATCAGTTATTGATTATGGACAAGGTATTTCAAAAGATGAAATTAAAATGATTTTCAATAAATATTATTCTGCTGCAAAAAAATTCAGAAAAATTGGAACAGGCTTAGGCTTATATTTGTCACAACAAATTGCAGTTTCGCACGGTGGAGAGATAACTGTTGAAAGTGAAGAAAACGTACGTACAGAATTTTGTGTAAAACTTCCAATATTATGATTGAAAAAATTTTAGGATTGTTAGACTGGATTTATAAGAAAAGATGCTACTTTTGTAAAAGCTCAAAAGAGTCTATCAGAATGTGTTCTGATTGTTATGATAAGCTGATTAGTTTGCCAATAAGTGTTAATAGAATTATCAACGGTGTAAATGTTTATTGTGCTGGCAATTATTCGAAAGATTTGCAAAAGCTTATTCGTGGATTAAAATATCATAAACAAAGAGATTTGGCATATTTTCAGGCTAAATTTATGTATGAATATTGGCAAAAATTAAATATATCGGAAGATTTTCAGGTTGTTCCTGTTCCTCTACATTCAACACGCAAAAAGAAACGTAAATACAATCATATGGAACTTGTTACAAAAGAATTTTGTTATTTGACAGGATATGAATATAATTTTGAGTTAATTAAAAGAATTAAAGACACAAAACCGCAGTATAAATTAACTAAACAGCAACGTGCAGAAAATTTACATAAAGCTTTTGAAGTTGATGCAAGCAAAAATTTGAATAAAAAGATTTTGATAATTGATGATATTTGTACAACGGGTTCAACATTTGAAGAAATGATTAACGAATTTAAGCTTAATGGCATTTGTGATATAATTTGTTTTGCGACAACAACACCGTTTTAATTATGATACTAACAGCATTTTCAAAATATTTACAAGAGCATAATGAAGATTTAATTCAATCTCGCACTACATCAACAAAATTGTTGTGCGAGTGGATTAGAATGGTTATTTATAAAAATCCTAAAAATAATGTCGATAAAATTGTGCATAAAGAAATTATGTTGGCTGAAAATTCTACTGGAGATTTTTTAATTGTGGGTAAATCAGAAAGTGGTAGAGTTTTGGTGAATGCTTTAAATAATTTTGCATTGAGTTATGATAATTACTTGATGAGTAAATGGCTGACAGACAAAAAGCCTCATCATTTTGGATAAAAAAAGAAGGTATTATTACCTTCCTTTTTTATATGGTGCGTATAAACGCACCCTACAATACTAATTAAAAAAGAGGGCCGTTGCCCTCTTAAATCATTGCAAACACAAAACTTGAGGAATAGGGGAGAATGGGCCATTTCTTGGATCATTTGTCCAATAAGTTCCTCCCTCTGCATACCATCTTCCATATGCAGACTCTTCATCCATTTCTTCACTAGACCACAATGCAAGGGCTTCATACTGATTACTAAAATCCAAAGCAAATATTGCAGCTTTAGTTTTATTAATATTAAGATCTCCATTATCTGTACTAACTCCAATAGAATCAGTATCATACAACCAGTTTGCCAATTCTGCTAATTGAGCTCGAGAAGGTAATTTATCTACACCACCACAAGCGATTACGGCACCTGCCCAATAATCTTCCAAACCAATATGAATAGGGACTAAACATTCTTTTATTCCGTATTGTGACATTATTGCCTGATCTTCTGGGTCATTAGAATTGCCGTTACCGTCACACTCTTTCCAGACGTGTGGAACTCCGGGAGATGGTGCTCCATAGCAAGTTCCAGCTACTTCAATCGCACAACCAGAGTCGCCTAATCTATTAACAGTACCAAAACTTCCTAAATCTTTTCCAATAGTATTTGGATTTTTGTTGCCAGAAACATCATAAAGCATAGAAATACATTCGGTACCTTTAAATTGGTTAGATAAAGGATCACCTGAACACTTTGGATTATATGCAACAAGCCCTGTTACACCATTTGCAAACTGGACACC
>JAZUAO010000027.1:0-15286 GCA_045638025.1 Candidatus Gastranaerophilaceae bacterium
TAAAGAATAGCTAACGCATTGGTAGATAAACCAATAGATAAATCTTTACCAGCACCAGAAGATGTTACATTAACAACCTGATTAGAAAATGGATCTTGAGTTGCATTAGGGTTATAAGCAATCAAGGCTGTTACTCCATCAGCAAAAACAGCACCGATGGTTTCAGTACCATAGTTACCATCTTTGTTCAAGTTTTTAGCTTGTTTTAACTCTTCAACTTTAAAAGTATTATCATTAGTAGAAAATTCACTGGCAAAACAAATATCTAATTCATTACTATTACAAGTTTTAATTATTTTAATATGTTTGGATAATTCATCAACAAAAGCTCTAGTTGTTGTGAACCCTGCTAAAGAAGATTGTGAGTTCATAACTTTTAATGCTTCACCAAGTTTTCTATTGAAAACATTAGCTGCAGTATCCATAGAACGTTGTTGGTTATTAGTCATTAATGTTGGAATAGTCATTGATGCAACAACACCAATTATACCTAGTGTTATTAAAACCTCAGCAAGTGTAAAACCTTTAAAATATTTCATTTAAAAAACTCCTATAATAACATATACACCACTTTATTATACACATTTTTAAGATTTTGTCTATATGTAAAAAAAGCCTCTCAAGTAGGAGAGGCAATGCTGAGCAATCAGAAGAGTTGAGGATTTACATTCTTATTTTAAGCTTTTTAAATCAACTTTCATTGGTCGAAATAATAATTTTTTAATAAAAAAACAGCCCCTTAGTAGGAGCTGTTTTTATAAGTTAGACTAATTAGTCTTTTAAGAAAGATTCATAATTTCTAGCCAACAGGTGTGTTCTTACTTGATTGATTAAGTCTAGAGCAACACCGACCATGATGATTAATGACGTAGCGCCGATACCTTGCAATGTTTTGATGTTAGTAATGTAACTTGCAAGTGATGGGACTAATGCAACAATCCCAAGGCCTAAAGCTCCGATAAATGTAGTTTTAGATAAAATTTTATCTAAAGCTTCAGCTGTTGGTTTTCCTGGTTTGATACCAGGAATAGATGAACCGTATTTTTTAAGGTTATCAGCAATGTCTTTTGGTTGCATATTTGGCATAATTGATGCATAGAAAAATGTTAATGCAAAAATTAAGCCGAAATATAATAAGTAATACACAATACCATCTGGACTTAACCATTGGTTAAGTGTGATTACCATATTTTTTACAACCTCAGATTTAAAGTTTGCTTGTCCCACCAAACTTAAAATAGTAGAAGGGAACAACAATATTGCAATTGCAAAGATGATTGGCATAACGCCACCTGGATTAAGTTTAAAAGGTATAAATGAATTCATTCCACCATAAACTTTGTTACCAACTTGTCTTTTTGGATTGACAATAACAACTTTTCTTATTGCTTCCTGCATAATTACAATGAATACCATTGTTGCAAAGAATATAGCTAAAAGTGCTACTAAGCCTAACTGCAATGCAGAGCTATTTGCAACCATCTGAGCCGTTCTTGACGCATATACAGGAATACCAGATAAAATACCAACAAAGATGATTAATGAACCACCGTTGCCGATACCCTTTTCTGTGATAAGTTCTGATAACCACATTACAAGAACTGAACCAGCCGTTAATACAGCAACTGAACTGATGAAGAACATTACAGGGTTAACGTTTGGAAGTATTGCTCCAGGTAAATGATGTAAATACAACATAAATACCACAGATTGAAATACTGCCAATATTACTGTGAAAATTCTTGTATATTGTGATAATTTTCTTCTGCCTGCCTCACCTTCCTCTTTTTGTAGTTTTTCTAAAGAAGGGATTACAACAGAAATTAACTGAATAATGATTGATGCCGTGATGAATGGTCCTATACCTAAAGCAAAAATGGATACAGTACCTAATGCACCACCAGAGAATAAGTCAAGGAAACCAATAATATTGTTTCCTTGGGCTATATTAGAGAATACTTGGTTATTAATACCAAACAACGGCATTTGAACACCAAGTCTAAATGCTGCAATCATCAAGAATGTAAACATAATTTTTTGTTTCAAACCTGATGCTTGCCACATTGACATCAAATCTTCAGTTGTAGGCATTTTGATTCCTTGTGCCATTATACTAACTCAACCTTTCCGCCTGCTGCTTCGATTTTTTCTTTTGCTGATGGAGTTACATAAGATGCTTTTACCGTAACAGCTGATTTGATTTCGCCATTACCTAAAATTCTTAAACCGTCAGCTGATGGGTGTACTCTTTTTGCTTCTTTAAGAGATTCTAAAGAAACTTCTTTAACACCTAGTTGCGCAATTCTACCAACATTGATTTCAGCGTAGTTAAGTTTGTTGATAATTTGGAATCCTTTCAATTTAGGAAGTCTTCTGTAAGCTGGCATTTGACCACCTTCAAAACCTCTTTTAGAGCTGCTACCAGAACGTTGACCTTCACCATTATGACCGCGGCAAGATGTTTTACCGTGACCTGATGATCTTCCTCTACCAACTCTTTTTGATTTGTGTGTTGAACCTTCTGCAGGTCTTAAATCGTCTAATTTAATATTTGTCATTTTAATTTTCCTCTTTAATTTGACCGCTCGCTATTCACTGTCGTTACACTAGTAACTGTACGCAGTCTGTACATTCTCTTATTTTGTTACTTCTAACAAGTGAGATACTTTGTTAACCATACCCATAATAGTAGCTGTTTCTGAGTGTTCTACTACTTGGTCTTTTTTAGATAAGCCCAAAGCTGCAACAACTTTGCGTTGAGCTTCTGATGAGCCGATTAAACTTCTTACAAGTTTAATTTTTACTGTATTTGTTTTAGTTTTTGCCATAATAATTATCCTTTATACTTTTTTAATATTATCTAATCAATTAGCCAACTAGTTTAAAAGTTCAGCCATAGTTAAACCACGTTTTTTAGCAACTTCTGAGAATGGAGTCAAAGCTTTTAAAGCGTTGATTGTTGCGTATGCTGCGTTAAGAGGTGATTTTGAACCTAATGATTTAGCAAGAATGTTTTCAATACCTGCTAATTCAAGAACTGGACGAACTGCACCACCAGCGATGATACCAGTACCTTGAGAAGCTGGTCTCAACATAACTTCACCTGCACCAGATTTACCAGTGATAGGGTGAGGAATAGTTGTTTTGAAAATAGGAACTGTAATTAAGTTTTTTCTTCCATCAGCAATCGCTTTTTGAATAGCAATGATAACTTCAGCTGCTTTCGCGCAACCAATACCAACTTGACCTTTTTTGTTACCAACGATAACGATAGCACGGAAGCTTAATTTTTTACCACCTTTAACAACTTTTGTTACACGGCTAATTTGAACAACTTGTTCAGTCCATTCGCTTTGTGGTTTTTCTTCAACTGTTTCAATTTTTTGTTTTTTACCACCACGAGCTCTTCTTTTAGAAGATTTTTCTTCTACAGGAAGTTCTTCTGTTGCAACTTCTTCTACTACTGTAGTTTCTTCAACAACTTCAGTAACTTCTTCTACTGTGATTTTTTCTTCGTTTTCCATTAATTTTACCTTTCATGTTAATTTGTAAAAACTTTTTTATTTTTACACATACACCAAATAATGGCTTAAATACTCGCAGAGTTGGGATTCTGCAGCCTTTTGGAAAATGTATGTGAGATAACTTTTCTGACAGCATTTAGCGTATCATAAACATTTTTGAATTACAAGACTATATTTAAGTTTTGTTGCTCAGCTCGCAATATCTCGTCTGCATTTTTCATTTTTTGATAAGGATGTTTTTGAATGAACTTGAAAAAATCCCTAGATTCTTTTTTTAAAGCTTCATCAATACATTTTAGTATTACAAGTTCATTATCTAAATTATCACCTATAAATTTAAAGCCAGCAAGTTGATATCTGAGGTTAAATAATCTTTCACATTTATTATCAAATTTTTCGTATAGACCACAATCTTTTTTGCCCGTTGTTAACCATAAAATAGCTGTATCAATTTTTGAGACAGCAGAACCTGAATTTGTTACATTTTCGGCAGCCCAATTAATGTCGGCCCCATTTGCTTCAGCGTATGTTTCCAGTGCTTCAGCAAACATAAATTCGTTGGGCGATTTACCATATAAATAATTTACTTCTCCGTCGTGTAGTTCATCTAGTTGCGGAAAAATATTTTTCTTAAAATCGTTGAATTCATCGCGAGTTAAAAGGACTCTGTATCGAGCTGTGAAATTTGTGTTTGAAAAAGATGGGGTTATTCTCATAGTTCTTTTTCCACCAGTTTTATAAAGAAATCATTTGTATCTTTAGCTTCAATAATTGAATCATTTTTAATTAAGTCGTGGAATTGATCGATTAGTTTTTTACGCATTTCTAAAATATCGCTGTATATATCAAGATGCTCTGGAATATTATAATTTCTTTCAAATCCAAAAAGTCTGCGTTTTAAACTATTCCAAAAACCAGGTTTACAGATTTTGTCGGCACTGTCTAAATAGTTATCTATTCTAGAAATATCCTCTTTGCCTGTTACAACCCAAACATCTATCTTTCTTGGGTCAGGTAAATTAATATTGAAATTTTTCGCATTATCAACAATCCAATCATAGCTAAGGTGCTTTGCTTTCATGTCTTCATCAATAATTGACGCTACTGATGCATCAACAGGACAATCACCAGAAAAACAATAGAAAGGTACGTCTTTGTTTTTACGGTATAAAGGCTCAATTGCCTCAGCAATTTCCACGTGTGTTTTTACAGTAGTTTTGGGAATTTTGTATATTGATGTAAAATTTTGTGAGTCGAAATTTAATGATTGCATAATAGATCCTTTGTAATATCAAAACTCGTAAAAATATTTTTTGCTAGTTTATAACATTTTTTTAGAATTTGTTTCTCTTTGGGATGTTATAAATATCACTTCGGGTGAATAATCTACTAGAAATTATAATATTACTAATCTAAAGTCTGCAAAAGAATTTGGGCAAGATTCTTGGACAACTGAGACTATAGGTGTACAGTTTGCTAATGGAATTACCGCACTTGTTGCGTATGATTCAAACTGCAAACAAGATCCATATTCAAATCAAGTTGACCCAACCAGCTGTATTTCAATGCTTTATGACACATCTGCATCTAAAGCGCCAAATACTTTTGGCAAAGATGTAAGTTTAATACTGAAGTTTAATCACCTAAGCAAACTACTTGCCTGCGATTGTCACCACGAGGGCCATTGTGTGAGTTAGAGCTTGTAGGACTACCGTGCCAGCTATATGCGTTTGCTCCATTATATTCACTTTTTGACCAAATTGATAGCGCTGAATTAGAATTTACTGTAAAGCCCAAAGCGTTAGCATTCGCAGTAAAAGCATTATCACGTTGCATATATTTTACAAGTTCAGATAATTGAGCTTGAGTAGGCATTTTATCAATACCATCACAAGCTTTTACTGCTCCAGCCCAATAGTCGCTATTTCCACTGCAATACTTTATTTTTAAGTTATCCTTTAACTCTTCACATTCAGCTTTTGTTATTGGTTCTGGAATAAAAGGAGCAGAAGCATAGCAAGTACTTCCAACTTCAAATATACAACCAGTGCCAAGTCTTGTTACGTTGCTATTAGAACGTAAATCTTTTCCAAAAGTATTCGGTTGTTTTGCGCTTGTTGTGTCGTATAAGATTGCTAAGCAATCATTGCCAGAAATTTGGTTAGAATGTGTATCTTGTACACAGCTTTCTGTTGGATTGTAAGCGATTAACGCACTTGTTCCATTTGCAAATTGCACACCTACAATATTTGTTTTCCAATCTTTTTGACCAAAATTTCTCGAAGTGCTAATTATGCTGATGTCGATGTTATCAAGTGATTCTTTACCATTATCCCAGTAGACATTGGGGCTAAAGCACTCTAATAACTCATCGTTTGTGCATACCTTACTTGCTTTAAAATGTTTGGTTAATTCTTGAACAAATGATTCAGTTGTTCCGAGTCCTGAAAGAGTTGATTGTGAGTTCATAACTTTTAAGGCATCTTCTAACTTTTTCTCAAAAATCGTTGCAGCAGTGTTCCATTGTTTTGTGTTGTAATCTGCGATTAATGCTGGAATGGTAAGTGCAGCAACTACACCAATTATGCCTAAAGTTATTAAAACTTCAGCTAATGTGAATCCTAATTTGTTTTTAAGAGTTTTTGTGTGCATATTTTAACCTTTTACATATTCATCAAGTTTTTCAACCATGCATTGTTGAAAATGTTCGCATTGTTCTTTTGTTTTAGCTTCAAATCTAAGCGTGAAAACTGGTTCTGTATTGCTTTGTCTTATCATTGCAAATCCACCATCAAAAATTATTCTCATACCGTCAAGAGTTACGATATCTTTGATTTCAGAGTTAAACATATCTTTGTTTGTAGATATAAATTTACTCAATTTTTCAAGAGTTGGCTTCTTTAGTTCATTAGGACAAGGATACCTAAGTTCATTTGATGTGTAAACAGCATTAAATGCTTCTAACATATCCTGTATCTTAAAATTCGGATTTTGTTTTTTGTTTTTCGAAATAATTTCAATGATTCTACAGCCAGCATAGATTGCATCATCAAAGCCGTAATATCTATCTTTAAAGAATGTATGACCGCTCATTTCACCGGCTAATATCGCGCCAGTTTCTTTCATTTTTTCTTTAATGTAGCCGTGTCCTGTTTTGCACATTACAGCAGTAGCACCGGTTTTATTTATCGTGTCAAATAGTACTTGAGAACATTTAACTTCAGAAACAACAGTAGGCTTGATATCGCAACCCGCAATCAAATCAAGAGCATAAATCAATAGTAATTTGTCGCCCGTCATAGTGTTTCCGTTAGAGTCTACTACGCCAATTCTGTCACTATCACCGTCGAATGCTATACCAACATCTGCGTTATTGTCGATAACTGCTTTTTGTAAATCTTTTAAGGTTTTTAAATCACTTGGATTTGGGTGATGATTTGGAAATCTTCCGTCTGGTTCAGAATATAGTTCTACAACGTCACAGCCTAATTCTTTATACAACTGAGGACCAACTATACCACCTGTTGCATTAGCACTGTCTACAACAACTTTTAATCCTTTACCAATTTCTCCAAAGCGAGATTTCATGTCTTTAATATATTCAGGGATTATGTCAAAATTTTTAACATCTGATTTATTATATGTTTTGAATTCGGTTGTCCAATTTTCGTAGGTCAAATCTCTTACTTCTTTAATTTGTTTTTCATTAAGAGTTTGGTGTTGATAAGTCATTTTAAGACCATTATATTCAGAAGGATTATGGCTTGCTGTAATAATCATTGCAGAAATAACTTCATCCATTGTAACTTCAGAGTAATACCCAATTGGAGTTGGAGCTAAACCAAGGTCAATTACTTTTGCACCAGTAGAAGTTACACCTGATATAAGAGATTCTGATAATTGTGGAGAATGCAATCTTGCATCACGACATACAGTTAAAGTCATCTCTGTAGCTTTTTCGCCTGCCTGATTTTCAAGCCATTTAATAAAGCCAATACCAATATTAAAATATAACTCTTCAGTAATATCTTCACCATAAATTCCTCTAATATCATTTTTACCAAATGCGTGATTATATTTTTGCATAATACCTCTCCCTTATTGTATAATTATATCATGAAAGTAAAACATGGGATTTTAAATAACGAATCGCTTGCAGCTTGGGTTTTTATTTTACCAGCTTTAATCGGAACTCTTATTTTTATTATAATTCCAGTTATTTGCTCGTTTGGATTAAGTTTTGCTGAATGGGATTTGTTAGGTCCTATTGAGTTTGTTGGATTTAAAAATTATTCAACCCTATTTAAAGAACCATTATTTTATAAAATACTTTTAAATACGGTTATTTTTGCGTTATCAACATCTTTTTTGGGCGTGGTTATTCCATTAATTTTAGCTGCGATTTTAAATTCAAAAATACGAGGCTCTGAATTCTATAAAACTGCTTATTTTTTACCATTTATTACACCCATGATTGTAATCGGGGTAATCTGGGAGTGGATATTTGACCCTAATATTGGGCTATTAAATCAATTTCTACACGTGCATATAAATTGGTTATATGATACTCATTTTGCTATGCCAGCGTTGATTATTGTATCGGTTTGGAAACTTATTGGGTACAATATGGTTATATTTTTATCTGCGTTAAGTGGAATAAGTCAAAGTATGTTTGAGGCTGCAAAAATAGATGGAGCAAACGCTTTTCAAACTTTTAAAAATGTTACTATTCCATTGTTATCCCCTACAATATTTTTTGTGGTGATAATAACAGCGATCAGCTCTTTTCAAGTGTTCGATTTGATTTATTTAATGACTCAGGGTGGTCCTTTGGATAGTACAAATGTTTTAGTTTATGCAATTTATAAGAATGCTTTTGAATTTTTTAATATTGGCAAAGCTTCAGCAATAGCATACGTTTTGTTTGTAATAATCCTTGTATTGACTCTCATTCAATGGAATTTGCGTAAAAAAATTGTTTATAGCGAAAATTAGTAATAATTTGAATTATAGTTACTTATGACGACTTATAAAATAACAGCTCGATATATACCCATAAGATTAGTTATGTAAAAATAAAGCTTAATAAAACTTAACAAATTTCGCTCATATTCTCTTTGTGCTAAAATTAAGCTAGGAGGATATACTTATGATTAAAGATTTATTTTGCATCCATAGGGGGGGGTAAAATACTCTCCTAGACTGGATTTTTAGGGTTTTACACTTGCTGAGGTTTTGATTACACTCGGTATCATTGGTGTTGTTGCTGCGATGACGATTCCAACATTAGTTGCTAATTATAATACTAAATCGTGGGATACGGCCGCTACTGTTTTTGATAGAAAGCTTGAAGAAGCTCTTAAAACTATGAATACTCAATCAACACTTGCGGGTCATACAACCACTGAAAGCTTTGTTCAAGAATTAAGTAAACATTTTAAAACTAATAAAATTTGTCAAAATGATGAATTATTAGATTGTTTTAGTGAAACTGTTAGGTGGGGTGGCGGTGAAGCTACTCCTGAAGAAGTTGATATGAGTATTATTAAGACCGCTAAAAACTTCGGTCAAAAAGATTGGGGGACAAATATTGTTGGAGTACAGTTTGCCAATGGTGTTTCTGCATTAATTGCATATAACCCAACTACTGGAGAAAATTCTTGTACGCAGGACCCATATTCTAACCAAATTAGTGGTGGTGATTGCTTAGCTATACTTTACGATACCTCTGCTAATAAAAATCCAAACGAAGTAGGAAAAGATTTAAGAGCAAATGGAAATGTTAAAAAACTAGGTGCTACATGTGCATATGAGGTTGAGGGGGTTTGTTACGGAGCAACATTTAAATTAGACTCAGGGGCAAAACATTATTGGAATGAATGCCTATCTGGTGGTACAACTACAGATCCTGAGGATTTAGCTTATATGCAAAAATATAATATTAAATATTGTTTACCATCAAGTTATATTGGAGATCGTTGGGCAAAAATCGTAGAAACATGTGGAGGAACTGATAACATGCCAACCAAAAGTCAACTTAGTAAAATTGGAGGTTATTTAAAATCACAAGGTTTTAATGATTCTGATTTTCAACTTTGGTCAGGAGAAGAAAGATCTGGTGGGGTTTATTCCGAATCTATCTCTTATTCCTCATTTGGTATAAATAATAATGGCACTAATCGTCAACACGCTGCGGAAGATCTTTTTGCTATATGTATACAGTAATGTAAGATGTGTTTATACGCACCAAATAAAAAGCGAGGAAGGGTAAAAATACCTTCCTTTTTTTTATTAACTAATGTAACAGAAATTTTCTTTCTTGAAATCTCTACAATGTAAAAAACTTTATATGAACATAAGAGATATTTAAGAGAGGAGCATTTTATATGTTATCTATTACGCAAGGTATGAACCGAGCATTGCTTAATTCGTTTGAGCGTATGTCGTTTGATAAATATGATAAGGATGGCGATGGCATTATTAACTATTCAGAATTCAGTAACTTTATTTCAGTTGTTGGAGTCAATAGAGTTAATGGTGTCGAAAAACGAGAAAGTAAAGAAAATAAGGGTTTTGATGTGGAACAATTCGATCCACAAGGCAGTATTAATTTTGAACGAAATGGAGGGCATAACGCTAAAAAATTAAACATTCTTGCATAAGTATTAATTTATGTAAAACAATTAAATAAATTATTAAAGTTTTATAATACACATTCCGTATCTATAAATGTAAATAGATAAACATGGGGTGTGTATTATTATGTACGAAGAATTAAAGAAAAATGATATTATTGTTGAATTGAAAACCTTAATCGATAAAGCAGAAGAATTTCAAAGTGATATTGATGCTTATTGTGATTTTATGAAGCAAACATTTCTTGCAACATCTGGTATGAATTAGACTATTGTCGAATGAAATCAGAGCTTGTTGTGTCTAAATTACAATTATGAAAATTGTAATTTTAGGTGGTGTTGCTGCTGGAGCTAAAGTAGCAGCAAAAACAAGACGTTTATTGCCAGATGCCAAAATATGTTTATACACTGATGATACGCATATTTCGTATTCTTCATGTGGTTTGCCGTATTATATCCAAGGTAATTTTGATGACTATAGAACTCTATTAGTTAGAAGTCCAGAGGAATTTGAAGCTCAGGGGGTTGAAGTTTTTTTGCGACATAAAGCAATAAAATTATTACCCGAGTCTCAACAAATTCTTATACTTAACCTAAAAAATAATAGGTCACATTTGGTTGAATATGACAAACTTGTTATAGCAACTGGAGCAAGACCATTTATCCCTGAAATTAAAAATGTAGCTCTAAAGAACGTTTTTACTCTGCGTAAAATCGAAGATGGTATTGCTATTAGAGAGTGCGCATTAAAGTCAAAGCGTGCGACCATAATAGGTAGTGGCTATATTGGACTTGAATTATTAGAAGCATTTGTAGAATTAGGCTTAAAGGTTACACTTGTCGAATTTGCGCCACATATTGCCACAATGTTCGATATAGATATGTCAGAAGTTATTGAAGACCAATTACACAGTATAAATGATGGTAAATTCAATATCTTAACATCGGAACTTGTTACTGAGTTTATTTCAAATTCTAGTAATGAGATTGTTGGTGTGAAAACTGGTACAGGTAAAGAGTTTGTAACTGATATGGTTGTTATCTGTACAGGAGTAAGGCCTAATGTTGAATTTGCGCAAGAAGCTGGCGTTGCTATAGGCGAAACTGGTGCAATAAAGGTCAACAAACACATGCATACGAATTTACCTCATATTTATGCTTGTGGTGATTGTGCAGAAAAAACGTCACTTATTACAGGGCAAAAAATATGGATTCCACTTGGTTCTACTGCCAACAAAGAAGGACGTGTTGCAGCTATTAATTTATCTGGTGGTGATGCTGATTTCGACGGGATTTTAGGTTCTTCAGTTGTTAGATGCCTAGCCTTAACTATGTCAATGACAGGTTTGACAGAAAAAAGAGCAAAACAACTAGGTTTTGATCCTATAAGCACAACGGTTACCAAATACGATAAAGTTGGTTATATGCCTGATGTTAACAATATAACGTTGAAGCTTATTGCTGATAAGCGTACAGGACTTCTTCTAGGTGGACAGGCTATTGGTGCTGGAGATGCTGATAAACGTATCAATACTTTAACTACAGCTCTTTTGGGTAAGCTGACTGTGGATGAATTTACAAGGAATGATATAACTTATGCTCCACCTTTTTCACCTACAATTGACCCACTGCTAAATGCTGCTCAAATTCTGCATAAAAAATTGGACAATTCCTAGAATGGAATATTATCAGGTGCTTGTAATCTTTTATTAGCTTCTGCCATGCATATCTTCATATTTTCTATTATTTGTGAAGAAATTTCTTTTATGCTTTTAATTTCTCTGATAAATTTGTTCCCAAAGAGCTCTTTAAGAGGCTGTGGTGCAAATTCTGAGCTGGAATTTGCCGAATTTGTCAAAATCCTATCTCCAGTTTTCTTAAAATATATAGGTTGTCCCACATACATAGAACCTAAAATTGATTTTTCCTTTCCATAACTAAATCCAAGAGGTACTACCTTTACTGTTTTTCCTGTAGATATGATTTTTTCTACTATACTTGAAACGCCGTCTTGAAAACGTTCTTCAAATGGAATATTTCTTTTTACGCAATTTCTACCTTCAGGAAAAATGAATATATTATTTTCCCCTTTCAAGTATCCTTTGATAATTGATAATAATTGCGCTGTATTGTTAGGTTTATCTGATGTAATATCAACCCCTACCGCGCCACACTTTTGATATATCTCTTTCATTTTTGAGCATTTGGATTTTATTATATTACCGTTCATAATAATTTTAGGTCGTGGTGAATTTACAGCCCTGCCTAGCTCTAGATACTTAACATTTAATAATGCGTTGAATAACATCAGCATAGCTGGATCGCTACTTTGTTTACTATGGTTCATTACAAATATAACAGGCAAATCTGATTCTGCTATTTTTTGCAAAATAGGTTCTTCAAAATTACACAATAAATCTTGTTTAGCTAAGTATTTATCCGCATATGCAGCCATTGCGCCACAGTATTCGTCAGATTGAATATCAATTCCTGACACAATTTTATGTAACTCATCTATATGTTGTCGCCTGAATGGATAAGAAAGAGCATTTAAAATTTTTCTAGGCGCAAAATCTAAATAATTTGTACTTTTGGGTAGGATTTTAACCATAACATTTTAAGAAAGAAGAGAGTAAATTGACCAAGTATCACTAGATTCAGTAAATGCTGATCCAACTGTCGAGTAAGTCCCAGAACCGGATGCTGTGCCAAGAGCATTGATTTTGGAGTGATCTTTGGGCGTTAAATGTTCAGGATTATCAAAGATTTTATTTAAGCTAGCATTGCTTGAGGCGTCAGAGTTTGCAGCAATTTTAAGGGCTTTAACACGTGCGGCTTCGTTCAGGTCATTTAGTTTCTTAATTAAATCACCGTGCTTTAATCTGCCAGTAAACTCACAATTTTTAACGCTATAAATTCTCATGTGGATATCCTTTTTGTTACTTTTTATATAATACAGATAAAAATATTTTTTGCTACATGATTAAGTATTTTTAAGCAGATTATATATGTATTTTGAAACGGCTTCACCCATAGAAAAGCAGCTAGACTGTACTCTAAGTGCACCCTGAGCCTTAAAATCAGCTGATAAGCAGCGACCTGCAACAAATAAATTGTCATAATCCGCAGACATTAAGGCCTCTATAGGAAGCTGGTATTCACCTGTCTGGCTTAGTGTAGAAGAATTTTTATCTTTTGAATGTATATCAACTGGGTAATTTGATATTACTGCTGGGTTGTCAAATTTTTTGCCAGTGACAAGATCTTCGTAATTATAAATATATTTCCCCTTAATTCTGTTGGAAACCCTTACGCCAAGTTCATCTGCAATGTTTGATATATACGCGTTTTTAAAACCAGGGAAATATATTTTGCAGAAATTAGATAGTCTAAAAATAGCTTGACGAGATTCTTTCAAGGCTAATGATACATCCTTAACTCTTTCAGGATTAACGTCTTGAATAATTCTAGGACAATTAAAGGCAATAGAATCAGGTGTTCCAGCTACTGAAAATAGCTGAAAATAGTTTCTATCAGTATCTTTTAGTATATTTTTAGCCACTGCATCCTCAAATAAAGGTGCTAAAGCCCACTGTTTATCAGTATCCCAAGTGTATGCTGTTGATAAATATGTATAACCATCTACTTGCGCGCATGTTGTAACATTTCTATCTGTATCAAAGTCAATAAGCCAAGATGAAAATTTATCTATATTTACTCCACTCATAATAAATCTAAGGCTAACTGGTTGAAAATTATTTTCATTTTCTAAAAAACTGCAATTTAAAAGTTTTCCAATTTCGCAATTTCCTGTTGCGTCAATTATGTATTTCGCGGCGATAGGTTCAAATAACATTTTATTAGTAATATCTATCTGTTCGTTATATACTGATAATATATTTGTGTTTATATATAAAGTCTGTATATATTGATTACATTGGTCGATTTTGTAAACAACTGTATTAAAACGTACATCCACATTGCTTTTTCTCATTAAATTATCTAAAGCAATTTTTGCAAGCTCTGGATTAAGCCAACCTGAATTTTTTTGATAAGTGATTTGACCACCCAAATCAGCCATTTCGCTGATAAAATCGGTATAAAATTCAGTGTTTACCTGATTATCACCGGAGTGCATAACTGGAACTACAAGCCCTGACGTTATAGCGCCACCAAGATGTATATTTTTTTCTATTAAAATAACTTTTAAGCCAATCTTCCCAGCTATATATGCTGCCGCACAACCTGCCGTTCCTCCGCCAATTACTGCTATATCGTACATTATTTACTACCTCTAAATGTTTTGATAAATTTTGAACTTGACTGTAATTCACTCATAGCAACCTCTTCAGCGTGAGCCGCGATTATAGCCTCATTAGTAAGTGTTAAATTATTATCCCTATAAACAATACCTGCTTTTGTATTTATAAGCCCTAAATCGTATTCTGAAAGGCCACATTTTATAAGCTCTAATTTTTTTGTAGCAATAGAGCCCATGAATTTGTCGTTTTCTTTATTATAAATTTTGCCTACCCAAAATCCTGCCTGTATAAAGGCATTTCTAATTGATGCTGAATTTGAATAAGTTAAAATCATACCATCATCATCAAGATGTTTGTGTAATAGTTTAAAAAAGTCAACTGTCCACAAGCATGGGCATTTTGCTGGAGTAAATGCATCAAGAAATATATAATTATATATGTTTTTGTCATCTAAAATAGCCTGTCTAGCATCGTTAAAATTAAACTCAAACTCAATATCGTTTAATTTAAGGCATTTAAGCGCCTTTTTATAACTTCCAGATACATGCCTATAATATATATTATGTAAAAAGACATTTAAACGTGTTAATTGGTTAGCTGAGTACCCCTGATTTTGATAAAAACGGTATAATCTTATCATGTTTTGGTCAAAATAGCGTTTAAATTTTCTGTTTTTTAAAATTTCATTAAATTCTATGTCTTCAAAAATTTCAGGACATTGTTTTATTATCTTTTTTAATAAAATAATATTTATAAATTTGTTATATTTGAATTTGGATTGTGTTTTTGTTTTTAATAATCGTGAAATTTTTTCGTGCTTAAAATTTATTTTATTGTTGCAAATGATTTTTTTATTAGTTTCAAT
>JAZUAO010000028.1:0-19993 GCA_045638025.1 Candidatus Gastranaerophilaceae bacterium
AAGATGTAATCAAAGAATTAAATGATTGCAAAATCAATAGTTTAATAAGAGTAGAAATTTAAGGAGTATAAAATGCATTATCAAGGTTTAATTAATAGATACAAAGAATATTTACCTGTTACAGATACAACACCTATCGTAACTCTTAATGAGGGTAATACACCACTTATAAAAGCAGACAACCTTGCAAAAAAGATTGGATTAGATGCAAATATCTACCTTAAATTTGATGGTTGCAATCCTACAGGTAGTTTCAAAGACCGTGGTATGACAATGGCAGTTACAAAAGCGAAAGAAGCAGGTTCAGAAGCTATCATCTGCGCTTCAACAGGTAACACAAGTGCTTCTGCTGCTGCATATGGCGCAAAAGCTGGCATGAGAACATTAGTTCTTATTCCTGATGGTTATATTGCACTAGGCAAACTTTCTCAAGCTATGATGTATGGTGCAGAGATTATCGCTATACAAGGAAACTTTGACGTCGCTCTTGAATTTGTAAGAAAAATTTCAGAAACAGAACCTATCACGCTTGTAAACTCTGTTAATCCTTACAGAATAGAAGGTCAAAAAACAGGTGCTTTTGAAATTTGTGATGCACTAGGAAAAGCTCCAGATTATCATTTCATCCCTGTTGGAAACGCTGGTAACATTACTGCATATTGGAAGGGTTATACCGAATACAATTCGCTTGGTAAAATTAATGCATTACCAAAAATGATGGGTTATGAAGCAGAAGGTTCTGCAGCAATCGTAAGAGGCGAACGTATACCAAATCCTGAAACATTAGCAACTGCAATAAGAATAGGAAACCCTGCTAGCTGGGATAAAGCTGTCGCAGCAAGAGATGAAAGTAACGGCAAAATTGGTTGCGTAACTGACGAAAAAATCGTTGAAGCATATAAATTATTAGCATCAGCAGAAGGCATCTTTGCAGAACCAGCAAGTGCAGCATCTGTTGCTGGCTTAATTCAAGCACACGAGCAAGGACTTGTTAAAGAAGGTTCTGACATAGTTTGCGTACTTACTGGTAACGGACTTAAAGACCCTGATAACGCAATCAAATACGCAAATGCTGATGTTAAAAAAGCACCTGCTGAACTAGATGCAGTTATGAAAATCATTATGGGATAAATTCTCCAATATAATAAGTATTAAAAAAGGGAAGTTTTATACTTCCCTTTTTATACATTATTTAATAATTCTGATTTATTTATAGTAATTTGTTCAGATGTTTCAAGATTTTTAATTGAAATTTGATTGTTAGCTATTTCATCATCACCTAAAATAACTGCTAATTTAGCTACTTTAGATGCTTTTTCCATTTGCTTAGTAAATTTCTTACCTGTAAAATCAAAATCTACACTTTTATTATTATCACGCAAGAATTTAACTAACCTAATAGCTTCAACGTTATTAGTTGAAACAACGTAAGCATCAAGTTTGTCATCAGAAGTTTGTTCCATTAACGAATACAAACGCTCCATCCCCATCGCAAAACCAACAGCAGGCGTGTCATTGCCACCTAAATTTGCCACAAGGCTATCATAACGACCACCACCACAAACTGCATTTTGTGAGCCTAAGTTATTTGATTTAATTTCAAAAACAGTTCTATTATAGTAATCTAAACCTCTAACAAGAAGTTTATTTACATTGTATTTTACTTGCATTTTATCAAGATAACTTCTTAATTTTTCAAAATGATCAGCACATTCTTCGCAAATAAAATCAGATTGAATTACTTTTTGAATTTCAGGTTTTTCAAATATAGTTTTACAGCTTTCAACTTTGCAATCAAGAAGTCTTAAAGGATTTTTTTCATATCTGTTTTGACAATCTTCGCAAAGATTATCAAATTCAGGTTTTAAAATTGCTTTCAAGTTGTTTTTAAATTCTTCACGACATTTTGGGCAGCCAAGAGAATTTAATTCAACTTCTAAATCATTAAGACCTAGAGCTTTTAAATAATTAACAGCCATCAAAATAACTTCAGCATCTGCTGTTGGATCTTTCACTCCAAACATTTCAACACCAACTTGGTGGAATTGTCTTTGACGACCTTTTTGAGGACGTTCATAACGAAACATTGGACCTTTGTACCACAATTTTACTGGTGGAGAAAGTCTGGACATGCCATTTTCAATATAAGAACGAACAACACCAGCTGTATTTTCAGGACGAAGTGTCAAAGATCTATCACTTTTTTCAAAAGTGTACATTTCTTTATTAACAATATCAGTAGTGTCACCAACACCACGAGCGAAAAGTTCTGTTGCTTCAAAAATTGGTGTTCTTATTTCTTTATAACCATATTTAGAAAAAGTTTCGAGCGCTTTTTCTTCTAAAAAATGCCATTGTTCTACCTCTTGAGGTAAAATGTCATGAGTTCCTTTAATTACGTTAATTATTTTAGCCATAAGTGAATTATAGCCATTACAAGCATAATTGTCAAACAAAAAAAGAGAGGTTTTATAACCTCTCTTTTTATATTTCTCTACTGATTTGCTATTGCATTGCCTGAAATCATATTTTGAAGAACTTCGATACCTTTTTTCAGTTGAACATCATTTTTGTTTTTGATATCTTCTTCAGTTATTTCTACAACTAAATCAGGTGTTATACCTTTTTTGTTAATATCTGTGCCATTTGGAGTTAGATATTTTTGAATAGTAATGTTAATACCTGCACCGTATGGGAGTTTATTGATTTCTTGAACCAAACCTTTACCAAAAGATTGTTCACCTATAATTACACCTCTACGGTTATCTTTTATAGCACCAGAGAATATTTCACTAGCGGAAGCCGAACCTTTGTTGATTAGTACAACAACAGGTTTGTCTGTAATTGCACCTCTTACAAATGCTTCAGATCTTTGGGTCTCTTTATAACCATCACGGTCAACAGTACTTACAATTACTTGATTGCTACTATCTAAAAACATATCAGAAATAACAAGAGCATTACTTAAAAGCCCACCAGGGTTTGAACGTAAGTCAATGATAAAACCTTTTTTATTGCTTGATGCATATAAGATATCACCAAATTCTTTTGCTGCATTTCTGCTTATAAAAGAACTTAATCTAATATAACCGATATCTTCTGGCATTTTTATATTATCAGGAAGTTTTTGAGAAATAGATTTTAATTCAATTTCTGCACGAGTGATTGTATAAGATTTTGGTTCTGAATCTTTACGTTTAATCAATAAAGTAACTTGCGTTCCTTCTTTACCTCTAATTTGGTCAGCAGCTTTATCAACAGTTATACCTTTTGTACTTTTACCATCAATTTCAAGAATTTCATCGTCGGCTAAAAGTCCTGCTCGTTCTGCAGGAGTGTCTTCAATTGGTGCAATAACCATAAGTTTGCCATCTTTTACGCCAATTTGAATACCAATACCTTTCAAAGAACCCTTGATAGAACTTGTTTCTTCCGCAAATTCTTTTGGATCTAAAAATTTTGTATATGGATCATTTAAACTTGCAATCATTGTGTTAATTGCAACGTATGCGTCTTCATTTGTTTTAATTTTTTCGTCATATTTATGGCGCCATTTTGACCAATCTTGATCATTATTAGTTTGGTCAACGAACTTTGTGTTGATTAATCGCCAAACTTGGTCATACAATTCAACTGGGGTATATGCCTCACTATTATTTTTAACAACAAATCCAAACAATAGTAGAAACGTCCATAAAAATATAAAACTTTTTCTCATAAGATTTCTCACTAAATATTCCTCCAACTAACTCTACATTCTTTATAGATGTTTTTTATTTAAAAAAGTTTCCATAAAAAATAAAAGTTATAAGTTTATAATAGCATATTTAAAAAAAAAGTGGAATTTTTTAAATTCCACATTATGTCGATAAGTTTTATTTATGTTCAAACTGTAAGAGTTTTAACCCTCTTTTTTCTGTTGGATGAGCGTTTGGCAATTCGTAACATTTAATACATCTTGCTTCATAAGTTTCATCTCCGCCAATCATAATAAGAGGTGAATTTTTGTCGGCAGGTTTGCCGTCGATTAGTCTTTGAGTTCTTGTAGCGTGATCACAACCACATTTCATACAAACTGCGTGTAGTTTATCAACAGTTGTTGCAATACACATTAATTCAGGCATTGAGCCAAAAGGTTCAGCTTTGAAATCTAATTCTAAACCTGTTCCGATTACTCTTTTGCCGTCTTCCATAAGTTTTGCAATAACTTTTGTAATGTTGCTATCAAAAAATTGTAACTCATCAATTGCTACAATTTCATCTTCTGGTTTTACAACGCTTAAAATTTGAATTGAGTGTTTAACTTTAATAGCATCAAGCCACAAACCATTTCTTGATTCAATATAATCACCTTGAGCACGAGTGTCAACTTCAGGTGAAATTACTTTAACTTTTTTCTTTGCAATAATACAACGTCTGATTCTGCGTAACAATTCTTCTGTTTTTCCGCAACTCATCGGACCTGTTATTAACTCAAAGCTATACCCTTGCATCATCCCTATTTATCCCCAAAAAAATATCGTATCTTCTACACTTTTAATTATACTCCTCAACAAATTTTTTTAAAAGCAAACATTACGAATTTGTTAAGATGAATTTTAGTGTATTGTAAACTTTGAAGATTTACTTAAAATCTTTTCTTTTAACCGTTTCAAACCAGCTCCATAGAAGTATTTTAACTGTTCTGGGAAGTTTTCTTCTATATCTAATAAATACATATCATGGACAATAAATTGTTTTAATAAAAAGATTACATCAGAATTTTTTGTCCATACAATTTTTTTCTCAATATTTCCAAATAAACCTTCTGAATTGTCGGCAATCAAAAACATCATACGTCCACCATGCGAGTGTTCAAGTTCACGTCCATTTTTGTGATTAAAAATAGTTCCAAAAGGACATTGAATACTGTCATAGCCAACAATTTTTATATCAAGACCTCTATTGTATGCATCAAATAAATGTTGTTCTATATATTTAAAGTCAAATGAAAAAATTTCCAAATACAAATCAGTTTTTGCAGCTTTTATAACCTCAATAATTTTGGTTCTAATTTCTGAATTTCCTATAACTGGCAAAATTGGTTCATTATAATCATCTTTAACTTCAGGTAATTTTTTTTCTAAAAAGTCTAGATTAGATTCAACTTTTCGACGAAATCTTTTAGTTAATTCTTTTGGTTTTATAGGTGTGAATGTTTGTGGTTTATCGCCTGAACTTGTTACAATTTTCTCGTTTTCAAGGGCTTTTAATGTATCATAAGCACGAGATTGAGGAATATCTGCAAGTTTTGCAACTTCATATCCCGTTGCAGGATATTTTTTAAGTAAGGCCAAATAAACTTTTGCCTCATAACTGTTTAATCCAAGCTCTTTTAAACTTTCAATAATATCGTTCATGAGAGGATTATATCATATTTTTCAAAATAAAAAAAGTGGTTTTATTAACCACTTTTACCAAATAACTTTTTCTATCAATTCAACTTCATAACCATCTGGGTCTTTAACAAAGGCAATTTTTGTTCCTTTTCCATTTAAGTCAAATGGTTCATATAAATATTCATAACCAAGGTTGTGAAGTTTTTCTGTAAATTCGTCCAATGATTTCACAGAAAAAGCTAAATGTCCAAAACCAGTTCCTAGGTCATAACCATTTTCTGGAGTTTCATCATTAAAAGTTAATTCTAGCTGAGTTGTTCCTTCTTCATCTGTCAAAAAGAACAATTCACAATCATCAAGACGTTTTTTCTTGTCAAGTTTCATATTCATCAACTCAGTGTAAAATTTCACACTTTCTTCTGCGTTTTTAACTCTAATCATTGTGTGTAATAATTTCATAACTCTCTCCAAAAAGTTTTTATTTTATAACTTCAATAAATTCGTAGTCTGTTAAATAAGGCAAATGTTCTTCTGTAATTAATTCACCAGGAAGTAAAATAGCAATTCCTGGAGGACATTCTGCTATAACTTCAGCGGAAATTCTTCCAATTGCTTGTGATTTCGGAATAGTTTCTTTTGCTGAATAGAAGGCTTCTCTTAAACTCATTTTGATAATAGGAGTAAGCATCGGCATATGTTTTTTGTGTTCTAAGTGATAAATATCTGAATAATGAGTTTTGTCAATTTTTTTCAAACACTCAATTAAATATTCAATATCAGAACGTTTATTACCAACATTTGATAATAGTAACAAACCAGCATCTGATGCACTTTCAACTTCTATATTGAAATCAATTTCTAAAATAGATTCCAAACGTTTTCCTGATAGGCCATCAGCTTTGATAAATACTTTTGTGATATCTGTTTTGTAACCAAAATCAGGTTTTAATTGGTGGATGTGATCCATTTTATCAATTTCGCTACGTAAATATTTAGCATTATTTACAGCACGAGCAACTTGTCTTCTACCACGTGTGCTATCAAGGTTTGCACGTGCAGCATCCAAACTTGCTAAAAGCATTAATGATGGGCTTGTTGTATGTAATAATTTCAAAGCTTTTTCTACCGCATCAACATCAAGTATAGAATTTTCTGCAATATGCAACATTGAGCTTTGACTCATACTACCACCAGTTTTGTGTAGTGAGTGAACAACAGCATCAGCACCAAGTTTCAGTGCAGAAGTTGGCAACTTTTCATTAAAACTCCACAATGATGCGTGAGCTTCATCAACAATTAAAGGCACATTATATTTTTTACAAATTGCTGAAATTGATTTAATGTCTGAGACAACACCCTCGTAAGTTGGGTTTGTAATCCATACCATAGAAACATCATCGTGCATTTTTAGCATTTCTTCAACAGTTTCAGGGTTAATATTCCCCCAAATACCCCAGTCTTCAAATCTTTCAGGAATTAACCATAGAGGTTCAGCTCCTGAGATAATCATACCAGTCAAAACAGATCTATGACAGTTTCTATTAGTTATAATTCTTTGGCCTTTTTTAGTTAAGCCCATTGCAAGTGCAAGGTTGCCTGCGGTTGAACCATTTAGCAAGAAGAAAGTCTTCTTTGCACCAAAGGCTTTTGCTGCTAATTCTTGAGCTTCTTTAATTGGCCCTGTTGCAGGGTGTAATGTTCCCAAATTGTCGAACTCATCTGTTGTATCAACAGCCAATGCTTTTCTGCCGATTAACTGTTTAAACTCAGGCAAAGCACCATTACCCTTTGTGTGTCCAGGAATGTGGAACTGATAAGTAGGGTTTTCGTAAGCTTTTTTTAAAGCTTCAACAATTGGGGCTTGAGTTTTTGTATATTTTTTTATTTTTGTTACACTTGTCATAGCAATTAATATACTATAAAGATATCATGAAATGCAATACTTTTGTGATATAATTAAATCCTATGAATAAAATTTTTGAACGTTTGTTAATAACTTTATTTCTTGTATTTGCCTCAAACCCTGTATTTGCGGTGGAAGACGTTATAAAAAATAATGAAACAAAACTTCAAGAAACTGAAATAATTTTACCTCAAGATATAAAATTACCAGATAGAGATATAAACAAAGATGGTGTGATTGATAATCAAGATGTTTTGGTGGACGAAACAGAAGAAAACTTTTTTATGTTCAAACTTTTAGAAGCTCCGATTGAACATGATGAAAATTCTTTATTTGGTAAAGTTAACAAAGCATTAAAAGCCGAGGTTAAAAGAACAGACTATTCAAACTATCTATTCAAGGATATTTTAACTGTTGATTTTGATAAAGGTCCAGTAGATAGAATTCAATTTTACGGTAAGTATCGTGGAAATCTGTCATTTAACTTTTTTGAATCTGATTTAGATTCAGAATACGATATTACAGCTATTAATGTTGGTATGATGGGGCAAATGAGTCCTAAATATAAATCAGACTTTAGATTACAATTGAATTTAACCCCAACAAGCGAAAGATCATTTATTCAAAATTTTATAAGTGATGCATATATAGTAAACAAAGCAATTCCAAACCACCAAATTTTTGTTGGTAATTCAAGAAATCAAGTTGGTTTTGAAGGTGGTATGAGTACGACGTATGTTCCATTTGTGATGCGTTCGCAAATAGCTAGAACATTTGGTAATACTAGGGCTTTGGGGGTAAAGGTTAATGGAAAATACTCTTTGATTGACTATTCAGTTGCGGTGAATAGCTCGGATAGATTTTTCAGAGAATTTTTCCCAGGAACAGAATTTACAGGATGGGTAAACTTTAAGCCATTAGGTTTGACAGGTGGTAAATATGGTAAACTTGTAATGGGTGGGGGGTTAAATACCGGTAAAAATCATCATGATTATACAGTTGCAGGTGCGTATATTGGTTATAACTACAAAAAATTTATGATTAATGCTGAATATTCAAATGCTGATGGTTATAATGGTAAAAAATTTAGCACAAATAATGCAGAGGGTTTTTATACAACAATAGGATATAAATTGACTCCAAAACTTCAACTTGTTGGTCGTTATGATCAATTTGACCCTAATAGAGATATTTCACACGACTTAAGAAGAGAATATTCAGCGGGTTTAAATTATTTTGTTATAGGACAAGGTATGAGAATACTATTGAACTATGTATATTGTGACAATCAAAACAAACAAGATAGCCACAGATTGATTTTGGGAACCCAAATTTTGTTATAATTAATTTATTTCTTATAAAAAGCTATATATAATAAAAAAATCCCTATAAATTTAATCTTTATTTATAGGGAACTTTATATGAAAAACTTTTATTGTAAATAGAAAAGTTTTATTTTTCAATAAAAACGTGATTGCCATTGATAGTTACCCAATGACCATTTTCTGATTGTGAAGATGTTGACTTTGTACTTGAAGTTTTTTTAATTTCTGAGTTTTTAGGTATGCCTTTTTCTCGTAATTGTTTCATAATTAATTTTTCGTTCTTTAAAAAATCTTTACTAAACATTTTTTCAATTTCTTCTCTTGTAAAAATATGGTTATTAATTCTCCAATCATCAAAAGGTTCTGTTATTAACTCATTATTTTGTATTTTTTCATAAATTTTTTGTGCTACTGAATCATCATAAATTTTTTGATTTTTCTTTTTACCAATATTTTCTTTCTTTAATTCTTTCAAGGTCTCTTGTGCAATTTTTCTACCAATTTTGTTATTCCATAAATCCATAATTTTTTCTTCTATTGGTTGTTTTGATAAATCACCTTCAAATTCATGAAAATCCCCTAATATTTTTGCAGGAAGATTTAAACCTCCACTTTTATAAACTAAAAGAGCTTGCATAAAAGCATGTTTAAACGCATCAGCTTCATTATTATGAGTTTTTGTATTTGGAGATTTTCCTATTTCAAAACCTAAGGCTTTTTGATATTCATATGTCTTATCTAAAACCTCATTGTTAAATTCTTTACGCCAATTAGGTATATTTTTAAATGTATAATTATATTTTTTCCCCATAAAATTTCCTTTCTATGATATACTACTACCATGAGAATAAATTCGTTATTATTTACAAAAATAGTTTCTGTTCTTGGATATATAACTTTTTCAATTTGGTTATATTTTGTATTTTTTTATATTCCTCAATCGACAAAACATGATTTTGCAAATAATACATTTTATTCAATAATGGATTTTGTCATTTTATTTTTATTTTTTTTAATTCACATAATAATTTTTGTTTTTCTTAGTTTATTTGCAATTGAAAAACAAAAATATACTATTATTTATGAGAATAAAATAACAAAAGGTTTGATAAAATTGGGAATAATTTTAAATTTTATTCCATTAATATTATTTAGTTTCTTTTTAATTTATTTGATTTTTTTCTATGCTTAAACCTCCTTTCTAAACAAAGGCAATAAAAAAATTGGCAACAAAAAAATTGTTTAAAGATGTAAACGGAAGAACCATCTTGGGTGTGAACCTACACATCTTGTATTTTCTTTATTATACCATTTGATGTCGAAAACCGTCAAGATTACTAAAATACAAATAAAAGTTCAAATTTTAAAATCTACGAAATACTTATTAACGAATTATTGATTTCGGTTAAAAGTTCTTCGTTGTTTGTTTTTTGAGCATATTTTTGTGCTTTTTCTAACAAACCTCTCGCTTTATCTTCGTTTTTAAATTCAAGCATAATTTCTGCAGCATTATAGTAGTTTTCTGCAACTTTTAGTGGTGAATCTGCATCGATGTAATTTTTAACAGCTTTTGAATAAGCTTTCAACGCAGCAGGAGATTCGCCAAATTTGTCGTGAGCATCACCAAGACTTGCTGAAACATAGCCTTTTAATTTAGAATTTTCAGTTTCATCAGCAAGAGAATCTGCAACTTCAAAGTAATTGAAAGCTTCTTTTTCATACATATCTGTATAAATATTTCCAATTTTAGCTAAAGATTTTGATTGAACAGATAAGTTTTCTGCCTCGCCTGCAAAAGAAACAGTGCTAAAATAATGATCAATAGCTGGTTCTATTTTATTTACGTCATTATAAATTTCTGCCATTGAATAGTGAGCACGAGTTTTTACATTACAATCTTTTGTTCTTTGAACAGATTCATTGTAACTTTTTAAGGCTTGTGCTAAATAATCGTGTTCATCGTAAATTTTACCAACTTCTAAGAAGATTTTTGATTGGGTTTCTTTATCTTCAACTTCATTTGCTCTCGTTAAAGCACTTTGAAATGCTAAAATAGCTTCTTTTGGTTTGCTTGCATAAGATAACTTTTTAGCTTTGATAAATAATTTTTTTAATTCTTTATCTTGAGGAATTTGAGGATTTACAGGTTCTTCAACCTTTTTAGCTTCTTCTTTTTTTGTTTCCTCAGGGAATTTTACTAAGAATTGAGCGTTAATGTCATTTTCATTGTACTTAAAGTCAATTTGTTGCAAGAATAAAGCATCAACCCAGTTTTCAACAACTTTTGAATCTTTATTCAATGTTTTTGAAATGAAATTGTCCAAAATTGATGCAGCATTTTTCAAATTAGATTTGATTAATTTGCTGTTTGGTTTTTCTTTTACAACTTGCTTTTCAATTAATTCAATGTAACCATTAACTTCTTCTTTCAATTCATCAGGTGTTCCAATTGCAATTGCTGTGTTTCTGAAATCCTTAAGAATTTGAGCAATGTTAATATTAGGGTTACGTTGAGCTAACGCCGTTGCAACTTCATTAGGGTAAGTTATTTCTTGTTGTGGGGTATTTACAGCTTGGTATTGTTGATAAGCAATATTATTTTGTGTAGCTTGATAAGCTCTTTGAGGTTGTTGAGATTGTTCTGTATATTGAAGTCCTTTGCTTTTGCTATTCTGATCGGCTTGTTGTTCTTTTTGCGCATTAGAGGTTGCTTGCTCCTCATCTTGACGACGTTTAACTTGATTGCGTCTATCTGGAGCAACATATGGTCGTTGATATACGTTGTTTAAATTCAACCCCATTTACAATACCTCTGGCTTTACAACAATATCTTATAATATTTGTTGTTTTTTTGGCTCATACTTTTGTATTATATTTAAGGTTTTTTTTGTATATGTCAACCAATTACAACCATTTCACAATTTTTGCAATCAAAAAGAAGTGGATATTTTTTACCTTTTTCATCTATTAAAAATAATTTTACAGGAGCTTTACACATATCAAAAGCATATTTTAAACAATGTTTTGTTCGCATAAGTTCAACATTTTTAGGTTTTGTTGATTCATAAGACATCTGACAAACTTTAGAACCACAATTTTCGTAGAACCATTTGGCATTTTGATTATGTATATTTGCCCTATAGTCCAGTTCTTTTTTAGGGAAATCGACATATTGCATAGGTTGTTGAATTTCTCTTTTGTAATTTCTTAATCTTTCTTGAATTAATAAATCTAAAATTTCGCGGCGAAGATTGTTTATTTCTGATACTGGCATGAATGGAAGATCTGATTTGATTTTTATATCAGTTACATAAAAATCACTTTCTCCTGTTTTGTTTAATTGAGTAATAAAATTTTCTTTCATTTTTTCAAGATTTTTAGGTATTTCACCAAATGAAAGAGTTATTTTTACACGATTTTGGTCTTCATCAATAGCAGTTAGAATATTGTTTTCAAAAACAAATTCTACACCAAGGCGACGTTTGGTTTTAGAATTTTCTAATTGTTTTTCAAATTTAGAGTCAAAATTTCTATAAATCATTGTGCCAATTTTTAGATTATCCATCTTGTTTGGGAAAATCTTTTGACCTTCAACTCTATTTACTAAGCAACCATCTAATTCACCATCAACAAAATAGCATAGGCCGTCTTGAGGGTTTAACCCCTCACCCCATCCCTCAAGGTGCGAGGGCGAAGTTAACGTAAACCAGTTTTTCTCGATTTTTTTAATTTTGCCTAATTTTTCACCCAAAGATTTTGGGGTATTAAAATTAAAACATTGTTGTCTGTTTTCTAAGAAATAATCTGTAAAACCTCGGTTAAAACTTTTATTTACATCTGGTTTAAAATCTAAAAATATTTTTCCAGAAGACGTTTTTTCAGATACTTTGTCAAGTTCATTTCTATAATAGGCGACGACATTTTTTACATAATTTTCGTCTTTTAAGCGACCTTCTATTTTAAAAGATTTCACCCCATAATCAACGAGATTTTTTATATGTTTTGAAGCATTAAAATCCTTTAAACTCAAAAGATGCAAATCTTTTGCAATGAATTTACCATTTTCATCAACAAGTGAATATTTTTTACGACAACTTTGTGCACATTCCCCACGGTTAGCAGAACGCCCACCAATAGAACAGCTTAGATAACATTGTCCACTATAAGAAACACAAAGAGCTCCGTGTATAAAAGTTTCAATTTCTGTTTTTGTATTTTGGCAAATTTCTTTTATTTTTTCTAAAGAAGTTTCTCTGGCTAAAATTACTCTGGAGGCGCCAAGTTGGTCAAAAAATAAAGCTTTTTCTAAATTTCTATTATCGCATTGGGTGCTCATATGTATAGGTATTGGGGGGATTTCACCATCAATTGAGGCTTTTAGAATTCCCATATCTTGAACAATAAGAGCGTCAACTCCAATTCCATAAAGTTGTTTGATTAAATCTTTAGCTTCGACAAGTTCTTTATCATCAAGAATTGTGTTTATAGTCACGTGAACTTTTACATTAAATTTATGTGCATGATTAATAATTTCTTTTATATCATCAATTGAATTACCTGCATTTTGGCGAGCGCCAAATTTAGGTGCGCCGATATATAAGGCATCGCAACCACTATTTATAGCGCAAATGGCAGTATGTTTATCTTTTGCAGGAGCTAAAAGTTCAGTTTTCTTCATAAATCAATTGTATAACAATGTTTACGACTTGACAATAAGGTTTATTTATGGTATAAAAGGTGTGGGGTAAATGTATATTTATAAGTCTTGTCAATCGACGAGACTTTCTTTTTCTCAAATATTTTGATACATAAACTAACCTTTACTAGTTACAAAAAAAATGCTATAATGCGCATATGGATAAGGATTTTATATCAACAGTAAGTCATGAATTAAGAACACCTTTGACATCTATTAGAGGGTTTTCTCAAACTATGCTTAATTCTTGGGATAAACTAGACGATGAAACAAAAAAAAGATTTTTAAAAATTATTGAAGAACAATCAAACAGATTGATTAATTTGGTTGAAAATATGCTTTCTGTATCAAAAATTCAAACAGAAAAAGAAAATTTAATTTATAAAGAATCAAATTTAAAACTAATAATTGACCCAGTAATTGCAGTTGTAAAAAATACATATTCAACTCATAAATTTGTTTTTGAACACAATGAAAAAACCCCAAATATTTTAGTTGATAGATATAAATTTCAACAAGTAATGATGAATTTGATTGAGAATGCTGCAAAATATTCTGATGAAAATACAACAATAACTATTAAAACAACACCTCTTGGCGAAAATGTTTCAATAAAAGTTATTGATAATGGTATTGGTATTGCAAAAGAGAATTACGATAAAATCTTCGCTAAGTTTTCACGAATTGATAATCCTTTGACCAGAAAAGTTCAAGGTAGTGGTTTGGGATTGTATATTACAAAAAACCTTGTAGAAAAAATGGACGGAAAAATTTCAGTTGTATCAGAAAATGGTCAAACAACCTTTGAAATTTTGATGCCAGTTAAATCAGTTGAAGATCAAGCGAGGGCAAAATGCAGTCAGTAACATTATTAATAGATAAAAGGCTTGAACTTTCAACGAAATATAAAAAACTTTTAGAAACTCAAAATAATAAAGTTTTAGTTTCAAAAGATTTAATTTCTGCGATAAAAATTATTCAAGATAGAGAGCCTGATTTAATTGTTATTTCAGACAGTATTGATAGTGAGTTATCTGATTTTTGTAGAAAAATTCGTGCTTTAACATATAATATGCGACCAATTATTGTTGCAGTTTCCAAATCTGCAGAAATTGAAGATAGGCTGAAAGTGCTTGAATCAGGAGCAGATGATTTTATAAGTGAGCCTGTAAGTTCAGAAGAATTTATTATGAGAATGAAGGCGCATTTAAGACGTGAATTTGAGTCTAATTTGGATTCAAAAAAGATTTTGCCGAGCAAAAACTATTCATTAAGAGCGTTGAAACGGATTATCAAAACTGAAACACCTTGGGCTACAATGCTTGTTACTATTGATAATTTTAAAAACTACAAAGAAACATACACAGAGCTTGCATCAGATAAATTGGTTCAAACTTTTTGCGCAATTATTCAATCTACATTGAGTGAAAATGATTATTTTGGAACAATTGCAGATGATGAGTTTTTGATTATTACTGATTTGTATAAAGCAGATAAAATGGCAACTTTTTTGACTTTTGCATTTGAATCTGTTGCTCCAAAATTTTATTCTCAACAAGATTTGAATCGTGGTTATGTAATTATGCAAGGTGATGAATATGCAGGAAGACGTTCAGATTTTGTGCATACAACAATTGGTGTTGTGACAAATGAGTTTAATAAGTTTGATGACATCACTCAACTGGTGAACGCTCTTGTTCAGACAAGAAATATGGCGCATAAAACATCTAATTCTAATTATCTAATTGAGCGTCCAAAAATTACTGCAGAAAATGCTGTTTTAGAAAAAGAATTTAACAGAAAGATTTCAATTATAGAGCCAGATGAAGCAATGAATTTGTTATTGACTACAATTTTAAATCTTCAAGGTTATGAAATTGTTGATAAAGATAATAACCCCGCTATTATTATTCTTGATGCTGAAAATAAAGATGGATTGGTTCTCTGTGAACAATTAAAACGTGTTGATAAATCCAAAAACACAAAATTTATTGTAACTTCAATTCTTCACGACAAAGAAACCATATTAAATAGTGGTGCTGATTTATATTTGCCAAAACCATACGAGCTACCACAATTAATAAAGTGGGTAGAAGTATTTATAAAAGAATTTAACCAATAAGAGATTCAAGAATTTCTGCGTTTTTAGGAGCATTTTTTGCTTGTTTTGCTGAAATTCTGTGCATATAGGTTCTCAAAGCTTCTCTAATTAATTCACTACGAGATCTTTGTTCTGTTTCTGCAAGCCCATCTACTTTATTTAAAAATTCATCAGGCATCGTTACTAAAATTTTAGCCATAAATAAAAATCCTCTTCTTGAGTATATATTAGCACACATTATAATATTCCGCAACATGGGTTAGGTAATTTAACTTATAGACAAAAAAACACCGATTACGTACCATACAAGTTGAAAGGAGAGATTTATGGACGAAAACAACAATTATTGTGAAACAGGTCATTGTCATGAACACAAAGTTGAACGACACAGATTTTGGAGATATTTGCTTCATGGGCTTTTATGTTTATTGGGTGCGTTTTTAGCATTTTACATGGTTACAGATTGGTATTTTAAATCAATGTTTGATCCTGTTAATCAAATGAGAAGGATGGACAAAGCCATTGAAAGAAGAGATCGTGATATGGAAAAAGCTTTCAAAAGAGCATACCATGGAACTCAGCGATTAGAAGAACGAGCAAATAGAATTATTCACCTTGAACAAAATGATGAAGAATATAAAGTTATTGTCGATTTAGTTACATTAAATAACAACGAAAGAAACGTAGAGGTCAAAACAAATGGAGATATTTTAACAGTAAAAGCTGTTGGGATTCGTGGTATTGGTGATAGAAAATCTATTATGGAATTTATTCAAAGCTACAGATTTAATGATGATGTTGATTTGAGTAAATTAACCAAAAAACGAAAAGGTGATAACTATATAATAACAATACCTGTTGTTCAGCAAGAAGACTAACCAAAAAAGCCCTTATATAAGGGCTTTTAGTTGAGTTAATCATTATTTATAGCAAAATAAACTTCTTTAAGTCGTTTTTTGCTTATATGTGTATAAAGTTGAGTCGTTGATACATCACTATGACCAAGAAGTTCTTGAACAACCCTTAAATCTGCACCGTTTTCTAATAAATGTGTTGCAAAGCTATGTCTCAGGGTGTGTGGTGAGATCGTTTTATTAATTTTTTTGCCTTGTGAGTGTATGAAATTATAAACATCTTGTCTATTAATATTTCTACCAGATTCATGAATAAGTAGTTTTTTTGTATCAATACGATATTTTTGAAGAATAAAATCTCTTATAAGTAAATAATTTTTTATAGCTTCAATTGCTTTGGTTCCAAGCGGGACAATACGTTCTTTTGAGCCTTTACCATAACATTTTAAATATTTTGAACTTAAATCGTAATCATTGATTTTGAGATTTACAAGTTCGGAAACCCTTAAACCACAACCATATAAAAGCTCTACAATAACAACATCTAGTTTACTTAAATCTTGGTTCAAAATATTTTCAATTTCTTGAATAGATATAACTTTAGGAAGTTTTTTGGGGACTTTTGGTTGCTCCAAAGTTAAAGTTGGGTCTATTTTGCAATATCCATTAATGCAAAGCCATTTGAAAAAACCTCTTAAAGATGCAATTTTTCTCATTACGCTAGTTGCAGAATAATTATTTTCTCTAAGGTTTAAAATGAAAGAGTTTATATGACTTCGTTGGATATTTTCTATTTCACAATTGCAAATATCCAAAAAGAAAGACAAATCGCGACGATAAGCTTCTATAGTATTAATTGCCAATCCTCTTTCGATTTCCAAATATTCTAAGTATTCAGACAAAATTTGCATACTCATAATTCGTATTATAAAACTTTTTTGAAAAAAGGTGATGCTTTAAACGAATTATTTTCGAGGAATAAAAAATGTTACTCTTGTGAATTTATCGATTTCACTTTCTATATAAATTTGACCATTATGCGCAGAAATAATTTCTTTTACTATATAAAGACCTAATCCCGTTGAAAAAGATTTTATACAATTATTATTTGTATAAAATTTTTCAAAGACTTCATATGGATTTTTTATTCCTTTACCACTGTTTTCAATAGAAAAATAAATGTTATCATCTTTTTCAAATAAATTGATGATAATTTGAGAATATTTAGGTGAGTAAAGAGATGCATTTGATATTAAATTATTTATAACTCTTTTAATTTCTAATAAATCAATTTCCACACTATCATTTTTTATTGTCGAATTTAATACTATAGATTGTGATTTGTTTGATAAAATATATTTTGTTTGTTCTAATGTAAAATTAACAATATCAATGAAATTAGCACTTGTTCGATGAATTTTATATACATTGTTTGTTAGTTTATATCTGTCTAATATGTTTTCAATTAAATCTTTCATATAATTAAGACTTCTATTGACATTTTCAATAAGTTCTTCTTGATAAGGGTTTAATGGTGATAATTTGTCATTTTCTAAAAGTTTTATAGCTAAAATTCCGGCATTAACAGGATTTTTTAAATCGTGAGATGCCATTGCAAGCATAGACTCTTTATCGTCAAATATTTGATGTTCTTTATCTAATAGTTTCGTCATTATATCTTCTTTTATTATAATTTGATTTTACAGATTTAAAAAATATGTGATATTAGCCAGTTGGATATAATTTTGCTTAAAAATATATTGATGTTACAATAAAATTATGACGAACTCTTTGGAAGAATTAATATCTCAAATAAAAGACCGATTAGATATTGTTGATGTTGTTTCTCAACAAGTAGTGTTAAAAAAATCTGGTAATCATTATTGGGGTTTATGTCCATTTCATAAAGAAAAGACCCCGTCATTTTCAGTAAATCCGCAATTGGGAATATATAAGTGTTTTGGTTGTGGAGCTGGTGGTGATGCTTTATCTTTTATTATGAAAACCAAAAACATTGAATTTATGGACTTAATAAAAGAACTAGCGGAAGAGTTTGGATTAGAAATGCCAAAAAATCTTCAACGTAGTGGAGAAGCTTCAAAAGATGTAAAAGAGCAAATGGTTAATGCGACTTCTCGTGCGGTAGAAATTTATTCTTATCAACTTTTAAAATCATCAGATTCACTGGCAGATGATGTTTTGAAGTACTTAACTAAACGTGGAATTTCAAAAGATGTTATTAAAAAATTTCATTTAGGATTAGCTCCTAAAGGTTATACAACAGTTTATGATGAATTAAAAAAAGATTTTTCTGATGAAATTTTGGAAAAAGCTGGCATAATATTAAAAAATAAAGAAAATAAATATATTGATAGATTTAGAAGTCGCTTAATTATTCCAATACAAAATGAATATGGTGATTTTGTTGCTTTTGGAGCAAGAGCGATTGAAGAAGGGCAATCTCCTAAATATATCAATTCGTCGGATTCATTAATATATAATAAAAGTAAACTTCTATATGGGCTTTATACAGCAAAAGAAGCTATTAAAGAGCAAGACAGCGTTGTCTTAATGGAAGGGTATTTTGATGTAATTTCAGCACAAGCTCATGGTATTGAAAATTGTGTTGCTGCTTGTGGAACTTCTTTGACGACTGATCACGTTAAATTATTATCTCGTTATACTCGTTCAAGAAAAATTTATTTATCTTTTGATACTGATTCTGCTGGGCAAAAAGCTACAGATAGAGGTGCTGAAATTATTAAGGAAGTTTTTGCTGGAATTGGAAATATTAAACAATTTGATGAAAGTTATATTTCAACTTCTGATGACAAATATTCTTGCGAAATAAGAGTTATTTCTCCACCAGAAGGCAAAGATCCTGATGAATTTATTCGATCAGTTGGTGCGGATAGCTATAGACAATTTATGGAACACGCGCCATTATTAATTGATTTTCAGATTAATAATATTTTGAAAGAAAAAGATGATTATAAAACTCCAACAGAAAAAGCTCGTTTTGTAAAAAGAATAATACCTGTATTACAAGAAATCGAGAATAAAATTATACGTGCTGAATATACAGAAATGGTTGCTCAAGCAATTGGAGTTGATGGCAAAATACTTAATAGAGAAGTAAATGTGCCAGTTATGAAACAAGCACCAGCAGAAAATTTTGTTAAGAATGTAACAAAAAAATCTACAATATATGAAAAAGCGCAAAAAAATTTATTGAGTGTTTTTTTAGTACCCGAAAGCCCCTTAAGTTTTGATTTAATCAAGACTATAATTGGAGATACAGCGTTTGAAGATGAAACGTTAATAATTGTAAAATCTACAATTGACAAATTAACATGTATCGTAAACAATGTAAAAGAATTGATTGAACATTTATACACGGAATTCATCGAAAACCCTGAAATGCAGACAATTGTAACTGATTTGATTAGTATTTCGGAAGCATATAAAAATCTAAATTCTCATGACTTTGAAAATGTTATTAAAGAAAATATAAATAAAATAAGACAGTGCCAAAGAGAACATGAAAGAGAAAAATTAAGAGATTTATATAATAATGTAAATCACGATGAGACCGAAGCCCTAAAAATTCAAATGCAATTAAGAGATAAGATTAACAATCGGAGAAAAATGAATGACTAAGAAAAGACAACCTGGTTCCTCAGTTGTAAGCGTAATGGAAGATGAAACATTAGATTTACAAGATTTAGATGAGGAT
>JAZUAO010000029.1:0-37923 GCA_045638025.1 Candidatus Gastranaerophilaceae bacterium
AATCCAGGAAGTACAGATGCAACAGGAAAAGAAGTCTTTAGTGAACGTATAACTTGGGATGCAACAGTGGGTTCAGCAATGACCGAAGTAAGCGAAGTCCAAGATGAAGTAGCGATAGCAATTGCAGAAGCGGAGTACACTAAAAAAGTAAAAGATATTGAATCAAAAGACAAAAAATACGATTTGGATATTAAAAAATTAGATACAGAACACAACGCATTACAAACAGAATACGAATCAATTCAAGGCGTAATTCAGAAAAACGTAGATAGATCATTCAAAGCATTCTCATAAAGAATTGATGAAATATTTATTGTTTAGCAACAACTTGTTGATTAATTAATTCGGATAATATATTTTTAGCCGTGATTAATTGAGTATCTTTTTGTTTTTTTACATCATCAAGTGTGAATTTAACTTCTATGTCTGGAGTGATACCTTTTTTGTTGATATCATTGCCTTTAGGGGTTAAATATTTAGCTACTGTTAAGTTTAACCCAGTTTCATTAGGTAATGCGAAGATTTTTTGTACCATACCCTTGCCGTATGTTTGCGTTCCCAATAATTTTGCTTTTTTGTAATCTTTTAGTGCTCCTGATAAAATTTCACTAGCACTTGCGCTCGCACCGTCAACAAGTACTATGGTTGGTTTTTGGATGCTGAATTCTGTATTTTGGGCTTGAATATCGTATTTATCTCCATTTCTACCAACAATACTTACAATATTTCCTTCAGGAATGAATAGGTTTGCAATGAAAATCGCATTAGGGAGTAATCCTCCTGTATTACCTCTTAAATCTATAATTAAACCTTCTGTTTTATGTGTTTTTTCAAGTGCTTCTAAAAATTCATTTGGCGTTGTAGATCCAATAAACGACATTATTTGGATATATCCAATATTTTTATCAACAGAGCTTTTTACAGTTTTAATTTTGATTTCTTTTCGAATGATTTTTTTTGTAAACTTATCTTTTCCTCGTAAAATTGTAAGTTCCACAAAAGAGTTTTCAGGGCCACGAACAAGAGTTGCGATGTCGGCAAGCGGTAATCCATTGACATCTTTGCCGTCAATACCAATAATAAAGTCGCCAGATTGTAGGTTTGCAAATTGAGCTGGTGTACCCTCCATTACGCTAATTATTTGCACCTTTCCTGAAGTTGTAGCGATATTTACGCCAATCCCTGTAATTTTAGAGCTTATGGATGTGTTTTGTTCTGCGTATTCTTTTTTGCTCATGTATTTAGAATATGGATCGTCTAAACTTTCTAGCATAGTTTGAATTGCAATTCGGGCATCTTCATCAGTTTTAATTTTACCCCTATAATGATCTTTCCATCTATACCAAGATTGATAATTTAATGTTGAATCATAATAGTTATCTCGAACTGTTTGCCATACATGTTCAAAAAGTCTTTGAGAAGAAATATGCTCTTTATTAATCATTTCTTCTGTTGGATTGCTATGGAAAATTCGATTGTGTACTCCTAAAAATATGCCATTTAGAGCAAACAAAGTAATTACCAAAATTGAAAAAACTATGAACTGTTTCTTTTGCATATGAATATTTAACATCAAGAGTTATTTATAATCAATATACTTTTTTAGTAGCCTTACAGGTTGTCAAATCCTGGTGAAGTTGCCGGTAAATTTTCATAACCTTTGTTTTGGTGAACGGTTTTCTTGATGTATTTGCTTGTATAATTCCCTTTTTCAAAAAGCTTTTTAAGTGTATCTTCTCTTACAACAAGTGGATGCATGGTTTCTTCACTTTCTGGAAATTCTTTTAAAATTTCACACCAAACTGCGGCCTCCATTGTCCAAGCGTAAGTCTCCTCGGCTAAAGAATTATATTCATCTTGGTGTAATGCTTCGTGTGCTAAAAGAGCTGCTAATGCCCCAGGAGGTGCGTCTTTGTGTCTAGGGTTAATAAAAATATAAAGGCGTTTACCTTTTTTCCAACCTAGTGCATCAAATGATTCATAAGATTTATTGATTTCTCCAAGGTTTTTGAATTCTATTTTTACAGGTTTCTCTGTTAAGTTGTTCCCTAAAATTGCTAATCTTGAGAAATTACCACTTGTGTTTGTTAGCATATCAAGTGCAACGTAGAAAACTTCTTCTTTCCCTGTCACTTTGTATTGTGGTGTGATTTTATCTATGTATTCACGAGTATATTTTTGAGGGTAATTTGCAGGAACTATGTTTTTATCTTCATCCTCTTTGGTAAATGCAGGAGTTGATATTAACATTAATCCAAGTAATAATAATAAAAGCTTTCTTTTCATAAATCCTATCCCTAATCTTTCTATATTAAATATTATACTTGTATTTTTTTGCAAGGCAAATTTTAAAATAGGATTTGTTTAAAATATATTAAGTTAAAACTCCATTAAAAGACAAAAAATATTGAAAACTTGTTTTATATATTTATAAGGTGAAAAAATGAAAAGGTTTTAATTATGTCTTTAAGCGTTAATGGCGTTGGTTTTAACAATATTGCATCAGTTGGTTCGACAGGACAGACTTCTGGAGTACAAAATACCAAGCTTTTGCAACAAGATGGTCCGGTTGATACAGTTTCTTTCAAGGGAAAAGAATTAACAGATCTTGAAAAAAAAGAAATTGTTTTAAAAGCTAGAACTTCAGCATCCGGTTGGGCTTGCTTTGGCGGATTTATTAGCACTATGTATTATGGCTTGAGATCTGATAAAAAAGTCGCAGAAAAATATAATTTAGATGCTCAAAAGGATAAAGATTTAATTAAAAACATAAAAAGACAGCAGGTATTATGGACATTACCTGCGCTAATTCCAGGTGCTGGTAACTTGTTAGTCGTTGCCCCTTGGGTTTATAACAAATTCTTTGCAGATGCAGAAGACATCAAGCTAAAATAAAAAAAGACCTTTTAAAGGTCTTTTTTTATTGTTTTCTATTCAATGCTGCAAGTTCTTTGTACATAAGTTTATATTCGGTTGAATTATCAATGCTTTCAGCTTCGGAAATATATTCGAGTGCTGTTTTGATATCATTTTTTGCTTTATAAATTTTGCTCATTTCTGCATAATATACTGGATTAGTTACATCATATGTAATTGCACGTTTCATACATTCTATTGCTTCTTCATAATCTTTTTCATTGAATCTTACTAATGCAAGATAATAGTAACCTTCAGAACAGTTCATATCTAATGCTAATGCTTCTTGAGAAAATTCTTTTGTTTTGTCCCAATCCTCTTTAAGGTACGCTATTTTTGCTCCCAAAACGTAACCGTAAATATAATTTGGATTTAGGTCAATAGTTCTTTGTGCAAGTTCTAGTGCGTTATCAAACAATTTTTCTTTTATATATACATCGGCTAAATCGCTTATGCAGTTTAAATTTTGAGGGTTACGCTCTAAAACAGTTGTCAATATTTTTTCAGCTTTTTCAAACATATCAAGGTGATTGTACGTTTTGCCTAAAGATACAAGCGTAAAATCGTCATCACAACCATTTTGAATATTTTCTTCAAGAAGTGCCTTTGCTTGCATAAATTCGTTTTCATTATTAAGTAAAAGTGCTCTAAGAACTTTTGCTTGTGAATGAGTTGGGTTTGAAGAAAGAATAGCATCCACTTCTTTTTTACATTTGTCAAATGCTTTGGTTTCAAAATATAAATAAGCAAGTGCGTATCTATAATCCATATTGTCAGGCACTAGATATATAGCCTTTGAATATGCCTTTTGAGCTTCTTCCATCCAGCCGTTGAAGAAATATGCATTTCCTAAGTTGTAGAAATATACAGGATTATTTTTATTTAAAGAGGTTGCTTTTGAAAAACATTTAATAGCTTCAACAAAGTTCATGTCGTCTAATGCAAAAAGTCCTTGGTAGTTTAATACTTCTGGATTTTCTGAAGTTTTTGGAAACTGTGCAAAAATCTCGCGAGCTTTGGTTAAATCATTTTGGTCGAAATAAATTTTGCCCAATAAAATTTTTGTGTCATCTTCACTCGGATATTTTTCCAAGATGTCTTTTGCATCAGAGATTTTGCCGTTTTGGTATAATTCTTCTGCGATTGTATGAGCAACTTCGTGGTTACAAAATTCAGACGATTCGTAAGGAATTAATTTGTCGGTTAATTTAAGTTTGCCAGTAAGTTTAACGATTTCTTTTAGGTTGTTTGAATTTTTTTCTAAATTAAAGACTTGTTCTGCATACTTAAGTGAGTCTTCAAATTTTTCTTCGTTAAAATATATTTTTTGTAGAAGTTTAAGGGTGTCTTTGTGATTTGGATTTTGTTCTAAAACTTGTTCTAAATATCCTATAGCCCTTGAATAATTATGCATCAAAGAATACAGTTCACCTAATTGGAAAAGGACCTCGATATTGTCATTATCCATTGATAATGCTTTATAAAGCATTTCAATTGCAGGTTTGTATAAACCTTGAGCACGCAGTTCAAAAGCTTCTTTGATATATCCTAAAACTTCTTTTTCCTCACTGAGCATTTTTATCCCCTATTTTCTTAACTTTTTTGTTGTTTGTTTCTTGGTTAGGTTCGGTATTATTTATTATAATTAATACTTCGTCATCTCCAGCCATTTTTAATTTATTACGAGCTATACCTTCCAAATTTTGAGTTGTAGAGTATAGTTTAATTTCTTCTTTTAATTCTTTGTTATATTCTTGAGCGTGTTCAAGTGTTTTTTCTAACATTATTGTTTTTGCTTTGTATGAGATAAGTTTTGATATATTTATAATTCCGCTAAAGCCCATTTGAATAAAACACAACAATAGAACAATTGTCAAAAACGAATAATAAAATCCGGTTTTTCGGATTTCTTGTCTTGTTTTAGCGGCCTGATTATTTTTTTTACTGTTTTGTGTCATAGCTTTAATTATATCCTAAATCTTTAATCTTTCAAATAATGTTACAATTTAAATTTAGTATTGAAACGTATTCTATCCCTAATAAAATTTGTTTCTTCATAAATAGTTCTACTTGCGCCTATTTCAAAACGTAATCGGTTTTCTTTAGTTTTGGCCAAAGGATTTATAGATAATACGAGTTCAGCTTTTTTTCGATTGAAGGTGCGGTTATCGGTCAATATTTCTTTGATCGATAAGACTTTGTTTATTTTAAATTCTGGCGCAATGTATACACTATCGATATAGTTATTGGCAGTGCTACCGATAGTTCTTTCATATGCTGAAGTTATAGCAAATCTATCTTTTTTGTATTTTGTGAAGAATGTTGCCGTATGTTCTAGTTCGGCAAAATCGACTTCTTCTCCTATTGCAGTTCCAAAAGAAACGTCGCCTGCTGAAATTGTTGCATCTCCGTTGGTTGGTGATATTTTATATTCAGCTTTATCATATTTTGAATAAGTTATCGGTCGTTTTTTGTAATTAGGTGTATAACTGTTTACTAATTTTTTTGAATTTATTTTTTGTGGCACTTTTAAGTTTAAGACAAATTGATCTTCAAGATCTTTTAGGTATATTGCTTGAGAATCTTCCATAAATTCGGCATAACCTTTTAATGTAATACTATTAGGATCAATTTCTTCTTCAGCTTCAGAAGTGTCAGTAATAAATACGTTTGGCAAAATAATCAAGTCAGATTCATATGCCATACAGGGTAGCGAAAAGAATATTATTAAGCTCAATATACACAAAACTCGCATCATACTATTATTTTATACCTTATAAATCGTTGGTCAAATTGTTAAGTATTATATTAAAAGGTCTGTAGGGCGTTATACTAGAGTGATTTTTGTGTTAACATCAAGAAAAAGAGGTTTACAATGAAAATTGCACTTATTAACCATGGTTGCGCTAAAAATTTAGTAGATAGTGAACTTATGTTGGGGCTTTTGGCTCAAAAGGGGCACGAGATTACTTTGAATGAAGATGATGCTCAAATAGTTATTGTTAATACTTGCTCATTTATTCATGATGCAGAAAAAGAATCGGTTCAATCGATTTTACAAATGGTGAATGCCGGTAAAAAGGTTATTGTTACTGGCTGTTTGCCTCAAAAGCATAATGAAGATTTGAAAGATGCTATTCCTGAAATTTCGGCAATGATTGGGACTTCTAATATAAAAGAAATTGTAAATGTTGTTGATCAAGTCGCAGATTCAACTAATGAAGAATATATTTCATTTGTTTCAGAAAAGCCTGAATATGTTTATCCTGAAAATGTGGAACGTCAACAAATTACTATGGGAGCAAGCTCTTATGTAAAAATTGCAGATGGTTGCAACTATCATTGTGGTTATTGCATTATTCCAAATCTTAGAGGTGTATATCATTCTCGTCCAATAGAAAATGTAATCGAAGAAGTTAAAACTCTTGTAAATAAAGGTGTTACAGAAATTGTTTTGATTGCTCAAGATACTACAAGTTATGGTTTAGATTTATATAAAAAACAGATGTTACCAACTCTTTTAAGAGAGCTTGAAAAAATCGAAAATCTTCAGTGGGTTAGAATTATGTACGCGTACCCATCTCAAATGACAGATGAATTAATTGATGCAATGGCTGAATGCAAAAAAGTTGTTAAGTATATTGACTTGCCGTTGCAACATTCTCACAAAACTATTTTGGAAAACATGCGCAGACCTGCGTTTGATTATGAAGAGTTAATAAATAAAATAAGAACTAAAATTCCTAATGTAACCATTAGAACCGCGTTCATTGTTGGTTACCCAGGGGAAACTGATGAACAATTCGAACATTTATATAATTTTGTCAAAAAAATGCGTTTTGATAAAATGGGCGTATTTGAATATTCAAGAGAAAAAAATACAGCATCTTATTCAATGAAAGATCAAGTTCCGGCAAAAATTAAGCACGAACGTTATAAAAAGTTGATGGCATTACAACAAGAAATTTCTTATGAGGTTAATAAATCACATATCGGAAAAACTTTGGATTGTATTGTTGAAAGTTTTACTGATGATGGTGTTGTCATCTTGCGTTCGCAACACGATGCTCCAGAAATTGATGGTTTGGTTTATGTTAAATCTGACAGGCATGTTGTGCCTGGTGATATTGAACAGGTTTTGATTGAAAAATCGGATGAGTATGATTTGTTTGGTAAATTTGTTGTATAATTAGTTTATGGAATATATAGAAAATAAAGCTGTTGAACAAGAACAAGTTCAGGGTATTGTAAAAGATATTATAAAATATGCACCTTCAAAATTTGTAGGTTTTATAGGTAATGCTTTAATTGTTCCTGTTTATACAAATATATTGTTGCCGGAACAATATGGATTGTATTCTCTTTCAATTGCTTTGTTATCATTTTTATGTATTTTGTTTTCTGATTGGATTGGTTTGTCTGGTTTAAGATTTTTTAGACAATATCAATTGACAGAAGATATTCCAAAGTATATGACAACATTGGTTTCAATGTTAGCTTTTAATATTGCCTTGATGTTTATGATTGCATATTGCTTTCAAGATAATTTTTATGAGTTTTTCCATATTCCAGTTAAGTATTTTTTTGCGGTTTTATTTTTAATAATACCTGTTGCAATTAGGGCTTTGTTATTCCAGTTAATTAGGGCTCAATTAAAGTCAATGTCTTTTACTCTATCAACAATTGTTAATCAGTTTTTGACAATTGGTTTATCAGTTTTCTTTGTAAAATTCTTTGATATGGGTGCAATGGGAATGCTTTTAGGTATGGGTGTCTCAATTTCTTTGATAGATTTGTTGTTAATTTATCAAAGTAATATAATTAAATGGTTTAAATTCCAAAAAATCGAATGGAAGTTTTTGTTGCCAATATTTAAATATGGTATTCCGATAGCTGCAACATCATTGAGTGCTTGGATTATTAACCAAAGTAATAAATTTATTATGAATAGCATTAGTGGTTTTTCTGATGCAGGTTTGGTTGGTGTTGGTTATGGTTTAACATTACCAATATTGATGACTATTTTTGCGACAATTACGGTTGCGGCAATTCCTCGTATTATAAATATGTATGAAGAAAGAATTGATGTAAGACCAATTATTTCCCGTTTTACAGGTTATTACCTATTGATATCGTTGCCTGTAATTTTGGTAATGACATTGTATAGTGCTGAATATGTTCATATATTTGCAAATGAAAAATTTCAATTGGCTTTTAGATTAATACCATATTTTGCTTTTGGTACTTTCTTTTTGGCGTTGGCGGATTATACAACATTACAGTATCATTTGGCTAATAAAACATATATAGATTTTATTATCAAAATGGTGTCAGGTATTGTAGGTGTTGTTTTGAATATAGTTTTAATTCCCCAAATGGGATTGATTGGGGTTGGTTTGGCGACTTTAATAGCGAATGGTTTGTATTTCTTGTTAAGTGTAATAATTGTTTTACCGGGATTGAGATTTAAATTCCCAGCTTTTAGATTCTTCAAAATATTGGGCGCGTTTGTGCCATTTTGCATGCTTTACTATATTTATACGCACGCGTATTTTAATCAGCCAATGATTGAAATGTTATCTTTGTTGTTAATTTTTTATTCATCATACTGGTTAATTACAGGTATATTCAGACGTTTGGGTAAATGTTAATTTTTTTTTACAATTGAGCAATTAATTTTTTGTTTAATCGTTTATTATCGTGAGTCGTACTTTAACGTGACGCAATTGTGTGAAAATTCACTTAAAAAATCGTAATAATATGCGCTTTTAGGACATAATTTTGATACAATGAAATGAATAACCAGATATCTATTTGTATATATATAAATTTGAATAAAGTTTGAAAGGACAACCGAAATGAAGCATAGCCAAATGAGAAAACGCAGAGTAATTGCAGCATTACTGACAACGTGTTTTTTATTTCAACAGTCAATGATTGTTCCAGCAATGGCAACAGAAATTGGTGGTGCAAATAGTTGGGTAGCAGGTGATAATGGGGTTTATGACATAAATCCGACATCTAAAAATGGTACTATTGGTTTTAGGCAATATGAAAAATTTAATTTAAGTGCTGGAGATATTGCTAATTTAATTTTCCGTTATGGTTCAACTGAGCGTGGTAATATTGATACATTTATAAACTTAGTTGATGGACAAATTAATATCAATGGTATTGTCAACTCAATGCGTGATGGTAATTTCTACAACGGTAAGGCTGTGTTTGTTTCACCAAATGGTATGGTTGTTGGTTCAAGTGGTGTTTTAAATGTTGGATCGCTGTCTGTTTTGACACCAACCACTACGGATTATAACTCTTTCAAAAAAAATGTTACTCCATCAAGATTAGACCTTTTAGATTCTAAAGGTGGTGCTGCGGTTCAAATTGATGGTAAAGTATTTGCGCAAAATGGATTTGACGTTAATGCAGGTTCTTTTGCGGTAGGGCAAAATGCTGGTATAATGACTGGTGTTGCTGATATGGCACAAATGATTTCAAATGCTCAGGCTAATGCTTTATTCAATAAATTAGTTAATACGGATAATTTGGCGTCAGCATCGTCTTTAGCAAGTGATAATGGATCAATTCTTATCAAAGCTTATGATACTAATGGTGCTGGTGTTGATATAAAAGGTAATGTTAAAAATTTTGGAACCGGAAATGTTGACATTCAAAACTCTGGAGCTGGTGTAAAAATTGCTAGTACTGGTAAAGTTTCAGGTGCAGGTATTGTGAATGTTTCAAGTACTGGAGCAGAGGGAACAAGTCTTGCAGGTTTGTTAGCAGGAAATACTTTGAATGTAACAAATTCAAATGGTGGAGTTACAGTTTCAGGTGCTGCTAGAGCTAACGGAGAAGCTAATATTGCAAACACTGGTAATGGTGGTGTAACAGTTTCGGGTTCTGTAAATGGTAGTAATGTTGTAATCAATCATAACAATGCTAATTCGGGAGTTAACATTAATGGTAATGTTAATGGATCTTCTCAAGTGAATATTGACAATTCTGGTGCTAATGGTGTTTCTGTTAGTGGTACCGTTAGCGGTGGAAATGTTATAATTAATAATTCAGCAAAAGGCGTTACAGTTTCATCAACAGGAAAAGTGAATGGAACTGGGACTGTTGAAATTACAAACACTGGTACAGCTGGAACATTGATTCAAGGTAAAGTTTCTGGCAAAGGAGTTACTTTAACTAATAAAAATTCAGATATTGTTATTGGAAATTCGACTAATGATGAATTCGTAACATCAACAGGTCTTTTAACTATTAATCTAGAAAATGGTGACCTTTTAAGTAGTGGTGATTCTGGTGTAAAAACACACTTGGTTACAACAAATGGTGCAGATTTATCAATTAATGTTAAAGGTGGTTCAATTGGTAAGCAAGTTGGCAAAGGTTGCCAAGGTGCAGCTTGTACAGGTGTTGATACCAATTCACGTGATTTAACAAAATCTATTAATACAAAAGTTGCTGGTAAAATTAATGCAACAGCTGATTCTGATATCAATATGGCAAGTATAAATACCGATATGAGAGTTGACCAAATTAAATCAAATAACGGTAGAGTTATTTTATTAGCTGATTCAAAAGTTAAAGGTCAATCTCCATATTCAATCTTAAATGCTTCTACAAATAAAACAAAAGCAAACGTTGTAGGCAAAGGTGTTTCATTGATTGCTAGTGGTGAAATTGGTGCTGATGGTAATGAGTTAGTTATTGAACAAACAGGTGGTAAAGCTTACGGTGTTGATTTCTTGACTAAAACAGGTGATATAAATGTAAAAACTTTAGGTGATAATACAAATATTTGTACTATTATTGCCAAACAAGGTAATGTTGATATTGAGTTCACTGGAAATGTAAATATTCAAGAAGTTACGGCTGCTAAGAAAATTACATTAGTTACTCAAGGTAAATCAATGACAATTGAAAACTTGGGTTCAGTTCCTAATACTCCGCAAGATTATTATGGATCAAATTCTTCGGTAATTCCTAGTGAAGTTGTGTTAAAGGCTTTAGATATTAATCCTAATACAAGAGTAGATTCTAATAGAGCTCAAAGTAAAATTACTGTTGTAAACGCAACTGTTAGAAATTCAAATACTGCAGAAGAAATTGTGATTGTTGCTGACGATATATATATTGATGGCAAACATTTTATTAGAGATGATGAAAATGTTGTTAACAAAAATGGTGTTAATTACGTTAGATTTACAGAAATTGAAGATGGTTCTACAAATCCAGTAAAAGATCAAAATGGTAATACAGATAATGAAATCACTATTGGTGCAAGACCAGTTAGACCAGAAGATGTTGAAGAAATTGGTCATGATGAAGATGAAAGAAATTACTATTATGAAGATGAATTGCCTGTAGATCCAGACACTGATACCGACACTGATACAGACACGGATACAGATCCAGGCACTGATACGGATACAGACACAGATACCGACACCGATACTGACACTGATACCGACACAGACACAGATACCGACACCGATACTGACACTGATACCGATACCGACACAGACACAGATACCGACACCGATACTGACACTGATACCGATACCGACACAGACACAGATCCCGACACCGATACTGACACAGATACCGACACCGATACTGACACAGATACAGATACCGATACTGACACAGATACTGACACTGATACAGATACAGACACAGATACTGATACTGACACAGATACCGATACTGACACAGATACCGATACAGACACTGATACAGATACAGATACAGATACAGACACTGACACAGATACTGATACCGACACAGATACCGATACTGACACTGATACCGATACTGATACTGATACAGATACCGATACTGATACTGATACCGATACAGATACAGATACAGACACCGATACTGACACAGATACAGATACAGACACTGATACAGATACAGACACTGATACAGATACAGACACAGATACCGATACCGATACAGATACAGACACAGATACCGATACCGACACTGACACAGACACCGATACTGACACTGACACAGATACTGATACTGACACAGATACTGACACAGATACAGATACTGCCACAGATACAGATACAGACACAGATACCGATACTGATACAGATACAGACACAGATACCGATACCGACACTGACACAGACACCGATACTGACACTGACACAGATACTGATACTGACACAGATACTGATACTGACACAGATACTGACACTGATACAGATACTGACACTGATACAGATACTGACACTGATACTGACACAGATACAGATACTGACACAGACACAGATACAGACACAGATACAGACACAGATACAGATACTGACACAGACACAGATACCGATACTGACACAGATACCGATACAGACACAGATACCGATACTGACACAGATACAGATACAGATACAGATACAGACACAGATACAGATACTGACACAGACACAGATACCGATACTGACACTGACACAGATACAGACACAGATACAGATACCGACACTGACACAAACACCGACACTGACACAGACACCGATACTGACACTGACACAGATACAGATACCGACACTGACACAGACACCGACACTGACACAGACACCGATACTGACACTGACACAGATACCGACACCGATACTGACACTGACACAGATACAGACACTGATACAGACACAGATACAGATACTGACACAGATACCGATACCGATACAGATACAGACACTGACACAGATACCGATACTGACACTGACACAGATACCGATACTGACACTGACACAGATACCGATACTGATACAGAGCCGGAGCCAGAACCAGAGCCGGAATCAGACGTTTCTCAGGAAGACTTGGGTAAACAGACATTTGTTCAACGTAAGTTAAATGATGAAAATGTTCAATCTGTAGATAAACGTCAATATATGAGATTCAATGTAGCTGGCAATAGAAATACAGTAGCAATGGAATCAAATAGTCAAATTGACTCAATCTTAGATATTTCAAGAGGTGGTATTGCGGTAAAACACAATAACCAATTGAAAGTTGGAGATGTGGTTCCAGTACAAATCTCATATGGCGATTTAGATATCAATGCGAATGTTAAAGTTGTTACAGCGACAGATGCAAGAGCAGGTGCAATGTTTGTAGATCTAGATCGTGCAACAGCAAACAAACTACTTTATATGAATATATTGTTAGAAGATGCAGCTTCAAATGGTATTATAACATTGAAGTAGTAATGATAAAAAATAGAAAAGACCAATCTGAAAAAAGGTTGGTCTTTTTCTTGCTAAATCATTCCTCTTCTAGCTTGGATGTATCTCAAAGTATCCCAGTTTTGGGTGCCACTATAGTAGTTACCAGAGTAAGTTCCGTATGTTGAACCATATCCTTCTGGGAACATTGCAGCCATAGCTTGTAAGCCTTGTCCAAGTTTTTCTAATTTAGCTGAGAATTCTTTATAATCAAAACTTCTAGATGGTTTTGTGGTTGTTTCAGAAGGGGAGCTTTGAGCTTTTTTCCTAGCTTTTTTACCTGTTCCGACGTTTCCTGTGTCAGCGATTTGATTTTGCTTAATATTGTTTATACCCTGTTGACCATTTTCGATAGAACCTTGAACTAAGGAACCTGTGCCTCTTTCACTCATTTTAATTTTCTTTCCTTGAGCGTCGTATTTTGCAGATTTAACATCAGCCTTCAATTCGGCCATAGTTTTACCTTCTAAAGAACCTGCGGTTTGTTCGGCAGCCATAGCCTTAATTTCTTTTTTAGAGTATCCTTGAGCTTTCATTGATTCCATGTTGTTATTTGCTAGTTGTTTTGCAGCTTGTTTTTCTAAGCCCTGTTGCATAGCTTGGGTTGCTTGTTCTTTGATATTATTAAATCCATTGGCCATTTGTTGTGTACCTTGAGCTGCAGCTGTTGCAGTAGAGGCTGCCATCGCAAGATTTTGGAACGCTCCTTGGTAGTCACCATTTGCTATACAACAAGCAGATTTAGTTACGGATGCAGCCATTGAACCGTAATTACCAATTGTTTCTACAGTTACACCTGTTGCTTCAACTGGGACACTTCCTGAGATAAGCGCTGCACCAAGAGCTGCAGTTGCTAAGTTTGGTAACAATGCTTGTCCAAGAGCTCTCATACCTTGACCGAGTAATTGAACACCTTGACCGGCCATTGTTGTGTACATGGAAATTTCATTAATCTTTTCTGCTACTTCCATAACCTTATCGGTTTTAGTTTGAGCAGCTTCCATTGTTTTTTGGTTTCTTACAACTGTTCGTTGGTACAATCTGCTTGTACGATTCATTGTCCGAATCGCGGTGTTGTTACGGCATTGGATTCTGTTAATGGTTCCGCTGTATTTTGTTATTCTGGCGGATCTTGCACCAATTTGAGAGCTTATTGTGGCAATTTTGTCAGACACGCCAACACCACCTCCAGAAACTGAAGATGATGTAGAAAATGTTCCAGCTGCAAAATCGTCACCAGGCGGTGCGGTGCTGTAATTTTGAGATTCCTGTTGTGATATCAGGCTCTCTATTTCATTGTTGAGTGCATCAATGGCGACACTTTCATCCCAAATGTTTTGGGTTATTTGTTGAAGCCGTACATTGTTTTGCTCAACAAGTCGCTGATTTTCTTTCAGCGTTTTTTCCATTTCCTTTTCGTCTTTTTTCGTAGTTTTTGAGAGTTGTTTGCTTTGTTTTGTTAGAGTCTGTACTGTTTTTGTGTTTCTTTCGGTTTGAGCAGTTCCTTCTTTTGCAGCAGCAGCTTGGCCCTTAGCTCCTTTTGCAGCAGCGAAACCACCAGCAACCGAAATGTCTTGAGATTGAGTTGTTTGTTGAGAAGTTTTAGGTTGAGGTCTTATTGCGTTATCGGCATTTTGTTCGTTAAATCCACGTCTATTCACACTATTAGGAGTTGCAACATTAAAAATAGAGCCATCGCGAGTCATGTCAACATTTTGTTGGCCAGCAGTAGCAGGTCTTTGGCCACCAGTTATACCTTTTGCAGCCAAAAGTCGTTGCAATTCAAGATTATTCACTTGTCCAAAGCCGTGTATGCCCATAACTCTCTCAATAGACTCTCTCAAATATATAAAAACCTACCAAATGTGCCGATTTCAGCATGTTTTAATCTTGTAACAATTGTTCACAAAATCACGAATTTGCGTAAAAAATAGGTTTATGATAAAATCAACTTGTATCTTAAGAAGGAGAATTATTTATGAAATTAATGGAAGGTAAAAAGGGGCTTATCTTTGGTGTATCTAATACTCACGGTATTGCTTACGCTATAGCTCGTCAATTATTTGAAGCTGGTGCAGATATTGCGTTTACATATGCCGGCGAAGTTATGGAAAAACGTGTAAGACCTTTGGCAGAAGAAATGAATGCTAAAGTTATTATGAGTTGTGATGTAACAAAAGAAGAAGAAATTAAAGCAGTTGTTACGGAATGCGAAAGAGTATATGGTAAATTAGATTTCGTTGTTCACGCTGTTGCATTTGCGGCAAAAGAAGATTTACAAGGAAGATTTATTGATACATCTCACGATGGTTGGAACTTAGCGATGGGTGTTAGCGCTTATTCTTTAGTTTCAATTTGTAGAAATGTTGAAAATATTATGAACGAAGGTGGTTCAATATTTGCATTGACATATCTTGGTTCTGAATATGTTGTAGCTAACTACAACGTAATGGGTGTTGCTAAAGCTGCTCTTGAAGCTTCTATGAGATATTTAGCTGCTGACCTTGGTAAAAAAGGTGTTAGAGTTAATTGTATTTCAGCTGGTGCTGTTAAAACTCTTGCTGCTAAAGGCATTTCAGGATTTGATAAAATGCTTAAAGCTGCTGTTGCAAAAGCTCCTCTTCAAAGAAACGTTTCTTTGGAAGATGTTGGTAAAGCAGGTTTATATTTAGCATCTGATTTATCAACTGGTACAACAGGTCAAATTCTTTATGTTGACTGTGGTTGTCACGCTGTTTATGCTTCATTAGAAGAAATGGATGTTATTGCAAATTCTATTAACTAATGCATAATTAATAAAAGCTATTTAAAAAAAAGAGGTTCAAAGTTGAACCTCTTTTTTTACCAATTAGTTCTTGTAATTTTTTGTTTTCCGTTTTTGTCGAACATTTTGTTTTTGTACCACAATCCAGTAAATTCTCCGTCATTACCATACATATATTGCATATCGTGAGAATTAAAATAAATTGCACTTATAACTTTTCCATTATTTTTAAATTGTTTTGATGTGTATGGGAAGTTTGGATAGTTTTCTGATATTTCATCAACATATTGTAAGTGACCGTAAGCATTATAATAATAAATATTTCTTGGATTGTTTTTGTATTGCAACGCATATATAAGTAAAAGGTCTTTTTTGATAAAGAAAGCACAAAGGTTTGCTTCTTCTGTTTCTTTTACTCCAAGTTTTGCTAAGCGATAATTTTCTTTCCAATTTTTATCTTTTAAAAAATCTGCATATTTGTTTTTGAAATCTTTTTTCTTTACTTTTTTTAGTTCGTGTGTAAATAAAATATCTCTGTATTGTTGTATTTTTTCGTCACGTTCAACTTGTGTAATGTCAACCCAATCGAAAACAGCATCGGCTTTTAATGTGATTTCCGAAACTTGCTCTACAAGAGGATTTTCAAAAATTGTTTCTTGTTCGCTTGCGAATTCTTGGATTAAATTAGGTTGAATTGTTTCTTCTGTTTTGGCAGAAAGTCCTAATAAAACAATAATTAATAATATAAGTGTTTTCTTCATAATATTCCTCTGTTTTTACTATAACAAAGATTAATACATTGAACAAGAAATTTTAATGAAAAAGCTGAAAATTTGATTATTATTGATTTTTAGAGAACCACTAAAAATCAATATTTTGCGATACTTGGGTTTAGAGACTTGACAGGCAAACTCACTCATAGTCAAGCTTTCAGATTTTATCAAAATGAATGTAAATTTTTGTAACAATTTTTCTAAAAACTTTTCTAAAACGTTTCAAAATTTCTTGACTATAAATATTGAAGTACTATGATGGAGTAACATGCAAAAGTAAAGTAGGGGGATTTTGTGCCCAAATCACAAAAAAGTCTGAAACTATGATTGCATTTGCCTTTAGGGCAAAAGGTTAACAGCCTCAAGTTAGAAAAATTTAGTTTAGTACGTACACCATTTATAAGAATGAGGTAATTTGATGTCTAAGACAAAATACGCAGAAAGAGTAACTCCAATGGGTATTCCACATACTCGTTTGGATGATTTACCAGACCTTATTGAAGTGCAAAAGAAATCTTTTGAATGGTTTTTAAAAGAAGGTTTGAAAGAAGAATTACTTTCTTTCTCTCCAATTAAAGACTATACTGGAAGATTGGAATTACACTTCTTACCAAATTATACTTTCGACAACGCAAAGTATACAATTGAAGAAGCTAGAATCCATGACGCAACTTATGCAAAACAATTGCGCGTTATGATTAGATTAGTAAACCGTGATAGCGGTGAAATCAAAGAACAAGAAGTTTATATCGGTGATATTCCGACTATGACTGACAAAGGTACATTTATCGTTAACGGTGCAGAACGTGTAATCGTTTCTCAAATCGTTCGTTCTCCTGGTGTTTACTTCAAACGTGAAGTTTCTCCAGCTGGTAAGCGTTTGTACAATGCTACAATGATTCCTAACCGTGGTGCATGGCTGAAAATAGAAACTGATAGTAATGATTTAATCTATGTAAAAATAGACAAAAATAGAAAAATCTTAGCTACAACTTTATTGAAAGCTATGGGTATCACAGTTTCTGAAATGGAATCTTTATTCACTCACTTTGAGTTCTTGAAGAAAACATTAGAAAAAGATACAGCAGAAACTACCGATGATGCATTAGTTGAAGTTTACAAAAAACTTAGACCTGGTGACCCTGCATCTCCTCAAGGCGGCAGACAAATTTTGGAAGCTCGTTTCTTTGATGAGAAGAAATATGACATCGGTCGCGTAGGTCGTTATAAATTAAACAAAAAATTAAACTTAAATATTCCTAAAAACCAAAGAACATTGACGGTTCAAGATATCGTTGCGTCAATCGAGTACTTAATTAATTTAACTTATGATGAAGGTACATTGGATGATATCGACCACTTAGGAAATAGAAGAATTCGTTCAGTTGGCGAACTTCTACAAAACCAATTCAGAGTTGGTCTTTCAAGAATTGAAAGAATCGTTAAAGAAAGAATGACTTTACAAGACTCTGAAACTTTGACACCATTGAACTTGTTGAACACTAAACCTTTAGTTGCTTCATTAAAAGAGTTCTTCGGTTCTTCACAATTATCACAGTTTATGGACCAAACAAATCCACTTGCTGAATTGACTCACAAAAGACGTATTTCAGCTTTAGGACCTGGAGGTTTGATGAGAGAACGTGCTGGTTTTGCAGTTCGTGACATTCACCCTTCTCACTACGGTCGTATTTGTCCGGTAGAAACTCCGGAAGGTCCAAACGCTGGTTTGATCGGTTCATTAGCTACTCACGCTAAAGTTAACGATTATGGTTTCGTTGAATCTCCATTCTTTGTTGTTAAAGATGGTGTTGTAACAGACGAAGTTGTTTATATGACAGCAGACGAAGACGAAAACTATCGTTGTGCTCCAGCAGACGTACAATTGAACAAAGACAGAACATTCAAAAATGAATTTGTTCCAATCCGTTACCACTCAGAATTTACAATGAGTGAATCTAGCAGGGTTGACTTCGTTGGCGTTTGCCCTATTCAAATCATTTCAGTTGCGACATCGATGATTCCATTTATTGAACACGATGACGCGAACCGTGCATTGATGGGTTCTAACATGCAACGTCAAGCAGTTCCTCTATTTATTACTCAAAGACCTGTAGTTGGTACTGGTTTAGAAAAACGTGCAGCTAAAGACTCTGGTATGGTTATCGTATCTGAAGTTGATGGTACTGTTGAAAGAGTTGTTGGTGAAGAAATCGTTGTAAGAGACGTACACAACACTCCTCACGTATATCAATTAATGAAATACGTAAGATCAAACCAAGATACTTGTATTAACCAACGTCCAATTGTTAACGAAGGTGACAAGGTTAAAGCTGGTGATGTAATCGCTGACGGTGCATCAACTTGTGGTGGTGAACTTTCATTAGGTAAAAACGTTTTAGTAGCGTATATGCCTTGGGAAGGTTACAACTTCGAGGATGCTATCTTGCTTTCAGAAAGATGCGTTCACGATGACATCTTCACTTCAATTCACATTGAAAAATTAGAAATTGATGCTAGACAAACAAAACTTGGACCTGAAGAAATTACTCGTGAAATTCCAAACGTTTCAGAAGATGCTTTGAGACACTTGGATGAACGTGGTATCGTTCGTATAGGTGCAAGAGTTTATGCAGACGATATATTGGTAGGTAAAGTTACACCAAAAGGTGAATCTGAACACCCACCTGAAGAAAAATTATTAAGAGCAATCTTTGCTGAAAAAGCTAGAGACGTGAAAGACAACTCATTAAGAGTTCCTCACGGTGAAGGCGGTAGAGTTATCGACGTAAAAGTATTTGACAGAGAAAAAGGTGATGAATTACCACCTGGTGCAAATACTGTAATCAGAGTTTATATCGCTCAAAAACGTAAAGTTTCTGTTGGTGATAAACTTTCTGGTCGTCACGGTAACAAAGGTATCGTTTCTAGAATTTTGGCAAAAGAAGATATGCCATTTATGCCAGATGGTACTCCTGTTGATATCGTGTTGAACCCACTTGGTGTTCCTTCACGTATGAACGTTGGTCAAACTTATGAATTATTGTTAGGTTTGGCTGCATACTTAACAGGTGACCACTACGAAGCACCTTCATTCGATGAAATGTATGGTGATGCTCAATCAGAAATCGCTACAAAACACGAACTTCTTCGTGGTATTAAAGAAAGTGGATGTGATTGGGTTACTGAAGATGGTAAAGTTAGACTTATCGATGGTAGAACTGGTGAAATGTTTGACGAACCAGTAGCTGTTGGTCTTTCTTACATCTTGAAACTTGTCCACTTGGTTGACGACAAAATTCACGCTCGTTCAACTGGTCCTTACTCACTTGTAACTCAACAACCTTTGGGTGGTAAAGCTCAATTTGGTGGTCAAAGATTCGGTGAGATGGAAGTTTGGGCATTGGAAGCTTATGGTGCTGCTTACACATTACAAGAAATGTTAACTATCAAATCTGACGATGTGAATGGTAGAAACAGAGCATACGAATCAATCGTAAAAGGTGATAATATTCCAAGACCAGGTATTCCTGAATCATTCAAGGTACTTGTAAGAGAATTACAAAGTATCGGTTTGGATATCACAGTAGCGAAAAAAGACGGTGAAGAAGTCGATTTAATGAGCGATATGGATGACTTGAGAAAAGCTGCTCCAAAACGCACATTATCAGACATCGATTCAGAGTTGTTGAACATCAACTTCTTTGAAACTCCGACTACATTCGGTGATTTATAATAAGAAATTCAGCGGGGGTATTCCCCCCGCAAATATAAAAGGAGAAAATTTAAAATGTCAACAAGTATAGATTATTTTGACTATATACGAATTAGTATCGCTTCACCGGAAAGAATACTTAAGTGGTCTTACGGCGAGGTTACTAAACCGGAAACAATTAACTACCGTACTTTAAAACCTGAAAGAGACGGTTTGTTCTGCGAAAGAATTTTTGGGCCAACAAAAGACTGGGAATGTTATTGCGGAAAATACAAAAGAGTTAGACACAAAGGTATCATCTGCGAACGTTGCGGCGTTGAAGTTACAGACTCAAAAGTTCGTCGTCACAGAATGGGACACATTAAACTTGCAGCTCCAGTTTCTCACATCTGGTTCTTAAAAGGTATCCCATCATATCTAGGTCTATTATTGGATATGACTTTGAAAGATCTTGAACAAGTTATTTATTTCAACAACTATGTTGTAATCGATGGCGGTGAAAGCCCATTCAAAAAATTCCAATTATTAGGCGAAGAAGAATATGAAGATTATATTGCTGAAAACGAAGAAACTGACTTGAAAGTTGGTATCGGTGCTGAAGCAATCAAAGAACTTCTTGCTGAAATTAACATCAATGAATTAGCTGAAGAAATCAGAACAGAGTTAGCTGGTAATGTAACTTCAGTTCAAAGAAAAAGTAAATTAATCAAACGTTTAAGATTATTAGATGCTTTGATTTCATCAAATACAGATCCAACATGGATGGTAATGGACGTATTGCCTGTTACTCCTCCGGATCTTAGACCAATGGTTCTATTAGACGGTGGTCGTTTTGCAACATCTGACTTGAACGACTTATATAGACGTGTAATCAACAGAAACAACCGTTTACAAAGATTGTTAGAAATGGGTGCTCCTGAAATCATCGTTAGAAACGAAAAACGTATGCTTCAAGAAGCTGTTGACGCGTTAATTGATAACGGTCGTCGTGGTAGAACAGTTGTTGGTCCTAACAACCGTGCATTGAAATCATTATCAAATATTATTGAAGGTAAACAAGGTCGTTTCAGACAAAACTTACTTGGTAAACGTGTTGACTACTCAGGTCGTTCAGTTATCGTAGTAGGTCCACAATTGGGCTTGAATCAATGTGGTTTGCCAAAAGAAATGGCTATCGAATTGTTTAAACCATTTGTAGTTAACAAACTTATTGAAAGAGGATATGTTCAAAACATTAAATCTGCTAAGAAGAAAATTGAACGCTCTGAAGCAATAGTTTGGGATATTCTTGAAGAAGTAATTGACGGTCACCCAGTAATGTTAAACCGTGCACCGACCCTTCACAGATTAGGTATTCAAGCATTTGAACCTGTATTGGTTGAAGGTAGAGCAATTCAATTGCACCCATTGGTATGTACAGCGTTCAACGCCGATTTCGACGGTGACCAAATGGCTGTTCACGTACCGTTGTCAATTGAAGCTCAAACAGAAGCTAGAATGTTAATGTTAGCTACTAACAACATCTTGGCTCCTGCAAACGGTAAACCAATTATTACACCTTCTCAAGACATGGTATTAGGTATGTATTACTTAACTATCTTGAAAAACCCAGAAGCTGATCCAAAAGGTTACTTCTACAACTTCCAAGATGCAATTTCAGCTCTTGAAGTTGGTGTAATTAGCTTACACGACAAAATCGTTGTAAGAAATGAAAAAGGTGAAAGAATTGAAACTACCGTTGGTAGAATCATCTTCAACGAAGCAGTTAAAAAAGCCTTAGCATAGGGCAATTTTAAGTAAGAATTACTAAAAGAAAAAGGATAAAAGTATAATGGAAACAACATACACACATGGTAAAAAGACTCCTGAATACATTAACAAGCAAATGGATAAAAAAGCATTAAACAATTTGCTTTCACAAATGTATTTGGAGTACGGCGGTGCAAAAACTGCTGAATTAGCAAATGCCCTAAAAAACTTGGGCTATAAATATGCTACCAAATCAGGTACAACGATTTCTATTGCTGACTTGCAAGTTCCTGCTGCTAAAAAAGATTTATTAAAAGAGGCAGAAGCAGAAATCGAAAAATCAACTAACAGATACCTAAAAGGTGAAATTACTGAAGTTGAAAGATATACAAAAGTTATCGACACTTGGTCAGAAACAACTGCAAAATTGACAGAACAAGTAGTTGAAAACTTTGATAGATTAAACCCTGTATATATGATGGCATTCTCTGGAGCGAGAGGTAACTTATCACAGGTATCACAATTGGTTGGTATGCGTGGTTTGATGGCAGACGCACAAGGTCAAATCATCGACTTGCCAATTAAATCAAACTTTAAAGAAGGTCTATCCGTTACAGAATACATCATTTCATCATATGGTGCTCGTAAAGGTCTTGTAGATACAGCGTTGAAAACAGCTGACTCAGGATACTTAACAAGACGTTTGGTTGACGTTGCTCAAGACGTTATCATCAGAGCTGATGATTGTCATACAACAAAATCAATCAATATGAAACCAATTGTTGATGGTGAAGCTATTATTGTTCCTCTAATCGACAGATTATTAGGTAGAACAGTAGCAGAAGATATTAAAGATACTGATGGTACAGTTCTTGTTGCTGCTGGTACAACAATGGACAGAGAAGATGTTAAGAGAATTTCTCACCTTAACCTAACAGAATTGAAAGTTCGTTCAGGTTTAACTTGCGGACTTGAATATGGTATTTGCCAAAAATGTTATGGTTGGGCTTTAACTACTCAAAAACTTGTTGATGTTGGTGAAGCAATTGGTATTATCGCAGCTCAGTCAATCGGTGAACCTGGTACACAGTTAACAATGAGAACATTCCACACTGGTGGTGTATTTAAAGGTTCTGGTGCGATGAAACGTATCGAAGTTAAAAGTGCCGGTGAAGTTATTTCAAGTGTTAAAACTCGTGAGTTAAGAACTCGTCACGGTGATATCGTACAAGTTTCTAACTACGAAGCTGATATTGAAATTAAAGGTGCTAAAAGAACTGATAAATATCATATTCCAGCTGGTTCAACTGTATTCTTTACAAATGGTATGCAAGTAGAAAAAGGTTTTGTTCTTGCTATTTATGAACCAGCTTCTCAAGGTGACGGTTCTCGTTTAACAGAAAAAGCTACAAAAGATATTAATGCTGATTTGAGTGGTGAAGTTATTTACGAAGATTTCGTTGCTGATGAAAAGAAAGACAGACAAGGTAACGTTTCAAGAACTACTAACAAACAAGGTGTTGTTTGGGTACTTGGTGGTGACGTATATAACCTTCCAGGCGGTTCAAAAGTTCTTGTAAAAGATGGTCAAAAAATTAATGCTGGTGAAAAACTAGCAGAAACATTAACAATTTCTGAACACGGTGGTGAAGTTCGCTTCGGTGAAGATTTAGTTATTGAAGATGTAACTTTTGAAGGTAAGAAAATTAAGAAAATTGTTCAAGGTAAAGAAATTACAATCGTAATTGCTGCTTTGATGCCAGAAAATGCTACATTTGAACATACTAAAAAAGAACAATTGTGGACAGTTTCAAAAACAGGTGAAAAATATATCGTTAAAGCTCCTGTTGATACAACAGTTGAAAATGGTATGATCATCGCTGAGCTTATTGATGACGAATGTGCTGTAACAAGTTCAGGCGAAATCAGATATGTTGATGTAGAAGTTGACGAAAACCAAATCATCACAAAACCTGGTACAGTTGTATTTATTCCTGAAGAAATTCACCAAGTTTCTAAAGATAGTTCTTTAAAAATGGTTGAAAACGGAACATTTGTTACAGCTGGTACAGAAATTGTTAAAGACGTTTATTGTCACATCGATGGTATCGTTGAATTCAAAGAATATAATGAAATTATCCACGAAATTACTGTTAGACCTGGTGAAGTTCACACATTGTCAAGTGTTTCAGAATTGAAAGTTGATGAAGGTGAAGTTGTTAAAAAAGGTACAGTAATTGCTGAAGGTATCAAAGTTAAAGAAACTTCTATCGTTACTATCATGGATTCATCTTTAGATGAGTTAGATATTGACGACTTAGATGAAGAACTTGATGGCGGACTTTCATTGGATGAAGACAATATTTCTAATCAACCAATTCAAATTTTGGTAAGACCTGTTCAAGTATTAGAAGTTGAACAAAAAGACGTTTCAATTAAATTTAATTCTTCAGATGATTTGATTGATATCGTACCTGTAACTCAACTTCAATACAAAGACGGTGCTAGAGTTAGAAATCTTGACGGTTCAACAATTACAAGAACAAGTTTAGTTCTTCAAATGCAAGGTTACTTATCACACCTTAAAGGTATGGTAGAACTTGATGACAAAGGTAATTTGAGAATTGTTGTTCTTGAAAACTTAATTGTTCGTCGTGAATTTGAAGGTAATGCAAAACTTGCATCTGCTCTTCAAACTGAATTGTTAGTAAAAGATGGCGAAACTATCGCTCCAAAAACTCCAATTGCAAAAACTCAAGTTTTAGCAATTAATGAAGGGGTAGCTGCTATCAATGAAAACAAAACTGATAACAGAAGACTTTTATTAACAAGTGAAAAATATGAAGAAGTTCTTGCAATTTCTGGAAAAGCATCAGTTAAGAAAGGTGATTTTGTAAAAACAGATTCAATTATTTCTTCAAATGGTGAAAAATCAACAGTTTCTGGTATGGTTACTGCCGTAAATAAAGGCGAAGTTACAATCAGAACTGGTAGACCATATTTGATCAGCCCAGGTACAATGTTACAAGTTGAATCAGGTGCATTAGTACTTCGTGGTGATATGGTTGCTACATTGGTATTTGAAAGACAAAAAACTGGTGACATCGTACAAGGTTTGCCAAGGGTTGAAGAACTTTTAGAAGGTCGTAAACCAAAAGATTGTGCTATCCTTGCGGAAGAAGATGGTGTTGCAGAAATCGAAACTGACGAAGATTTACCAAGATTATACTTAGTAAATGAAAACGGCAGAGTTGAAATCAAATACGCAATTGATGCTAACATTATTGTTCACGACAAACAAAAAATTATAAAAGGTCAGCCATTAACAAGTGGTCCTTTGAACCCACATGACGTTATTAGACTTTGTGGTCCAGAAGCGGCTCAACAATACTTGGTTGACGAAGTACAACGTGTTTACCGTTCACAAGGTGTAGAAATCGCTGATAAACACATCGAGATTATTGTTCGTCAAATGACTAAGAAAGTTAAAATTCTTGATGCTGGTGATACTAACTTGTTACCTGGTGAACTTGTTGAACTTCAATCTTTTGAAGAAGCTAACAAACAAGTTGAAGCTGAAGGTAAAGCTCCTGCAACTTGCGAATACATGTTGTTAGGTATTACTAAAGCTTCATTGAACACTGAAAGCTTCATTTCAGCAGCTTCATTCCAAGAAACTACAAGAATCTTGACTGAAGCAGCAGTTGACGGTAAAAAAGACTTGTTGAGAGGTTTGAAAGAAAACGTTATCATTGGTCGTTTGATTCCGGCTGGTACCGGTTTCCACCACTTGTCAAATGCAAATGAAGAAAAAGAACGTGAAGCTAGAAGACGTGCAGTAGCACAAAGAAACCAAGCTAGAAAACCATCTGCGATTTTGGAAGAAATCGAAGGTATGTTTGGAGCTCCGGATTTTGCTCTAGATGACGAAGAATAATAATCTTCATTAAATAATTATAAGAGGATCTTTTAGAAGGTCCTCTTATTTTTTTCGGTTAATCGTATGAAAACATTTATTCAAATTTAGTGTATATTTAATGGAGAGGTGAAGTATGAATAACACAGAAAAATTGATGGCAGAATATAGAAAGCAATTTTACTTGACTTATCACAAAAAAGTTTTGCCGTTATTGACAAGATTTGAAAGCAAAAGAAAAGATTATCTTAATAAAATATGGTTTATTTATGCTGGTATAATTTTTTTATTGGCATTAGTTTCGGTTCTTTTTAATAGTATTTTTTTAGAGCTCTGGCCTCTCTTTCTAATTGTTACTATTATTCTTATGATTTTTGTTCCGATTTATATGAATACTAAGTTTGTAAAAGAATTAAAATTGTATTGTTTAAAGCCAATATTAGATATATTTGGGACAATCACTTGGAAGGACAAAGCTATTGGTTCTGATGAATTAAACCAAAGTGAGCTCTTTTCTCATTTTAATAGACGCAATACTGATGATGGATTTGAAGGTGAATATAAGGGTGTTAAATTTGAAATAGCCGAAACTCATTTAGCTTATGAGTCTGGTTCTGGGAAAAATAGGCGTTATCATGTTGTGTTCAATGGTGTTGTGATAAAGTATGAATCAAATAAGCCAGTAAGAGCAAAAACTATGATTTCAACCAAAGGTGATATGAACACGAAGGCGACTGGAGTTTGGGGATTATTTTTAGCGCCATTAATTATAATTTTGCAAGCGATTGCGACAGGGGAAATGCCAGTAATTATTATTGTTTCAATAGTGGCTTTAGTTATTCTCATTTTGACAATCAAAGAACGAAATAAAAAGAAGCTACAGAAACAATTATTAAAGCCGATACACTTGGAAGACCCAGTATTTGAAAAGAAGTTTAATGCATATTCTACAGATGAAATAGAAGGACGCTACTTAATTACAACAGCGTTTATGGAAAGATTTATGAATTTGCAAACAGCGTTCGGAGCTAAACGAGCAAAATGTGCGTTTTATGGTGATAGTGTAATGTTTGCAATTACGACTAATAAAAATCTTTTTGAAATAGGAAGTTTATTTGGAAAACTTGAAAATCCAAAACAGATAGATCAATTTTTTAATGAATTTGCTTCAATATTGTTGTTAGTTGAACATTTTAAATTGAATCAAAAAACTGGACTTTAAAATTTGAACAATGATTTATAAACAGTTTGGTCGATTTTGTAAAGGTTTTCGTAAGAAGTTGTCGTAAATATTTTTGGAGGATATTTTATGGCAAGAATTATTGAAAATGAAAGAAGATTGGTTAAGTTGAGTGTTGATGATGTTATTAGTATTGTGCGTGAATATCAGCAAATTGTTCACAATGCTTGTTGTTATGAACATAAAAGAGAGTTACTAGCAAAAGCAAGTTTCTTTTTAGTAGAAGATTTGTAGTTATTCGTTATATGCTGAAATCGTAGCAACCATTGTCCAGAAAACAAATTGTATTTGTGGTCTGAAAAATACTGTATCCACAAAACCGTGGAACATAACTGCCAATATTGAAATCATCGCCATTGAAACAAAAATTATTTTTTTGACATCTTGAGAGGTCAGTATTATTTTTATGGCGTCTTTTATGCAAACAAAAATGAAACCTGTAAATGCTAATAAGGCAAATATACCGCTTTCTACGGCAATTTCTAAAAATACATTGTATGAGCTTAAGGCATCAAAGCCTGTTTTCATGTATAATCCATAAATTTCTCTAAAATTTTTGTTGCCAACGCCGATTCCTAAAAGCCAATTGTCTTTAAACATTTCTAAAGATGATTGATAAACATTGAATCTAAAAGAATTTGATGAGTCATTTCGCATTGCAAATATTGAACAAAAACGAGCTCTTAATGATGCTAAAGAAACTAATGCAAATGTAAATAATGCAACCGTTGAACCAATAATGCTTAGATATATTTTTTTGTATGTTGTCCAGAAAAATTTTGCGCTAACTAAAAAAGTACATCCTAGAATCAACAACAAAGCTAAATATGCACCACGACAACCAGTTAAAAATAATGCTACAACTGCAAGTAATGAAAAAAATATCATTGTTATTGCACGTTTATATTTCTTTTGCCAAAGTGAAAGTGCACTAATAGCAAAAACTGTAGGAATCCCGACAACAAAATACCCACCTAAAAGATTAGGATTAAGCGGCATTAATGTTCCATAGACTCTTGTCATTACTTGTTCAGGATTTAAATGTGAGGTATCTTGCCAAGTTGAAATAGCTTCGACGTGCGCAAAATTTTGCAAAAATGCCACTATACTTTCAAAACAAACACAACCTGCGATAGTAAAACAGATTAGAGGTAATTTGTTTAAATTCTTTTTAAGGTAATGCGCTACTGAAAAATAAAAACCAATATACACAAAAGTTTTTAAAAATCCTTTTAAGCTTAGTACAAATAGTGTTGAACCAGCTAGACTAACTACAACAATCATAAAATATGCAATTAAGAAAATTTCAAACAAATTAAAAGTAAATTTTTCACCTTGCTTTGTAATTAATTTCAAAATGCTCAAAAATATTGTGATTAAAGCAATAAACCCTATATGATCAGATGATAAAAAAGTTGATGCTACAAATACTGCCAAAATAGAACACAATATGAAAAAATCTATTTTCTGTAAAAATAGACTATTTTTATATAACCAATTAAATTTATCTTGAATTTTAAAAAGTAAATTACTGAACATCGTATTTAGTATCGTGATTATTTACAGCTTCGTGTGTGTCAGGTACTAATTTCAAATCTGAAACAATACCGTTAAATCTGTAGTCTTCGCCCTCTAAAGTTATAGGTAAACCCATTTTAATTTTATTACCGCCGACAACTGCTCCATCTTTTGTTATTTTAGCGGTATCTTCAAGCGTAATGATGATATCATACAAATTAGCTTGAGAAACATCTTCAACTACAATAACTTTTTTAGAGTTAAAAGTAGGAAGAATCATTTTCTTTCTGTCTGATTTAACATCAATAATATCTAGTTCAGAATAAGGAACATTTCTTATGCTAATAAATGTTTTTTCTTCCTTTTTCATTGGAAGTCCTTCTCCTGTTAGAGTTACGCCTCTAACAAAAACGTCAAATCTGATTTTTGAAGTCGCTTCTATTTGTCTATCTGCAGTCTGTCTTACATTAGTAAAAGTGAAAAATCCTACAATAAGAGCAAGAAGCACACCTGCGATTATTATAAAATCAACTGGTCTTATTTGTTTTAATAATGAAGTAATTTTTTCCATGGGAATTCTCCTATAAATTTTCGGCAGCAGCAAGTAATTCATCTATTGTCGTAGTTGCACAACCAAACTGTCTAACAACGATGCTTGCGGCGATATTACCGATGATAGCTGCATAAACATAATCAGCTCCAGCTGCTAATGCTAGTGTATAAACAGCAGTAACAGTATCACCAGCACCTGTAACATCAAATACTTCTGATTTGTTGAATACAGGGATTTTAGTGTATTTTTTCTTAGGTTCTGCAACAAACATACCATCAGCACCACAAGTAATTAAAATTGCTTTTGCTTTTGTATCTGATAGTAATTTGTCACCAGCTTTTTCTAAATCCATTTCTGTTTTGAGTTCAAAGTCAACGGATTTTTCGGTGTCAGGATGGTTTGGAGTCATTGAAGTAACATTTTTATATGAACCTAAATCTTTTTGAGCATCAACTACAATAATTTTGTTATATTTGTTCGCAAGCTTGATAGTTGATTCAATTACTCTTTTGGTTAATGTTCCAATGTGATAATCTGACAATACAATTGCATCATATTCAGGAATTGCTTTTTCTAAATTGGCAATTACTTTATCTTCTGTCAATTTAGAGATTGGTGCGTTAGTTTGTCTGTCTACTCTAACTATTTGTTGTGTAATAGACGTTGTAATCGAACCAGAGATGCGGGTTTTTGTAGTAGTTTTTCTTGTTGAGTCTTTGACTAAGTAACGGCAATCAACGTTAGCTTTTTCAAAAGTTTCGATTAATTGACCTGAATAATAATCTTCGCCACAAACTCCAATAACTCCAACTTTTCCACTATTTAATGTTGATGCGTTATGGGCTGCGTTTGATGCCCCACCAAGAATTAATTTGGTTCTTGTATGTTGCAAAATAAGTACAGGAGCTTCACGCGAAATACGCTCTGCATCTCCATATATCATTTCATCCAAGGCTAAATCGCCAACTACTAATACTTTCGGTTCGTTAAGTTTCTTTATATAAGAAACAAGTTTTTCTTTATCAATATTCATAATAAATTTCTTTCAAAATCTTCTATTACTATACCATAAACAAAGCCATAGAACTATACGTGACGGACAACAGGATTAATAATTAATTCTGCAAGTTTGTCAGCGCCTTCAAATCCTCTTTCTCTAACAAGTTGTGCTGCGAATTCTCTGTCGTATTCTACAAATTTGTGTTTGATGCTGAATTTGCCATCATCGATATCTAAGACAGCATAACAAGCTAGCGGTGTCGGTGTCATTGGACGGCCTACACTACCAACGTTAACAACAGTTTGTTTGCTGTTTGTTTGATATCCACATGGTGTGTGAGTGTGACCGCATAAAATTAAATCTGCAGGAGTGTCAGCAATAATTTCTTCAATAGCTTCAATAGGCATTCCTGGCATAATATCTTCGTTATTAGCTCTTGGCGAACCGTGAACTAAATGTAAATTTAACCCGCCAACTTCAAGCATTACTTGAGGAGGAAGTTCACTTAAATAAGCAATATCTTCGTCACTTAATTGAGCAATATCATCAACAATAGATTTCGCCATAACAGGAAATCTTGCTTCAAGCATTTCCAATACTTCGCTTCCAAAATCAACGATTAATTTATCAGTATTTCCTTGGATTACAAGCCAATCTTGTTGTTTAAAGAACTCAATTGTTTCTTTAGGTTGAGGGCCTGCAAGAACGATGTCACCTAAGCAAATAACTCGTTCACAGCCTTCTGAGGCCATATCTTTTAAAACTTCTTGCAACGCTATTAAATTAGCGTGGATATCAGAAATAACAGCAACTTTCATAATTTTCAACTCCTTACAGAAAAAATTATACCATAAAAAGTTAGAAAATGGCTTTTATTAATATGATTTTTTATATTTATCCCAACGATGTTCGTATTCTTTGACAGCTTCTGCTGCCTCTTCTTCTGTATAGTTGTATTTAGAAAGGCTAATTAAAATTCGTCCTTCTGATTCATCAAAAAGTTTCTTTTTAATTTTATAAGGATAAGTTTCATTACCTTGCATTTTACCTTGATGTATTGCTTCGATTACATCATCTATGTATTGTTGCATGTAATTTGGAATTTCAGGAAATCTTTTCATATAAATATATAAAGGCATATTTTCTCTGTATCGATTACCGTTAGCTGTTGTGAGTAAGAAGTTCCCAATAGAATTTATTCCCCCATTAGATGCTGGTGTTACGTGCTCAATAGATGCTGTTGATGCAATAAAAATACGTCGCGCAATTTCTGGTTGTTTTCGCTTGCAATATTTGACGATGAATGCGTTTTTACTACTTTCTGAAGTTGGTAAAAATAGAGCTTTGGTTTTTATTTCAATAAATATTTCGCGTTCATTTTCTTTTGGTTGAATTTCTTCTAATGAACTTAAAAACTCTTTTCGTTTGAATGTGTCTTTTTTGTTATTACTTAAAATTAATTGGCGACATTTTGTAGTTTTTTCTCTTAATTTTAATGCTGTACTTGGGGAAAGTTTTCTTGATAGTTCATCGACTTCATCTAATACTTCAAATTCTTCAAGTTTTAGACGAGTGAGGCAATTGTCGCAAATCATTTGTAAGCAATTTTGTAAGTTGTCATTCGGATTAAGGTTTGCAAAATCACAAAATATTGCATACATTGATTTTTCCGTTGGAAGCATAAAATCTGTATATCCGTGTAAAAGATTTACATAATCTTCTGCAACTTTGCATTCTGCTAATTTTTTTTCGAAGCTGCGAATAGCATCACTTGAAATAATTTTAATCCCTCTATATGGGCATCGGATATCATGTAATCGTCTCAGAGGTTTCCCAGCAGAAGTTGAACCCTCGTAAGGGATGTCATAATAATATTTAAGATAATTTTCCGAAGTAATTTTTTTTATTTTCGGTTTGACCATATAGATAACTCTTAGGATGCCTCTATGGTTATTATACCACATTTTTAATAGAAAATATCCTTTTGAAGTTTATGATTATTTCAAAAGGATATTTGTATTGATTTATATTAGTTTTAATGAATTTATTGAATTATTTTTACAGGTAATCCGTTGTCATTGTATAAAGTTGTTTTTATCAAATCGCCACTAGGATCGTAAGAATGTTTCATTGTTCTTATACCGTTTTCCATATAGGTTACAGTTGAACCTTTGCCATTAGTTAGTTTTTCAATTCTAGTTTGTTCAACGCCATCTCTTGTTAGATATATTGCTTTTCTTACAATAAATGAATATAAATCGGAAAAATAATCTGTGTTAGGAATTTTTTCTAAAACTCCTGTTGTTTCTTTTGTTTGATATGGTGAAACTTCTCTTGCCCAGTTTATGTATTTGTTACCGTTAGCAATAGTACCTTCCCTCAATGTTTGTTCAATGTTGCCTATTTTGTAAGTTATTGGTTTTGCTAGATTAAATTTTACTGACATGCATACTCCTTTTTTTTATTTCAAAACTCCTAAAAATTATTTTTGCCAATTGAAATTATTATTTTCTATACTTTTTATTAACTTGTGGTAATTTTTCTATTAAAGTGTGCAAATTAAGGTCATTTGTATAATTTATAAAAGCCTCAACATCTTTAGGAAAACACTTCCCATCATAACCTAATTTACCGTCTGGGTCTGGAACTAAAGTGTGAGTACTGTTTATGTATCCACTTAATAAGCTTCCTTTGCGAACGTTTTCATAATCTGCATTAAGGTTTTGGCAGAGTTCATAAATGCCGTTAAAATAAGTCACTTTTAGCGCTCCAAAAATATTATGTGTATATTTTGCAATTTCTGCTTCTAAAGAGCTCATTTCAATGAAATCTCTATTAATAAAAATTCGTTTTAATAATTCAGTATGGTTTGTGAAAATCAAGGTTTGATTATCAAAACATTTTTGAGCATCTCTTTCGGTTAAAAATTCTGGCATGAAATTGATGTCTTTATTAAATTCTTTGCGCAATGTGTCGCAAGTTTTAGGGAGAAGTGTTGACCTGATAAAAATTGGGACATCTGGGCATTCTCTTAAAATATTTTTTAGGTTATCAAGTTCTTGAGCTCCATTTACTGTTGGAATGTGAATATTTATAAATATGATATCAGCACAAGATATGTCAGTGAGAAAGCCTTTTTGTGGATCTAATTTTAAAATTGAGCAATTTTGATTGTTGCGTTCAAGCCAATTGATTAGTATATTTTAACACGTGGTTTAAGAAGAAAGGACAGGATGTTTGATATTTTTACTTAATTAGCAAAAAATATTTTTAGAGGTTTTAATTCTGTAGATATTAATAACACGGAGGTATAAATGCGTATAGAATCTTCATCACAAAATCATAGCATTAATTTCAGAGCGAAATTTTCTCAACAAGCGCAAGCTTATATTGAAGAAGGGCTCAAATATGCAAAATCTTGTACAACAGGACGACGAGACTCAGCTTATTGGAAAGAATATTATAAATTCGCAAAAGATACAGTAAAACAAATAAAAAGTATTAAACCAACAAAATATTCTGTTATAGACATAAATCATAGAGGTGATAGATTCTTATGTAATACTTATGAAACTGCTGAAGCAATGAACTCAAACAAATGGACAAGTTCAATGGTTGTTTCTAATGAAATTTATAATGATGATAGGTTTATACTTACACTTATGGATTTAAAAGACGGCTTGTTTAAATGTTCGCAACATGTTGATGACGTTAGATATAATCGCTTGATAGGACGAGGATATTTCCCTCATAAAGTTAGTTGCGAATGCGACCGTTGCCCTTATTAATTCTTTAATTTTTTTTAAATTTGAAGGCTTAGTTGCAGAATAGGTTAAATATTTTTAATTTAGTTGGTAGGTTGGGTGAAACCCAACAATAAAGAGCCGATTAGTGCAATTTTGTGCAAGGTTAATGCAAAAGTGTGCAAAAAAGTGCAAGAATAGTCCATTTTCGTTCAGTTTGGATTTATAGACTTCCGACCATTTTGTCACCCTGAATTTATTTCAGGGTCTAACCAGAATGTAGTGAACACGCCTAATTGGCAAGATGCTGAAACAAGTTCAGCATGACAGTTTTACTTTTTACTTCTGGCCAAACTGGACAATAAAATACAATTAGTGTTTCGCCTATTATTCCACAACCTATAATTCCTATTTTGATTTTATTTTTATTATTCATAAGTTTTATATTATTAGCAATAAAAAAACTCCCTTAAGGGGAGTTTTTTTATGGAGCGGAAGACGAGACTCGAACTCGCGACAGTCTGCTTGGAAGGCAGATACTCTACCAACTGAGCTACTTCCGCAACAGTCTTATATTAGAATAAACAAATTTTTTTTGCAACTACTTAATTTCTAATTCGTTAGGATTAGTAAAATAAAAGGATTTTCCCTTGCTGAAAACTTACTCTTAAGGATGGTGAAATAGTGCTAAAAAAAAGTTATCATGAATATGTAAGTTCAATGTGTCCAGACACTTTTTCGGGGTTGCGATAAGAGTTTTTTCTTTTGCGGTTTGGTTTAAAATATGTTGGACTTACTTCTTTTTTGGGGCTTGTTCTAATATTCTTTTTATTTTATAATTCCTTTAAAAAGAAGGAGTTAAATTATGACAACAGAAGTAAAAGCAAGCCACATTTTGGTTAAAACAGAAGTAGAAGCTATCAATCTTTTAAATGAAATTAAAAATGGTAAATCATTTGCAGATGCCGCTTCTGAATATTCTTTGTGCCCATCTGGCTACAATGGTGGGGATTTAGGATTTTTTGGACGTGGTATGATGGTAAAACCATTCGAGGATGCTGCTTTTTCAATGGAAGTTGGAGAAGTTTCTCAACCTGTTCAAACTCAATTTGGATGGCACTTAATCCAATTAACTGACAAAAAATAATGACTAAAGTTTTATCTATTTTAAGAGAATTTATGGTCGAAGAAAAAATCGACTATTTGCTTGTAAATTCCACAAACAAATTTTTGGTGGAATATAATACTTTGGCAGAAAATTCTCGTTATCATTTAACAGGGTTCACCGGTTCTACCGGTGATGCCCTTGTTTCAATGCAAGATGTATTTTTGTTTGTTGACGGCCGTTATCATATTCAGGCTGATCAAGAAGTCGATCATGATGTTATTACTGTTGTGAAGCTTCAAACAGGACAATCTTTCTTAGAAGAAATGTTGAATAAGGTGCCTAAGGATGCGACATTAGGAGTTTTTTCGCAAAAAAATTCTCAGGTCATTGTTGAAAAAATTCAAGAACGGGTTAAAACAAAATTATTGCCAGTTGATCCGATGGATGTTTATGAATATTCTAATATTGGTTCTAGAGAAGTTTTGCCTATTCAATTAACCGGTAAAACAGTTGAAGAAAAAATTTCAGAGTTGAATTTGAAAGATGATGAGGCGATTTTAGTAACTAATTTAGAAGAAGCTTCGTATTTGTTTAATATGAGAGATTTTTCAATGCCATTTTCTTCTAAAGTTCAAGCTAAAGTTGTGGTTTTAAAAGATGAAGCCCATTTATTTGAAGATTTGAATGAATTTGAAAATTATATTAAAACGCTGGATAAAAAGATTTACATTGATAAATCTACGATTAATGCGTATGATTTTTCTTTGATAAAAGACAAAGTGGTAGAAATTAAAAATAGCCCTATAAAGCTTATGAAATCTGTTAAAACAGATGCTGAAATTGAACATTTTCTCGATGCTTTTAAAAGAACGGATAAAGCTGTTTTAGTAATAAGAGAATATATTTTAAATAAAGATAATATTTCAGAATTTGATATTGCACAAAAATTAGAAGAAGAATTTTTAAATAATGGTGCAAAATCATTAAGTTTTAATTCGATTGTAGCAAAAGATAAAAATTCAGCTTTAGCTCATTATTCAAAGTCATCAGAAGATGAGATTATTGAAGATGGAAGTCTTATTCTAATTGATTGTGGTGCGTATTTTGAAGGTGGATTAGCGACTGATATAACAAGAGTTTTTGTAAAAGGTGAGCCTACAGAATTGCAGAAACAAGTCTATACAACGGTATTAAAGGCGTTTTTAAGAGCTTATAATACTCAAATTGATAAAAATACTTCTGGTTTTGAAATAGATAATAAGACTAGAGCATTTTTTGAGGAAAATAAGATTGATGGTTTTGTATTTAATCATGGATTAGGGCATGGAATTGGTGTAAGTGTTCACGAAGCACCTCCTAATCTTGGAAAAAGTGAGATAGCAAAAGAGCCATTTAAAGAAAATATGTGTTTTACAATTGAACCTGGATTGTATAATGCGGAATATTTTGGAGTAAGGCTTGAAAATTCTTGTTATTTAAAAAATGGTAAAATTAATTCATTTGTTCATGTACCTTATGAAAAAAAATTAATTGATTACTCAATGTTGAATGAAGAAGAAAAACAATGGCTTGATGAATTTGGAGTTATATAGATGGAAATTACAAGTGTAAATAATGATTTGGTGAAAGAAACCGTGAAACTTCAGCAAAAAAAATATAGAACAGAAAAGTTTTTGCTTGAAGGTTATAAAGCTATAGAAGAAGCATTTAATGCAGGTATAAAAGTAGAGTATGTGTTTGTTTTGGCTGATAAAGTAAACGAATATTCTTTTTTAGGTGAAAAAATTATTTCTACAACAGAACCTGTTTTAAAAAAAATATCAACTACAGATTCAGCTCCAGATGCAGTTGCTGTTGGTTATAAAAAAGTTTATGAGAAATCATCTTTAAAGAAAGCAAAAAAAGTTGTTTTACTTGAAAATATAAAAGATTTGGGGAATTTGGGTACAATACTTAGAACTTCAGTTGCATTTGGCGCAGATGCTGTTGTTTTGTACGGTGAAAGTGTTGATTTATACAATCCAAAATGCGTAAGAGCTTCAGTTGGTAATTTGTGGAAAATTCCAGTTGTCGAAGTTAAAGAATTTTGTGAACTGCAGGAGTTATTTGCGAATTTTGAAAGAATAGCAACCTTACCAAGAACCAATAATTATTTAAAAACTTTTGAAACAAAACTGCCTTGTGTTGTTATGTTTGGAAGTGAAGCGGATGGATTATCAGAAGAGTTGATAAATTTTGCAACCAATAGTGTAAAAATTGAAATGGCAAGTACAGTCGAATCTTTAAATTTAAGTGTGTCTTGCGCTGTAGTTTTATATGAATTGTTTGTATAAATTTCGTTACAAAATTGTTCTTGTTGTTATTAAGTTGGAAATTAAAGGAATATGATAGGTATGTTAAAAAATAAAAAAGCATTCACTCTCGCAGAAGTATTAATAACATTAGGTATAATAGGTATTGTAGCGGCAATGACAATTCCTACACTAGTTGCGGATTATAATAAAAAAGTTTGGGATACAAATGCTGAGGTTTTTGAAAAGAATTAGAAGCCGCATTGAAGGTTATGAATACAGAAATGACGTTGTTGGGGCATAATTCGACGGCGAGTTTTGTTGATGAATTGTCAAAACATTTCAAAATGACTAAAGTTTGTCAGAATGATGAACTTTTGGATTGTTTCC